>NZ_QVGZ01000001.1:97239-742096 GCF_003603345.1 Faecalibacterium sp. AM43-5AT
GAAAAGCAGCTCCGGGAAGTAGACAAGAAACTGGACAACCTGATGAAAGCCATTGAGGATGGCTTATTCACCCGGACAACGAAAGAACGTCTGGAAGCGCTGGAAATTCAGAAGGATGAGCTGACTGAAAAAATTGCAGATGAAAAATTGAAGAAGCCCAGCTTCAACGAAGATTTCATTCGGTTCTGGCTGCTGAAATTCAGAAAGTTCGATATTTCGCAGAAAAAACAGCGGAAAGCGCTAATTGAAATTTTTGTGAATGCCATTTTTCTGTACGATGACCGGATGCTGATCACGTTCAACTACAAGGATGGCACCCAAACCGTCCGTTTTGAGGACACTTTGACCGCTGATTGCGGAGAAAAAAGTTTGCGTTTGCGAAGCAACGAAAGCCCCAGTGGGGCTATTGAGCAACAGAACGGTCTTGCGCAAGCAAGATGGAGGGGCCTTGCCCCGACAAGTTCGGATTTGTCCAGTCTTGCTGGACCATAAATCCAACGATTTCACGTTAGAAATCGTTGGATTTTTTTGTTTGTGGGCCGACTTCATTTGGTTTTGACCACAATTTTGACCACAATGCCAACGATTTTATCTGGTCCAATTCGTGTCGTTCCGTCCAATTTTCAGGCCGAAAATGCCTCACTGAACAACTGGATCGCACTCTGCCGAATGGATTCCTGAACATGGAGATAATGCTCAGTCATCTCGGTGTCGGCGTGGCCTACATTGTCTCCATGGGCTGGATCTTGTTTATGCAGAAAAAGGGCCTTTGGCAGCAGCTGATCCACGCAGCCGCCGGATGTGAAAAGTTCTTCTTCACACTGGGTGGTTTAGTGTTGATGATGAACCTGCACATTTTTCCATTCATGCTAACCATCTACGATTATTTCCTCAATAGGTCGCTTTGCATTTTATGCCATGCAAAAGGCAGAATCATATATAAAAAGTTCTTTCGTATGTAAAAGCCTTCAAAAACAACTTGAAACACTTTTGTTGCAATGGTACAATAATAATGTTATTTTATGGAAGCTCGGCGCAAAGCCCATGCGGACAGGCCGCCGGTGTGCTGACAGCCACGGCGGCGGTAAGACCGAAACGGCTAAAGAAGACGATGCGCACGAAGCCGTTACCTTTATGGCACCGTATATGGAGGTAGGAGCCTTTATCGAGCAGGTTCACAGCGTTTACCCGGAAGTGAATGTTGAGATCGTGCCGTACAGCGGCGATAACACCACTACCTGCCTACAGAATATGTTTACGGCGGGCGACCTACCGGATGTATGCACCCTTACGGTCTATGTTTCCAGCTCGCTGACTGTGGACGACTCCCGGATGTCCTATTTGCACGGTTCTTCCTTTGCGGAGGCAAAGGAGCGGCTTGACCGCATCATCCGCCAGCAGGCAGGCCAGCGCCGCCAGACCTTTACGGTAAACACCCATCTGCAGCACGAAAACGTGCTGGCAGACCCCAACCGTCTAAATCAGGTGCTGATGAATATCCTCTCCAACGCAGTCAAGTATACGCCCACCGGCGGGCATATCCGGTTTGAGGTGGACGAGCTGCCCCGAAACGAGCACTACGCCCGATACCGCTTTGTGGTGCAGGATGACGGCATTGGCATGAGCGAGGCCTACCAGAAGACCCTTTTTGACCCCTTTACCCGCGAGGAGCGCTCCGGCACCAACAAGGTGCAGGGCACCGGCCTTGGTATGGCCATCACCAAGAACATTGTTGACCCGCTGAGCAGGATCATTCCCACCCTTGCCATGACCGCCAATGCCTTCCTTGAGGATATGCAGAAGAGCAGGGAAGCCGGCATGGACAAGCGCGTTTCCGCAGAGGAAGCACACAAACGATGTAAATGATGCAGGAGAAGATTAGAACGTGAATACACTTTCCGAGATCGAGGAATATTACAAAGCGCGTGAGCAGCAGCTGTTGGAAAAACTTCATCAACAGGAAGCCGCTCTTGCCGCAGCGGAGCAAACGCTGAAACAATTGACCGAAAATCAGAAAACACGGATGGACGAAACCACCAAGCAGCGTGCTGCACGGGAGCGGGCATTCAAAGAAGAACTCTATCGGGATTCTCTGACAGGTGCTTACAACCGCCGCTATTACGAAGAGGTCGTCCGCAAGACCATCGGCCCGGCGGGTGTCGCACTGCTGGATGTGGACAATTTCAAGATCTGTAACGACACCTATGGGCATTACGCCGGGGACATGGCACTGAAAACGGCAGCAAACGCCATTCAGTCCTGCATCCGGGAGTCGGACCTGCTCATCCGCTACGGCGGGGATGAGTTTCTATTGGTCCTGCCCGGCATTCCGGGAGACTTCCTGCAAACCAAACTGGAACAGATCCGCACTGCCGTGCAGATGGCATCCGTACCCGGCTGTTCGCATTTCCGCATCTCGCTGAGCATTGGCGGAACGATACAGTCCCTCGCCGACCCTATGAAAAACATCGTTCGTCGTGCAGATTGGCTGATGTATCAGGCAAAGTGCCGCAAAAATGCCGTCATGGTGGAGGTTCCGGGGCATAGCCTGACCACACGGGAAACGCTTTTGCAGGAAAAATCCCAGATCCTGCTTGTGGACGACTCTGCAATGAACCGCATGATACTGGCAGAGATCTTAGAAGATAGCTACCATATTCTGGAAGCAGAAAACGGGCAGGAATGCATGGAAAAATTGCAGGCAGAAGCCGGAAACATTGCACTGGTGCTGCTGGACATCAATATGCCGGTCATGAACGGCTTTGAAGTGCTGAAAGCCATGAATGTCAACCACACCATCGAGGATACCCCAGTCATTATGATCTCCAGCGAGGACTCCGACGCTGCAATTCGGAAGTCCTACGAACTGGGCGCAAGTGATTATGTCAACCGCCCCTTCGATGCACGCATCGTATACCGCCGCGTGACCAACACCATCAAGCTGTACGCCAAGCAGCGGCGGCTGGTGCAGATGGTCTCTGACCAGATCCGCGCCCGTGAGAATAATACGGATATGCTGGTGGGTGTACTGAGCCATATCGTAGAATTCCGCAACGGCGAAAGCGGTGCCCATGTGCGGCACATTCGTATCATCACAGAAATGCTGCTCCACTGCCTATTGGGGGTCAGCAACAGGTACTCGATCTCTGCGGAACAGCAGGATATGATCCCGCTGGCCTCCGCCTTGCATGACATCGGAAAAATTGGCATTGACGAAAAAATTCTTAATAAACCCGGAAAACTGGCCCCGGAGGAATTTGAAATCATTAAGACCCACAGTATGCTTGGAGCCGGGATGCTGCATGATCTGGATGAATTTGCCGAGCAGCCGTTGCTGCAAACCGCCTACGAGATCGCCCGCTGGCACCACGAACGCTGGGATGGGCGCGGCTACCCGGATGGGCTGAAGGACGATGAAATTCCCATCAGCGCACAACTGGTTTCGCTGGCCGATGTATACGATGCGCTGACCAGCGAACGCTGCTATAAAAAAGCCTTCTCCCACGAAAAAGCCGTGCAGATGATCCTGAACGGTGAGTGCGGAGCATTCAACCCGCTTCTGCTGCAATGCCTGACGGATATCCAAGCTGCCCTGAAAGAAGAATTACAGCAGCACAACTGAGCTGCGGATGCAATCAAAACAGGAGTATAAAAAGCCCGAATGAAACACAGAATCTCACGCCGTGCATTCCTGAACGGATGCACGCTGCTGGCGGCAGCTGCTGCCGTAAGCAGTCTGACTTCCTGCGGAGGAAAGGAAGTGGAAGACAACGGTCTTGCACAAATCGTTGTGGGAAGCGACACCTATCCACCTTATATCTATCTGAACAATGACGGTGTTCCCACCGGGATCGATGTGGAGATCGCCACCGAGGCGTTCCGCCGCATGGGGTATGCTGCCCGGTTTGAAACGATCAACTGGGAGCAGAAAACAAATCTTGTGGAAAGCGGCGCCATCGACTGCATCTGGGGCTGTTTTTCCATGGATGGACGCGAAGAGGTATACCGCTGGGCGGGGCCTTACATGGTGAGCCGTCAGGTGGTTGCGGTGGATGCCCACAGCAGCATCCGATCCCTCAGCGACCTTGCCGGCAAGACCGTCGCCGTGCAGAGCACCGGCAAGCCGGAGGAGATCTTTCTCAGCGGCTCCGACCCGCGCATCCCGCAGACGGTGGAGGTGCTCAGCATTGAAAACCGCAGCGTGCAGTATGCAATGCTGGCCTGCGGCTATGTGGATGCCATCGCCGCCCATGAGATGGCCATCCTGCAATACATGAAGGACAATGATGTGGAGTTCCGCATTTTGGAGGAACCGCTGCTGGTCACCGGGCTGGGCGTCGCCTTTGCCAAGAACGACACCCGCGGGCTGGACAGCCAGCTGACCGATACCCTTGCGCAGATGCGCGCGGATGGCACGCTGGAGCGGATCGTTGGCCGATACCTTGAAAATGCTTCGCAGTATCTGGAGGTGGACACCGTTGGCGCGTAAAAACAGAACCACCCCGGATAAAAGGATATGGACAGCCTATCTGATCATCGGCGTGCTCTTGATGGCCGGTGTTGCTTTTTTCTCCAGCTGGCGGGCAATGCGCACAGCAGAGGAACGCTTTTGCCAGACCCTTGAGTTTGTCAAATCCCAGTCCACCAGCTTTGAAAAGCACAACGATACCATCACGGCAAAGGCACTCCGCCGCACGGCGGTCGCAGTCCATCAGCTGGCAGAGGACACTGCCCTCGATCTCTCCGACCCACAGTGCCTGAACAGGCAGGCAGAAAAGCTCTGGCTCACCGGCGTTTCGGTTCTGGGACCGGATGGCACGCTCCGGTGCGAGTCCACGACCAACGGCATCGGCTATGACCGGTTTGGCGACCGGCTGAAAAATGACGCTGTTCTGAACGTTTTATCTTACCCGCGAAAGACCTATGTGAAGCGCGTCCTGCTGGAAGATGGCTCTGCTGTGGATGTTGCGGCACACCGGGCAGAAAGCACAGCGCTGCTCCTGCTTGCCTACCGGTACACCCCGGCGGAATTTGTGGAGGAAACGGCGCTGTCCATCCAGAGCATACTGGATGGCTACCCGGCAGAAACCAGCGGCACGCTGTTCATCGTGCAGAACAATCAGGTCGTTGCCGCAAACCGCCCGGAGCTGATTGGGCAGGATGTTGCAGGCAGTCCGCTGGCGCAGGGGATCCGCAAAGCCGGGGCCGCAGAGAAGCTGACCCATACCCGGGACTGGAACGGCTCCGGCTGCTATTTCGGGATGTTCTGCCATGGCAGATCCTTCGATCTCTATGCATATACGGACGAAAAAATAATCTTCCGGGAGGCGCTTTTGCTGATCCTGACGGTTCTGGTTGGCTACATCCTGCTTGTAATGATCCTTCAGCTGCTGCGCCGCCGCTCCGTGCAGGAGATGGAGCTGCAGAAAAAAGAGCAGGAGAGGAAGTACCAGACCCAGCTGGAGGAACAGAACCGCAAGCTGGAGATCGCGCTTCAGCACGAGGGGGCGGCAAACCGCGCCAAGCGGGAGTTCCTGTTCAATATGAGCCACGATATCCGCACCCCCATGAACGCCATCATCGGCTTCACCTCGCTGGCTGCGACCCATATCGACAATAGGGAACAGGTGCTGGACTACCTCAAAAAGATCTCCACCTCCAGCCAGCATCTGCTTTCCCTCATCAATGATGTGCTGGATATGAGCCGCATCGAGAGCGGAAAGGTAAAGATCGAGGAAAAAGCGGTGCATCTGCCGAACCTCGTCCACGATGTGCGCTCCATCATTCAGCCCAATGTTTCGGCAAAGCGGCTGTCGCTTTTTATTGATACCATGGATGTGGAAAACGAGGATATCATCACCGACCCGCTGCGGCTGAACCAGATCCTGCTGAACATTTTGTCCAATGCCATCAAGTTCACTCCCACAGGCGGCATGATCAGCATTCGCATTGCTGAGAAAAACGGTGCGCCTGCGGGCCGGGCCTGCTATGAGTTCCGCATCAAGGACAACGGCATCGGCATGAGCGAGGAATTCCAGAAGCACATCTTTGAGGAGTTCGCCCGTGAGGAAAACTCCACCGTCAGCGGCATTCAGGGTACCGGCCTCGGCATGTCCATCACCAAGAACATTGTGGACCTGATGGGCGGCACCATCGCCATTGAGAGCGAGCCGGGCAAGGGCAGCGAGTTCATCGTGAATCTCTGCTTTGCGCTCAGCGGACAAAAGGTGGAACTCAGGCAGCTCCCGCAGCTGGAAGGGCTGCGGGCACTGGTGGCGGACGACGATACCGACACCTGCCTGAGCGTCAGCACCATGCTGTCCAAGATCGGGATGCGGCCGGAGTGGACGATCTCCGGCAGGGAAGCGGTGATCCGCACCCGGTATGCCATGGAGCAGGGGGATGAATTCAGCGTTTACATCATCGACTGGCTGATCCCCGATATGAACGGCATCGAGATCGTGCGGCAGATCCGCAAGGTGATCGGAAAAAGCTGCCCCATCATCATCCTGACCGCCTACGACTGGGCCGATATTGAAGAGGAAGCCCGCGCTGCCGGTGTTACCGCCTTCTGCGAAAAGCCGCTGTTCCTCTCGGAGCTGCGCAGAGTGCTGGCAGAGCCGTTCGGTGCAGAGCCTGCCTGCAGGCCGGTGCAGCTGAACGCGGAGGCCTTCAAAGGGAAAAAGATCCTGCTGGTGGAGGACAACGAGCTGAACCGTGAGATCGCAGTGGAGATCCTGAAGGAAGCGGGCTTTGAGGTGGAATCTGCCGAGGATGGCGAGATCGCCGTCCGGAAGATGAAGCAGGCGGCAGACGGACAGTATGACCTGATCCTCATGGACATCCAGATGCCCAACATGGACGGCTACGAGGCAACGCGGCAGATTCGTGCGCTGCCGGATGCCGCAAAGGCTGGCATCCCCATCTTTGCAATGACGGCAAATGCCTTTGAGGAAGACCGTCAGAACGCACTGCAGGCCGGTATGAACGGCCATATTGCAAAGCCGCTGGATATTCCGCACCTGCTGCAGGTCCTTGCAGATGTACTGAAATAAACAGCGCCCAAAAGCAAAAGCACCCACAGCAAGCGCCACAGAGGTTTTGAATCTCCGGTGAGCAAATTGCTGTGGGTGCTTTATTTTTTTATGCCTGACAGGCGGCTTGTTACAAAATTTTGCGCAGCTCCTGCACAAGGTCGCCGATCACGATGGGTTTGGACAAAAAGCCGGTCATGCCGCTTTCCAAGGCATTGCGGCGGTCTTCATCGAATGCGTTGGCAGTCATGGCAAGGATCGGGATCTTTGCCAGTGCAGGGTCGCCCAGTGCGCGGATCTGCCGGGTGGCGGTATAGCCGTCCATCACCGGCATCTGCACATCCATCAGCACCAGATCATAGCTGCCCGGTGCGGCAGTGCTTACCTTTTCCACCGCCACGGCACCGTTTTCCGCCGTATCGACCCGGAAGCCGTACTCGCACAGGATCTCCTGCGCGATCTCACGGTTCAGCTCGTTGTCCTCTACCAGCAGGATGTGCCTGCCCTTGAAGTTGGTGTTCTTTTCCGGCAGCAGCTCCTGCGCCGCATCCGTCTGTGTCTGTCCGATGGCGTTCATCAGGGTCTCGCGCAGGTCGGATATGAACATGGGCTTGGAGCAGAAGGCGGTCACACCGGCAGCCTTTGCCTCCACCTCAATGTCGGACCAGTCGTAGGCGGTCAGGATAATGATGGGCGTATCATCGTTCAGGCTGCGGATCTGGCGGGTGACCTCGATGCCGTTCATATCCGGCAAGCGCCAGTCGATGATATAAGCATGGTAAGCGTCGCTCATCTCGATGGACTGCCGTGCACGCAGCACCGCTTCCTTGCCGGAAAGGGTCCACTCGGCACGCATGCCCACCTTGACCAGCATCTTTGTCACGCTGTCGCAGGTGTTGAAATCGTCATCCACCACCAGTGACTTCAGGCCTTCCAGTTCGGTGATCTTTTCCACCGGACGGCGCTCTGCTTGCGCACGCATCGGCACGCGAATGATAAACTCGCTGCCCTTGCCCTGCGCCGTCTGCACCTCGATGGTGCCGCCCATCATATCCACGATGTTTTTGGTAATAGCCATGCCAAGGCCGGTGCCCTGGATCCGGCTTACCGTGGAGGTGCGCTCCCGCTCAAACGGCTCAAAGATCTTTTTGGCGAACTCTTGGCTCATGCCGATGCCGTTGTCCTTGACGCG
This sequence comes from Faecalibacterium sp. AM43-5AT, assembly GCF_003603345.1. NCBI lineage: Bacteria > Bacillati > Bacillota > Clostridia > Eubacteriales > Oscillospiraceae > Faecalibacterium > Faecalibacterium sp. AM43-5AT. The sequence goes on from NZ_QVGZ01000001.1 coordinate 105,466, forward strand.
GAACTCGTACTGCCCGCAGCCGCGCACCGTTCCGGCAAGCTGTCGCACCCGCACCGAGACTGTGCCGCCCGCCGGGGTGAACTTGATGGCGTTGGACAGCAGGTTCAGCAGTACCTGATTCAGCCGGGTCTTATCACAGTAGACATCCTCATCGGTCACATCCATGGCATCCATATAAAGCTCCAGCTGCTTTGCGTAGATCTGCCCGCTGACGATGGTTTTCAGGTCGTGCAGCACATCCGAAAGGTTGACTTCCACTTCTTCCAGATGGATCTTTCCGCTTTCGATACGGCTCATATCCAGCACATCGTTGATGAGGGAAAGCAGATGATTGCTGGAAGCGAGGGTCTTGGCAAGATAATCCTTCACCCGGTCTTTATCGTCAATGTTGCTGAGTGCCAGCGTGGTAAAGCCGATGATGGCGTTCATGGGGGTGCGGATGTCGTGGGACATATTGGAAAGGAAGGTGCTCTTGGCGCGGTTGGCCGTTTCGGCAGCTGCAACGGCATCCGAAAGCGCCTGGTTTATCTGTTTGTCGGCGGTGCGGTCGGACATGACAAGGATATATTTTGTCCTGCCTGCTACATCGCTGCCCATGGCAACGATGTGGAACCAGCGCAGCTCTTTTGTCTCCTGATGCATATACGCCGCATCCCACTCGCGCTGTTCCCCGCGGTGAAGCCTCTCCAGAAAGTTCTTGTCACGGTCCGGGTCGTCTTTCGGGTGCAGGTTCGCCAGAACATGGACATCCTGCCGCACTTCTTTCCACGGGATGCCCAGCAGCCGTTCGACGTTGGGGCTGACATAATCCACCTTGGAGGTTTTTGCGTCCAGCATCAGGAAAACGTCGTCCACGTTCAGCGAAAGCTTTTGGAACAGCTCATCCCGGTACAGGATCTCAGTGTCCTTCCGGCGCAGGGTCGTATGGCTTCTGCGCAGGATCAGCAGGATGATCAGCACAGCAAGGCCAAAGGCGATGCTCGCCACGATCTGCACCGTGTGGAACCACAGCTTATCCAGACTGGCATTGACGATGCTGACCGGCACAAGCCCCACCATCGTCCAGTTCTGGACCGCGGTATTCTCGTAGACCAGATAATAACTGATGTCGCCAAGTTTGACCCTCAGGTTTCCGCTGCGGCCCTGCGCAAAATCATCCGAAAGGGCAAGAATCTGTTCCTCGGAAAGGTCGGAATGGTCGCGCAGCATCGCAATGAAGTTGTAAATGATTTCCTTGCGGTTTACGGAATTGTCGATGACCACCCGCCCATCCGGGTAGATCACATAGTTGCTGGCATTGCCCTGAAAAGCAGAGTTGTCCAGCAATCGCAGCACAGCATCATTATAATAGGTGATGGCAACAGCATCGTAGGCAAAGCCCCGGTAGCTGCCCTGCGTTTCGGGGCAGATGAACGCAAGCATCGGGGCTTTGCCGGGCAGCGCCGTATTCACGACGATATCCTCGCCATCGGAGAGCTTTTCGTCCAGATTGGTCTGCAGGCCAAGGTAGCCGGTTTCCCCGGTCACGGTCGTGTAGTTGCCGTCATAGGAAAGAAAGTAGAAGTCAACAAATCCGGTTGCCTGCTGTGCTTCCTCGATATATGCCTGAATTTCATCCTCATTCGAGGTGCTTTTCAGAAAGCCGTTGTACAGATGCAGATAGGTCAGGTTTTTGCGCACCATCTCTTTCAGCATACTATTGGATTTATACAGTACCTCTTCCAGATGCGAGGTGCTTTCCTGATAGATGGTCTGCGACATAAACGAGATGTACCGGAAGCTGAAACCGGCTGCCAGAAAGACCAAAAGAAGGATGGCAGCGGCGGCAGGCAGCCACTTGTGCCGGGAATAGCAGCTGCGTTTGGATTCGTGCTTTTCGTCTGCCATTCCGCTCACCTCAGTGTCATGTAGTTTTCCGGCTCTGCAAGCGCTGCGCCGCCGGAGACATAATCGCGCCATGTGTTCTTTACCCACGCATCTTCGCCCGCAGACGTGCCGCTATCGCTCGCAAGCAGCGCTTCCATCTGCTTTTCCGTTGCAAGGCAGGTCACGGTAACGGTGTCGCCATCCCCCAGCGGCTGACCGTTCCGGGTGATGTCGGTCAGGGTATAGCTGCCGTTTGCCTCTTTTACCTCCACGGCAATGCCGCTGACCACCGGCAGAGAGCCGTGGTTGAAGGGCACAAACCCGCCCTCGCAGCCTTCCACAAAGGCGCGGACGGTCTCTTTCAGCTCCGCACCGGTCATGGTGCGCTGGCGGGACATCAGACCGTTCGGCATGATCATGGAAGCCGCCATTTTCTGGTTATAATCCGCCTGCAGCACACTGCCGGTAAAGCTGTTTGCGGTGGCAAGCAGCACATCGGTGCCATACACGCCGCGCAGCGTGTTTGCCATCACGGAGAAGGCAGCGCTGCCGCCGTTTGCGTGGAATACGTTGGAATAGGCCTTCCCGGAGGTCAGCACGGTCTCGTTGTCGGCAGGCTCCTCTTCGGCAAGGAGCTTGGCATTGAAGGCCTGATACGCCTGCGCAGCGGTAAGCTCGCCTGCGATCATTTTGGAGACCACATCCTTGGAAACGGCAAAGAAATCGTTGGAGGCGATGCGGATATACATGTGGTTTTCTTCCACTACGCTGCGCACGTCTTTCAGATACTCGGTCAGGCGCAGGGGGACGTTCTGGCTGTAGCTCAGTACGTCCTGCCCCTCCGAGACGATGCGGTTCTGCGCCTGTTCGGAGAGCATGACGTTCAGCACCTTCATGGCTTTTTCGCGGCGCGCAGTGTCCTGCTCCAGATCCCGGTTCAGGGCAACTTGGAAATAGGGGGTGGTCATGATCCACTGTTCGTCGTTCTGGCTGAAGAAGGGCAAAAAGGTGGTGTCGATGCCCTCATCCTGAAACATCTTCACGCCGGCAGAGCTGCCAAAGTACATGGCAACTTCTCCGTTCCGGAACATCCCGGTCACATCGTCGTAATTCAACGCAAGATCGTCTGCCGTAAGGTGGGTATCCTGAATGAACTGCTCCATCCGCTCAAATGCCCCCGGCCACACGGTGTCGTCCAGACCGACCCGTGCGGTGTTGGCGGGGTCGCTGTAGGCAGTACGCCACTTGCGCCCCGCGGTGGTGGTAAGCTCGGCAGCGGAAAGCCCCTGCAGCGTTTCCATGCAGGTGTAGTCGTAGGCGTAATCGGCGGTAAAGCCGCGGATGCCGATCTTTTCAAAAGCCTGACAGGCCGCTGCAAAGCTTGCGTAATCGGTGGGCAGGGGAATATCGTACTGCTCAAAAAGGCTGCGGTTGACCACAAAGCCGTGGGCATCCGCGCACACCGGCAGCCAGTTCACACTGCCATCCTCGTTTTTGAAGCTGTTGAGGTAGGTGTTGTACACAGCGCCCGCCTCATTGGTCATGGCAAGGTTCATCAGGCTGTCCTTCAACGGTGCCGCATCGTGCAGCGAGAAGCGGCAGCAGGTGATGATATCCGGCAGACCGCCGTTCTGCTGCAAAAACTTGTAAAAATCCAGATCGTTGTTGCCTACGATGAATTCAATGTTCACGTCCGGCAGCTGCGCCTGAACATAGGGCGCATAGTTTTCGTACAGGCTGGTGCTCCACAGATACACCTGAATGGTCTGAGCGTCTTCCAGCTTCTGTGTTCGTTCCGCATCTTTTCCGCTGCATCCGGTGAGCAGGGATAGCCCCATCACCAGTGCCGCAAGCATGGAAAATAGGCGGCGCAATGTTTTTGTTTTCATCCGATCCTTCTCCTCACACTTCTTGGGCAGCCATCGTTTTGCGGCTGGCTGCTTTGGCTTACTGATCATACATCACCGCCCGCAAGAGTGTGCGCTGTAAAACCCACCCACGGAAAGGATGCCGCAATTTTTGCGTCTTTTCTGTTTTGCGCTCTCCCTCTACCGCGAAGGGGCACAGAATGACAGAGATATAAAAATATTTTACCACTCCCATGAAGGATTATCAATAAAATTTCATAGATTGATCCATAAAAACTGTATGGGATTACAATAGATGTGTTACAAAGTGAAAAAGACGAATGAGTCGTTCTGTGGTACAGTTAAATTGCTACACCAAACATCACAGAAACACATCATTGACAAACCTGCATTGTGAACTCAAGGAGCCTGTCCAAAAGAAAGCATAAAAATGCGCATAACGCCCTATGAAATGGTGTTGCGGGGCGTTTTGTCTTGTTTTGTGGGCGATGCTGCGGTTTTGCGAAAACTTGCGAGACTAAATAAAAAAATCCTACGGAATTACGATTTTAAACGTAAATTCGTAGGATCTCTGGAGCTACTGACCTGATTCGAACAGGCGACCTGCTCATTACGAGTGAGCTGCTCTACCAGCTGAGCCACAGTAGCAGATGAAATTTTCTTGCATGTTCTGCAACGAGAAATATTCTATCATACTTCCTGTGCGCTGTCAAGATTTGATTTTGCGGCAGAACAGGTGCAAATCGTCTGTGATGCAAAAATATAACTGCCCTCCGAGAAAAACTCGAAGAGCAGCCTTGCACACAAGAATAATCAGTTGAACAGCTTACGGCCGATCCAGATGCAGATGCAGGCACCCACAACGGAAACGAGGATCTCACCCACGATGCCGGTAGCGCTCAGACCGATCAGGCCGAACACGATGCTGCCTACAAAACCGCCCAGAATGCCCAGCACGATATTGCGCACGGTGGAAGTTTCGCTGCCCATAATGCGGCCGGCGATGTAACCAGCCAGAGCGCCGATCAGCAGACTGAAAATAAAACCAAACATAATATTCTACCTCCTGAATTTTAAAGCTCTGCGCTCTGCCCGGCGGTTTCCCGGGCAAAGCGGCAAATATCCTTCAAACAACATTTTTCGCATTCTGGTTTGCGCGCATTGCACACTGCCCGACCATGCATCACAAAGCGGTGGCACAGGTCGCTGCCTTCTTCCGGAGGAACGATCTTCCACAGGGCCATTTCCACCTTCTGCGGTTCCTTGATGCCGTCCACAAGGCCGATCTTGTTGCACAGCCGGATGCAGTGGGTGTCTGTTACGATAGCAGGCTTGCCAAACACATCGCCCATGATAAGGTTTGCGCTCTTGCGGCCTACGCCGGGCAGGGCGAGCAGCTCTTCAAAGGTGGTGGGCACCTGACAACCGTATTTATCGCGCAGCACCCGCATACAGGCGGAGATATCTCGCGCTTTGGAGTGTCCCAACCCGCAGGGCTTGACGATGGCTTCAATGTCTTCGGGTTCCGCAGCAGCCAGCGCAGCAACATTGGGATATCTGGCAAACAGGTCTTCCACCACAATGTTCACGCGGGCATCGGTGCACTGGGCTGCCAGACGCACGCTGACCAGAAGCTGCCAGGCGTGGTCATAATCCAATGTACAGCCGGCATCTGGGTATTCTTTTTTTAACCGGTCGATCACTTCCAGCGCCAGCGCCTTTTTTGCAGTAAGGTCTTCTGGTGCCTTTTTGCGAACAGGCATTTCATCCACTCCCATCAACAAAAGCTGATACGATAATACCATGTTTTGCGTTTTTTGTAAACTGCGGGCAAAAATTATCTGAGAATGATTTTCAGATAAAACCTTGCTCTTACTGACAAAATGCGATATACTATAGAAAAATGCTGGGGGAATCGCACCTCGGTACGGGAGGAGGGAAACACGATGAACGAACCACTGGCACAGCGTCTGCGGCCCAAAACACTGGCAGATGTCTGCGGTCAGCAGCATCTGCTGGCACCGGGCAGGGTGTTCCGCCGTACCATCGAGAGCGGACGCATCCCGAACATGATCTTCTACGGCCCGTCCGGTACCGGAAAAACGACTGTGGCGCGCATCATTGCAGAAAACAGCGGGATGACGCTGCATAAGCTCAATGGTACTTCCTGCGGAACCGGGGATATCAAGGCGGTGCTCAAGGATATCGGCACGCTGGCAGGTGCGGGAGGCATCCTGCTGTATCTGGACGAGATCCAGTACCTGAACAAAAAACAGCAGCAGAGCCTGCTGGAATGCATTGAGGACGGCTCGGTGACGCTCATTGCATCCACCACCGAAAATCCGTACTTCTACATTTATAATGCGCTGCTGTCCCGCTGCACGGTGTTTGAGTTCAAATCGCTTTCGGCGGCGGATGTGGAGCGTGGGGTGCACAATGCGCTGAAAAAGCTTTCGGAAGGGGAGAGCACAAAGGTCTGCATGGACGAGGATGCCTGTGCCTACCTTGCCGAGAGCGCAGGCGGCGACCTGCGCAAGGCGCTGGGCTGTCTTGATTTTGCGGTGACGGCAGCTCCCATTGAGGATGGGGAAAAGCACATTACGCTGGAAATGATCCAGCAGGTCACCCGCCGCACTGCCATGCGGTATGACCGGGAGGGCGATGACCACTACGACATCGTGTCAGCCTACCAGAAGTCCATGCGCGGCTCCGACCCGGATGCGGCGCTGCATTATCTGGCCCGTCTGCTGGAAGCAGGAGATCTGCCCTCGGCCTGCCGTCGCCTGATGGTATGTGCCTGCGAGGATGTGGGCCTTGCCTATCCACAGATCATCCCCATTGTGAAGGCGGCAGTTGATGCCGCCAACATGGTGGGCCTGCCGGAAGCACGGCTCCCGCTGGCAGATGCCGTCATTCTGGTGGCCACCAGTCCCAAGTCCAACAGTGCCCACGATGCCATCAACGCGGCCATTGCGGATGTGCAGGCGGGCCGTACCGGGCCGATCCCGCGCCAACTGCAGAACAAGCACTACGACGGTGAGGATGCGCTGGTAAAGGGACAGAATTACAAATACACCCATGATTACGCCCACCACTGGGTGGAGCAGCAGTACCTGCCAGATGCCATCAAGGACGTAAAATATTATACCTTTGGCGATAACAAAAATGAGCAGGCGGCCCGTGCCTACTGGGCAAAGATCAAGGGCGAAGAGAACGTCTGAACAAGACCTTTTGTATGAGGAGAAAGCAAAGGAGAAGTTATGCGATATTCCAAACAGCGCGAGCTGGTCATGCAGACGGTGCAGAACCTGTGCGACCACCCCACCGCCGAGGAAATTTATGATGCTGCGGTCAAGGAATGCCCGGGCCTGAGCCTTGGCACCGTATACCGTAACCTGAATAGTCTGGTGGATGCGGGCCGGGTGCGCCGGGTGTCCATTCCAGGCAAGGCTGACCGCTTTGACCACACGCTGCCCTGGCACAGCCATCTGTACTGCACCGTGTGCGGCAGCGTGACCGATGCCGAGGTGGACGAAAAGCAGGTAATGAAACTGGTGAAAAACCAGAAGGGCCATGTGCAGGACTGCGCTGTTGTGCTGATCGGCGTATGCGAGGCCTGCTGCGAGAAGCAGGCGCAGGAAAACGCCCACTGAACCATAAAATTTGCACGGAACCTCTTGCCCGGAGCGTATAAACAGGGTATACTATAGAGAAGGCTCTTTTCAGAAAGTGCAAGTAGATTTTCGCCGCACAGGGCACTTCGGCCCGGTGGAGAAGGATGGTTTGATTGGAATACATTAGTTTTGAACATAATAACATTGCCGCTGAGCTGGTAAAGCAGGCCTATGATACGCCGCCGCTGGCCTTTGTGCACAGCTATGGCTGTCAGCAGAACGTGAACGACGGCGAGCGGATCAAGGGCGTGCTGATGGACATCGGCTATGGCCTGTGCGATAAGCCCGAGGATGCAGACCTGATCCTCTTCAACACCTGCGCCGTGCGTGAGCATGCCGAGCAGCGTGTGTTCGGCAACGTAGGTGCCCTGAAGGGACTTAAGGAAAAAAAGCATGATCTCATCATCGGCCTGTGCGGATGCATGGCCAACCAGAAGCACGTGGTAGAAAAGCTGCGCCAGAGCTATCCTTACGTTGACCTTGTGTTTGGCGTGGACGGCATCGACACCCTGCCGCAGCTCATTGCCCAGAAGCTGCAGAAGCATAAGCGTGTGCTGATGGAGCCCGCCCAGCGCCCGGTCATCGTGGAGAATATCCCCATCCGGCGTGAGAGCGAGTTCCGCGCATGGCTGCCCATCATGTACGGCTGCGACAACTTCTGTACCTATTGCATCGTGCCTTATGTGCGCGGCCGCGAAAAGAGCCGCAAGCCCGGAGATATCCTTGCCGAGTTCCGTGGTCTTGTGGAGGCAGGCTATAAGGAGATCACATTGCTGGGACAGAACGTCAACAGCTACGGCAAGGGTCTGGAAGAAAAGGTGGACTTTTCTGATCTGCTCAACCTGCTGTGCACGGTGCCTGGCGATTACCACATCCGCTTTATGACCAGCCACCCCAAGGATGCCAGCCACAAGCTGATCGACACCATTGCCGCCCAGCCGAAGTTGTGCAAGCACCTGCACCTGCCGGTGCAGTGCGGCTCCGATGAACTGCTGAAGAAGATGAACCGCCACTACACGGTGGAGCAGTACATGGAGCTGATCGAATACGCTCGCAAAACGGTGCCCGGCATCACCTTTTCCAGTGACATCATCGTTGGCTTCCCCGGCGAGACCGAAGCGGACTTTGTCAAGACGCTGGAACTGGTGCAGAAGGTGGGCTATATGCAGCTGTTCACCTTTATCTATTCCAAGCGCACCGGCACCAAGGCCGCCGATATGCCGGACCCCACCCCCCGCAAGGAAAAGACCGACCGCATGACCCGCCTGCTCAAGGTGCAGGACGAGATCGCCATGGCGCTGGTCAAGGCGCAGGTTGGCCAGACTGTGAAGGTACTGGTAGAGGGCTTTGGCCGCAATGAGGGCACCCTCTCCGGCCGTCTGGACAACAACCTGACGGTGGAGTTCACGGCAGACGCTTCCCTGATGGGCAGCTATGCCAACGTACATCTCACGGGCGCACGGGCGACTGTGCTGCTGGGTGAGCTTGCCTGAGTGATTCCGGGGCAGTGCCCCTGAACGTATAAATAAGAAGGAGACCATTCAAATGGATTGCATTGATCTTTTCAAGCGCGCAGCCGTTGCGCTGCAGACCGATAGCCGCTACCTCGTTCTGGATCAGACCCGCAAGGCAAACGATAAGGACGAAGAGCTGCAGAACCTGATCGGCGAGTTCAACCTCGCCCGCATGGATCTGAACAATGAGATCGGCAAGAGCGAGCGCAACGATGCCCGCATCGCCGAACTGAATGAAAAGGTGAACAGCCTGTACGGCCAGATCATGGGCAACGAGGGCATGGTGGCTTACAACGAGGCCAAGCGTGACTGCGAGAACCTCGTGAACTATATCGATGCCATCATCAACACTGCCATGAATGGCGGCGATCCCATGACGGTACAGGAGCCTTCTGCTTCCTGCACCGGCAGCTGCTCCACCTGCGGCGGCTGCCACTAAAACCGGCAAAAACAAAACGCGGCTGTGCAAAACAGACCGCGTTTTGTTTGCAAAAGCGGTTACAAGCCGCAAACTTGTGCACAGAACCATAGAACGGGAGAGAGGGTAAACCATGGCAGAGCTGTCGCCCATGATGCAGCAATATCTTGAGATCAAAAAACAACATAAGGACGAAATTCTGTTTTACCGCATCGGCGATTTTTATGAGATGTTCTTTGACGATGCCCTGACGGCATCCAAGGAACTGGACCTGACCCTGACCGGCAAGCAGTGCGGCATGGAAGAGCGGGCACCCATGTGCGGTGTGCCCTTCCACAGCTACGAGGGATATGTGGCGCGGCTGATCGCCAAGGGCTACAAAGTAGCCATCTGTGAGCAGGTGGAAGACCCGGCCAAGGCCAAGGGCCTTGTCAAGCGGGACATCATCCGCGTGGTCACACCCGGCACGGTCATTGAGAGCAGTATGCTGCAGGATGACCGCAATAACTACATTGCCAGTATCTTCCTCAAAGGAAAGAAAGCAGGTTTGTGCTTTGCGGATGTCTCTACCGGTACGGCCCATATCACAGAGCTGAATGCAGACAAGATCGCCCCGGCGGTCATTACGGAGCTGTGCCGCTACCATCCCAGCGAAGTACTGATGAATCCGGGGCTGCTGGACTGCCGCGAGGTGACAGCGTACATCAAAAAGAATATGACTTGTTCGGTGGAGCTGATCGAAGAGGAACGCTATGCACCGGGCCTTGTGGCGGCATCGCTGGAAAACCAGTTTGGCCGCGACTGGGCGCAGACCACCGGCATTGCAGCGGACGGCCTTGTGCGCTTTGCCATGGCGGCACTGCTGGAATATCTGCACGATACCCAGATCAAGGGCGTGGAACGTCTGAAAACGGTCATAACCTATAATAAGGCCCAGTTCATGCGTCTTTCGCCCGTGACCCGCGCCAATCTGGAGCTGACCGAGACGCTGCGCGGCCGCGAAAAGCGGGGTACGCTGCTCTGGGTGCTGGATAAGACCAGTACATCCATGGGCAAGCGTATGCTGCGCAGCTGGATCGAACAGCCGCTTATTTCCAGTGCACTCATCAACCACCGCCTGAACGCTGTGGAGAGCCTTGTCAAGCAGACCATGGCCCGCGGCGACCTGACCGAAGAGCTGGGTTACATTGCGGATATGGAACGCCTGATGACCCGCACGGTTTACGGCTCTGCCACACCCAAGGAGATCTATACGCTGGCCCAGACCTGCGACCGGCTGCCCGGCCTGCGCAGGCTGGCTGAGGCCTGCGGCTGCCCGGAGCTTGCTGAACTGGCAGTACAGATCGATCCGTTGGAGGACATCAAGGCCCGTATTTATGCGGCGGTGGACCCGGAAGCGCCCTCTACCCTCAAGGATGGCGGTGTCATTGCCAAAGGCTACCATGCCGAGGTGGACGAGCTGCGTTCCATCCGCGACAATACCAAGGGCGTTCTGGCGCAGCTGGAAGCCCGCCTGCGGCAGGAGACCGGCATCCCCAAGCTGAAGATCGGCTATAACCATGTGTTTGGCTACTTCATCGAGGTAAGCAACTCCTATAAGAGCATGGTGCCGGAGACCTACATCCGCAAGCAGACCCTGACTTCCGGCGAACGCTACATCACGCAGGAACTGAAAGAGCTGGAAAGCAAGATCTTAGGTGCCCACGAACGGCTCATCACGCTGGAGCACCGCCTGTTCAGCGAACTGCTGGAAAGCATCAGCGCTCAGCTGGACCGCATCCAGCGCACGGCCAATGCGGTGGCCCAGCTGGATGTGCTCACGGCGCTGGCGCAGGTGGCAGCGGAAAACAACTACTGCCGCCCCGTTGTGGACGACAGTGACGAGTTGATCATCACCGAGGGCCGCCATCCTGTGGTGGAGCAGATGCTGAAAGGCAGCCTGTTTGTACCCAATGATACCACCCTGAACTGTGGTGCAGACCGCTGCCTGATCATCACCGGCCCCAACATGGCAGGTAAATCTACGTACATGCGCCAGAATGCACTGATCGCGCTGATGGCGCAGATCGGCTCCTTTGTACCGGCTTCCAGCTGCCATGTGGGTGTGGTGGATGCCATTTTCACTCGCATCGGTGCGTCGGACGACCTGTCTGCCGGTCAGTCCACCTTTATGGTGGAGATGACCGAGGTAGCGGAGATCCTGAAAAATGCCACCGCCAAAAGCCTTGTGGTGCTGGACGAAATCGGCCGCGGCACTTCTACCTTTGACGGCATGAGCATTGCCCGCGCCGTAGTGGAGCACATTGCAGACCCCGCCAAGGGCCTTGGCTGCAAGACTCTGTTTGCCACCCACTACCACGAGCTGACCGAGCTGGAAGGCGGTGTGGACGGCGTAAAAAACTACAATATTGCAGTAAAAAAACGCGGCGAGGACATCACCTTCCTGCGCCGCATCGTGCGCGGCCCGGCGGATGACAGCTACGGCATCGAGGTGGCAAAGCTGGCAGGCCTGCCCGGCAGTGTGACCCGCCGCGCCCATGAGGTGCTGCGCGCGCTGGAAGCAACTGCACCTAAAAATAAAGTAGAGCAGATGGATTTTGATGCCCTGCAGGAGTATAACTCTCCGGCTGTGCCCAGCGAGATGATGGACAAGCTGGAAGCTCTGGATGTGGAAACACTCACCCCCATTGAGGCTTTGAACTTCCTCTACGAGCTGAAAAAGACCCTGAAGGGCAGCCTGAACAGATGAAACTGCTCTACCTGACCCAGACCATACAAGGAGGGAAAACACCATGGCAGTGATCCATGTTCTGGATAAGCACACAGCCGAGCTGATCGCAGCCGGTGAGGTGGTCGAGCGTCCGGCATCCGTTGTTAAGGAGCTGCTGGAAAACTCCATTGATGCCGGTGCCACGCAGGTGACCGTCAGCATTGAATCCGGCGGCGTCAAGCTGATCGAGATCAGCGATAACGGCACCGGCATCGAGGCAGAATATATCTCCACGGCGTTTATCCGCCACGCCACCAGCAAAATTGAAACACCGGACGATCTGACCAACATCCATACGCTTGGCTTCCGCGGTGAAGCACTGGCATCCATTGCCAGCGTGGCCCGTGTAGAGCTGACCACCCGAACCGAGGTGGACGAGTTTGCCACGGTCTACCGCATTGAGGGCGGGGAAGAGGTCTCCCGTGAGCCGGGTGCCAGAGCTGTGGGCACCACCATCCGGGTAAAGGATCTGTTTTACAACACGCCTGCCCGCATGAAGTTCCTCAAAAAGGACTCCTCCGAGGGCACCTTTGTGTCGGATACAGTTACCCATGTAGCGCTCAGCCACCCGGAAGTCAGCGTCAAGTTCATCCGTGAGGGCAAGCTGCAGTATGTCACGCCCGGCGACGGCCAGCTGCGAGGTGCAGCCTATGCGGTGCTGGGCCGGGAGTTCAGCCGGGACCTCATTGAGCTGAAAAATCAGGAGGGCGTGTACCGCATCACCGGTCTGGTCACCCCGCCCAAAAGCTGCCGCGCCAGCCGAAGCATGCAGCATTTTTACATCAATGGCCGCTATGTGCGCAACCGCACCATGATGGCCGGTATGGAGATGGCATTCAAGGGTACCATGATGCAGGGCAAGTTCCCGGGCGGCATTCTGCTGCTGGAAATGCCGGCCGACCTTGTGGATGTCAATGTGCATCCGGCCAAGATCGAAGCCCGCTTTGCCCGCGAAAATGATGTTTTTGATGTGGTGTATCATGCCGTCAAGCTGGCATTGGCTCAGCCCGGCACTGGTGAACGGCTTTTTACCTTTGAAGCAGACAAAGACGAAGAAAAAGCTGGAAATTCAAAAAAAGACACTGATATAATCAAAAATGACGTAAAGAATAATAACTTTACAGGGCTTTCTGCGATCATTCGGGGACAGGCAGACCCGGGCGTTCTGCCACAGCAGCACTGGGAACCGGCAAAACCCGCCGCAGCACCGCAGCAGCCTGCCCCGTCTGCTGCAATGCAAATACCGACAGCACCCAGTGTGCCGCGCTGGAAAGGCAGTGCTCAGAACGAGGATATGCTGGATCCGTTCGTGACCCTTCACAGCCCGAAGCTGGAAACGACAAAGGCACCAGAGCCGTTCCGTGCGGCGGCAAGTGAAACACAGCTGGATGTGGAACCGGAATTTGGTGAAACAAAACTGCATTCGCCTCAGGACCATATGGCAGCGTGGAACCCTGCGCAGGAAGCACCAAAGGAAGAACCTGAGAGTGCACTCTGTGCAGAAACAGAACCGGATGCGCCGGAAACGGCAGAACAGGAAACTGTACTGGCCGAGCCGGAGCAGATGAACTTTGATCCGACGGCGGATCAGCCGGAACCGCTGCGCTATGTGGGCGAGGTGTTCAGAACATATATCCTTGCAGAACGCGGCGACGAGCTGTGCCTGATCGATAAACACGCTGCCCACGAGCGCCAGCTGTACGAAAAACTGGCCGCGAACTATGGCAATGTGCCCAGCCAGATGCTGCTGGAGCCTGCTGCCATCGACCTTGCTGCGGAGGAAAAGCAGGCCCTGCTGGATAACATTCCTCTGCTGGAAAATGCGGGCCTTGAGATCGCGGACTTTGGCGGCAATACCGTGGTGCTGCGCGCGGTGCCCGCAGATGTGGAGCCGCAGAATGCCGAAAGCCTGCTGGTGGAGATCGCAAATAAGCTGCTCAAGGGCGGCCATGATGCGCTGAACGAGCACACCGAGTGGGTGCTGCATTCTATCTCCTGCCGTGCAGCCATCAAGGCGGGGGACAAGTCCTCGCCGCAGGAACTGCTGGCGCTGGCCGAAAAGATCCTTTCCGGCGAGGTGCCGCCGTTCTGCCCGCATGGCCGCCCCTGCGTACTCAAATTGACCCGGAAGGAGCTGGAAAAGCAGTTTGGACGCATCGTATAAACATCCCGTGGTGGCCGTCGTCGGCCCTACCGCAACCGGAAAGACAGCGCTGGGCGTAGAACTTGCAAAACATTTTTCCGGCGAGGTCATCAGCTGTGATTCCATGCAGATCTATAAAGGTCTGGACATAGGCACGGCAAAGGTGACACCGGAGGAGACCTGCGGTATCCCGCATCACGGCGTGGATATCCTTACGCCGGACAAGGCTTTCAGCGTGGCAGACTTTACCGCCATGGCCGGAAAGCTGGAAGAAGGAATCTCTGCCCGGAAGAAGCTGCCCATCCTTGTGGGCGGCACAGGGCTGTATGTTCAGAGCTTTCTGTATGGGGTGCGCTTTACAGAGGAAAAAGCACCTGCCGGTCTGCGGGAGCAGCTGGCGGCGGAACTGGCTGCAAAAGGCGGTGCTGCCATGTACGAAGAACTGAAGCAGGCCGATCCGGAAGCTGCTGCGGCTATCCACCCGAACAATCAGGTGCGGGTGCTGCGCGCACTCGAACATTATCGTGCCACCGGCAAAAAGCTGAGCGAACAGAAGGCGGAGTCTCTCCCACCGGAGCGGCCCTACCGCAGCCTGATCCTTGGTCTGGATTTCCCAGAGCGCGCGGTACTTTACCGCCGCATTGACCTGCGTGTGGACAAAATGCTGGAAGCGGGCCTTATAAAGGAAGCGGAGCATGTCTGGCAGAACCGGGAAAGCTTCCGCACGGCAGCGCAGGCCATCGGATACAAGGAGTTCTTTCCGTATTTTGAGCAGATGGCTCCATTGGAAGCCTGCACGGAAAAGCTCAAGCAGGCGTCCCGCAACTATGCCAAGCGCCAGCTGACCTGGTTCCGCCATATGGACGGTGTGGTCTGGCTGGATGCCGGTGCACCGGATGCAGTGCAGACTGCCATCCGCAAAACGAGCGAATTTTTAGCGAAAGGATGATCGATATGCCGGATGAGACCCAGAAGGAACGCCATGCGCCGCATGTGCTTACCACTCTGGCAGGCGTGCTGATCGCGTTTCTGCTGCTGGCAGCAATTTATGTGGTGTATCAGGCCGCACATATCCTGTTTCCGCAGAATGTTTATGAGACTGCGCTGCCTGCGGTCATTTCGGATACGGTGGAAGCCGACGGAGTTCTGCTGTTCGACGAAAGCTATGTGGCAGGCAGCGGAAACCTTGGATATCTTGCTGCCGACGGCGAGCGCGTTTCAGCGGGCACCGCAGTGGCAGAGGTGTACAGCAACGCTTCGCAGGCTTCGCTGCGCCTGCAGTTGAACCAGCTGAATGATCAGATCGACCTGCTGCAGAAATCGCAGAACACTTCTGCGCTGCAGCTGGATACCCTTTTAAAAGAACGTTCTTCTGCGCTGTATGACCTGCTGGATACGCTGGACGACAGCGATTATGAAGCGGTGGATGATGATGCCAATGCCTACCTGCTGGCCCAGAACAAGCTCTGGGTGGTAACGGGCGAAGCTGCAAACTTTACCGATCAGATCACTGCGCTGGTCCAGCAGTCCCAGAGCGTGCAGGCGCAGCTGGGCAGCCCGGCGCAGATCACTGCACCGCAGACCGGCTATTTTGTGCGCTCTTCCAGCAGCGGACGGCTCAATGCCAGTGCCGATGATATCCTTGCACTGAATGCACAGGAGCTGCAGGGCTATCTGCAGTCCGACCCAGTGCTGGCACTGGACGGCTGCGCCGGTAAGATCGTGGCAGGGTTCACATGGCGCTATGTGGGCGTGTGCACTGCAAAGCAGGGCGAAAAGCTGCTGGGTCAGAACGGCAAGCCGCTGAGCACAGCGGTGGAGATCAGCTTCCCGGGTCAGGTGGAGAACAGCCTCAAGGCCACCGTCACCGAGGTGGAGATCGATCAGGACAGCGGCCTTGCCCGCTTTGTGCTTGCCTGCAACTCCATCAATGGCGATGTGCTTTGCCTGAACCGGGCTGCAGCACGCATCTCGGTAGGAGAGCGCAGCGGCCTGCGAGTGCCTGCTGCGGCTGTGCACTATTTAAAAGAGGATGGCACCGAGGCACAAACGCAGGGCGAAAACTACATTCCCGGTGTGTACGTGAAACTTGGCAACATTGCCCGCTTCTGCCGGATCGACCCGGTGGACGCAGACCATCCCCTCATCACGGACGGCGATTACATCCTTGTTCTGCCCGAAGGGACCGAGGGCTCGGTCAGTAAGGTGAGGCTTTATGACGAAATAATCGTTTCCGGACAAAATTTGTATGATGGAAAGCTTTTGTAGTTATTGACATCTGAGGCAAAAAATCCGATAATAGATAAAGCTATTATTTGCATTCTTTTTGCAAAGAAAGCCAGGCAGCGCCATGCTGCCCGAATGAAAGGAGCAGATTGTATGTCTTTGCTTGACAGCATTAAGAAAGGTCTGTTTGACCAGGAAGACGATTACGAGGATCAGTACATTGACGATGGCCCCCAGATGGTAAACAATAACAATGGCATCGGCCTTGGTGCTGACGACGAAAATGAAGAGCCTGTTGAGGGTGCCAAGAAGAACGGCAAGGTGGTCAACATCAATGCCACCACTCAGCTCAAGGTCGTTCTGGTCAAGCCTGAGCGTTTTGAGGATGCCAGTACCATTGCTGACCACCTGAACAACAAGCGCACCGTGGTGCTCAACCTGGAGTCCACCAACAAGGAAGTGTCCCGCCGTCTGGTGGACTTCCTGTCCGGTGTTGCATATGCAAACAATGGCCAGATCAAGCGCGTGGCCAACAGCACCTTCATCATCACTCCGTACAACGTGGATATCATGGGTGATCTGCTGGACGAGCTGGAGAACAATGGCGCGTTCTATTGATCCGCAACCCAAGGCGGCGCGCGGGTTCATCCCTGCGCGTACCGATGAAGAACGCTATCTCATGCGCCATATCGAGGACTTGGCCCGCACGGCCTTTTCCCGGGACATTGCGCGGTATTCGGCTTTCCTGAGTGACCGCGAGCAGGACTTGGCCCGCGCGGCACTGGGCCGTGCCGGTGTGCAGGAGGGCTTCCGGTTTGAGGGCGGCTGGCTGAATGCGGAGCGCAGGGTGCTCTGTATCGAGCCGGAGTACAGCTGCGGCGAAGCACCCATCTGCTGTGTGCGGCTGCAATGCCGTGCGCAGGCGGGGGCTGTGCTGCCCGCCCACAAGGATTACCTGGGCAGTCTGATGGGCCTTGAGCTGCGGCGCGAGGCGCTGGGAGATATCGTTCTGCCGGAGGATCAGCCGGGCACAGCTTATGTGTTTGCGCTGGAACCGGCAGCACAGCTGATCTGCCGGGAACTGTTTCAGGCTGGACACACGGAGCTGACCACGGAACTGCTGACGCTGGACGAGGTGCCGCAGTTTCCGCAGGCGGAGCGTGAGATGCACAGTGCAACGGTATCGTCCCTGCGGCTGGACGCTGTGCTGGCAGCTATGCTGCACTGCAGCCGAGGACAGGCTTCGGAACTGATCGAGGCGGGCAGGGTGGAGATCAACCACCTGCCGGCGGATAAACCTCATGCGCAGGTATATGAGGGCGATGTGTTCACGGTGCGCGGCAAGGGCCGCTTCAACCTGACTGCACTGCCCGGAAAAAGCAGAAAAGATCGGTCGATCATCGAATTTTTTCAATATTAAAAGCAACGGGAGGAAATGACTATGCTGACTCCGCAGGATGTCCGTTCTGTGCAATTTGAGAAAAACCTCCGCGGCTACCGCACAGAGGACGTAGACCGTTTTCTGGATAAGGTGGAAGAACAGCTGCGGGAAGACGATGCGCAGGCGGAACAGCTTCGCAAGCAGATTGCGGACCTGACTGCTGAAAACCAGAAGCTGCACGATGAACTGAAGAGCTTTGAGGCAGATGGTGAAATGCTCAAGAGCGCGCTGATCAATGCACAGCGCATGGGCGAAAATGTCATCCGCGAAGCAAACCAGAAAGCAGAAGAGATCATCCATCGTGCAAATCTGCGCGGTGATGATATCATCCGCGATGCCAACGAACTGCTGCAGAAGGCAAACGACCGTGCAGACGAGATCGAGAACGAAGCAAACGAGAAGCGCCTTGCAGAGGAGCGCGAGTATGACCGCGTGCGTCTGGAAGTGACCCGCTTCAAGTCTGATGTGCTCAACCTGTACCGCAGCCATGTGGAGTCGCTGAGCCGTCTGCCGGAGTTCCAGAAGGAAACGGCTGCACAGGATGCCGAACAGGCAGAGCCTGCTGCAGAGGAAAGTGAGCCTGCCGCTGCAGCCCAGCCGCAGGCAGCGGACGTGCAGGAGCCGGAAGCAGAGCCTGCACAGCCCGCACAGGAAGATGCAGAACCTGCTGCCGTTGTTGAAAATGACGACGACAAGGCAGCTGACAGCAGCGAGGATTTCTGGGCAAAGGATGAGAGCCAGCTCAAGCTGGACCCGCCGCCCGCGCCTCCTGCTGATTTTAAGCCGGACGAGCCGGACTACGATGCTTTTCAGGGTGTCAAGTTCAGCGAGTAAGGCAACCCCATAAGGAAATATAGAGGAGAGTGTAAACCATTGGCTAAGAACAAATCGCAGTACGATAGTACTCTGAACCTGCCCAAGACCCTGTTTGAAATGCGTGCCGGCCTGCCCAAGAAGGAGCCGGTCATGCTGAAGGATTGGGACGACAACGACCTGTACAATCAGCTCATGAAGCACAACGAGGGCAAGCCGCAGTTCATCCTGCACGACGGCCCTCCGTACGCAAACGGTAATATCCACATGGGTACTGCCCTGAACAAGATCATCAAGGATATCATTATCCGCGACAAGAACATGGAGGGCTTCCAGGCTCCCTACGTGCCCGGCTTTGATACCCACGGCCTGCCCATCGAGCTGAAGGCTCTGTCCTCCGTCGGTGATAAGAAGAAGGACATTTCCAAGCTGGAACTGCGCCAGATCTGCGAAAAGTTTGCTACTGAGCACATCGATATCATGAGCGACCAGTTCAAGCGTCTGGGCGTTATCGGCGATTTCGAGCATCCGTATCTGACCCTGAAGCCTGAGTTCGAGGCACGCCAGATCGAGATCTTTGGCGAGATGGCAAAGAAGGGCTACATCTACAAGGGCCTGAAGCCCGTGTACTGGTGCCCGGACTGCCGCACGGCTCTGGCAGAGGCCGAGATCGAGTACGGCGAGGACGACTGCGATTCCATCTTCGTGCGTTTCCACGTCTCTCAGGACCCCAACGGTGTGCTGGCAAAGCACGGCATCCCGATGGACAAGACCTACTTCGTCATCTGGACCACCACCACTTGGACTCTGCCCGCTAACGAGGCGATCTGCCTGAACGGCCAGTTCGAGTACTCTTTCGTCAAGATCGGCGATGAGTTCCACATCATGGCCACCGAACTGGTCAAGAGCGTCATGGATGCCTGCCACATCGAGAACTACGAGATCGTGGGTGAGCCGGTCTCCGGTGCCGAGTTTGAGCTGATGCGCTACAACCACGTCTACCTGCCCAAGGAGGGCTGGGTCATTCTGGGCGATCACGTCACGCTGGAAAGCGGTTCCGGCTGTGTCCATACCGCAGGCGGCCACGGCGTGGACGACTTCAACGTCTGCCAGAAGTATCCGCAGGTGCCCATCACCGTCCCCGTGGACGATGGCGGCTATCTGACCGAGCTGGCCGGTAAGTATGCAGGTCAGCGCGTGTGGGCTGCCAACAAGACCATTCTGGCCGATTTGACCGAGTCCGGTGCTGTCATGGGTCAGGTGCACATCAAGCATCAGTACCCGCACTGCTGGCGCTGCCATCACCCCATCATCTTCCGTGCAACGGAACAGTGGTTCTGCTCCATCGCAAAGTTCCGCGAGGATGTCTACAAGGCCATCGACACCGTTACCTGGATGCCGGATTGGGGCCATGACCGCATGAAGGGCATGGTGCGCGACCGCAACGACTGGTGCATCAGCCGCCAGCGCACCTGGGGTGTGCCCATCCCCGCATTTTATTGCAAGAAGTGCGGCACCTACCACATCACCGATGCCACCATCAAGGCTGTCAGCGACCTGTTCCGCAAGGAAGGTTCCGATGCATGGTATAAGTACGAAGCCGAGCAGATCATCCCCGCAGGCGAAGTGTGCGAAAAGTGCGGTGCTTCCGAGTGGACCAAGGACACCGACATCATGGACGTCTGGTTCGACTCCGGCTCCACCCACGCCGCTGTGCTGGAGGAGCGTCCGGAACTGCGCTTCCCGGCTGATATGTATATGGAGGGCGGCGACCAGTTCCGCGGCTGGTTCCAGTCCAGCCTGCTGACCAGCGTTGCAAGCAAGGGCTGCGCACCCTATAAGTCTGTTCTGTGCCACGGCTGGGTCGTGGATGAGCAGGGCAAGCAGATGCACAAGAGCGCCGGCAACGGCGTGGAGCCCAGCGAGATCATCAAGGACTACGGCGCTGACATCATCCGCCTGTGGGTGGCTTCTTCCGACTACACCGTGGATGTGCGTGCCGGCAAGAACATCTTCAAGCAGCTGAGCGAGGCTTACCGTAAGATCCGCAACACCGCTCGCTTCATTCTGGGCAATTTGGACGGCTTTGATCCCAACACCGACTGTGTGGCTGACGACCAGCTGCAGGAGATCGACCGCTGGGCACTGGCTGCTCTGGATGACCTGATGGTCAACACCAGCGCAGGCTACGCTGTGTATGACTTCAACAAGGTCTATCATGCAGTGTACAACTTCTGCGTTGTTGCAATGTCCAATTTCTATCTGGATGTGACCAAGGATCGCCTGTACTGCACCAACGGCGCAGGCCGCAAGGCTGCTCAGACCACCATGTACAAGATCCTTGTGGCTCTGGACAAGATCATTGCTCCTATCCTGTGCTTCACCAGTCAGGAGATCTGGGACTTCATGCCCAAGACTGAGGGCATGAACCAGTACGTTGTCTTTGAGGAGATGCCCAAGGCCGGCCAGTATGCCGCCGATGAAGCCTTCAAGGCAAAGTGGGCACAGCTGATCGCCGTCCGTGACGAGGTGAAGAAGGTTCTGGAGCAGGCCCGTGCCGAAAAGGTCATCGGTGCTTCTCTGGAGGCTGCCGTCACCCTGTACTGCAATGATACTGTGTACAGCCTGCTCAACAGCATCCCCATGGACGAGCTGGCCGACCTGATGATCGTCTCTCAGGTAGAGCTGGTCAAGGGCGAAGGCGGCGCTGCAAGTGCTGTCGAGGGCCTGGGTGTTGCTGCTGCACATGCCACCGGCGAAAAGTGCGAGCGCTGCTGGAAGTATTCTTCTTCCATCGGCAGCCATGCCGCACATCCCACCCTGTGCGCACGCTGCGCCAGCGTTGTGGAAGCCTAAGCGTTCCGCATAAAACAATGTTTTAAAGGGCGGCGCTCCCTTATACCGGGGAGCGCCGTTTTTTATACTGAATGATTTTGGGAGTATCCTATGGCATTTGTTGTTTTTAATCTGCTCGCGGCTGCGGCACTCATTGGCATCGATCAGGTCATCAAGCTGTGGGCCACAAATGTGCTGCAGCCCGTTGGTGCAATGCCGCTGATCCCCCATGTGGTGGAGCTGCGGTTCGTGCTCAACCCGGGCATGGCGTTCAGCCTGCTCAGCGGCAAGCAGCTGTTCCTCATCATCGCTACCAGCATAGCGCTGATCCTTGTGGCCTACGGGCTGTTCTTCCGCAGCCGCGGCAGATACCTGCAGCAGGCCGCACTGCTGCTGATCCTTGCCGGCGGTGTCGGCAACCTGATCGACCGTGTGCTCAACGGCGAGGTGGTGGACTACATCAATCTGCTGTTCATGCAGTTTGCGGTGTTCAATTTTGCGGATATCTGCGTGTGTGTGGGCGTGGGCCTCTGGGTGCTGGTAATTTTTCTGGAAGAGCTGCACGCTGAGAACGGGCAGTCCCCGAAGGAGCAGTGAGCCATGGAACAGCGTGAATTTGTGGTGGAGCAGGAGACGGCAGGCCAGCGCATCGACCGCTTTCTGAGCGGCGAGGACACCGGCCTTTCCCGGTCTGCTCTGCAGGCGCTGGTGGCCGACGGTCATGTGTTGTGCAACGGCAAGCTGGTCGCCAAAAGCCTGAAGCTCAAGGCGGGCGACACCATCCTTTTGGAAATTCCGGACGCAAAGCCCATTGAGGCCGTGCCGCAGGACATCCCGCTGGAAATCGTCTATGAGGACGAGCATCTGCTGGTGGTCAACAAGCCCAAAGGCATGGTGGTGCACCCGGCTCCCGGCAACCCGGACGGCACGCTGGTGAACGCGCTGCTGTGGCACTGCAAGGGAAGCCTGTCCGGTATCGGCGGCGAGATTCGCCCCGGCATCGTGCACCGCATCGATAAGGACACCAGCGGCCTGCTGGTGGTGGCAAAGGACGATGCAACGCACATCGGCCTTTCCCAGCAGATGGCGGTGCACAGTGTGGAGCGCGCGTATCGCACCATCGTGTACGGCGGCTTTGCACAAGATGAGGGCTTTGTGGAAAGCAATCTGGGCCGCAGCAAGACCGACCGCAAAAAGATGGCGGTCTACCCGGCCAGTGAGCCGCACACCAAATATGCCTATACCGGCTATCAGGTGCTGGAACGGTTGAACAACTTTACCATGCTGGAATGCCGCCTGAAGACCGGCCGCACCCATCAGATCCGCGTGCACATGGCATCCATCCAGCACCCGGTGGCGGGCGACCCGGTGTATGGCCCGCACAATTGCATCACCAGCCTGCACGGCCAGTGCCTGCACGCCAAAACGCTTGGCTTTGTGCACCCGATCACCGGCGAACATCTGCGGTTCGATTCGGAATTGCCGGAATACTTCACTCGTTTTCTTGCAACGCTCAGGAGGGGAACGGTATGAACCATCTTTCTTCAACGCTTGTACTGTGTGATCTGGACCATCTGCTTTTGGGTACCGACGGCAACCTGACGCAGGTGGTGCGGGATGTGCTGCAGCTGTTCGTCCGCCGCGGCGGACGTTTTACGGTGTTTTCCCAGCGCACGCCGCGGGCAGTGCGGTCCATTCTGGGCAGTGTGCGGCTCAGCGCTCCTGCGCTGGTATGCGGCGGTGCCATGGCCTACCATTTTGCCGATGGCACCCGCCAGCCGCTGTGCACCTTTGCCGGGCAGGATGCCGACCTGTTCGCCCGCCTGCCGGTGGCAGAGGGCGTGGGCATTGCCCTGCAGATGACCGACGGTACCACCCGCGTGCTGCGCATGAGCGAGGCATTGGAGCGTCATCTGCGGCAGGAATGGACCCCTTATCTGCTGGCAAACGCGGCAGACATCAAGGGGGAAGAAGTGCTGCGGGTGCTGCTGTATCAGGACAGCAAGGCAGTGCCCATGATCTCGCTGCTGGAAAAATCTCTGGGCGACCGCACAGCGGTGCTGCTGGGCGAGCGTGCCGCAGCGGATACGCTGATCCTGACCCCCAGAACCGTCTCTGGCCGTGAAATGCTGGATGCCGTGTGTATGCCGGTGGGCATCGACCCGGAAGATGTGCTGGTACTTGCCGGAGGGCTGCCTATGCTGGACATGGTGCGCGCTTCCAGCCAGAGCACCGCAGCTGCGGATGCCCCGGCTGAGCTGCGTCTTGCTGCCCAAAAGGTCACTTTGACCGATGCTGCGGCAGGTTCTGCAGTGGAAGTGCTGTACCGTATGGTGCGGGATGCTGAAAATTTGGCGTAAAATTTGTGCAAGGCTTCTGCAAATTCTTTCGCAGAAGCCTTTCTTTTTGGAGGAAAGTCAGGTACAATGAGAGAAACGCATCTTCTGGTCCTGCAAAAGAAGGAAAAACTCTTTCTTGCGCTGTCGCTGGCGGCGGCGGTTTTGTGCACAGTGCTGGCCTTTGGCTTTGCCGTGCCGCTGCAGGCTGCCGAACCGCAGGTCCTGCCGGATACGACCGGGCTGGAACAGTATGTGCTGGTGGATCTGAACACTGCCGATCTCTCTGCGCTGTGCACACTGCCGGGCGTAGGGGAAAAGCGCGCACAGACGATTCTGGATTACCGGACGCAGAATGGCCCGTTTGAACGGGTAGAAGATGCAGCCAATGTTCCGGGCCTGACACAGACCATTGTGGATTCCTGGGCAGGAATGGCAACCGTGAGCTGAGCCGCAGCCGGCGGCCCGGCGCAGCAAAAAGGGGAATGATTATGAGTGACGATACCATTTTTATCAACCGGGAACTGAGCTGGCTGGATTTCAACCGGCGCGTTCTTGCATTGGGCAAAGATAAAAATGTTCCGCTTGCAGAGCGGGTCAAATTTCTTGCGATCTACGGCTCCAATCTGGACGAGTTTTTTATGGTGCGCGTGGGTTCTCTGCAGGAGCGCGCCAATCTGGAACAGGAACAGGGCAAAAAGGTCAAGAGGGAAAACAAGACCAACATGTCCGCGGCGGAACAGCTGACTGCCATCATGCCCAAAACGGCACAGCTGCAGGAGGAGTGCGATAAATACTACGCAAAGGCGCTGGAAGCACTGGCGGAGTGCGGCTGGTGCAAGGTGGATCTTGACCACTTGTCCAAGGAGGACGAGCACTTCTGGAAGAAGTACTTCCAAACGGAGCTGTTCCCCATCCTCAGCCCGCAGATCGTGGATAACCGCCATCCGTTCCCATTCCTGCGCAATAAGGAGATTTACCTTGGCGTTCTGCTCAAGGAAAAACACCCGGCAGGGCAGAGCCTTGGCATCATTCCCATTTCCAGCCAGATGGAACGAATGCACGTTGTAAAAAAAGACGGCGAAACGCAGTTTGCACTTACCGAAGAGCTGGTGCTGCACTTTGCGGCCAGCATCTTTGGCAAAGAGACGATTCAGGAAAAATGTCTCTTCCGTGTTACCCGCAATGCGGATATCGACGTAAAAGAGGGCATGATGGATCATGATATCGACTACCGCGAGATCATGACCGAGCTGCTCAAGCGCCGCCGCAAGCTGGCTGCGGTGCGTCTGCAGATCACGCCTGCCCCGGCCCCGGAGGTAGAACGCCTGCTGTGCAACCGTCTGCTGCTCACCCATAAACGGGTGTTCGAGCAGAAAAGCCCGCTGGATCTGAGCTTTTTCTACAAGCTCACCGGCCGCATGGAAGCGGAGGGTCAGCCGGAACTGTTCTACCCGGCTGCACGGCCCATGCTGCCGCCGCCGGACTACGACCTTGCCGCTGAGGTGCAGAAGCACGATGTGTTGCTCAGCTATCCGTACCAGTCCATCCGGCCCTTCATTGCCATGCTCAAAAAGGCTGCCCATGATCCTGAGGTCATTTCCATCAAAATGACACTGTACCGTATGGCGCGGGAGTCCCAGATCGTGCAGGCGCTGATGGAAGCCGCTGAGAACGGCAAAGAGGTGGTGGCGCTGGTGGAGCTGCGCGCCCGCTTTGACGAGCAGAACAATATCGACTGGTCGAAGCAGCTGGAAAGCGCAGGCTGTACGGTCATTTATGGCTTTGATGATTATAAAGTGCACTCCAAGCTGACCCTTATCACCAAAAAGAGCAAAGAGGGCTACTCTTATATCACCCAGATCGGCACCGGCAACTACAACGAAAAGACCAGTGAGCTTTACACGGACTATTCCTTCATTACGGCAGACCATGGCATTGGTGAGGAAGCTTCCAATGTGTTCCAGAACCTTGCCGTGCAGAAGCTGACTGAGGAGAGCGACCGGATGCTGGTAGCACCGCTGCGCTTCAAGAGCGTATTGCTGGAAGAGATGGATCGTGTCATTGCCGCCGCCCGCATGGGCCGTCCGGCATCCATGATCCTGAAAAACAATTCCATCAGCGACCGGGATATCATCCTCAAGCTGCAGGAAGCCAGCTGTGCCGGTGTGCGCATTGATATGATCGTGCGCGGCATCTGCTGCGTGCGCGCCGGCGTGCCCGGCAAGACGGAGAACCTGCATATCCGCAGCCTTGTGGGTCGTTATCTGGAGCATGGCCGCATTTACAGCTTCTTCGATGGTGCACATACCCGCATCTATATTGCATCCGGCGATTTCCTCACCCGCAACACCGAGTGCCGCGTGGAGGTGGGCGTGCGCGTGGAGGATCCCGTGCTGGTGCGGAAGCTTACCGACATTCTGCAGCTGCAGCTGCGGGATAACGTCAATGCCCGCGAGATGCGCCCGGACGGCAGCTACCAGAAGGTAAAGCCCGCTGAGGGCGAAGCACTGGTGAACGGCCAGATGGGCATGTATGAGCTGTTGAAAAATGACTGGATGCAGCCGGAGCCTTGGAGGCTTTCTGCCGCTGCGCAGGAAAAACAGCCTGAACCTTCTGCCGAAGCAGCAAAGCCAGAACCTGCGAAAACGGAAGCGGCTCCCGCTGCAAAACAGGCAGAAGTTTCTCACCCGGAATCTGCTGCGGCACCGGAAAGCGGCGACCGCTTTGACCAGCTGGAACAGATGGTCAATCATAAAAAGCGTACAGAGCCGCAGCCTGCCCCTGCAGCCAAGCCGATAAAGCCGGTGGTGGTGGAGACACCCGCCCCCAGAAGCCGCCTGAAACGGATTTTGGATTTTTTCAAGTTACGCAGATAATATTTGCAAGACCCGACAGAGCAAACCCACTGCCGGGTCTTTTTGCGTGTTTGCCTGCATAAATAAAAAGCAAACGGAAGGCGGGAGGCAGAAGGTGCGGGCAAAGCGATGGGGACGAGCCGGGCACGGCAGGGAGCAGCCCAGACGGAGGGTGATTTTTCTGGCAGTTTTAGCCGGACTGCTGGTGTGCTTGGTGCTTCCGGTGCGGGCGCAGAAAAAAACGGGGAAGCTCTGTTTCCCGCTGGACACCACACAGTACCGTGTTTCGGACGGATACGGCTGGCGGCAGGATCCTTTTACCGGGGAAAGGACGTTCCATAAGGGCATTGATCTTGCCTGTGCAGAGGGAACAGAAGTGCTTGCTGCGGAAGGCGGTGCGGTGGTGCAGGCATACCGCAGCACAAGCTATGGCACCTGTCTGCGTGTTCTTCATACAGATGGCAGCGAGTCACTTTACGCCCATTTGCAGTACGCCTATGTCCGCCCGGGCGAGGTGGTGGAAGCAGGGCAGCTGCTGGGCGCAGCAGGGCGCAGCGGGCGCGCTACGGGAGCACACCTGCATTTTGAACTGTACCGGCAGGGAACAGCCTGTGACCCGGCGGATGCGCTGGGCCTTTCCTCATGAAGCTGCATGATTCCCGGCAGCTGGGGCCGCTGGTGTTCCGCGACCCGCTGCTTTTGTGTAGCGCACTGTATTTTCTACTCTACTTTGATGCAAGCGGCTTTCTGCGGCTGGGGCTGCTGGCGGCGTTCCTGCACGAGTGCGGGCACATTCTGGTGTATTGTGTGTTTCTGCGCCGCTTTCCGGTCATTGAGGTGACCATGACTGGCTTTTGTATGCGGATGGACGCTCCGGCCCGGGGCCTTTCACCGGGGCGGCTCTTCTGGCTGGCTGCTGCAGGCCCGGCGGTCAATTTCATGCTGGCAGGCATCTGGGCGCTGCGGCTGGAACAGGAACTGACCATCCGCGGCAGTGCCTTCTGGGCGGCAAATCTGCTGACCGGGGGATTCAATCTGCTGCCCGTTCCACCGCTGGATGGGGCGCAGCTGGCATCCTGCCTGTGCGAAATGCGGCGTGCAGGCAAAAAGTTTAAGGGAAATGATTGAAAAAACAGCTCATTTCGGGTACAATAAAATGACGTGTAAAAATGGACTGTTTATTGGAGGACTCGATGTTTGATCCAAAACTGAAAGAAGCACTGGGACGGGTACAGAAGCCTGGTCGTTATACCGGCGGAGAACCCGGCAGTGTATATAAGGACAAAGAAAAAGTGGATGTCCGCTTTGCGTTCTGCTTTCCGGACACCTATGAGGTAGGTATGTCCTTCCTCGGCGAAAAGATCCTGTATGAGCTGCTCAACAGCCACGAAAACTGGTGGTGCGAGCGTGCTTTTATGCCGTGGCTGGATATGAAGGCTGAGATGGAGCGTCTTGGTCTGCCGCTCTACACCATGGAGAGCAAGGACCCGCTCACCGCTTTTGATGCAGTGGGCTTCACCCTGCAGTACGAGCTTTCCTATACCAATATTCTGGCTATGCTGGATCTGGCGGGCATCCCGTTCTATTCCAAGGATCGCGATGAAAGCTGGCCGCTGATCGTGGCGGGTGGCCCCTGCGCCTGCAACGCGGAACCCATTGCGGACTTTTTTGATGTGGTCCAGCTGGGTGAGGGCGAAAACCAGCTGCCCGGCATCTGCGCCGAGATCGAAAAGGCCAAGAAGGAGGGCGGCGTTTCCAAAAAGGAACTGCTGCTGCGCATTGCAAAGATCCCCGGCGTCTATATCCCGGCGTTCTACGATGTGGAGTATTACGAAGATGGCCGGGTCAAGGCCATCACCCCCAATGAGCCGGGCATCCCAGCGCGCATCACCAAGGCGATCATCAAGGACCTGAACGAGTTTGCCCCGCCTACGAATTTCGTGGTGCCCATGGTGGGTGCCATTCAGGACCGCGCCAGCATCGAGGTGCTGCGCGGCTGTGTGCGTGGCTGCCGTTTCTGTCAGGCGGGCTTTCTGTACCGTCCCATGCGCCAGCGTGACGCGGGCCTTCTGAACAGGGCGGCGCAGGAGCTGTGCGCTAACACCGGCTATGAAGAACTGAGCCTTTCCAGCCTGTCCACCTCTGACCACGGCCAGCTGGAAGAGCTGCTGGACGATCTGAACGAGTGGGCACCCAAGGAGCATGTGAGTCTGTCGCTGCCTTCGCTGCGCGTGGACAACTTCTCCCAGAGCCTCATTGAAAAGACCACCAAGGTGCGCAAGAGCGGCCTGACCTTCGCCGCCGAAGCCGGCACCCAGCGCCTGCGCAACGTCATCAACAAGAATGTCACATGGGATGAGATCGAAAAGACCTGCACCATCGCATTCAACGCGGGTTATACCTCGGTCAAACTCTACTTCATGATGGGCCTGCCCACTGAGACCATGGAGGACATTGAGGGCATCGCAGAGACGGCGCAGAAGGTGGTCGATCTTTACTATTCTCTGCCCAAGCGCGGCAAGGGAAAGGGCGTTCAGGTGACCATCAGCTGTGCCTGCTTTGTGCCCAAGCCCCATACGCCGTTTGAGTTCGTGCCCATGGACACTGAAGAAATGCTGCGCGCCAAGCAGAAGCACCTGCTGGAAAGTGTGCGCAGCCGCAAGATCAAGGTGAACTACCACGACAGCACCACCAGCTTTCTGGAGGGCGTGTTCGCCAAGGGCGACCGCCGTCTGGCACCGGTCATTGTGGAAGCCTACAAACGCGGCTGCTACTTCGACGGCTGGGAGGAGTGCTTCAAGTACGATACTTGGCTGCAGACCTTTGCTGATCTGGGCATCGACCCGGCATTTTACTGTCAGCGCCCCATTGGTCTGGACGAGGTAACGCCCTGGTCCCATATGGACTACGGTGTTACCCACGAATATCTGGTGCGGGAGTACCAAAAGGCTCTTGCCGCCCAGACCACCCAGCCCTGCAACCGTGCCTGCCACGGCTGCGGCGCAAATCATCTGTTAGGAGGTCCCTGCTTTGATTACAGTCAGAATCTCGTTTGAGAAAAAGAATGAGGCCTCCTACATTTCCCTGCTGGACCTGCAGCGGGTGATGCAGCGTGTGCTCAAGCGCAGCGGCCTGCCGGTGTGGCATACGCTGGGCTTCAATCCCCACATCTATATGACCTTTGCCTGCCCGCTTTCTCTGGGGCAGGAGAGTGAGTGCGAGTGCGTGGACGTCAAGACCGAAGCGGAAGCCCCGGATTTTGAACAGTGGAAAGCGGCCCTCAATGCCATCATGCCCGCAGGCATCGTGATCACGCACGTTGGCCCGGTGCAGATGAAGGCGGACCTCATTGCCTACGCATGCTATCGCATCACCTACCCGGCGGCAGCGGCTGCGGCGCTGGATGCGTACAACGCGCTGGAAAGCGCCCCGGTGGAAAAGCACGGCAAAAAGGGCAACAAGATCATTGAGTTGAAGGAACATCTGCCCAAAGTGGAGTACACCACGGAGGGGGACAGCGTGCACATTGAGCTGTGCCTGCCCGCTGCGCAGGAGCTGAACCTGAACCCCTCGCTGCTCACCGGCTTTCTGGAAGAAAAATTCGGCCTGCCTGCCGTCAGCGCCAACATCCTGCGCAAAAAGTTTTTGACGGCAGATAAGCAGCTGTTTGTCTGATCGGAGCGTGAAAGACTGTCTGTTGGGCAAAACAGAAAATTTTTGCATTTATTTTGGTCAGAACGCTTGCATTCACGCAGGTTTTGTGATATCCTATTTAGGCGTTAGTGTCCGCTGAGACCACAGCGGGGTTAATGACAATATCATTAAACGGGCGGTCCTCTGACGGTAAAGTGCCGTGTATGAACGTCTAAAAACAAATGGAGGATTCAAAAATGGACGCACTGAAGATTATTTCTGAAGGCAGCATCAAGGCTGAAAAGCCCCAGTTCAACGTTGGCGACACCGTCCGCGTTGATGTTCGTATCAAGGAAGGCGACCGTGAGCGCATCCAGGCCTTTGAGGGCACTGTGATCGCAAAGAAGCACGGCGGCGTTGCTGAGACCTTCACCGTTCGCCGCGTTGCTTACGGTGTTGGCATCGAGCGTGTCTTCCCCATCAACAGCCCCTTCGTTGAGAAGGTCACCGTTGTCCGCAAGGGCAAGGTCCGCCGCGCAAAGCTGTTCTACCTGCGTGGTCGTACGGGCAAGGCTGCCAAGGTCAAGAGCGATATTTGATCATCCCCGATTTGAAACGGGAGAAAAGGGACAACCTTGTTGTCCCTTTTTTCTTTATCAAAATTTCGGAAAAAATGCGGCTTTTTGCAGGCACCGTTCTTGCGAAGAGCCTGTCGGCTGCGGTATAATCGGGTCAGCAGTGTAAAACCAGAAGGTGAGGTGTACCGGATATGGAAAAACAGGAACAGGCAAAGCCCGTGCGTGGGCAGAACCTGCTGGAATGGTACGAGGCATTGATCTCGGCAGCGCTGGTGCTGGTGCTGATCTTTTCGTTTTTCTTCCGCATCATTCAGGTGGACGGCAGCTCCATGGTGCCCACACTGGTGAACGGTGATAAGCTCATCGTGTGGGGAGCAGGCTATACACCGCAGCGTGGTGACGTGGTCATTGTGGACAGCTATACCTCCTACGGCAAGCCGCTGGTCAAGCGTGTCATCGCCAAAGGTGGAGATACCATCAGCATTGATTACGATTCCGGTATGGTCATGGTGAACGGCGAGGTCTTGCAGGAGGACTACATTGCAGAGCCTACCTATCTTGGCTACGATGTGCAGTTCCCGTACACAGTGTCGGAGGGCACGGTGTTCGTGATGGGTGATAACCGCAACCAATCACTGGACAGCCGTTCCACCTATGTGGGCTGCATTGACGAACGGGACATTCTGGGCAGGGTGCTTTTGTGCTTTATGCCCTTTACAGATTTTGGGGTGGTAAAATGAACGAAATGGATACCCGCTTTGCAAACCAGTACAATATTCAGTGGTTCCCGGGCCACATGACCAAGACTCTGCGCATGATGGAGCAGGAGATCCAGCACGTGGATGCCAGCCTTGTGCTGCTGGATGCCCGCATCCCGCTTTCCAGCCTGAACCCGGAGATCGAGCGCATCACGGCCCGCAAGCCGAAGCTATACGCGCTGAACAAGGCTGATCTGGCAGACCCGGCTGTAACGGAAGAATGGATCAAGTATTTCCGTGCGGCAGATGCCGGCTGTGTGGCCATCAGCGCCAAGCAGAAGGGCGGTGCCAATGCGGTAAAGGCTGCCATTGAAAAAGAACTGGCGGGCCTGCTGGAACGCCGCCAGAACCGCGGCATGGGCGGTGCCAAAACACAGGTGATGCTGTGCGGCATCCCCAATGTGGGCAAATCCACCTTCATCAACACCTTTGCAGGCTCTGCCCGCGCCAAGGCGGCAGACCGCCCGGGCGTAACCAAGGGAAAACAGTGGGTCAGCACCGACAAATTTGATCTGCTGGATATGCCCGGCGTACTGTGGAAGAAGTTTGACTCCAAGACCATTGCGTCCAATCTGGCCTTTATCGGCTCCATCAAGGATGATATTCTGGATGTGGAAGAGCTGGCCATGAACCTGCTGGACGAGGTGCGCCGCAACTACCCCGACCTTGTGGCCCAGCGCTACAAGCTGGATGCCGAAACGCTGGTCCTGCCGCCCTACGAGCTGATGGAAGCCATCGGCCGCAAGCGCGGTCTGCTGGTGCGCGGCGGCGAGGTAAACACCGAGCGCTGCGCCATTATGCTGGTGGACGAGTTCCGCGCCTGCAAGTGGGGCCGCATCTCGTTGGAGCGTCCGCCGCAGCGGGATGATCTGGCTGATTTTGCCGAGGAGGATGACGAATGAAGCGCCGTTCCGACGAGGAGATCTCGGCTCCGCTGTATGAGTACGATGCCGCTGTACGCAGTCAGTATGGCTGCTTTGCAGGCGTGGACGAAGCCGGACGCGGCCCTCTGTGCGGCCCGGTGTGCGTAGCGGCCTGTATTCTGAACCCGGAGAATCCGGTCTTTGGCATCAACGACTCCAAAAAGCTTACCGAGAAAAAGCGGGAAGCTCTGTTTGATGAGATCATTGAAAAGGCGTTGGCCTACAAAATTGTTTTTGTGGGGCCGGAGATCATTGACCGGGAAAACATCCTCAACGCCACCATGGGCGGCATGAAGCAGGCCGTGGAAGAGCTGGACATCGTGCCGAACCTTGTTCTCGTGGATGGGAACCGCACCCCGGCAGGGCTGCTGGTCCCGGCACAGCCGGTGGTCAAGGGCGATGCCACCAGTGCCAGCATCGGCGCAGCATCCGTCCTTGCAAAGGTCAGCCGTGACCGCTATATGCTGGAACTGGACAGACAGTATCCGCAGTATCAGCTGGCAAAGCACAAGGGCTACCCGACCAAGCTCCACTATGAGCTGATCGCCCAGTACGGCATCCAGCCGTTCTACCGCCGCAGCTTCCTCAAAAAGCAGGGCTACTGGCCGGAGAACGGAAAGTGAACCGCGCCGAGACAGGGCGCAGGGGAGAAGCTGCTGCGGCCCGCTGGTATCAGAAGCAGGGCTGCAGGCTGCTGGCACACAACTTCCACACCCGGATGGGTGAGCTGGATGTTGTGGTGCAGGAGCCGGATGGGACCATTGTCATCTGTGAGGTCAAGACCCGTGCGGAAGGCTCTCTGGCCAGCCCGGCAGAAGCGGTGGACCGGCCCAAACAGCGCCGCCTGATCCGTGCAGCACAGTATTATCTGCAGCAGAACGGCCTGAGCGATGCACCGGTACGATTTGACGTGGCAGAAGTGTTCCCTCTTGACAGCGGGCGCTGGATGGTACATATTATAAGGGGCGCTTTCCTCACGTAAAGCAACGGCCCCGGTGGGAAAATGTACGGGCAGAGGGCTTCTCTGCTACAGCAGAAGAGCGTGCTTTGCACGTTCTACGGCGAAAAAGGAGCAACAACAATGCAGTTTTTTAGTACCAGAGACCAAAACCGCAAAGTGACTTCCTCGGAAGCGATCGCACAGGGCCTGTCCAATGAGGGCGGTCTGTTTGTACCGGAAAGCTTTCCGCAGGTGGATGTGAAGGCACTGTGTGAGCTGGACTACCCGGCCATGGCAGCTGCCGTCATCAAAGAGTATCTGACCGACTACTCGCAGGATTTCCTGACTGAAGCTGCCCACAAGACCTACGGAGAGGCCTTTGGCGGCAAGGCAGGCTATCTTGCCCCGGTGGAAGGGGACACCTATGCCTTAGAGCTGTGGCATGGCCCTACCTGTGCATTCAAGGATTATGCTCTGCAGCTGATGCCGAAGCTTCTGGTGGAAGCCAAAAAGAATCTGGGCCGCACGGAAAAGACCCTGATCCTTGTGGCGACCAGCGGCGATACCGGCAAGGCAGCTCTGGACGGCTACCATGATATCCCGGGCGTGGAGATCGCAGTGTTCTATCCCACGGGCGGCACCAGCGAGATCCAGCGCCTGCAGATGGCAACGCAGGAGGGTGCCAACGTGGCAGTGTACGCTGTGCGCGGCAACTTTGATGATGCACAGACCGGCGTGAAGAAGGTCTTTGGTGACACTGCCATTGCAGCAGAGCTTGCCAAGCGGAACATCCGCCTGTCCAGCGCCAACTCCATCAACTGGGGCCGTCTGGTGCCGCAGATCGTCTATTACTTTGCCGCCTATGCCCAGCTGCTCAAGGCGGGCAGGATCACCTTCGGCGATGAAGTGGACTTCTGCGTACCCACCGGCAACTTCGGCGACATTCTGGCAGGCTACTATGCAAAGCGCATGGGCCTGCCCGTGGGCAAGCTGGTCTGCGCTTCCAATGAGAACAACGTGCTGACCGATTTCCTCACCACCGGCACCTACACCGCAAAGCGGGAGTTCTTCAAGACCACCTCGCCCAGCATGGACATTCTTGTGTCCTCGAACCTCGAGCGCCTTCTGTACCATGTCATCGGCAGTGATGCCGAGGTGGCGGGCCTGATGAAGAGCCTTGCCGAGACCGGCAGCTATACTGTGCGTCCGGAGACGCTGGCTGCCATTCAGGAGAACTTCTCCTGCGGCTGGAGCAGTGAGGAAGAAGTGGCAGGGGAGATCCGTGTCCGCTACGAGAAGGACAATTACCTGTGTGATACCCACACCGCCGTTGCGTTCCATGTGGCAGCGCAGAAAAAGCGCGAGGGCGTGCCCATGGTGGTGCTGTCCACCGCGTCTCCCTTCAAGTTCCCGCGCAGTGTGCTGGAAGCACTGGGCCGCACCGCCCCGGAAAATGATTTTGAAGCAATGCAGCAGCTGGAAGCAGTCTCTGCGCATACCGCACCGGCAAGCCTTGCCGCACTGCGCCAGAAGCCGGAGCGCTTTAACACCGTGATCGATCCTGCACAGATCGCCGAGGTGGCGCTGGGCTATCAGGAATAACACATCCTGCTGCATTTAGAACAGGAGTAAAAACATGGCACTTTTTGTGCTTGGCGATACCCACCTTTCTCTGGGCGCTTCCAAGCCGATGGATATTTTTCCCGGCTGGAATGATTATGTGGAGCGCCTTGAGAAAAACTGGCGCAAGCTCATCAAACCAGAGGATACCATTGTATTGGCGGGCGATATCAGCTGGGCCATGCGCCTGACCGATACCCGTAAGGATTTTGAATTTCTGCAGAGCCTGCCCGGGCAGAAGATCATCATGAAGGGCAACCACGATTACTGGTGGTCTACCGTGAACAAGATGAATGCCTACCTCAAAGCAGAAGGCTTTGATACCCTGCACATTCTGCACAACAACTCCTACAGTGTAGAGGGGTATGCACTGTGCGGTACCCGCGGCTGGCTGTTTGATGCAGGCGAGGCCCACGACGAAAAGGTGATGAACCGTGAGATCGGACGGCTGCGCATGAGTCTGGATGCCGCCGAACCCGGGCTGGAAAAGCTGGTGTTCCTGCACTATCCGCCGGTGTATACCGGCACCAGTGCGCCGGAGATCGTGGCCACCTTAAAGGAATACAGCATCAGGACCTGCTACTATGGCCATCTGCACGGCAATGCCATCCGCTATGCGGTGCAGGGCGATGTGGATGGCATCCACTACAAGCTGGTCAGTGCCGATGGGCTGCGTTTTTGCCCGTACCGCATCAATTGAACCGTTAAAACCAATAAAAATTAACAATTTGGGCTGGCAATTGTGTCAGGAGCGTGCTATAATAGTTTTTGACGCGATTGTTGCACCCAATTGAGCGCGCGCGTCCCCGCATATTGCAAAAGCAAGTTCATCCAGGACGCAGTGCGCGGTTGCAAAGGGCAAAAACTTCCTGCCCTGCGCAATAGAATTTTTGAGTGGAGGAAAAACAAATGAATTTCATCAAGTGTGAAAAGCTCGAGAAGAGCATGGCAGAACTGCAGTTCTCCATCGACGCAGAGGCTTTCAAGAAGGCTGTTGCCGATGTTTTCAAGAAGGAAGGCAAGAAGTACGCTGTTCCCGGCTTCCGTAAGGGCAAGGCTCCCCGCGCTCTGATCGAGAAGATGTACGGCGCTGATGTCTTTACCTATGATGCCATCAATGAGCTGTTCCCCGAGGCTTTCGAGGCTGCTGTCAAGGAAGCTGGCGTTGAGCCGGTCGGCCGTCCGGAGGTCACTGTTGACTCTGCTGATGAGACCAACGGTGTCACCCTGACCGTCAAGGTCGCTGTCAAGCCCGAAGTCAAGGTTGGCAGCTACAATGGTCTGACGGTTGAAAAGACTGTCCATACTGTTTCTGACGAGGCTGTTGAAGCTGAGCTGAAGCGTGTGCAGGAGCGCAATGCCCGTGAGCTGACCCGTGAGGGCGCTGCTGAGAACGGCGACATCGCTGATATCGACTTCGAGGGCTTCGTCGATGGCGTGGCTTTCGAGGGCGGCAAGGCTGAGCACTACAGCCTGACTCTGGGCAGCGGCAGCTTCATCCCCGGCTTTGAGGATCAGATCGTGGGCCACTCCGCTGGCGAAGAGTTCGACGTGAACGTTACCTTCCCCACCGAGTATCAGGCTGCCGAACTGGCTGGCAAGGCTGCTGTGTTCAAGATCAAGCTGCACGAAGTGAAGTACAAGGAGCTGCCTGCTCTGGATGACGAGCTGGCTAAGGATTGCTCTGAGTACGACACTCTGGACGAGTTCAAGGCTTCCATCCGCAAGAACAATCAGGAGCAGCTGGACAAGCAGGACGATCTGGCTGTTGAGAACGCTCTGGTGGATCAGGTCATCGAGAGCATGGAGGGTGAGATCCCCCAGGCAATGTATGATGCCCGCATGGACGAGATGGTCAACGACTTCGCATTCCGCGTGGAGCAGCAGGGCCTGCGCCTCGAGGACTACCTGAAGTATATGGGCCAGACTATGGAGCAGTTCCGCGCTTCCTTCATGCCGCAGGCTGAGAAGCAGGTCAAGATCCGTCTGGCTCTGGAGGCTGTTGCTGCTGCTGAGAACATCGGGGCTTCCGAGGAGGAAGTTTCCGCTGAGATCAAGCGCATCGCTGACCAGTACAAGATGGAAGAGGACAAGGTTCGTGAGCTGGTCAATGTTGACGACCTGAAGAAGGATCTGGCCATCAACAAGGCCATCGACTTCATCAAGAGCCACGCAAACATCGTGGAGAAGGCTGCTGAGGAAGAGAAGACTGCAGACGCTGAGTAATCAGCTCCTGTGTTCCTTTGAAGCGGGCAGTATGCTGCACGGTTTCAATCAAAGGTTGTAAAAATTGACCGATACGGCAGAACCGGCAGGGAAACCGTATCGGTCAATTTTGCAAATACTATATTCCATTTCAGGAGGCGAACTTTATGAGTTTTGTTCCTTACGTTGTGGAACAGTCGTCCCATGGCGAGCGTTCCTATGATATTTTCTCCCGTCTTTTGAACGATCGCATCATCGTTCTGAGCGAGGATGTCAACGATACCTCCGCCAGCCTTGTTGTGGCACAGCTGCTGTATCTGGAAGGGCAGGACCCGGACAAGGACATCAGCCTGTATATCAACAGCCCCGGCGGCTCCATCAGCGCCGGCATGGCCATCCACGATACCATGCAGTATATCAAGTGCGATGTTTCCACCATCTGCATGGGCATGGCAGCTTCCATGGGTGCCTTCCTGCTGGCAAGCGGCACCAAGGGGAAGCGTTTTGCACTGCCCAACTCGGAAATTCTGATCCATCAGCCGCTGATCGGCGGGCAGGGCGGCGGCCTTTCCGGCCAGACCACCGATATCAAGATCCATGCCGAGCACATGGTGTATATCCGCGATAAGATGAACCGCATGCTCAGCGAGTACACCGGACAGCCGCTGGAAAAGATCCAGCTGGATACTGAGCGCGACAACTATATGTCCGCACTGCAGGCAAAGGAATACGGCCTGATCGATGAGGTCATTGCCCACCGCTGAGCCGCCGACATTTAATTTACCCAGGATAAGGAAAAACAGCTATGGCAAATAACAATTCCGGCAGAGACAAAAACGAAAAGGATCTGGTCTGCAGCTTCTGCGGAAAGCATCAGGACGAAGTGGAGCGTATGATCATCGGCCCCGGTGTCAATATCTGCAGCGAATGCATCGGCCTGTGCCACGACCTGCTTTCCGACAAGCCGGATCAGCCCAAAAGCGCCCGACCGGCCCGCGGTGCAAACCGTGCACACATCCAGCCTGCGGACGATCTGGATATCAACATCCTGACCCCGGCCGAGATCAAGGAAGGTTTGGATCAGTATGTGATCGGTCAGGACGAGGCAAAGCGTGTGCTGGCCGTCTCGGTCTACAACCACTACAAGCGCATCCTCAGCGGCAAGGGCAGCGATGTGGAGCTGCAGAAGTCCAACGTGCTGCTGCTGGGTCCTTCCGGCGTGGGCAAGACCCTGCTGGCACAGACTCTGGCAAAAATGCTGGGCGTTCCCTTCGCCATTGCCGATGCCACCACCCTGACCGAAGCCGGTTATGTGGGCGAAGATGTGGAAAACATTCTGCTCAAGTTGATCCAAGCAGCGGATTTTGATGTGCAGAAGGCACAGATCGGTATTATCTATATCGACGAGATCGACAAGATCACCCGCAAGAGTGAGAACCCCTCCATCACCCGCGATGTGGGCGGTGAGGGCGTGCAGCAGGCCCTGTTGAAGATTTTGGAGGGCACTGTGAGCAATGTTCCTCCGCAGGGCGGCCGCAAGCACCCGCAGCAGGAGTTCATCCAGATCGACACCACCAACATCCTGTTCATCTGCGGCGGTGCATTTGATGGCTTGGATAAGTATATCCTGCGCCGCACCGACAAGTCCGCACTGGGTTTCGGCAGCAGCCTGAAGGATAATTCCAGCGAAGCGGAGAAGGCTTTGCTGCGCAAGGTGGAACCCCACGATCTGGTCAAGTTCGGCCTGATCCCGGAACTGATCGGCCGTCTGCCGGTCATTACCGTGCTGGACGATCTGGACGAGGACGCTCTGGTTCGCGTGCTCAAGGAGCCGCGCAACAGCCTTGTGAAGCAGTATAAGGAACTTCTGAGCATGGATAATGTGGAACTGAACTTCACTGATGAAGCACTCCACGCCATTGCCCGCAAGACGATCGAGCGCAAGACCGGTGCCCGCGGCCTGCGCAGCGTGATGGAAAGCATTCTGCTGCCCATCATGTACGAGGTGCCCACCGATGCTACCATCATCCGCGTAACTGTGGATGAAGACACCGTGGAAGGCGGCGAAGCACATCTGGAATACGGCGCGGTGCGCAAGCGCTATAAAAATCAGGTCGCTCTGAGCTGACGCTTTTAGCGTACAGCAGGGGAGCAAAGAACCGGCATTCAAGCTCTGTTTCAAAAGCTTTTTGCTTTTGGCAGGGCTTTTTGCTTTATTATTCTTGTTTCCGAGGGCAAAATGTACTATAATATTAAGGTCTGGAATGGCATGGGGAACGCTCCCTGGCAGGAATGCTCCGCAAAATGCCGCTCTGGCGCTATGGGTAACAGGAAGTACGATAAAGGAGTGTGTTTC
Source organism: Faecalibacterium sp. AM43-5AT (assembly GCF_003603345.1). Taxonomy (NCBI): domain Bacteria; kingdom Bacillati; phylum Bacillota; class Clostridia; order Eubacteriales; family Oscillospiraceae; genus Faecalibacterium; species Faecalibacterium sp. AM43-5AT. Next base: position 145,241 of record NZ_QVGZ01000001.1, read on the forward strand.
CAATGGCAAATTATCTTGCAATGAATCGTGATGAACTCACTGCCGAAAAGGCAGCGCTCGAAGCAGAGTATAAAAAATTTCAGGCCAAGGGTCTCAAGCTGAACATGGCCCGCGGCAAGCCCGGTCCTCACCAGATGGATCTGGCTATGGACCTGCTGAAGATGAATGACTATACCACCGATGCCGGTACGGATGCCCGCAACTATGGCGAGCTGGAAGGCCTGCAGGAGGCCCGCGTGCTGTTTGCGGATGTCTTTGGCGTAAAGCCGGAGGAAGTGTTCGTGGGCGGCAACTCCAGCCTGCAGCTGATGTATAACCTCGTCAATATCGGCTATGTGTTCGGTTTCCCGGAGTCTCCGTGCCCCTGGTCTCAGGTGGAGAAGCGCAAGTTCCTCTGCCCGGTGCCCGGCTATGACCGTCACTTTGCTATTACCGAGGAGTTTGGCTTTGAGCTGGTCAGCGTGCCTATGACCCCCAATGGCCCGGATATGGACATTGTGGAAAAGCTGGTGGCCGAGGATCCTGACATCAAGGGCATCTGGTGTGTGCCGCAGTATTCCAACCCCGATGGCTACACCTACAGCGATGAGACCATCGAGCGTTTTGCCAAGATGAAGACCGCTGCGCCTGATTTCAAGATCTTCTGGGATGAAGCCTATATCGTCCATCACCTGACCGATGAGATCATCGAGACTCCGGTGCTGCTGAACGAGAGCAAGAAGTACGGCAACGAAAACCGTGTGTTCATGTTCACTTCCACCAGCAAGATCACCTTCCCGGGCGCAGGTGTCTCTGCCATTGCCTGCAGCGAGAGCAGCATGAAGTATATCTGCAAGCGCTTCTCGGTCATGATCATCAGCTACGACAAGATGAACCAGCTGCGCCACGTCCGCTTCCTGAAGAACAAGGAAGGTGTGCTGGCCCACATGGCAAAGCACCGTCGTCGTCTGGTGCCCTGCTTTGATGCCGTCAAGACCGCATTCAAGAACAACCTCATCCCCTGCGGGGATATTGCCCACTGGACGGACCCCAAGGGCGGCTACTTCATCAGCCTGTATGTGATGCCCGGCTGTGCAAAGCGCGTGGCGGGTCTGTGCAAGGATGCGGGCCTGACCCTGACCGGTGCCGGTTCTGCATATCCCTATCACAAGGACCCCGAGGATTCTCACCTGCGCATTGCGCCCACCTATCCCAGTCTGGACGAGGTGGAAACCGCTTCCGAACTGCTGTGCATCTGTGTGCGTCTGGCTGTGGCAGAAAAACTGCTGGCTGACAAGGCAGACTAACATTTTTTGATTTTATCTCCTCTGTGCGGCCCATCTGGGCCGTCAGGGGAGTTTTGTCGCAAGAAAGCCGGCACGACGGCCCCCTTGCGGAAATGATAAGGCCCGCCGAAGCAGGCGGTCCGCGCTAGAATACGGGCGGCAGCTGCAAGAACTGCTGCTTTTGGAGGTTCTCTGAATTTTATGAAAACAAAAGGCAAAGCATGGCATCTGATCGCCACAGTGCTGTTGATCGTGGTATTTGTGTATACTGCGTTCTTCGGTGTGTATGCCAAGTACGGCGATACGACCACGACCTACATCAAAGGTGCAAAGGATATCCGCTTCGGTGTGGATATCAAGGGCGGTGTCAACGTCACCTTTGTGCCGTCGGATGGCTACGATGCTACCGAAGAACAGCTGGAAGCAGCCCAGCTCGTCATTGAGAACCGTCTCGTGGCGCTGAATGTGACCGACTACGAGCTGTATGTGGACAACAATTCCGACAGCCTGATCCTGGAGTTCCCGTGGCAGTCCGGTGAGACAGATTTTGACCCGGAAGCTGCGATCGATGAGATCGGCACCACCGCCTATCTGACCTTCCGCGAGGGAAGCAGTGCGGACGGTGAGCTGATCCTGGACGGCTCCATGATCGAGAGCGCCGCAGCTCAGTATGGCCCCGTCAGCAATGGCGGCGCTTCGGAATATTTCGTCTCCCTCAAATTTACAGAGGACGGTGCCAAGGCATTTGGCGATGCTACCACAAAGCTGGCTGCATCAGGCGGCACCATCAGCATCTGGCTGGACGATGAAAACGTGAGCACGGCTACGGTCAACACCGCTATTACCGATGGCTCTGCCATCATTACAAGCTCGGCTTCCAATCCTTTCACGCAGGAGCAGGTCGTCAAGATGGCCCGCCAGATCAACTCCGGCGCACTGCCCTTTGCACTGACGGTGGACAGCTATTCCACCGTCAGCCCCAGCCTGGGCGAGAACAGCCTGAGCGCCATGGTTTTGGCTGGCCTGATCGCCTTTGCACTGATCGTGGTGTTCATGACGATGCTGTACCGTCTGCCGGGCTTCCTTGCATGTATTGCACTGGCTGGTCAGGTGGCAGCAACGCTGGCGTTCGTTTCCGGCTACTTCCCGGTGTTTGAAAGCTTTACCATGACCCTGCCCGGCATCGCAGGCATCATCCTTGCCATCGGCATGGGCGTGGATGCCAATGTTATCACGGCAGAACGCATCAAGGAAGAGCTGAAAAACGGCAAGTCTCTGGATGGCGCACTCAAGAGCGGTTTTGCCCGCGGCCTGACCCCCATCGTTGACGGCAACGTGACCATCGTCATCGTGGCCATCGTGCTGATGGGTGCCTTTGGCCCCTCGGACGGCATGTTTGCAAAGGCACTCCACTTTGTGTTCTTTGCCTTTGGCCCCTCCACCGCAGGCACTATTTATGCCTTCGGTTACACGCTGCTCACCGGCGTGCTGCTGAACTTTGTGTTTGGCGTGTTTGCTACCCGTGTGATGATCCGCGGTGCGGCATCCATCAAGGCACTGCGCAACCCTTGGCTTTACGGCGCTGAAAAGCCCGGCAAGGAAAAAACCGAGAAGAAGTCCATCGACTTTGTGGGCCTGCGCAAGCGCTTCCTGACGATCTCCTCCTGCCTGATGGCAGCCATCGTGCTGTGCGCTGTGGTTTTGGGTGTCCATCTGGATACCGAGTTTACCGGCGGTGCCATGATCACCCTGAGCTACGAGGGCAGCTTTACCATGTCGGATGTGCAGAAGGTTGCATCCTCTGCATTGGAGAATAACGGCCTGACCCTGCAGACCGGCGAGAATGTTGCTACCGGTGGCCAAACCCTGAAAATCTCGATGCCCGGTACCGAAACAGTGACTACCGAGCAGGTGGCTAAGCTGCTGGACAGCCTGAACGAAAGCTGCCCGGACAACAATTTTGAACAGCTGTCGCTAAGCAACGTCAGCGCTGCCATGGGCACCAAGTTCCTGCAGAAGAGTCTGGTTGCCGTGGTGTTTGCACTGGTGCTGATCCTGCTGTACATCGCCCTGCGCTTCAAGAATATCGGTGGCCTGACCGGCGGCATGATGGCAGTGCTGGCGCTTGTGAACGACCTGATGGTGGTGTTTGGCACCTTCGTGCTGCTGCGCACCGCGCTGGATGGCAACTTCATTGCCGCCATGCTTACCATCCTTGGCTACTCCATCAACGATACCGTTGTGGTCTACGATCGTATCCGCGAGAACCGCACCCTGATGGGCAAAAAGGCATCCTTTGAAGAGCTGGTGAACCACTCGGTGAACCAGTCCGCCCGCCGCACCCTGATCACCACCATTACCACGGTGATGGCGCTGGGCGTTATGTGCATCGTGGCAAAGCTGTATGGTCTGGACAGCATCTTTACCTTTGCATTCCCGCTGATGATGGGCATGATCAGCGGCGTGTACACTTCGCTGTGCGTTTCCACCTCTGCGTGGGTGCTGTGGAGTGAGCGCAAGCCCAAGACCAAAGCCTAAAAACACAGCCCGGTCAGACCGGACAGGAGGAACAGAACATGAAGTGTCCCTATTGCGGAGCCGAGGAATCCAAAGTGATCGATTCCCGCCCCACCGAAGACAGCGAGCGCATCCGCCGCCGCCGCGAATGCCTGAGCTGCCATATGCGCTTTACGACCTATGAGGTCGTGGAGACTGTTCCGCTTGTGGTCATCAAAAAGGACAGCTCCCGTGAGCCGTTCGACCGGCAGAAGCTGCTCAACGCCATGGTGCGTGCCTGCGCCAAGCGGCCGGTCAGCTACGAATCGCTGGAGCGTGCGGTAAGCAGCATTGAGCAGACGCTGCTCAGCTCCTACGACCGTGAGATCCCCAGCGTGCGCATCGGTGAGCTGACCATGCAGGAACTGAAAAAGATCGACGAAGTGGCATATGTTCGCTTTGCATCGGTCTACCGTCAGTTTGCAGACGTGGAAAGTTTTTTCAATGAGCTGAAAAAGCTGATGGGCGACCGCAAGGAACCACAGAAATAATTTGCATCAGAACACCGGCTTTCGCCCAATGGGGCAGGGCCGGTGTTTTTGTTTATACCAGCCGGTGCGAGAGCCATTCCAGTGTTTCCACCTGTACCTGTGCGCGGCGCAGCTCACCAAAGGCTTCCTCTGGGGCACCCATTTCCAGGTGTCCGTCCGCCGCCCGCAGTGCAGCTTCCAGCTCGGTAAAATCTGCGGTGCGCAGCAGGTGGTTCATTTTGGTGCGCATTTGGTCGCACCGGTCGGCACCATCAGCAAGCGCCTGCCGGGCGGCAGGGTAGTCGGCATTGCGGATGGCTTCGGCGGCGGTGTCAAGGTCTGCCGAGATCACATCCGCAAAACTCTGCACCTTCCAGCTGCTGTAAAAGGCCACGCTCAGCAGTACGGCCACAATGGCGATACATGCATAGATCCGCTTCATCCGCTCACCTCAATGGGAGCCGCCGGCACGGCGGTTCTCTTTTTTTAGCAAAAAATAATCCTCGGTCTCGTTGCCGATCAGCAGCAAAATTTCTTCCGGCAGCAGGGTGTTGGCCTGCGCCGTGCATTCCAGCCACGCGCGGTCCTTGCCGCACCAGCGCAGGTTGTCTTCCAGCACCTGTCCGTCCAGCACAAAGGGAATGGTGGCGTTGGTATGGGTCACCTTCAGCTGCAGGTCAGCAAGACGGGCTGGCTCTTTTTCTGGCCGCAGTGCTGCCGAAAGGGTGCCGTTCGTCTCGATCACCGCGTAGGAGACCTCCCGTGGGTCAAAAATATTTTTACCGCGCAGCGCTTCCATCAGGTCAGCTGTAGTCAGCCGCAGCATCCGCAAGGCTTTCTGATCGATCTGCCCGTCCAAGATCACCGTTTTGGGTCTGCCGGAGAGAAAGTTGAAGAATTTCTGGCTGCGGAAGCTCAGCACGGAGCCCAGCAGCTCCAGCGCTGCAATGAGAAACAGCGGGATCAGGCTGGATGTGATGGGCACCTCTTCCGATTCAATGGAGATGGATGCCAGATTGGAAATGAGAATGGTGGACACCAGTTCTTCGGGCTGCAGTTCGCCCAGCTGGCGTTTGCCCATCAGCCGCATGGCAAACAGAACGCACAGATAAATGATGATCGTGCGGCAGATCAGAAGCTTCAAGTAACAAGACCTCCTGTCGTTTCTGGCGGAATGGATGCCGCTGCAGCCGGGCATACTGCTGTGCAAAGGAGTGGTTGGATGCGGCAGTTATCACAGAGCCTTGCGGCAAATCTTGCGGTGCTGGACAAAATGTTTGGCACCTCTGCGGATTATTATGCCAAGGAGATCACGATTTATCATTGCAGGGGAAGCATCCTGCTGTTTGACGGCATGGCAAGTCTGGATTCTTTGTGGGAGCTTTTACTGGATGCGGCCAGCCGTCAGGCACCGCCGCAGCAGGCAGGCCAGCGTTGCACCGGGCCGCAGGTCTTTGAGCTGATCCTGCACGGCTCAGCCTTTCCGGCAGAAAGTGAGCCGGTAACAGATCTGGCTGATCTGATCAAACGAATGACGGCAGGCATGGCGGTCTTACTGCTGGACGGCTGTGCAAAGGGCATTGCCTTCTCGGTGCAGGGACTGAAGTTCCGCTCGGTAGACGAGCCTTCTGGGGAAGGTAATCTGCGCGGCTCCCGCGAAGGTTTTGCCGACCTGCTGCGGGTCAATCTGAGCCTGCTGCGGCGGCTCATCCGTACCGAACATCTGGTGCAGGAGGTGGCGCAGGCCGATACCGAAATGCAAACGGAATACGCCATCTGCTACTGCAAAAACAGGGCAGACTCCGCCATGGTGATCCGTGTGCGCAAAGCGCTTGCCGCTGCAAAGCCGGAGCTTTTGCTGGATTCCAGTTACTTTGTGCCGTGGCTGCTGCCGGGCAGGGCGCGGCTGTTCACGCCGGTAAGCTACACCGAGCGGCCTGCCGTGGCGGCGGCAAAGATCTGTGAGGGCAAGATCGTGGTGCTGGTTAACGGAAGTCCCTCTGCCATGGTGCTTCCGGCTCTTTTCTGCGAAAATTTTGAGTGCTTGGACGATTATGCATCCACCGCCGTGTTTTCCTCTTTTCTGCGCATCCTCAAATATGTTTCGTTCTACCTCACAGTATTTCTGCCGGGTGTGTTCGTCTGTCTGGCGGTCTACCTGCCGGAGCTGATCCCACCGCAGCTTCTGTACAAGATCGAAGCGGCGGAGAAGGCCACACCGCTGCCGCTGTTTGCGGAAATGCTGCTGGTCATACTCATTTTGGAGGTCATCCGGGAAGCAGGTCTGCGGATGCCGCAGTCGCTGGGGCATTCGGTCAGTCTGGTGTCCGCGTTGATCATCGGCGATGCTGCCATTGCCACCGGGCTTATGAGCACGCCGGTGATCTTTGTGGCAAGCATCACGGCCATCGCGGTGTTCGTCACGCCCTCTTTGTACGAGCCTGCTACGCTGCTGCGTCTGGGTGTGGTGCTGGCTGCAGGTCTTGCCGGGCCGGTGGGCCTTGCGGGGGCTTTTTTTGCAGTTCTGCTCAGTCTTTCCGGCACAGCCTGCCTGCAGGTGCCATATCTGGCGGCGCATCCGTTCCCGCAGCGGCCCATGGAAGAGGATGGCATCATCCGCCGCAACTACCGCCGTCTTTCAGCGCACGACTTTAATATCTGGCAGAAACGGGAGGGAAAATGATACAAAAACAGAAAGGCTTTTCTGCTCCCGTGCTGGCACTGAGCGTGTGGACAGCTGCGCTGGCAGAAGAAATGCAGACCGGTATCTCTCCGCGTGGGATGATCATTCATGGGGCGGTTCAGGCTCTTTTGCTCACATGCATCAGTGGGGTGTTCTCTGCCTGCTGGCAGCGGGCAGCCATGCAGTGGGTCTGGCTGTTTTCCGCAGGAGCATGGTTTCTGGCAGAGTTGTTTGGAACCGTAATGCAGGCCCAGAACATCTGCCAGCAGGAGTTCCGCTCCATGGCGCTGATCGGCCTGCTGCCGCTTTTGCTCTGGGCAGGGTGGTGTATTCCGCCTTCCGGCTGGGATGCTCCGGCACGGGTGCTGTGGTGGTTCGTGCTGCTGGGTGGGCTGGTCTGTCTGACAGGGCTTGCCGGGCAGATGGACTGGGCGCACCTGCTGACGGCAGATGCTGTGCAACTGGCCCGCTGGCCGCGTGTTCCGCTGTATGCGGAGTATTTGTTCTGGCCGCTTCTTGCAGGTTATGAAGATCCGCGCAGCATGTCCTGGCTGCCATGGCTCACCTTTCTGGTACAGGCGGGTCTTACTGCCGGGATGTGCCTCGTATTTGGCGCAGCGGATTACCCGGCACAGGAGCTGCTGCGGGCATGGAGCGCAGATGTTTTCTCCCGCATGGATGCGCTGCTTTTGCTCATCTGGCTCACCTGCGCGATCTTCCGCACCGGCTTTCTCTGCGCGGCAGTGCGTACCGTGTGGCAGCGCGCGGTGCAGTGCGGGAAAGGAGCGGTAAAATGAAGCAGAAGAAACTGCGCTCTCTCAGTGCGGTGCTTTTGATCGGGTGGTGCCTGATTTTTCTGCGCTGCGAGACCACCGAAAAAAGCATGGTTCGTGCGCTGTATCTTGCTCAGAAGGAACAGTCCATCACCGTAGGGCTGCTGTATCAGGCTCCGGAAGCCGCCGCCGATGCATCCGAGGCTTCTGGTGCTGTGCAGCTGCAGTTGGCGCAGGCGGACACGCTGGCAAAAGCGCTGGCGGCGGCTCAAAAGCAACTGCCGCAAAAGGCGGATTACCGCCTGTGCGATTATCTGCTGATCGATCAGGATGCATCGGCAGAGCTGCTTGCAGCGTATGAGCGTACGGTGCTGGAAAACAGGCAGGGCAGGGTATCGGCAAAAGTTTCTGTGCTGGAAATGGACGATGGATTTTTGGAGGAACTTCCAGCAGAAAAGCAGGAATTTCCGAACAAACTGCTTGAGCAGCTCAAGCAGTGCGCAGACCAGATGCCGAGGCTTTACCAGTATCAGGACGGAATGCTTCTGCCGCAGCTGCGGGCAGAGAAACAGGAAGTGGCACTTGCAGATACAAGCATCCTCTGGCGAGTGGAAAACAGCATTGAGCTGGAGGCCCGGCAGGCGGAAACAGCGCGGCTTTTGCTGGAAATGGGCGGCGTGCATACGTTCTGGCTGGAAGGTGAGCCGGTAACGGTCCGCCGATGCAGCGTGTCTGTCACCCTGCAGGAAGAAACTGCCAGTCTGCGGCTGGACTGTCAGCGCAGCTATGATACGCCGCAGCCCAGCGCCGCACAGTGCGAACAGCTGGCAGAACTGTGCACGCAGACGGTGCAGTCTTTCTGGCAGCAGGGCATCGACCTTGTGCATCTGCAGCAGCGCAGTGCATTGCAGAACGGTGTGGGCAGAGAAAAGATCACAATAAAAAACGCCTGCCCGCAATTGCAGGCAGACGTGAAATTTTTACCGATGTGATTCAGTTGGCAGTGGGGAAGGTGACAGTAATGGTAGTGCCCACATCCACCTGACTTTCCAGTTTGATGCGTGCGTTGTGGATGCGCGCGATATGCTTGACGATGGCAAGGCCCAGACCGGTACCGCCGGTAGCCTTGCTGCGGCTCTTATCCACACGATAGAAGCGCTCAAACACGCTGGACTGTGCTTCTTTCGGGATGCCGATGCCGTTATCGGCCACAGTCAGGGTGCAGTGTCCGTCGCGGCTGCAGGCTGTGGTGATCTGTACCTTACCGCCGGGACGATTATAACGGATCGCATTATCGCACAGGTTCTGGCATAGCTCGTCCAGCAGGGCACGGTTGCCGTGCACAAGAGCACTTTCGCCCAGACAGTTCAGCGAGATGTAAGCCCGGCGGGCATTCAGCTTCTGGCGCTCTACGCAGTCCTTGGCAACGGTAAGCAGATCCACTGTCTCCATCTCCGGCTCAGAACCGGCTTCGCTGGCGTTGTCCAGACTGGAAAGCTGCAGGATATCGTTCACCAGCTGGATCATACGGCTGGCCTCCACATGGATCTTCTGGGCAAAGCCCGGCACATCCTCAGGCTTTGCAATGCCGGTCTCGATCAGCTCCGCATAGCCGGAAATACTGGTCAGCGGGGTTTTCAGCTCATGACTGACATTGGCAGTAAACTCCTGCCGCATCTTTTCATTGTTCTCACGGAGGATGCGGTCAGAGTGGATGCTTTCGGCAAAGGGGACAAGCTCCTTATAGGGAACATTGTCCTGAATATGATCCAGATCTTCGGTCATGCTCAGCACAGGGGAGACCAATGCACGGGTGAGCAGAGCTGCCAGCACAGCGGCGGCCAGCATGAGTGCAACGCAGCTCAGCACGATGGCAGGCAGGGTCGAATCATAAATAGACCAGACCGTTTCTGCATCCTGTGCCATGCGCAAAATCTCACCGTTGGGCAGCAGTACGGCATAGTAATAGGTCTCGTAGCCCATGGTCTGGGAATCGCGGATGTCCCGGCCCACACCTTCGGTCATGGCCTGACGGATCTCCGGGCGGGAGAGATGGTTCTCCATGGGCTGATCGGTAGCAGATTCAAACAGCACGCTGCCGTCCTGCGAGATCAGGGTGATGCGCAGATCATTGGTAACAAAGAACGAAAGCTGCTGCGGGTCCTGCACCAGATCATAACCGGCGCTTGCCAGATCGGCTTCCCGCTCAAGGCTGGTCCATGCCTGAGCCGTGAATGCCTTGTGAAAAACAAAGATGCAAAGCGCCGCCGTGAACAGCAGACCGAGGAAGCCCATCAGGAACAGGCGGTAGCTGATCTTTTCTTCCATGCTGCGCAGCTTCATTCTTCACCGGCCTCCTCTTCATCGGTCAGCTTGTAACCCACCTTGCGCACAGTGCAGATGTATTTGCCGGCATCCCCCAGCTTTTTGCGCAGGGTGCGGATATGCATATCCACAGTGCGGCTCTCCACCGAAATGTCGGTGCCCCACACCACCTGCAGAATGGTCTCGCGTGTCACCACCAGATTGGTGTTCTCCAGCAGCAAACGCAGCAGGCTGTACTCCTTGTAGGTCAGCTCCACCGGCGTTCCGCTCACAGTCACGTTGTGACGGGCATTGTCCAGCAGGATCTCGTGAAAGCTGAGTACGTTGGGACGTGCTTCCGGAGCCGAGCGGCGCAAGGCGGCGCGCACCCGGCTCAAAAATTCCATGATGCCAAAAGGCTTTGAGATGTAATCATCGGCACCGCAGTCCAGCCCGCGCACGGTGTCCAGCTCACTGGATTTTGCAGTCACCATGATGACGGGCAGCCTGCGCAGGGAAGGGGTGTTGCGCAGCTTTTTCAGGATGGAAAAACCGTCCTCACCGGGCAGCATCACGTCTAAGATCACCAGTTCCGGCTCTGCAGCGTGCATGGCCTGCCAGAACAGCTCAGAGCTTTCAAAGCTGGTCACTTCGTATCCGCTGGACTGCAGGGCATACTGTTCCAGCTCCCGGATGGCGGCATCGTCTTCAACAATATAGATCATTTGTCAAAATCCTCCGCAGATTGATTTTCAGGGAAGAGATAGCGTTCACGGTAACGGTCAAGACGGCGATGGAATTCCTCACTTTCCTTGGTGTCATTGCCGTGACGCAGCTCGTTGAGGTATGCGTGGGTATCAAAGCTGTCCTGTGCAACCTCGATCTGTGCAACGGCTACGTTGCTGCAGTGGTCGCACACACGCTCATAGTTGGTCAGCAGGTCGTCCAGCACAAAGCCGTATTCAATGGAGCAACTGCCGGCCTGCAGGCGGGCAATGTGGTGGGCCTTGATGGCACGTACCAGCTCGTTGACCACGGCTTCCAGCGGTTCCACCTTGCTGGCAAGATGCAGATCACCCTTGCGGAAAGCATCAGTGGTGCGGTTCAGAATATCCTGCACCGCATCCTCCAGCACTTGCAACTCGTCGCGGGCATCCTGCGAGAACTGGATTTCTTTGGTGTGCATCTCTTCGGCAGATTCCATCAGGTTTACGGAATGGTCGCTGATGCGCTCAAAATCGCTGATGGTGTGCAGCAGAGTATTTACGCTCTGGCTGTCGGCATGGTTCAGCTCACGGCTGGAAAGCTTGACAAGGTAGGTGCCGAGAGCGTCCTCGTAACGGTCTACCTGCGTCTCTTCCTCGCGGACTTTCTGCGCAAGGGTGTCGTTCCACTCATGAGTCAGGCTCATGGCCTGCATCACGCCCACACGGGCAAGCTCTGCCATTTCAGCAGTTGCAGAGCGTGCACGCTCCACGGCCACGGCAGGGGTGTTCAGCAGGCGGTCATCCAGCAGCGCAAAGCTTTCCTTTTCCGGCGAATCCGGAATGGTGAGGATAGCAAGCTTTTCCAGCAGGTTTGCAAAGGGCAGCAGCACCAGCGTTGCCACGATATTGAACACCGAGTGCACCACAGCGATGCCCCATGCCTCGATGGTGGTGTTCACAAAAGCAAAGTGGCAGACCGTATTCAGGCCGTAAAAGCCGACAAGGAAGATGGTCACACCGATGATGTTGAAGTACAGATGGACCATGGCAGCACGGCGTGCATTCTTGTTGGCACCCACAGAGGAAATCAACGCGGTAACGCAGGTGCCGATGTTCTGACCCATGATAATGGGAATGGCACTGCCGTAGGTGATCACGCCGGTGGCGCTCAATGCCTGCAGGATGCCGACGCTGGCGCTGGAGCTCTGGATGATGCCGGTAACAAGGGCACCCACCAGAACGCCCAGAAGGGGGTTGGAAAAGCGGGTGAACAGGCTGGTGAACCATGCCTCGTTCTGCAGGGGCAGGACGGCGTTAGACATGGTGGTCATGCCAGTCATCAGCACGGCAAAGCCGATGAGGATGGTGCCCACGCCTTTTTTCTTCTCACTCTTACACATATACAGCAAAATGCCGATAAATGCAAGCAAAGGACTGAAAGAAGTGGGTTTGAGCAGATTGATGAGGAGGCTGTCGCCCTGCAGGCCGGAAAGGCTCAGGATCCAGCTGGTGACAGTGGTGCCCACATTGCTGCCCATGATCACGCCGATGGCCTGATGCAGCTCCATGATGCCGCTGTTGACAAAGCCGACCACCATGACCGTGGTAGCGCTGGAACTCTGGATCACAGCGGTGACGCACAGGCCAAGGAAAAAGCCTTTAAGGGGGTTGTCAGTCAGCTTGCTCAGGATCTTCTGCAGCTGGCCGCCGGCCTGCTTTTCCAGTGCTTTGCCCATGATGTCCATGCCGAACAGGAACAGGGCAAGACCTCCAAGCAGGGAAAAGACATTGAAGATGGTCATAAAGATTTCCTCACTTTTGTTTGACGTGTTTTTGATGTGTTTCTCCTGATTTTGAGTATACAGATGCAATGTAAAATCCAAAATCGAGGGAATGTAAAATCCGTGTAAAGGTAAGAAAAATGTAAAAAATCAGTACATGGCTGCGCTGCTGCGTGCATTCTTGCCGGGCTGCGAAAAAGCCGCCCGCACAATATTGTTTTTTACCGATCGTTCTATTATAATAATAAGAAGGAATCCTGTACGGTACCTGACAGCAGGCAGGGCTGTGCAGCAAAAGGGGAGCACAGGAGGAACAAGAATGGGCACATTCAATGTCTCGCTCAAAACGCTGACCGACCGTGTCAGCATGGAAGTTGTCTATACGCCGAAGGAACTGGATCAGATCTGTGTGGAGATCGCCGAAGTGAACCGCCCGGGTCTGTTTCTGGCGGGCTATTACGATTATTTTGATAAGCTGCGTCTGCAGATCATGGGTCTGGCCGAGATGAACTTTCTGTCCGGCCTTTCACCGGAAAAACGCTACGAAGCGCTGGATCAGCTGTTCCGTCAGCAGCCGCCGGCTGTTATCGTCTGCCGCAGCGAAGAACTGACCCCCTTCCCGGAAATGCAGGAGCTGGCCCAGAAGCATGGTGTTGCACTGCTGCGCTCCAACGAGACCACCTGCACTCTGATGGGCAGCCTGATCAGTGTGCTGAATCTGGAACTGGCACCGCGTATCACCCGCCATGGTGTGCTGGTGGAAGTGTACGGCGAAGGCATCCTGATCCTGGGCGACAGCGGCATTGGCAAAAGCGAGCTTGCCATCGAGCTGGTCAAGCGCGGCCACCGCCTTGTGGCAGATGATGCGGTGGAGCTGCGCAAGGTGTCCAACCGCCAGATCATGGGTACTGCCCCGGAGAATATCCGCCACTTCATTGAGCTGCGCGGCATTGGCATCGTCAATGTGGCCCGTGTGTACGGCGTGGGCGCGGTCAAGCTGAGCGAAAGCCTTGACCTTGTGGTTCAGCTGGAAGCATGGGACCCCACTAAGAACTACCAGCGCACCGGTCTGGAAAACGAATACTACGACATTCTGGGCGTCAGCATTCCCAGCACCAGCATTCCGGTCTCACCGGGCCGCAATCTGGCTGTCGTGCTGGAAACTGCAGCCATCAACAACCGCCAGAAGAAGATGGGTTACAACGCAGCGCGTGAACTGCTGATCCGTCTGGGTCTGGACGATAAAATGGATTGATCCCACACCGCAAAAGGAGCAAGTTATCATGGAACGATTCAAGCAGAAACTGCAGGCAGCAGCGATCCCGTTCAGGGAGAACGAACCGCTTGCGGCGCACTGTACCTTTAAAATCGGAGGCCCGGCAAAGCTGTTTGTCATGCCGGAAAACGAGCAGCAGCTCTGCAGTGCAGTTGCGCTTTGCAAAGAGCAGGCTGTCCGCTATTACCTGCTGGGCAACGGCAGCAACATCCTGTTTGCGGACGAAGGCTTTTCCGGCGTGGTGATCGATGTTTCGGCACTGGACGCAGAGATCGCGGTGGAAGATACAGTCCTGACCGCAGGCGCAGGTGTCCGCCTTGCGGCACTGTGTAAGGCGGCACTGAAGCATGGCCTGTCCGGGCTGGAATTTGCCTACGGCATCCCCGGCACGGTGGGCGGTGCAGTGTATATGAATGCGGGTGCCTACGGCGGCGAGATGAAGGACGTGCTCACCACAGTGCGGTATCTTGCGGCAGAAGGCGAGGTCAGAAAAGTGCCTGCCGCAGAGCTGGATCTCCGCTATCGCCACAGCATTTTTGAAGAGAACAGCGGCTGCATCCTCTCGGCACAGTTCCATCTGCAGCCCGGAAACGCAGCGGACATCCGTGCAAAAATGGATGAATTGATGGCCAAGCGTGTGGAAAAGCAGCCGCTGGATAAGCCCAGCGCCGGCAGCACCTTCAAGCGCCCGGCGGGTGCTTTTGCGGCTGCGCTGATCGACCAGTGCGGCCTGCGCGGCTATCGCCACGGCGGCGCAGCCGTCAGCGATAAGCACTGCGGCTTTGTGGTAAACCTTGGCGGCGCTACCTGTGCTGATGTGCTGGCACTCTGTGACGAGGTGCGCGCCATCGTAAAGGAGAAGACGGGCTACGACCTTGAAAAAGAGATCCGGGTCGTCCGATAACGGAAAAATCAAAAAAGGAGCGGTAGATCAGATTATGGAGCTGTTGATCGTCAGCGGACTTTCCGGTGCAGGCAAGTCGGTGGCTATGAATGCGCTGGAAGATATCGGTTTTTTCTGTATAGATAATGTTCCGGCCGGACTGCTGCCCAGCATCACTGCATTCTCGGAAGCGGGCGACAGCCAGCTGGAGCGGGTGGCTCTTTCCATGGATGTGCGCGGCTGCCGCACCAGCGAAGAGATCGAGCGTGCGCTCGACAAGCTGGATGAGCAGGGTGTGGATTATAAAATTCTATTTCTGGATGCCCCGGACGATGTACTCATGCGCCGCTACAGCGAGACCCGCCGCCGCCACCCCATCAGCATTGCCGAGGGCATTTCCACCCGGGAGGCCTTTGCAAAGGAACGCAAAATATTGAAGCCTTTGCAGGAGCGTGCAGATTACGTCATCAATACCGCCCTGCTTTCTACAGCACAAAACAAAGAACGCATCTGCGATCTTTTTGCGAAAAATGGCGGAGCCAAGGGCGCCATGCGCCTGACCGTGATGTCCTTTGGATTCAAATTCGGCATCCCGCCGGAGGCAGACCTTGTGCTGGATGTGCGCTGCCTGCCCAACCCCTTCTACGTGCCGGAACTCAAGCATAAGACCGGCCTTGATCAGGATGTGGTGGATTTTGTCATGAGCCACCCGGAAGCGCAGGAACTGCTCAAGCGGTATGAGAACTTTTTGCAGTATGCACTGCCGCTGTACGTCAAGGAGGGCAAAAGCCAGCTGACCATTGCGGTGGGATGTACCGGCGGCAAGCACCGTTCCATTACATTTGCGCGTAAGATCGCGGAATACTGTACCTCGCTCGGCTATGAGCCGGGCGTGCAGCACCGCGATGCCAAACGCTGACAGAATTCGAGGAAGTATGAGTAGTTTTGCATCCCGCGCGCGGGAGGAAATCGCGCAGCGCAGCATCCAGAAGGATTGCTGTGTGCGTGCGGCAGCTTATGGCATTGCGTGCTTTGCCAAATATTTTGATGCAAAGGGTCTGGTGGTGCAGACCGAGCAGAAGGAGACGGTGCAGGCTGCCCAGCAGCTGTTCGCACGCTGCGGCGTGCAGGGCGAGATCCTGCACAAGCAGCGGCCCAGCGGCATGCTGTATGAGTTCAACATCCGCGCGCCGGAGCAGGTGGCCCGGGTGCACGAGCTGTTCGGCACCACGGGCAGCGAGACCAGCCTGCAGATCGATCCCCGCCTTATCCGCTGTCAGACCTGCGTCAGTGCGTACATTGGCGCAGCTTTTTTGTGCAGTGGAACGGTCATTGATCCGCAGAAAGAATATAATCTGGAATTTCTTACCTCCCGCACCAATCTGGCACGGGACTTTGAAGCGCTGCTGGCAGAGCATGAGTTTGCACCGCACCGCACCCGCCGCAACGGTGTGAACTTGATCTACGTCAAGACCGGGGCCAATGTGGAACGGCTGCTCAGCTTTATGGGCGCTGGAAACGCTGCAGAGGAAATGCATGCACAAAAAGCCTTCAAACAGGTGCGCAACCAGACCAACCGACAGACCAACTGTGATACGGCAAACCTTGGCAAAACGGCCCGTGCCAATGCGCAGACGCTGAAGGCCATCCGCTTTCTGGAAGAGCAGAATGCCCTTAGCACTCTGCCGGAGGTATTGCAGGAGGCCGCTGCCAAGCGGATGCAGTACCCGGATCTTTCGCTCACAGCGCTGTGCGGCTGCTTTGAGCCGCCCGTGAGTAAATCCGGCCTGTCGCACCGGATGAAAAAGCTGGAGGCATTGGCCGAAAATCTGCGGCAGAATCTGGAACAGGAGGCAAAAGCATGAGCGAAGCATTAGCCAATACCCGGCCTTTTGTCCATCTGCACATCCACACAGAGTACAGCCTGCTGGATGGTGCCTGCCGCATTGACCAGCTGATGGATCGCGTAAAAGAGTGCGGACAGACCGCCATTGCCTGCACCGACCACGGCGTGATGTACGGCTGCGTGCAGTTTTATAAGGCTGCAAAAAAGGCTGGCATCAAGCCCATCATCGGCTGTGAGGTGTATGTGGCCACCCGCACCCGCTTTGACAAGGTAAATAAGATCGACGGCAACAACCACCTGATCCTGCTGTGCAAAAATGAGACCGGCTACAAAAATCTGATCAAAATGGTGTCGGCCGCCTTTGTGGAGGGCTTTTATTCCAAGCCCCGCATTGATAAGGAACTGCTGGAAAAATATCACGAAGGTCTGATCTGCCTGTCGGCCTGTTTGGCAGGCGAAGTTCCGCAGGCCATTCTGGCGGGCGATTATGAGCGCGCCAAAGCAGCAGCGCTGTGGTATCGAGACCTCTTCGGCGAGGAAAACTATTATATCGAGCTTCAGGACCATGGTCTGGAAGAGGATAATACTGTGCTGCCGCAGCTCATCAAGCTTGCACGGGAGACCGGCATTCCCATGGCGGCCACCAACGACTCCCACTATCTGCGCAAGGAGGATGCCAAAATGCAGGGCATCCTGCTCTGCATCCAGACCGGCAAGACCATTCAGGATGCGGATAAAATGGAGTTCCAGACCGACGAGTTCTATGTCAAAACGACAGACGAAATGTACGAGCTGTTCTCCATGGTGCCGGAAGCCTGCGAGAATACCGCCAAAATTGCCGAACAGTGTAACTTTGATTTTGATTTTGGACACACTAAAATTCCATATTACAAAGCGCCGAACGGTATGGATAATCAGGCGTTTTTTGAAAAGCTCTGCTGGGAAGGTTTGGAGCGCCGCTACGGCCCCAATGTTCCGCAGGCCAACAAAGACCGTCTGGAATACGAGATCGGCGTGGTCAAAAAGATGGGCTACACGAACTACTATCTTATCGTGTGGGACTACGTGAACTACGCCAAGAGTCAGGGTATCCCGGTAGGCCCGGGCCGTGGCTCCGGCGCAGGCAGCATTGCGGCTTACAGCGTGGGCATCACGGATATCGACCCCATCCGTTATAACCTGATCTTTGAGCGCTTCCTGAACCCGGAGCGCGTCAGTATGCCGGATTTTGATGTGGACTTCTGCTACGAGCGCCGTCAGGAAGTGATCGATTACGTCAACCGGAAATATGGTGCCGACCATGTGGCTCAGATCGTTACCTTTGGCACCATGGCCGCCCGCAACGCCATCCGCGATGTGGGCCGCGTGATGGGCATTCCGTATCAGCAGGTGGATGCTGTGGCAAAGCAGGTGCCCATGGAGCTGAAAATGACGCTGAAGCGTGCGTTGGAGGTATCGCCGGAACTTAAGCGGATGTACGATACCGACCCGCAGGTCACAGAGCTGATCGACACGGCCTTGAAGGTGGAGGGCATGCCCCGCCATGCTTCCACCCATGCGGCGGGTGTCGTCATTACCCCGGAGCCTACGGACTACTATCTGCCGCTGGCCACCAACGACGGCCTGCCTGTGACCCAGTTCAACATGACCGAGATCGAAGAACTTGGCCTTTTGAAGATGGACTTTCTGGGCCTGCGCACGCTGACCGTCATTCATGACGCGGAAACTGCTGTGCAGAAGCACCACCCGGAGTTCTCCATCCAGAAGCTGGATTACGACGACCCGGACACCTACAGGATGCTGGGGCAGGGAGACACCGAGGGTGTGTTCCAGCTGGAATCTTCCGGCATGAAGCAGGTGCTTGTGGGCCTGCAGCCGCAGAACCTAGAAGACATTATCGCTCTGATCAGCCTGTACCGGCCCGGCCCCATGGATTCGATCCCCACCTACCTGCGCAACCGCCACGAGCCAGACAAAATCAGCTATAAGACCCCACAGCTGGCTCACATTCTGGATGTGACCAATGGCTGCATCGTCTATCAGGAGCAGGTCATGCAGATCTTCCGGGAGCTGGCAGGTTTTTCTTTTGGTCAGGCAGACAATGTCCGCCGTGCCATGAGCAAAAAGAAACATGCCGTCATGGAGGCCGAGCGGGAGCACTTTGTGTACGGCTGCACCGATCCCGGCAACGAATGCCCCGGCTGTGTGGCAAACGGCATCTCTGAGAAAGTGGCCAATGAGATCTACGATGAAATGTCCAGTTTCGCTTCATATGCGTTCAATAAGAGCCATGCGGCCTGCTATGCCTATGTGGCATTCCAGACGGCCTACCTCAAGTGCCATTATCCCAGTGAGTTCATGGCGGCTTTGCTGACCAGTGTGCTGGATAACACGGATAAGGTCATTGAATATTCCGGCGAGTGTGCCCGCCTTGGCATCAAGGTGCTGCCGCCGGATGTGAATGTTTCCAACGGCGGCTTCACGGCGGATGGAAGCGGTCAGATCCGCTTTGGCCTGAATGCAGTCAAAAATGTGGGCCGCAACCTGATCGAGAATGTGGTGAAGGGGCGGCAGAATAAACCTTACACCGGCCTGTACGATTTCTGCAAGCGGATGCATGGCAATGAACTGAACCGTCGGGCAGTGGAGTGCCTCATCAAGGCCGGCGCATTCGATCATCTGGGCAACAACCGCCACAGCCATGTGGAGGCCGTAGAAGGCATTCTGAAGAGCATTGAGACCGACTCTCGGCGCAATCTGGATGGACAGCTGGATCTGTTCTCGGTGATGAGCGGGGAAGCACAGAGCGGTGCTTCCGAGGATAACTATGAAATAAAGCAGCTGCCGGAATACAGCCATAAGGAACTGCTCCAGCAGGAAAAGGAAGTCAGCGGCCTGTATCTGTCCGGTCATCCGCTGGATGCTTACCGGGAACAATCGGCACGCATTGCATCCCACACCATCAAGGATCTTACAGGGGAAGATGCCCATGTGAAGGATGGAGAAAAAGTGCGCATTGTGTGCGCGGTGGTAAAAAGCCGCATGATGACCACAAAGTCCAACAGCATGATGGCTTTTACCAGCGTAGAAGACCTGACCGGCACCATGGAAGTGATCGTATTCCCAAAGGTGTTGGATGCTTTCCGGGATTCACTGCACGAAAATGCAGTCGTCGTGATCGATGGCAGACTGTCGGTACGGGAGGATGAAGCTTCCAAGCTGCTGGCAGAGAGCATCGTCCCGATCGAAAATTACGATCCGGCCCGACTGGATAACGGCAGGCCGGACCCGATGAAAACGGCAGCAAAGAAGCTGTATATCCGTGTGCCTTCCCGCAGCAGCAGGGAATATGCAAAGGTGGTCAATCTGCTTGGCATTTTTGATGGGGACATGCCGGTGCTCCTGTATCTGACCGATACCAAGCAGTATCTGCGTGTGCCGCGCCATCTGTACGCATCCGGCCATCCGTTGCTGTTCAAAGAGCTGGAAAGGCTGGTCGGAACGGACAACATTGCAACAAAATGACATTTCCGTGCACGAATCTTAACGCAAATCCGGCGGGATGGCTGTTTCCAAAATAAGGCGTTTGTGTTATAATGATTCAAGGCAAGTGAAGTGCTTTGGACAGCGTTAAAATGGAGAGCGCTGTGATACCATTGGGTAAATGAAGAAACAAATTGGAGGGAAACTCTCGTATGGAAAAGCAGATCAAAACGATTGGCGTATTGACGAGCGGTGGTGATGCTCCTGGCATGAACGCTGCCGTGCGCGCCGTAGTCCGTACCGGCCTGCATAAGGGTTACCGCATGATCGGCATTCAGCGTGGCTACAATGGCCTGCTGAACGGCGAATGCTTTGAGATGAACCTGCGCAGTGTGTCGAACATCATCTCTGCAGGCGGTACCATTCTGTATACCGCCCGCTGTCTGGAATTCAAGACCAAGGAAGGTCAGGACAAGGGTGCAGAGAAGTGCCGCGAACTGGGCATTGATGCGCTGGTGGTCATTGGCGGCGACGGTTCTTACCGCGGCGCTCGTGAGCTGGCCCACCGCGGCATTCCGATGATCGGTCTGCCCGGCACGATTGACAACGATATTTCCTGCACCGATTACACCATTGGTTACGATACCGCCATGAATACCGCGCTGGAGATGATCGACAAGCTGCGCGATACCACCCAGAGCCACGACCGCTGCAGTGTGGTCGAGGTCATGGGCCGCAACGCCGGTTATATTGCTCTGAATGTTGCAATTGCTTCCGGCGCTATGGCTGTTCTACTGCCGGAGAAGGAATTTGACATGCAGCGTGATATTCTGGATAAGATCGCTGAGACTCAGAAGACCGGCAAGCGTCACTTCATTATTATTGTTGCCGAGGGTGTCGGCCATGCACAGGAGATCGCAAACGAGATTCAGGCACGCACCGGCATCGACTCCCGCGCCACTATTCTGGGCCATGTCCAGCGCGGTGGTTCTCCTACTCTGCGTGACCGTGTGAATGCTTCTGCAATGGGCTACCATGCCGTGTGCCTGCTGGAGCAGGGCAGGTATAACCGCATCGTCGGCATGAGGGGCGAAAAGCTGGTGGATTACCCTGTGGATGAAGCTCTTGAAATGACCAAGACGCTTGACCCGGTGCTGCTGGACGTTTGTAACACCATTTCTATCTGATTTTTGGACTGAATTGAACGTAAATACGTGAAATACGGCATCTACAGATTGGATAAAATGTAGACAAAATCGGGTCACTCCTACACATTCCCTGTATTCAAATGCAAAAGCGGTATAAGGAATTATGGGATCTTTTCAATCTCATTTTTAAGCCAGTCGATGCTTCTTTGGGTATAAACACGTTCAGTAAGGTCTTTAATATGGTGCCCAACAAGTCGTTTGATGGCATATTCGTCCATGTTATACTTTTTGGCCATTGTAACAAAAGTAATACGTCCATCATGGCCTTTATGTTCAGGGTTCAGTGACAGCAGAGGAACGACTTCGTTGACAAGCTGCACGGAAAAAGAGGCATAGCGCATTTGCGTGACTTCGCCTTTTACGGTGTTCTGATGATGGAAACCACGCTGGCGGATCGTGAAAAATAAATAAGGCGAACCTGCTTCGAGCGCTTTTTCGTAGCGGGCTTTTACCAGGTTGTAAATTCGGGGATGAATCGGCACTGTTCGGTTTATCCCCGCTTTTGTTTTTAAGCCGCCTGTAAATGTGCCCACATCCATATCAACATCCTTCATTTTCAGGTCGCATAGTTCTCCGGGACGCCAGCCAGAGTAGCACTGAATTAGAATCATGTCAATGATAGGATGCTTGTCTATATTTGCCCATAGAAGATCGAGTTCTGCTTCGGTATAGGGAATATGACTATTCGGTTTGCGGACATACCCCGAATCGATCGTGAACATACGAGCATAATTTTTATCGACGAGTTCGCGGGAGACTGCATAATCAAAGAGCAGATTATAAAGATTTTTCATTGAGTCTTTATTATTGTTTTGTGCATGGCGAGTTTCTCCGGCGTAAACGATGGTTCCGTTTTCAATACAATTCTGCAGGTGCGAGATATGAACGTCACGGACAAGCATGTTATGAATCGAGGAGGAGTAGGCCCATGCTCTTTTATAACGGGAAATCGTAGAAGAATCCACTTTTTTCTCTTTCGTGGTCAGCCACATATCAAAAAGGTCCTGCATGGTTGTTTTATTGCTAAGGTCAAATGGATGCGCGTTGTATTTCATAAGCGCTTCATATGCTTCATTATACGTTTCAAAATAAGCGACCGGACGGAGCGGGCATACGATCGGTTTGCCTTCATCAGTTCTTCCGGCTGTGACCATTGCCCGAAAGGGCTTGCGAAGATTACGCCCTCGGACTTCGGAAATCTGGCCGAATCCATTGGGAAGACGCATATGTTTTTTCTTTTTTGGTGGCAGCGATGACTTGGATTTGAGCGGGTAACCGCAATGAGGACAAGCTGCTGCCTTATCGCTCACTTGTAGACAACACTCTGGACAGAGTTTTAACATAGAAACCTCCTTCAATCATTGTATAAATTTGCCATTTTCACTCAAAAGCTCGGTCAAACCGGGCTTTTTCTGTTTGAAAAAGCTATTCTAGGTTAAACGATAGATTTTTGCTTGTCAATCCTTCAGGGCGAAAAAGATAAAAAACAGCACGCGGGGGACCATTTTTACAAGTATCATCCTTTTGAGCCTGGGAACGTATTTAGACGCTCCTAGAGTAACACAAAAGGAGTACGATAGAATGGATAAAGCTAGATTAGAAATGGGTTCGGTTCCTGTACGGATAGCAGCACGAGTATACGGCAGAGATCCTGCTTGGGTGAGAGCTGGAATCATCGCTGGGTGGTTACCGATTGGAGAAGCGACTAGGAATGGAAAGCGCGTTACGGATATTCAGCAGATGAACTCAAAGCTGGGCAGGATCAGCTATTACATCTCACCCAAGCTCCTCTATGAGCAGACCGGCTATGAATGGAGGGGCGAAAAATGAGCAGAGAACGTGCGGAGCTGTCAAAAAAGAACCCATACCACATTCCGAGATACCGGTACTACGAACTGAAGTATTTTTGCAGGCAGTACGATGACTGGAAGAAGGCCCTGACTCTGATCGATGGCTGGCAAACATCACCCAATGATATTTCCGGCATCATCAAGGGGTGCCCACCTGTAAGCCAGACCGAGAGGATCGCACTGTCAAGAGTGTTCTACTCCAGCTGCATCGATATCGTGGACAGGTGTATTGCGGAACTTGATACGGCATTGGCACCGTACATAAAAAAGGGCGTGACAGAGGGAGACGGCTATAACAAGCTTCAAGCAAATGGCTGCCCCTGCTGCCGCGAGACCTACTACGAGCATTACCGGTACTTCTTCTGGCTCCTGAGCAAGGAACGGCAGTGACGCGAAAAAATCAGCTTCTATTATGGAAGAAGATGGATATATGCTGGTAGATACCAGTGGTAAGACACGAAGGCGAATGGACGATTCCATTCCTGCCAAGGATCGGTTTTAGATGGGCCGACCTTTGATGACATCTTCTTTTATTTTTTTGTCCGCGAAAAATTCGTCCGCTATTATGGAAAAATCCAATTACTGAAACTATAAAGGAGAGATATTTTATGGCAAAGGTTTATACGATGGGCGAACTGGAACGAGCAAGAAAAAAGGCTCAGATTCGGGAGTGGGTTCAGGACAAGAAAGATAAGGCTACGAACTGGTGCTATGCGTACAAGAACGAGATTCTTACTTATGGTCCTGTGGTCGTAAGCGGAATTGCAGCAGGAGCAAAAATGCTGTCGAAGCATACGGCACAGGCCAAAGAGCAGGATCTGAAGGACTTGTATGTGTATAGTCACAGGACGGGGCACTATATCAAATTGCGTCGAAAACTCAAAACATCCGAGTGGGCAGAATTTGATCGTAGG
This sequence comes from Faecalibacterium sp. AM43-5AT, assembly GCF_003603345.1. Classification (NCBI taxonomy): domain Bacteria; kingdom Bacillati; phylum Bacillota; class Clostridia; order Eubacteriales; family Oscillospiraceae; genus Faecalibacterium; species Faecalibacterium sp. AM43-5AT. The sequence continues at coordinate 169,240 of NZ_QVGZ01000001.1, forward strand.
AAGCGTGCCGGAGAGAACGAATATGATATTCTCGCTGACATGAAGGTATTGGGTTAAAGGTACAGAGCCGTGGAGAAATCTGCGGCTCTTACTTTTTTGACGCGAAAAAATCAGCCGCCTTTATGAGAAAGGTGGTATGAACAATGTTTAGTCTGATCGTTGCAATTTTGATCGTTGTACTGCTGGTCAAATGTATTGGCCTGGTAGGGGCAAAGACGGAAGAGGTGAAACAGAGAACAAAGAAGAAACACTGAAAATCAAAATGGAGCTTATGGGAAACCGTAGGCTCTTAATTTTTTACGCAGACGCGAAAAATACAGCCTCCTTTATGGAAAGAAATGAACAAATTTAGGAGGTATTTTACTATGCTGAAGAATGTTATTAAAGGTTTTGAGGAAATGATGAACTGTGTTCTGACCGCTATGAACGAGTCGCTGAGCGATCCGTATGCGGGCTGGAACGAAGGGGAAGAACTCCTCATGCTGAACGAGGTTCGGTGTGGTATCCGCTAATGGATATTCTGACCGGAAAACGGGCGTATGGAAACATGCGCTCTTTTCTTTGACGTTTCGGTGCAGGCGCGAAAAATACAGCCTCCCTTATGGAAGGAGATAGCTCAGTTGGCAGAGCGCTGCTTGATTGCAGAGGTCGTGGGTTCGAATCCCATTCTCTTTCTTTTTTCTATTCTAGAATAGAATGTTGGCGCGAAAAACGCATTGTCCTTTATGGAAGGATGTCTTCCGAAGAACGAAAGGAGAAATGCTATTATGGCAAAACGAGTAAAGACGAATTATGACCGCGGGTACGTGAACGCTATGGATAAGATCCGCGTGTTCATCGAAAGCAGCTCGAAAGTGATGTATGTCGATACACGCGAGTATAAGAATGCTGAGACGGCACGCTGTGCTTACCGGAACGCGATCGCGCTGGTGCGGGCAGGAGAAATCGTGCGTGTTACTTGCAACCGCAATGAACTTTTCCTGATTCGCAATGACATCTGAGGCGAAATGGAGCTTACGAGAAATCGTAGGCTCTTTTTTTCCGCACGCAGGGGACGGGTTCCTCTACTATATTATTAAAAAGGAGAATTACAAAATGGACGCAAAACTGTTTCTGATCGTTTTCATCTGCATTGCTGCACTGGGGTTGGTGCTGGGTATTGCCATCGGTTTCAACCTGAGCGAAGGCCAGAGGTGTGTCGGTGATCTTGTGATCGCACCCGGTGACGAGGATGCAGACCATTACATGTTCCTGGACCTTGCGAAAAGTCCGGAAACTCTGGCAGGGAAAGAGCGGGTGATGCTGAACATCAAAATGATCCGGACGCGAAAATAACGTGGTGTTCTATGGAGGAGACTCCAGAATGATATTTTGTAAAGGAGATTTTTCAAAATGGAAAACTACGAAAACAAAGAATTGCTGAAAGACGCGGCGAAGAAATCGCTGGAAAGTCTTAAGGATCTGAAGCCGGGTACGGAAGAGTACAATACGGCTGCAAACATGGCATTGAAGCTGTACGATATGCAGCTCAAGGATGAAGCGCAGGAAAACGAAAAACAGCTGAAAGAGGACGAGGCCGTGCGGAAAGTGCACGAACTGGAACTCGATCAGGATAAAGCGGAGAAGGCGCGCAAACTTGACTGGGCAAAAATCGGCATGAAGGCACTGACGTTTGCAGGCACGATTGGCATGACTGTGTACTGGTCGATCTGCGAGGCGGGCGGCGTGACCCAGCTGTCGAGAGCAATCGGCGAGGGAGTACATGAGCTGAAGAGAGGCTTTACGGAAAAAGATTAAAAGGAGGAACCGAGGAGGGTTCGTGGCGAAAGCTGCGGACTCTCTTTATTTTTTATGCGATACCACGATAACGCCCGGCCGCAGGAGTGGACGAACTACTATGGGAGCGTCTACCGCTGCAACCATCCTGTGTACCGGGTATGCACCTTGTATAAAGAGCGCAGCAAGGGCCTGTGCGTGATCCAGCAGCGCTACAACGAGAAAAGCAAAGCGACCTACTGGAGCGCCATAGACCCATGGCTGACCGATAAGATCTACCTGCATGATGGGTTCAAGGAATACTTTGACAGCCACGCCAAACGAAAAAATCAAAACGGAGAATATCCTACCGTGACCGTGCGACAGATCATGTGGGCGCTGCGGATGAAGCCCCTGAAAAAAGAGCGCTGGGAGACCGTGTTTGACAGAAGCACGATTTAGGACGCGAATTTTACAGGGTGCTTTATGAGACGAGTTACGTCTTAACATTTATATTTTGGAGGTATGAACTATGAAACGTAAAAATGAAGTAAATTGCACGGCCCTTGGTATGTCGAACATGTCAAGGATTATCCGTATTAACCGTGCTGGCGCAGCTGGTGTGGCTTTTACTGCAGTGGGATTGATTCTTTCTGCAGTGAGCTATGCCACTCACATGCGCGGAACTATATGGCTTCTGACCAATGATGATACAGAAGGCCGGGCTGCTATTTACAAGGCTTACGATGAAACAAAAGCCAAATGGACTGACAAAGAGTAACTCAAAGGCAGGAGCCGTGGAGAAATCTGAGGCTCTTTCTTTTTAAAATGGAGGTTGGACGATGAAACTCAGAGTGATTTTGTCAAAAGAAGTTAACACTGCTCTTAAAGCGCCAAAACGTCCGGATCGAACCGTTGACATGCAAATGGTTGAAGATATTATCAAGGACTTCTTTTTGTACGGCTGGTATGTGCAAGAGCTAATCTTTGATTCGGAAGAAATGCGAAACTTTGACAATATCGTTGATGCGTTCAAAAAATACATCGATAACGAGAAGCTTTCATGCACGCTTATTCAAAGAGGGTGGCGAATTTTTCTTAGGAATGACAGCATTCCGGTTTCTGAAATCGAATATTACGGAAAAGCGATACGGAGAGAAGGGAAAAAGTGCAAGTCCTCGAAATCGTAGACGCGAGAAAAACTTGCTCTATTATGAAGGAGGTGAGAGTTATGGAATACCTTCTGGCAAAGAGCGACAGACAGCTCGGTATTTGCCTGAGAATGCTGTACGACGAAGGATACAAAGGTTTGGTTGTTGAAAGTGTGATAAACGCTAAGAACCGAATGGAGTTCCACGTCAAGGTTATGGCTGACGAAGACAAGATGGCGAAGTTGAATGACCGCTACCAGACGTTGATTTCCTAAATCTTACTCTGGAGGGCAAAAGATCTGAAACATGGTCTTTTGCTTTTGTCCGGGCCATGCTATAATGAAACAAAGGGAGGCGAAGAGCGTGAGAGTGACATCGCACATGATTGTTCCCGTGAAGAAAAACGGCAAGTGGACGACCTATATCAAAGAGTTTGAAGAAGATATTCCGGATTTGGGACGGCACTGCCTGATGTGCAATTCCTGCGGAGAACCGAGCTATCCCGAATGCATGAAAAAATGCCCGGTGGAGCGTGATCGTGTCGAGCGCGAACAGAAGAAAGCACAGGAGAAAATTGCCAAACATAAGGTCGAGATTGATATTTTAGCCGGGCTGGTTCGTGATGGTTTGCTGAAAGTGGAAGACGCTGCGCCGCGTGTGGAAATGACCGTGGAAGAATTTGAAGCGGCGATGCCAAAATGATATTTGAACCAGAGAGCTTACGAGAAATCGTAGGCTCTTTTTATTTTGTCCAAACGCGAAAAAATCTTCTTGCTTTATGGAGCAAAGACCATGAACAAAGGAGAATACTATGCGAGAAAACAAATTTTGGAACTATTCGATTACGATTGGCAACATGATTGTGACAATGGCATTCGGACTTGGAGTGGGTCTTGTAGTGCTGTTGTTTGCATTGATTGTGCGATCGATTCTTAGCAAGAAATGACAAAACAAGGTACGAACTGAACTTGTCTTTGTTCCGGAAATGAGCTGTGGAGAGATCTGCGGCTCTTTCTTTTTGGCATGGCGCGAAAAAATCAGCTTGCTTTATGGAGGTAAGAGGGCTTTATCGAAAGGAGAAATTACTATGATGAAAGCTATCAAAAACTTTATGAAGAAACCTATTACTTGGGGCGACAGCTTTAAGTGGAGCGGTATTGTTCTGGGACTGTATGCAGCAGTCATCGGGGCAATCGCTGCTTACGAGAAGTGGATCGCTTATAAGGACAAGGCAGAGAGGCTTGATAAATACAATTCATTCAGAGATATGGATAATCAAATCTGAAAGATCACGCCCTCTTATCTTTTTTGAAAATAATATTTTGGAGGTCGAACACTATGGAGGACATTATGCTGATCCGGTCAAGTTTTATGCGCCGTATCATTTCACAGATTATCAACAAGGCTTTGAAGAAGCAGACACCCGGTGTAGAAGTGGAGCTGAAAGAAGCTCAGGTGAACTGGGTGGACAAGGAGCAGAAGCTGCGGGTACATCTGGAGCTGGATGCGGAGGTAACGAAGGCTCAGCTGAATGATATTCTGAAAAAAGCTGGAGCGCTGTGACGCGAAATTTTCAATGTGCTTTATGAGATGATTAGTCTCAGATTTATATTTTGGAGGTATGAACTATGAAAAAACTGGTGAAGGTTGCTTTGGGCGCAGTGGCGTTTCTTGGCATTACCGAGTTGTTCTGCGTTGAAACCGTTGCAATCATGTGGAGAAAGCTTATGATGCGCAATGATGATTCAGCGGCAGATGCACTCGACAATGCGATGAAAGCAGGCCGAGCAAACTGGGAGCTGAAGCTGTATAAATTCCTGAAAACAGATCAGGCCGAAAGGCATCTGAAGCGCTAATCGAAAGCGGAGCTTACGAGAAATCGTAGGCTCTTTTATTTTTCAAAATGGAGGTTTAGCAATGAAACTGACGAAAACATGCGCAAAGTTTCTGCGCAAACATGGCGGGACGATCCTTGCCATCGGAGCCTCAATTGGTGTCGGTCTGACCATGTGGGAGACGGGGAAGGCGACTGTGAAGGCTACCACGTTCGTTACCATGAACAAGGACGAACCTATGGCGAAAAAAGAAATCGTCAAGGACTGCTGGAAGTTTTATATTCCAGCGGCTGTGGTTGGCGCTGGAACTGTGGCGTGCATTCTGGGGTCCAATGCGCTGAACAAGAAACAGCTGGCCAGTATGACCGCTGCCTACATGGCACTGGGAAAAACCTATCAGGAGTACCGTAGGGAGGTGGCGGAGCGCATCGGTGCTGAAGAGGAAAAAAAGCTTCGCATGGAAGTTGCTGAAAAGACAAAAGGTGAGGATGTTCAGCGGGATAAAGATGGTGATGTCATCCGGCTGTTCTACGAGCCTGCGTCGAAAAGATATTTTCATGCCACCATGTCCCGTGTCATTGAGGCATCGTACTATTTCAACCGGGAACTGGCCACGAACGGTTGTATTTCTGTGAACGAATGGTGCAACTATCTCTGCGCTGATGAACTTACCGTTACACCAGAAGGCGACGAAATGGGATGGTGTCTGGACCAACTCATATATGACTGGGATGCCTACTGGATGGACTTTGAATACGATAAACAAATCACGGATGATGGACTGGAGTGCTATTACCTGGCGCCTGCACTTGATCCGGTTAAAAATTACCTGAATTATGAGGAGGACACTTATCATGCATAAGATCGACTGGTGGAAAGTTGCATCTGTGGCGCTGATGGCTGCAAGCGCAGTGCTGAGCTTTGGACATGACCTGATCGAGGATAAAAAGACCGAGGAAGACCTGCAGGACATGGTACAGGAAGAAGTACGGCGGCAGCTGGCGGAAAAGAACCAGTAAACGCGAAAAATACAGGCTCCTTTATGGAAGAGAAATCCAATTTGAACAAAGTAAAGGAGAATGATATTTATGTACGATTACAATTTTTACGAACAAATGGACAGCCTGATGGTAAATCTGCTGGTAGATCTGGCCATCAACATGGTACGTGTGCTGTATGCTACAGTACGATACGTGTTGATGCAGCCGATCAGACTGGTGGAATACATCTGGTACTGTATCCAGATCGAGCGTGAATGTGACCGTGAGGAAACGATTCGCTTCGAGAATTTGAAACGAACTGGACACATCTGACGAAAGCGAGGACTTACGAGAAATCGTAGGCTCTTTCTTTTTTATATTTTACGGAGGTATGAAAAATGAACCTGAAATCATTTGCAAAAGCGAGTCGGCAGATGCTGAATCGCAATGCATCCAAGATCCTGGCCGGTTTTGCTATCGGCGCAGGCGTCATGGCTGTAGGTTTCGCCATCGAGGCAACTCCGAAGGCGATGATCCTGCTGGAGGAAAAGAAGGCAGAACTCGGTGTCGAAAAGCTGGATGCGAAGACCATTGTCAAAACGGCTGGCCCGGTATACATTCCGACGATCGTGAGCATGGGCCTTTCGACCGCGTGCACGATCGGTGCGCTGAAGGTGAAGAGCCAGCAGAATGCCGCGCTGGCTGCAGCGTGCACGCTCTCAGAAACGGCTCTGCGCACCTACCAGAATAAAGTTGTTGAGACCATTGGCGCAGAGAAGGAACAGGAGATCCGTGAGGCTGTTGCTCTGGATAAGATGGCAAAGAGTCCGGAGCCGGCAGTGATCCCGAATGCAAAAGGGGTCGAAATGGATGATATTTACTATGACCAGCGGGTAAAATGCTGGGAAAGCCTGAGCGGGAACTACTTTTGGACCACACGGAATGCCATTGAACGGGCTATCAACGGGGTCAACAAACAGCTGCTCAGCGATTTCCGCATGACCGAAAACGACCTGTTTGACTATCTGGGGATGGAACATAACCGAAACGGCGATCTGCTTGGGTGGGATACCGACACGACCATGGAAGTGGAAACGTTCTATGCTTCCAAACTTGATGAAAACGGTATGCCGTGCCTTGTACTGGACTACCGTACACCGCCCAAGTGGCTGGGCTATTGATTTTTTTCAATGCCCGGAACAGACGCGAAAAATTCACCTTGCTTTATGGAGGTAAAACTCCAACATTACAAAACTTTATATTTAAGAAAGAGGTAACAAAAATGGACGAAATGAATAATGTGACTATGGAGAACGAGACTTCTATGGAGGTCGCTCCTGCTGAGAGTGTTGTTCCTGCTGAGGCAGAGAATCCTGCTTACAACAACGACTGCGAGAGCAGCGCTGGCATTAGCTTTGGCACTATTGTCAAGGTTGGTGCTGGTGCGGTGCTTGTCGGAGCCGCTGCTGTCAAGTTTGGTATTCCGCTGGTGAAGAAGGGCTTCAATCACATCAAGGAGTCGATTGCCAACAAGAAGATGAAGAAAAACGAAGTCATCGACATTGAGTCGAAAGAAGTTCCTTCTGACGAGGAAACTACGGAAGAAGAGTAATGTTTGGTAAGGCGAGAGCTGTGGAGAAATCTGCAGCTCTTACTTTTTGTTTTTTTTGAAAGGGGAAAGACATGGCACAAGTAGACATGCCGAAGTCCAGCATTGGCCAGACGCCGACCGAGCCGAAAAAGAAGCTTGAGAAGGTCGTCAAGGGTAAGGTGGCGGTGAAAGAGCAAAGCGATATGCAGAAGATCGCATCACAGTTTCTGGCCGAAGATCTGAAAACGGTGAAAGACCGTATTCTGACCGATTATCTGCTGCCGATGCTCAAGAACGGTGCATGGAGCATTCTGAACTCGGCGTTCAGCATTGCACTCTGGGGTGAAGACCGCAGCCGCGGCGGCTCGAACAATTACTACGGAAACAACCGTGGGCAGCGCAATAGCTACGATGGCTATTATCAGGGCAGCCAGAACAATCGCCCGAACCCGCCGCCTGTACGCAGAAGTCTGCAAAATCTGGATTTCGAGAGTCGGGGTGACGCTGAGGACACTCTGGCGGGTCTCAGGGACGCACTGTACCGCTACCGGCAGGTTTCGGTGGGCGATCTGTGGGATCTGATGGGCGTGACAAACGATTCGACCGACTACAATTATGGCTGGTACAACCTCGATGATGCATTCATCAAAGGTATCCCCGGCGGATTCCGACTGATTCTGCCGCACACTGTACCGCTGCGCTGATAGAAAGGACTGATATTTTATGAAGTTTCTGAAAAACGTGAAAACCGACGAGTTCATGGCAACTGTGACCCGGACTGCCTCGAAGTATGGCTATAAGCTGAAGAAAGCAAGCCCTACCATCATGATCTTTGGTGCTGCTATTGTGGGCGTAGCAGCGACCGTCTCTGCCTGCAAGGCGACTGTGAAGGCTCAGGATATTCTGGAGAATCATAACGAGATGGTGAAGACCATCCATGAGACCAAGGAAAAGGTCGATAGCGGTGAAATGATCCTGAAGGAAGGCGCTGCCTATACCGAGAACGATTACAAGAAGGACCTGACCACGGCCTATGTGCAGACCGGTCTGAAGCTGGCGAAAATCTATGCACCTGCAGTAACCATGGGTACGGTTGCACTCGGCTGCATGTTCGGCTCGCACCACATCATGACCAAGCGTAACGCCAGCCTGACTGCCGCCTACATCGCTCTGGATAAGGCCTTCAACGAGTATAAGGGCCGTGTGACCGATCGCTTTGGCGACCGCGTACAGCAGGAGCTTGAGCACAACATCAAGGCCGTTGAGGTTGAGACCACCCGGAAAAATGAGCAGGGTGTAGAGGAGACTGTCAAAGAGTATACAGATGTGGCAATGGCACACACCAGCCCCTATACGCTGATCTACGACGAGACTGTGAGTTCCTGGGATAAGGATGCACAGCTGAACATGTCCCATCTGATCCAGGCGCAGGCTGCTGCAAACCGGAAACTCCACCGCCAAGGCCATCTGTTCCTTAACGATGTCATTGATATTTTGGACCCCTATGGCAACGGTATGCACCACACCCCCGAAGGCCAGGTCGTCGGCTGGATCTTGAGCCAGGATGATCCTATGAAGGAAAATCGTGTGGACTTTGGTGTAACCAACTACGTTGAGAACAACGATGCGCTGAACAATTTCATCGATGGGTTCGAGCGCTCTGTCCTGCTGCGGTTCAACTGCGACGGCGTGATCATCGACAAAATCTGAGACTGATATTTTGGAGGGACTTGCTATGACCAGATACATTAAGACGCTTTCTTATCTGTTTGCTGCCATGGCCGGAGTGTGCTTCGTCTCTAGTCTGGCAGTTCTTTCGGAGTGAGGTGTACGATGGACAGTTTGGAAAATGCATTCCTGTTTCTGGACTATCTGACCGATACCAAGCGCAAGCGCCACATGGTGGGAGGCATTCTGATGAGTGTCTCCCTTTTCTTTGGCGGTCTGGCGTTTACCATGATGACGATTAAAGGAGAAGACAATGAATCGGACAATTCGTGATGTTTTGCTGTTTGGCGCAGGTTTTGCCGCAGGTGCGTACGTTATGCACACGGTCTTCCGTACGAAGTACCAGGAGTACGCCGATGCACAAATTGATGATGTGCGCGACCACTACCGCAAGAAGGAAGCTGATCTGGATGCCATGATCGAAGAAAAGGCCCAGCAGAAGAGCATGGAGCAGCTTACGGGAAAGTACCGCACCGAGTCCGACCCGGAAGATATTGCGCCCCACGACCCCATCGAGATCATCCAGCCGGACGAGTTTGGTGACATCGACGACTATGAGACTCGCGGGCTGACCTATTATGCCGATGGCAAGCTGGTATTCGACGAGGAGACAATGCCTGTGAACGACGATGATATTCCGAACATCATCGGAACAGAGGCGCTGAACCACTTTGGCGAGTTCATGCCCAGCACCATTCATGTGCGAAACAACAACTATCATAAGGACTATGAGATCATTCAGGTTCGTCAGAACTGGGGCGACCTCTATCCGGAAAAGGAGGAAGAATGATATTTTCGGATCTTGGAGAACAGTATTATGACTGGCTCCACAAAATCGTGTGCGGCGAATGGGAGCCGAGAAATCTCTCGTTCCATCGGCTGCTCATGTACTTACATAACCGCACCTATGTTTGGGCCTGCGAAATGGACCAGTGCAGAGCAGAAGATGGTGCGAATCTGCGTTACCGTTTTGCCCGCGAATGTGATATTCCGTATGGCAAGATCGATGCGGAATTCCACGGTGTTCCGTGCAGTATGCTGGAAATGATGGTGGCCCTTGCGGTGCGCATCGAAGAACATATTATGGAGGATTCCAGTGCGGGAAACCGTGTCGGGCAGTGGTTCTGGAACATGGTTGTCAGTCTCGGGCTTGCTGCCATGGACGACGGCCGGTTTCACGAAGACCGGGCAGATTATATTCTGGACAGGTTTGAGCGCAGAGACTATGAATACAATGGTGCCGGCGGTCTCTTTACAGTGAACCGTCCGACCGAAGATATGCGTCGGCTTGATATTTGGTATCAGCTGATGCACTACCTGCAGGAAAACGAATTTTGAAAGGAAAATCAACATGGATATGACGAATATTATGTATGAATTGATCAACACCAAAACTTCGCTGGCCATTGCTGACCGTACCATCGAAACTCTGCAGAAGCAGAACCGGCGTCTGAACCGTCGGTGCCTGCGCCAGAGTCTGATGATCGCAGGGCTGACATGGCTCACCGTTACGGCCTGCAGGATGCTGAGCGAGAACGATAAGAAGTGCAAAGAGGCTGAGGAAGACGCCCGGCAGCTCCACGCGGAACTTGCTCATACGCAGCAGGTGTTGGACGATGTGAACCGCAAGAACGCCAAACAGTTCTGGACGGAAGCCGAAAAAGATATCTGCTGCGATGGGAAGGCAACCATTACCAAAAATCCGGAATAAAATGCATAGAAAGGAGGAAGTCAGTTGCCGATGATTGATTTCCTGAGGATCGCCACGCGAACCGGAAAACACGGGGTGATCGAAGTGTACCCGAACTTTATCATCACCAAGTCGAAAGACCTGATGATCCGGGGTTCTGATTTCTATGCGATCTGGCTGGAAGAACGCGGCTTGTGGAGTACCGAAGAGCAGGATGCGTTGCAGCTCATTGACCGGGAACTTGATATTTATGCAAACGAGCATAAGCAGTTTCTGGGCGATAATGTTCGAGTCTTACATATGTGGGATGCACAGTCTGGCATGATTGATATTTGGCACAAATATTGTCAGCGCCAGATGCGGGACAACTATCATACCCTCGATGAGACATTGATATTTGCAAACACCTCTGTCAAAAAAGACAGTTATGCATCCAAACGACTGCCGTACCCGCTGGAACAGGGGAGCATTGCCGCCTACGACGAGCTGATGACCACGCTGTATACGCCGGAGGAACGTGAAAAGATCGAATGGGCCATTGGTTCCATTGTAAACGGGGATTCCAAAAAGATCCAGAAGTTCCTTGTTCTGTATGGTCCGCCCGGAAGCGGCAAATCGACCATTCTGAACATCATCCAGAAAATGTTTGATGGATACTGGGCAGTGTTTGACTCGAAGGCACTTGGCTCATCATCCAATGCGTTTGCACTGGAAGCGTTCAAATCGAACCCGCTGATCGCAATTCAGCATGACGGCGATTTATCGCGTATCGAGGACAATACCCGATTAAACTCGCTGGTTTCCCATGAAACCATGATGGTGAACGAGAAGTTCCGCAGTGCCTACGCAAGCCAGTTCAAGTGCTTCATGTTTCTCGGTACAAACAAGCCCGTAAAGATCACGGATGCAAAATCGGGTCTGATCCGGCGACTGATCGATGTGGAGCCAAGCGGCGAAAAAATACCGGCAAAGAAATACCGCGACCTCGTAGGCAAGGTTGACTTTGAATTGGGTGCTATTGCATGGTATTGCAAAGACGTCTACGAGAAAAGCAAGCATCGTTACGACGATTATGTTCCGACACGAATGCTTGGTGCATCCAACGACTTCTACAACTTCATGCTGGACTCCTACTATATCTTCAAAAAAGAAGATGGCGTATCGCTGAAACGTGCCTGGGCAATGTACGACACCTACAATCAGGAGGCAAAGGTTTCGTATCCTTACTCCAGGCGAGCGTTCCGTGAAGAATTGATGAACTATTTCTCGGATTACAAAGAACGTGCCGAGGATATGAACGGCGAACGGGTGCGCAGCTACTACAGCGGCTTCAAGTACGAAAAATTCAAAGAATTTCTGGAGGACCCTCCCCCCGGGGATGATGCGGGAAATGACCCCCCTGCCTCCTCCTGGATCGAATTGAAGGAGCAGCATTCTCTCTTTAATGATATTTGCAAGGACTGCCTGGCGCAATATGCGAACGAAAATGGCACTCCCCTGCAGAAGTGGGAGAATGTCAAAACCAGATTGACCGGGATCGATACAAAAAAGCTGCATTATGTAAAAGTTCCGGAGAATCACATTGTCATCGACTTTGATATTCCCGGCCCGGATGGGAGTAAGAGCTTTGAGCGCAACCTTGAAGCTGCTTCCAAATGGCCAAAGACCTATGCTGAGCTTAGTAAATCTGGTGCGGGCATCCATCTGCATTATATTTACACCGGTGATCCGGCTAAGCTAAGCAGGATCTACGATGAAAACATCGAAATCAAGGTATTCACGGGAAAATCTTCTCTGCGAAGAAAATTGTCGAAGTGCAATGATATTTCCATCGCAAACATCAGCAGTGGCTTGCCGTTGAAGGGAGAAAAAGCAATGGTCGATGTAAAGCAGATCCAGAATGAGAAGCATCTGCGCATTCTCATCAAGAAAGCGCTGGCAAAGGAGATCAGCCCGTATACGAAGCCAAGTGTGGACTTTATTGCCCATGTTATAGACGAGGCATATGAAGGCAACGTCCCTTATAATGTGGATGACATGCGGAATGCCATCTTGGGGTTCGCCGCCAGCAGTACCAATCAGGCGGAGACCTGTCTGAAGATCGTGGCGAAGATGCACTTCAAATCGAAGGATGATATTCAGCGGGAGGCCCCTGCGGGGGAGGAAGCGCCATTGATATTTTTAGACGTGGAGGTGTTCCCGAATCTGCTGCTCGTGAACTGGAAGTTTGCCAAGCAGGGGCCTGTACACCGCATGGTGAATCCTGCACCGGACGAGATCGAGAGCCTGACAAAGTATCGGTTGGTCGGCTTCAACAACCGCAAGTACGACAACCATATCCTTTGGGCCCGCATGATTGGGATGTCGGTGGAGCAGATCTATGCGTTGTCCAAACGGATCGTCAACGAGCACACGGGCTTCTTTGGTGAGGCGTACAACCTGTCCTACACTGATATTTGCGACTTCTCATCGAAAAAACAGAGCCTAAAGAAGTTTGAAATCGAATTGGGCATCCATCATCAGGAGCTGGGACTTCCGTGGGATCAGCCGGTGCCGAAGAGCCTGTGGGACAAGGTGGCCGAGTATTGCGACAACGACGTGATCGCGACCGAGACCCTGTTCTACTCGAAAACGTGTCAGGCAGACTTTGTGGCACGTGAGATCCTGGCAGACCTTGCCGGCATGACGGTGAACGACACGACAAACTCGCTGACAACACGCATTATTTTCGGCAAGGAAAAACACCCCCGGCTGGTCTACACCGACCTTGCCACGGGGAAATCCGATGCAATCGTGGAAGTCGAGCCTGATATTTTGACGGACTGCAACATCATCAATGCCTTTCCCGGTTACGAGTGGACCAAAGGTGAAGATGGCAAGTACCGCAACATGTTCCGGGGCACAGACCTGGGCATGGGCGGTTATGTCTACGCTGAGCCAGGAATGTACACGAATGTAGCTTTGTTGGACGTTGCGTCGCTGCATCCGCATTCGGCTGTTGCCATGAACTACTTTGGCGAGTACACCAAGCGTTTCAACGACCTGATGGATGTGCGAATCTATGTCAAGCACGGCGAGTACGAGAAGGCAAAGGGGCTCTTTGGCGGTAAACTGGCAAAATACCTCGATGATCCGCAGCAGGCAAAGGATCTGGCGGAGGCGTTGAAAATCGCCATCAACTCGGTTTACGGGTTGACCAGTGCAAGCTTTGACAACCCGTTCCGCAACCCCAAGAACGTCAACAACATTGTGGCGCTTCGAGGGGCTTTATTTATGCGCACTTTGCAGGATGAAGTGCAGCAGCGTGGCTTTAAGGTGGCGCACATAAAAACGGATTCGATCAAGATCCCCGATGCGACCCCGGAGATCATTGCGTACTGCATGGATTTTGCGAAGAAGTACGGCTACACGTTCGAGCATGAGGCAACCTACGAGCGGATGTGTCTGGTGAACAATGCCGTTTATATTGCAAAGTATATGGCTGCCGACCAGTGCGAGGCGCTTTACGGTTATATCCCGGGCGACTGCAAGGACGAAGGCGGCGAATGGACGGCTACGGGCACACAGTTCCAAGTGCCGTATGTGTTCAAGACCCTGTTCTCCAAGGAGAAGATCGAGTTCACTGACCTCTGCGAGACAAAGACCGTTTCCAAGGGCGCTATCTATCTCGACAAGAACGAAGATCTGCCTGAAGGCGAACACAATTATATTTTTGTGGGACGCGTGGGACAGTTCTGCCCGATCATGCCGGGAAAGGGCGGCGCTCTGCTGCTGCGGGAAGCGGGCCTGACGGATACTGGCGAACGGAAATATGCTTCTGTGACCGGAGCAAAGGATTACCGCTGGCTGGAAAGCGAGGCGGTCTATCAGCTCCAGATGCAGGAGGATATCGACAAAAGATATTTCAACCGGGAAGTCGATGAGGCAGTTGAGGAAATCTCCAAGTACGGCGACTTCAACTGGTTCGTTGGTGACGACGGTGTTGCTCCCTGGACAGCACCCGACCTTCCATGGAGCGATGCACAGGAAGAAGCAGCAAGAAATTTTGACGTGAGGTGATATTTTATGACGAACAAACTGTACGATTCCAAAGGACAGCTGATTGGCTATATCAGAACCGTTGAGAAGAATCAGCACGACGACCTGATGAAGGTGATTCTTTCCACTGGTCACGAACTCGTATTTGGCCCGTGTGATCTGACCTCTGATCGAGACGGCAATTGGCGTATCCGTTCTGGTGCGCTCTATCCTCGGTGTGTGGGTAATAAGACGGCTTCTGCTACGAACACAGCTGCTATCAAGAACGTTATCTTTGCTCCTCCGGCCACGATCGTTTACTGGTCGGATGGCTCCAAGACCGTTGTGAAGTGCAGCGAGAAGGATGTTTTCGACCCGGAGAAGGGGCTGGCCATGGCGATCGCAAAGCGTTGCGGTGGCAATAAGGGCAGCTATTACAAGGAGATCCAGAATTGGGTCGAGAAGAGCGGGAAGAAGTATCCCGGGAAGACTGCTACGCAGAAGAAAGCTGCCCCTAAGTCTAATCCCGATCGAGAATCTATGAAGAAGTGGATTTCCAAGGCCAATGAGGACTGGAATGAGTGCCTTAAAGCCAGCGCAAATAATGACAATACGGCGCTCCTTCTCAATATGAATGCCCTCACTGCAGACCTGAAAATTCTGGAAAATGAAATCAACAAGTAAAAGGAGACTGATATTTATGTACACCAAGCGTCAGAAAGTCAACATTGATGATACCCGTTTTATCTTTACCACCAACTTCAGCGGTGATCCCAGCCGTGACCGCTTTGGCTCTGACCAGCGCCGTGTCAACGTGGTAATTCCTACCGAGGAGCTCGCGCAGCATCTGCTGGATCTGGGTGTAAAGGTCAAGCAGACCAAGCCGAACCCTGAGCGCACTTACGACGAGCCGTTTGTGCCCACGCTCTACGTGCCGGTCAACATCAAGATGGACTCCAAGTGGCCGCCGCACATCTATTGGGTCACAACTGCTGGCAAGCGCCTGCTCTGCAACGAGGACACCATCAGCCAGTTGGACTTCATCCGCGTCAAGAACGTCTGCCTGCAGGCAAATCTCGTTGAGAAGAGGAACGCACCCGGTGAGTACAGCCTGTATGCTGATGTGATGTACGTTGAGCAGGATGCTGATGCTGACCCGTATGCGGAGCGCTACGCTCAGTACGCAGAGCCTGCTCCTGAAGTGCCGTTCTAAGGAGGATACTATGGAAAAACTGTTTATCAGCTGTCCGATGCGTGCTCGCACTGCAGAACAGATCCATGCGACTATGGACCGGATGCATAAAATCGCCGAGGCTATTTTCGGCGAAGAACTGGAGGTCATCCCGACTTACTTTGAGGGCACCCCTCCTGAAAATGCCAATGATCGTCTGTGGTATCTGGGCAAATCCATTGAGAAAATGTCCGAGGCGGATTGCTTCATCGGCATTTTCGATGACCAGAAAGCTTATGATGGCTGCATCATCGAGAACCATGTCGCCAAACTCTACGGCGTACCGCAGTATCTGGTGAATCTGTCCTACGTTGCACCGGATGTCATTGAGCGGCGGCTCATTGACCAGAGAGTAGACAATCTTGAAATCTACTAATTGATATTTCGAGTGCCGGGGTCAGTCCTCGGTTGAATGCTCCAGCCGGTGAGTGCCCACGTCGCAAATGGCGTTCTCAGAGGAGGCAGCTCGATTGATACTTTGATTTTGGGAGGTTGAACGTATGAAAGTCTTGAGAATCCAGCCCAAGAAGTATCCTGAAGTTATTGAAATCGACAGCTCGCTCGAATCTCTTCAGAAAGAAGTGGCCGGTCCGATTCAGGCGGTCTACCCGTGGGATGATCCGGTTGCACTTATCTGCAATGAGGAAGGGAAACTGGCCGAAGATTCCTTCAGTAACTGTAACAGAGTGCTTTGTAATGAGATTGGGATTCCCTATGATATTGTTGTTGGAACTTTCCTGATCGTTGGTCTGACCGAGGATGATTTCGGCGATTTGTCACAGGAACTCATTCGGAGGTACGAAAAGCTTTTCCATAACCCGGAAGAGTTTGATTTCTTTACAGATGCTCAGGGAAGAACGCATCTGGACGTTCGCCCCTGTGAACCTGAAGATAACGCGAAATAATCCGCTTCCTTTACAGATGCATGAGAGCTTCGGAGAAATCTGAGGCTCTTTTTATTTTGGGTCAGTAGCTTAGTCTGGCTGAAAGCTGGCAGCTCATAACTGCGTGATCGCGGGTTCAAATCCTGCCTGACCCACCAGAGGTGCAAGCCTTATATTTGAATAAACAAAGGAGAGAACAGCATGAGCGCAAGAAACTATGTCCCGGCAATGGTGAAATGGATGGTCGAGGAAGGTACCAAGAACACCTCCAGCGGCAACTGGATATTCACGAGCGCGGAAATTGCAGAAGCATTTCCTGTAGCCGAAAGCAGCGTGATTGAGATGTTTGGAGCAATCCTGACAGAAGTTTATCAGCATGAAGCTGTGGCGGAAGCAAATGTAAATTTCGAGAGCGACGGTTCGGCAACTTTCGATTTGATCTTCTACACAGATTACTGCCCGAACATCAGTGATGAAACAAAGGCTGGGTGATTTTCATGGGTGATAGCAAAGTTACAAAGCGCTGTGCAAAGTGTGGCGCTGTGATGCACAACGTGTCTGTGGCAAGGAAATACTGCGATTTTTGCAGATTTGGCTATGCAACCAATGACCCGGTACTGCCTTTGGTACATCCGAAGTACACTGGGCCGACTCTGCAGGAAATTATGAGAGAGGCTACCAAGGAGGGGCTTCAGTATGCAGAATATTGTAAAAAACACGGACTGCACTAATCACATAAAGGAACTCTGGAAAGTTTTTGCAAAAGAAGGCAAAGAACTTTTTTCCTACACGATTCGCGGTGAAAGTGAAGACGAGGAAGAATGCACCAAACAGCTTTTAGCTTATGAGAATCATTGCTATCCTAACCAGATTCATGTTCACACGGAAATGAGGTGATTGGATGGCGGGTATAACGCTCTATGACTACCAAAAAGATGCGCTGGAACGAATGAAAATCGGATGCATCTTATGTGGTGGTGTAGGAAGCGGAAAATCAAGAACAAGTTTGGCATTTTACTATACGCTCTATGGTGGCACAGTCAACACCAAAAACTACGTTAAGATGCATGATCCACCCGACTTGTGTATTATCACCACTGCGAGGAAGCGCGATACAGGCGAGTGGGAGGAAGAGCTGGCTCATTTCTATATGTCCACCGACAGCAACCTTGATATTTACGATCACAAGGTGGTTGTGGATTCATGGAACAACATCGGAAAGTACGTTGGCGTGAAGAACGCATTTTTTATTTTCGATGAGCAGAGAGTCGTTGGCAGCGGGCAATGGGTCAAATCCTTCCTGAAAATCACGAAGGAGAATGACTGGATTCTTCTGAGTGCTACTCCGGGAGATTGCTGGACAGATTACATTCCGGTGTTTATTGCAAACGGGTTCTATAAAAACCGGACGCAGTTTAAAAATGAACATATAGTTTACTCGCGGTTCTCGAAGTACCCGAAAATCGACAGATATTTGAACACGGGCAGACTTGTGCGGCTGCGGGACAGGATTCTGGTGGATATGGACTTCGAGCGGCATACCGTACAGCATCACGAAACGGTGTATGTGGACTTTGACCGGCTGAAGTACAAGGATATTCACAAATCTCGGTGGAATCCGTATGAGAACAGGCCGATTGAGACTGCCAGCGAGTTCTGTTATCTTCTGCGCAAGCTTGTTAACACCGATTCGAGCAGGGCAGATGCGGTGCTGGATATTTGCAGGACACACCCCCGGGATATCATCTTCTACAACTTTGACTATGAGCTGGATATTCTGTTGAATCTGGCATACTGCAAAGACGTGGAGGTGGCGCAGTGGAATGGTCATAAGCACCAGCCAATTCCGGATGGTGACAAGTGGGTCTATCTTGTGCAGTACAATGCTGGCGCAGAAGGCTGGAACTGCATCAGGACGGACACCATTATATTTTACTCGCAAAACTACTCCTACAAGGTCATGGAGCAGGCATCTGGGCGTATTGACAGGCTGAACACACCGTATACCGATTTGTATTTCTATCACTTGAAGAGCAGGGCTGGTATTGATCTTGCAATCGGCAGAGCCCTGATGGAAAAGAAAAAGTTCAACGAAAGGAAATTTTATGGCATATAAAAATTGTCCGATGTGCACGAAATATGATTATTGCATGGAAGACGGGCGAGTGTGTGGCGTTACCGAAAAACTCATTGAACAATGGTTTGACGAAAAGCTCGAAGTATTAAACGAGACCCTCGATGTTTGTCGGCAACAGTCAGCATTTGGAAATGTTTTTCTCATGCTGTCTGATAGCGATATTGAGGCATTGAAATCGGGAAAGGTTTTGCACTGGGCGGGCGAAACGTTCAAATGCGGAATATTTGTTCGATATGAAGGAGTCAAGAAAAATGTGCAACCCATCGAAGAAAACAATCAAGAAAATCGACCGGATGCTGGAGAGCAGATGTAAGGAGCATAGAACGTTTGGAAATGCGCTGAAAATGTATATTTTTCGCAATCCTACTGAAATCGGCTTGGATTATGTAACATTCTGCGGCAAGGCTGGATATTTCATCGGAGTTTCACTGGAGGAATCTGGTGAGTACAACTTCTTCGGCATTTATTCGCCGGAGCAGGTATGGGAGGTTGCTTGATGAACCTGTCGAAAAAACATCTGAAGCAAATTTATAGGCGAAGGAACGGCTTTGGTGGGACTACCGTTATGCTGAGCAAGTTCTTTCATGCCGCGCCGAACAACCGGGCAGATTACAATAAAATGATGGACTGGCGCTGGAGCATGTGCACGAATGTTCGCTACATGATTCCGGGAGAAAAAATTAAACGGGGTAAAAAAGTAGCTCTGAAATACGAAGG
Source organism: Faecalibacterium sp. AM43-5AT (assembly GCF_003603345.1). Lineage (NCBI taxonomy): Bacteria > Bacillati > Bacillota > Clostridia > Eubacteriales > Oscillospiraceae > Faecalibacterium > Faecalibacterium sp. AM43-5AT. The sequence goes on from NZ_QVGZ01000001.1 coordinate 188,956, forward strand.
CCTTGTTAAGAGTGGTTATTACCTAAACGCAGGACTCGCAGATTTAGGAGCTGCGCTTTTGGATGCCACATCAAGCATCAACAAATTTGTGAAAAACTTTGGAGTGTTAAAAAAATGATTAAGGATTCTGGAGACCGCACCGAATTTGAAACCGGTGCCAAGCGTGATATGCACGCAGGAAAGGGGCGGATGGACCTTCTGCCCTGGTATGGCATCATGGAGGTCAGCAAGCACTGCGAGGAAGGTGCCATGAAATATGGCGAGCACAATGTGGATAAGGGTATCCCGCTGCATTCGCTGCTGGACAGTGCTTCTCGCCACCTCGCAAAGTACATGGTTGGAATGGACGACGAAGACCACTTGCGCGCAGCCTGCTGGAACCTGCTGTGGGCTCTTAACCAGCGCGTAACGCATCCGGAGTTGGATGATAGGTTTGTGCCAAAGATGAAAAGCTCGAACGATGAGCAACTTATTACAGTTGTCTGTAGTTCCTGTGGTAGTCATTTTGAAGCGCCGACCGAATGGTGGGTCCGCAAAAGAGCACAGTATACCAATATTCCAGACGGAGTGATGACGACTTGCCCTCATTGTGGGAATGTAACAATCGTTCGGGAGGTGAGGCCTGATGAATGACTGGATGCGCGAAGTGGATTATGCAACCTACTGCCCGAAGTGCAAGAGCTTCAAGGTGCTGGAGACGGATGAACCCTGCAACGAGTGCCTGACGGAGTGTGCACGGGAGGGCAGCAAGAAGCCCGTGAAGTTCGAGGAGAAGACGCGAAAATAACAGACTCCTTTATGAGGTAAACTCATATTTGAAAGGAGATACTTATTATGAAAAAAGCATTGAAGGTTATTGTAAAAATGGCATGTATGTGCGGTGCCGTAGCATTACTGCTGTTTGAAGCTTATGACGCATGTATTAGACCGAAGATCAATATGATCAAATCTGAGACATGGAACAAGGCTTGGGACAGCGGGTATAAATACGGATATCACAATGGCCGTTTTTGCGGACTGTATGATGCACTTAGAAACGAGTATATTACACATGAGGAATATGAGAAACTAATTGGAGAAGATTAAAGGTGAAGAGCCGTGGAGAAATCTGCGGCTCTTTGTTTTTATCATTGAAAGAGATGCTTGTATGCAACGTATGAACATTAAATGCTGCCATTGTGGGGACTATACTCCATTTATCACAGAGGAGAACATTGAAGTTATTCCTCAAGTTAATCTCACAAGAACCGACATGGATTGTTTGGGCGATATCGCTGAGGCATTGAGGGAATGCGGTTGCTTGGGTATGTGTGATTTCTTGCGCCGGGTTCAGAGCGAAGTAACCCGAATTGTAGAGTATCAGGAGGAACGGTGAACGCTAAATGATATTTGCTGAAGAGGATTTGAACTCTTTGAATGCTATTGCTGGATTGCTAGCTTCATTCGGGTGTGTGCTTTATATTCAGCATAAAATTGCAAAGACCATGGAGGCTGACGAAAGGAAATGCAGAAATGAGAAACATGTCTAAGAAAACCTGGAAGCTGCGGGTTTGGAATCATATGACCGAGATGCAGAAACTGGATATTCTGCTGAAGCACGCTAAGGTTCCGCATACTTATGGACGTCGTTGGCCAGAGATGGACAGACCAGACTATCAGGAGTATCTTCCGGGCGGACGACACGATGGTGGTGAGCAAATCGTTGCATATGATGCTGCTGGAGATCGTATCTGGGATGGCATTTGGGGTTGGGGTTCCTATGGCTTTGAGCAGGGGCTTATCGAGGTGATGGGTGCGCAGCTGCTTGGCCATGATGATGTTGAGGGCTGGCTCACAGCTCGTCAGGTTACAAAGATGTGGAGGTGTAGAAATGCTGCGAAAAATTGCTGAGTATGTCAAAAAGATATTCCGCATGGAGCCGATTCCGACGACGGTTAACACCCTGCGGGAGGCTTTACAGGCCTTGGAGGTGGCTCGGAACCACTTCGAGCACTGCGACCCGGAATTTGTGGACGCGGCTATTTTTGAGTTGAACGCTGCGGAGTGCCGGGTGGATGCTGTGAGGAGGTGTGCGGGGTGATTGTGTACAAGGCGACCTATAAGTGCCGGTACTGTGAACGAAAATTCGACAGCGAATATCATTATTGCGGTTTAGATGATGCTGTTCACCATTTTGATAGCTGTATGAAGTTTCAACCGGTTCATTTCTGTAAGGGCGGACATGTTGGTATTGGAGACTTTGTGGGTTTTGAAAGGGTTGATGAAAAGTGACTGATATTTGGACGAAAGTTGGCAAATTTCTTGGCCGGGCTATTGCGCTGACACTTATTTTGTGCGCTTGGGCCATCATTATTGCATTCACGCTGAAGGTGCTTTGGTTTATCTGGTTTCGGATTCTGCTGTGAGGTGAGAAGGCTATGGACAATGGAAGAGTGTCATATGAAGAAGCCGTAGAAGCTATCCGGAATTGGATTAAGGCAGTGTACGAATTTTCTGATGATGACGTTGAAACCATCTACGCGAATGGCCGACCTATTGATATGGTAAGAGAACAAACTCGGAATGCCCTTACTACATATGATCTTGAGTATGGCTACCGGGTTCCGGTTGGAAATTTCACGTCGATAGACGATGCTGCTTGGCTGTTGGCGAATAGCTATATCACTTTGCAAGACGCACGAATCTGGTGCATTAGCACCAATCACTCACTGGTTGATATGGAGCAAGCGGTAGGAAGTATTCGATACGGTCAGACAGAAACTACGACTATCCCAGCTTGGCATGAAAAGAAAAGATCTTGGCCGTATCGGTTGGTTGCTTTTCTGAACGAAGTAATTGATATGTTTGTACAAGCTATTACGGAGGATTTCTTATGAAACACACTTTTATCTTTACCTGCACAGACAACGGTGGCGGCTATCAGCGCTTTGAAGTCAGGGCGACCGACAAGCAGGAGGCTATTGAAAAGGGTATGAAATTTGCCAAGAAATACGCCTGCGGTGACATCTGTGGGAACTGGGAGTGTAAGTTGAAGAAGGAGGGTAGCGTATGAACGAGGACTTTGGGGCGATTACTATTCTTGCTCCAAAATGCCAGCAGTGTCCAAAAGTGAAATCCTGTGACCATAAACAAATGGCTCATCTCGGGTACATAGTTCCACAAAGGGGCAACGGAAAGAGACTCAGTCAGCTCGAAATAGTGAATTCACTGATGAAAAGGAGATTTAATCATGAAAATCGTTGAACCTAAGTACGAAATCCTCACTGATATTTCTGAGGGCGGCATCGAGGAGTTGCAGCAGATCGAGCGTGTTGCCCGGGTCTGCTACAAGAGCGAGGATAAGATCACGCCGGATGGTGAATCGGCGAAGAAGCTGGTGCGCTTTCTGGTGAAGCAAGGGCATGAGGCTATGCTGGAGCATTCGCAGCTGTCCGTGCTGTTTACGTGCGATCGTGGCGTGGCCAATGAGCTGGTGCGGCACCGCATTGCGAGCTTTGCGCAGGAGAGCACCCGGTACTGTAACTACTCAAAGGAGAAGTTTGGCGGAGAGCTGACGTTTATCTGGCCTTCTTATATTCGTGGCGAGCAGTATTGTGAACTGAACGATAGCGAGGTTACGATTAAGAGTTCGTTCCTTGAAGCCATGACTTATGCCGAAAAGGACTACAAGCTTATGATCGCTAACGGTATGCGTCCCGAACAGGCTCGTTGTGTGCTGCCGCTGTGCCTGAAGACCGAAATCGTGGTGACGGCCAACTACCGTGAGTGGCGCAACATCTTCAAACTGCGTACTCCCGTGGCGGCCCATCCTCAGATGAGAGAACTGATGTGCCCGCTGCTGAAGGAACTGCAGAGCAAGATCCCGGTGGTGTTCGATGATATTTACACGTACTGGCCTGAGGACGACCAGACGGGAAAGGGTTCTATGGTGAAGTGATGCGAATTGTGCTGCTCGCAAGCGTTATTTTGCAAGCTATCGCAATTGGAATGTCTTTTGCTGAGAACATCGGCAAAGAAAAACAGAGAATCATCAGATATACAGGATGGTTCTTGCTTCTGGTTTACATGATATTTGGATGAGGTGATTAACTATGAAAAATCGTATTATTTGTGTTGTTGCATGCCTGATGATGCTCGTGGGCTGTGCGGTTCTGTGTAGCTGCTCCGAAGCGGATAAGGTGAATCGGAATATTTCCAAGCAGGCCAACTACTTTGAAGCTGAGCGCCGGATCACGGTCTATAACGCACGTACGGACAACGTCATCCTTGAAATGGAAGGCGCTATGTCCATCTCGAACAATGATAACAATGAACTTGTGTGTACGGTGAAGACCGGTCCAAACGAGTACAAGAAGAATTATATTTACCTGAACGAGTACACCATGTATGTTGTTGAGGATATCACCGGCACTCATACCGATCCATACCACTATCAGCTCTATTTCCACACGGATATTCTGCCGGACGTGGAGGTAAGATCGTGATGACTAAGGAAGAAATCGCCGATATCTATGCCGGGCGCTATGTTGACGGAACGTGGTCGTATACGCAGGCGCTGTACGAGGCGAAAAAGTGTGGGGTTTCAAAAGAAGAATTTGATGCTGAGGTCTTTGCATGGCGAGTAGCTCTCGGTAAGGTTAAGAGGAGCTCGGGACAGCGGTGATAGGATGACTACATACAAATTTGTAAATAAGATGGGAGATGCAAAATGCAGCAGAAAACACATGACTTTCTCGTGAGAATGCAGGTGCCGATGGCAACATTCGGTGGAGATCTCATGGGAGAAGCGATTGATTTCGCTATTCAGGAAATGCGGAATAATCGTTTTGTCACACTGACAGACATTGAAAATGTACTTAGCGATCGTTTTCACTGCAGTGCAAGTTCAGCGGATGCACGGCTTCGCAGGGCACTGGACGTGACTGAGTTTCGGTGTGGAGAGTATCCGAACCCCGAACTTGAGCGGCTTCGGGCCGAATATCGGATTGATCGGTGGTCTGTGAAACGGTTCATTTATGCCGCGGCAAGGAGGGTGATGAACGATTTTGACTGATTCTCGGCAACTTTTTGGCCAAAAACCCACTTCGTGGCCAAAAATTTTTGCAAAAATGGCCACAAAATATTACGATAATACGTAATAAAATTGCCGTTTGGCCAAAAACCCACTTTTTTCTTTAACTTAATAAAAATTTTAAAATTTTATATATAGTAATTAAGGATGAAAAACGGGCTTTTGGCCACGGCGAAAGTTTAACGTCTTATCGAGCCGGAAAATGTTACAATATTTTAACCTTGAACTATATCCCCTGACAGTGTAATATAGAACTGCATTAAATAGACGTACTGCCCTTTAATGAAGTGCGAGGTGAAAAATATGAACTATATGGATGCGCTTGCAAAAAATTGGCGTGAGCACGATTACTCTTTTGAAGGACGAGATGTTCTTCCGAATGGCGATGAAGTTTGGATCTACACTACATTGGAACTTGGGCTACCAGTGCTATGGGTGAAGCATCCAGACGGATCATTTGACTACCGTGTTCTCCATACTCCCGGCTATGATGAATCAACAGGCGAACATTGGTGTTGGAACTGTCATTGCCAGATGATACATCATGATGATGAATGGCTGTGCCCTAAATGCGGAGATCATATCGATGATAACGACATAGACCTTTTGTCATCTCCGACAGAGGAAGCAAGCTATCCAGACGATGACCTTGAACCAGAACCTGAGTGGTACGACTGATACAGTAAATAAGATCTGCCTCTGCGCTAACAACGCAGGGGCTTTTCTTTTGCCCGAAAATAATAAAATCTTGCAAAAATTAGCAAAAACTGACGCGATAAAAACATGCCCTTTTATGGGGGGAATAGAACGCGTCTTGAACGCACTATTCCTTTTATTTTGGAGGTTTTTATCATGCTCGAAAACAAATTCAAACAGGGATTGACGAAAGAACTGAAAGAACGCTTTCCCGGCTGTGTAGTGGTCCATCTTGACCCGAACGAGGTGCAGGGGCATCCTGATCTTTTGGTTTTGTATGGTTCCACCTGGGCAGCACTCGAAGGCAAGCGCTCAGCAAATGCGCCTCATCGTCCGAATCAGGATTATTATGTCCGTCAGATGAATGAGATGAGCTTTGCCGCTTTCATTTATCCTGAGAACAAGGAGGAAGTTCTCAATGCAATGGAACGATCATTCCAGGCTCGTGGGGCAGCACGCCTTTCTGGGCGCAAGTAAGTATCATTGGCTGAACTATGATACTCAACGCCTGGTAGATGCTTTCATGAGTTGTCAAGCAAAGGAGAAAGGCACTCGGCTCCATGCTTTTGCTGCAGAGTGCATTAACCTGAAGCAAAAGCTCCCGAAGAGCAAGAAAACCCTCAACGCATATGTCAACGATGCAATTGGTTTCCGCATGGACCCCGAGCAGGTTTTGTTTTACAGCGAAAACTGTTTTGGTACTGCAGATGCCATTGCATTTAACGACAAAGATAATTTTCTTCGTATTCATGATCTTAAAACAGGAGCTGTTCCAGCACATATGGAGCAGCTCTTTATTTATGATGCGCTGTTCTGCATGGAGTATCATGTCAAGCCGAAAGATATTCTTATCGAAAATCGCATTTACCAAAATGATGATGTTCTCATCGAGACACCGACGGCAGATATCATTGATCCCATCATCGAAAAGATTAAAGAATTTGACAAAATCATTGCGGATCTGAGATAAGGAGCAGCGTTATGAATCCAATTGAGAAAGACCTTAAAAACTACTACGGCACGAGTTCCGACTCTGATATTTTGGAGCATTACGGCACAAAGCGTCATTCCGGCCGCTATCCTTGGGGTTCCGGTGATAATCCTTATCAGCACTCTGGTGACTTTCTGTCTCGTGTGGAAACGCTCAAGAAGAAGGGCATGTCCGAGAATGAAATTTTAGATCAAATCAATAGCACTCTTCCCAAGGAGTACCAGCTCGGTCTTACCGAATTTCGAGTGGCTCGACGTAAAGCAATCCATGAGCGCAAGGCATCTGAGTATGAGAAAATCGCTGCTTTAAAGGAACAGGGTCTCGGCTGGAAAGCCATCGGTGAAAAGCTTGGTATGAGCGAGTCCAGTGTGCGCTCAAAATATGCAGGCACTGCTGATAAAAAAGCGCAGCGTGCAGAGAATATTGCTGACACGTTGAAAAAAGAAGTGGACAAGAAAGGCATGATCGATATTTCCGAAGGTGCCAATCTTGTAATTGGTGTGTCGCAATCTGAGCTTGACGACGCTGCATATACGTTGGAAGCGGAATACGGTTACAAACGTTATGGCGTAGGTATTCGTCAGCCGACCAACATCCGTCAGCAGACTAACATTACGGTGTTGGCTAAGCCTGAATTCGACCAGAAGTATGCTTATCAGCATCAGGATCAGATTGATTCGCTCGGCGATTATCATTCTGACGATGGCGGTGATACGTTCAAGAAGCTTCAGCGTCCTGCAAGTCTGGATTCAAGCCGTGTTGCCATCCGGTATGGCGATGAAGGTGGTCTGGACAAAGATGGTGTCATGGAAATTCGCCGTGGTGTGCCCGATCTTGACCTTGGCAAGAGTCATTATGCGCAGGTTCGTATCCTTGTCGATGGTGACCATTATCTGAAAGGCATGGCGGTCTACTCTGATGATCTTCCCGATGGTGTGGACATCATGTTCAACACTAACAAGCCTTCCGGCACGCCCAAAATGAAGGTCCTGAAGGAAGCGAAAGCTGATCCGGACAATCCGTTTGGAGCAGCCATCAAAGCCAATGGCCAGAGTACATACATCGGTTCTGATGGAAAGGAGCATCTTTCTCCTATTAACAAGCTGAAAGAGGAAGGCGATTGGGATACAATGTCCCGAAATGTATCTTCGCAGTTCCTATCCAAACAGCCGAAAAAGCTTATTGAAAATCAGCTGAAGCTTACAATTGCGGATTATCAGGCGCAGTATGATGAAATCATGCACTACGATAATCCTACTGTTAAAAAGAAGCTGCTGAACGACTTTGCCGATACCTGTGAAGGTACGTCCATGACGCTGAAAGCATCGGCATTTCCGGGACAATCGACGAAAGTCATTCTGCCTATCAACCGAATCAAGGAAACGGAAGCTTACTGTCCGACCTATGAGAATGGCACACAGCTTGCACTGATTCGCTATCCTCATGCCGGAACCTTTGAGATTCCGATTGTTACTGTCAACAACAAAAATGTCAGCGGCAAGCGCAATCTCGGACAGATTCAGGATGCTATTGGTATCAACGCCAAGGTGGCAGAGCGTCTGTCCGGCGCAGACTTTGACGGCGATACCGTTATGGCTATTCCTGTCACCTCCAAAGTGCCAATTAAGTCTACTCGTCCTTTGGATGATTTGAAAGACTTTGATCCGAAGACGGCATATGCTGTTCCTGAAGGCAATCCCAACAACGTGCGTCTCATGAAAAAAGAAGAGAAGCAGCGTGAAATGGGCGTTATCTCGAACCTCATCACGGACATGACTCTTCGTGGTGCGTCTGAAGAGGAACTGGCTCGTGCTGTCAAGCATTCGATGGTTGTTATCGATGCAGAGAAGCACAAGCTGGATTACAAACGCTCTGAGAGGGAGAACGGTATCCAGGAACTGAAAGAAAAGTGGCAGATCCGTGTGGATGAGGACGGTACTGCGCATTATGGTGGCGCATCAACGCTCCTGTCTCGGCGCAAGCAGACCATCCGTGTGCCTGAGCGTCGTGGTAGCGTGCGCGTGGATAAAGAGACTGGTGAACTCATTTATAAGGAGAGCGGGCGTGCCTTCATCGACCCGAAGACCAAGAAAGAGCGTATTGCCGAGGATACCGTAAGTCTGATTTCCGAGACAAAGGACGCAAGAACCCTCTCTTCTGGCACTATCCAGGAGAACTTGTACGCAGACTTCTCTAATAAGCTCAAAGCTATGGCAGCACAGGCCCGCAAAGAGGCGGTCAACATGAAGGGCATCCAGCGTGATCCTGAGGCAGCCAAGACATATGCTGCGGAAGTTATGTCACTGAAAGACAAGTACACCACAATGCTGGCCAATAAACCTAAGGAGCGCAAGGCAATGCTGATTGCCAATGCCAACATCAAGGCCAAAATTCAGGAACTGGGTTTAGACCCGCAAAACACCGAGGACAAGAAAGAAATCAAGAAGATTTCTTCTGTTGAAATGCAGCGCGCACGCGATAAGGTCGGCGCAAGTGGGCAAAAGTCCAAAGTCAGGTTTAGCGACAGAGAATGGGAAGCTATTCAGGCTGGCGCAATTTCCGACAACATGCTGTCAAAGTTCCTGAATTCTTCTGATTCGGATGAAATCGTGAAACGTGCAATGCCCAAAACCACGGCTTCGTTGTCTTCGGCCAAGTTGTCCAAAGCGAGAGCGATGTTGCGAAGCGGTTACACTTATAAAGAGATTGCACAGGCGTGTGGCGTTCCTGAATCCACCGTTTATGATGCACTTGGAAAGTGATAACAGGAAAGAGAGGCTTTGAATTATGGTTCGATGCTTTCTGACCACGTTCGATAATCCCTACAATCCGTATGAGCAGTTCGAGCAGTGGTATCAGTATGACATGGATCACGGCTATAACTCGTCTGGCCTGCTTATGCGGCTGGCACAGACCTCTTCTCAGTTCACAGACAATGAAAATGCCTACGAAATTGAGAAAGCGATCAATAAAATCGTGGCAAACGATCCAGCTAACATCTATAAGAAGCTCAAGATCGAGATTAAGGGCGATACTGGCTATGCACAAAGTGCTTAAGGCCATAGGGAGGGGTCTCAAAATCGACACCCCCCTCTCAAATCGCGCCGGTCTTTGATATTTCCCCGGAGGGAAAATTGATATTTGGGCTTTAAACATGCTGCCGAGGCCTTGGGGTGTAGACTGAGGTTTCGGCAGTTTTTGCAAGGGCTTATGGGGTGCGCGCCTCCTAAGAGCTTTCTGAGTTCATGACGTTCGACCTCCATCGGCATCGGGGCATTCTGTGTTGTTCTCCTTTATACGGAATGTTCGCTTTCTCCCTTCAAATGAAAAGCACTGCCACCACACCCATGAGCCTTTGCAAAAACTGAATTTTAGACAACAAAGAAAGAGGGCCTTTGAATGAGACCGAAGAAGAACACACCGGGAGAAGCGGCTGTGGCTTCGGCCCGGCCTGCAACAAGCCCGGAAGCACAGGAACAGTACATGATAAACCTGACCATGCAACTGGTGGAAAGAAGGCTGCGCGAAGGGACGGCTTCCAGTGCAGAAACAACGCACTTCCTGAAGCTGGCTACCATGAAAGCGGACCTTGAAAAGAAAAAACTGGAAGAAGAAAACAAACTGCTCCGGGCAAAGACCGAGACACTGGAAAACGCAAAGGACACCAAAGAAATGTACGCAAATGTGCTGAAAGCTATGGCAAAGTACAATGGCGTGGACGAAGGTGATGATGCCGACTATGAGTTTTAAAAGCTCTTATGCGGCCGGAGTCGTCCTGACAATTCTGTTTTTTATCTGCTTTGCGGCAGCGATTTTTCTGGTAAAGCGCAATATCCTGTGCGAATAGAAGACAGTGCTTTTGACGGGAGCAGTTGCATGGACACCGATGCTGCGTACAGATGACATGTTGCAGAAGAAAGGATTTTTATGATGACGGCATTTGAAGAAATCTGCTTCTGGCTGATGGCGGCGATGCCGTGGATCATGCTTGCATGCTTGTTCACAGACCGAGAACGACCAACAAGCAAGCGATACTGGTGGTATTTGCCTCCGAGTATTCTGTCGCTTTTGACGGCTATCGCAGTCGGGCTTCCACAAATTGTTGATAAGCGAATCGGCGGATTCGGATGTTGGTGTACGCTGATTTTTACATTTGTATGCGCTTACCATGACGAAATGGAAGGTCTTGAGAACCTACATGGTAAGGTGATTTGCCTCTCTATGATCTGCACGGCATTTGCCATGATCTGCTGGTGCGTGGGGTACTAAGCATATGCCCAGGAAGACATACTCTGAGCTTTGCCAGCATGCGACCTTTGAAGACCGCTTCCATTATTTGCAGCTCCATGGCAAAGTTGGATTTGATACTTTTGGTTTTGACCGGTGGCTAAATCAGAGTTTTTACCAGTCAAGAGAGTGGCGGCAGTTCCGGGACAGGATCATTGTGCGGGATGCGGGGTGCGATTTGGGATGTTCCGACCACGAGATCACGGATTGGGTGATACAAAACGGCAAACCCATTCGGCCGCGCATTATTATCCACCATCTGAATCCGCTGACAAAAGAGGATGTGCTTCAGCACTCGGACGCACTGCTGGACCCGGAAAACGTGATCTGCGTGAGCGATCGGACCCACAAGGCCATCCACTATGGAGATGATATGATCCTAAAGCCTGCATTTGCCGAAAGACGACCGGGCGACACTTGCCCATGGAGGAAATGACATGTACCCTGTACGAAAATTCAATGTTGCGGAAGCAGCATACAGCACAAACCTGCGGCTGAAGATGCAGGAGACAGAAGGAATGGTGCGGTGTATTGCACCAAGCCGGGAACGCAGTCTGGCACTGACGAAGCTGGACGAGGCATTGTTCTGGGCAAATGCAGCCATTGCAGCCGAGGGCGTGATGGACCACGAGGAATAATAAAAGGAGGAAAACATAATGAACAACGAAGCTATGATGAACCGCGCAAAGCAGCTGGTGGTGGACTACTTTAACGCTCACGTGGACGTGACCGACGGCAAAAAGCTGACGCTGGAGAACGTGTTCATCGTGTGGTTCAGTAAGACGCTGCAGAACTGGAAGGCGCTGGTGAGTACCACCGTATCTGATGGGATGTACTACGAGATCACCCACAACGGTGACAAGGGCGAGACCTATCTGGACGTCTACAAGAAGTGGGACAACCAGTGCATTGCGGACTGAGGTGATGAGAAATGGACAGTATCCTGACCTCGGTGAAGAAACTCCTTGGACTGACCGAGGAGTACACGGCGTTTGATGCAGACCTTATCATGCACATCAACAGCGTGCTGATGATCCTGCGGCAGATGGGCGTTGGGCCTCAGGAGGGCGTTGGCATCAGCGATGCAACAGCAACATGGAGCGAGTTTTGCCAAAACAGGGCGGACATCGAAGCTGTAAAGAGCTATACGGCGCTGAAGGTGAAGATGCTGTTTGACCCGCCGCAGAGTTCCAGCACGATGGAAGCAACGAAAAACCTTATCAGTGAACTGGAATGGCGGCTGTATGCAGAGTGCGACAAGGAGGACGAGAAATGCGCAGACTGATTTTTGCTGTGACGGGGCAGCAGCTTGCCAAACACGGCGACTTTGCGGGTATTACGGCTGGAAGCAAGGGCTATCTGCGCTGCCGCTTTGAGCTGAGTGATCCGGAGTGGCTCGCCGCCAAGAAAATTGCTGTGTTCAACGACGAACATGCAGTGCCTGTGGGCGCAGAAGGCGAGTGTAATGTGCCGGATGAGGTGACTGACGGAAAAAGCTTTAAGGTGTACCTTGCGGGCCAGAACGGCAAAGCCCGAATGGTGACAAGCAAGGTACTGATCGAGCAGGTGAAGTGACATGATAGATTTGGACAAGCAGTTTGCCGAGCTGGCGGATACGAGTGCTGAGGACAGCACCTGCGACTTTGTGATCGACGAAGACCTGCGCATAATTGCCATTCCGGAGCTGGGTGTGGTGCTGGGCGTTGAGGGAGATAAAGACGCGAACCGCATCCGATTTAGAATGAACAAAACATGGCGCGGATACGATATGTCGAAGTTTGACCTGCGCATCAACTACCAGAATGCAAACGGTGACAAAAACTATTACACGGTGACGAGCAAACACACTGAAGGCAATGCGGTGGTGTTTGACTGGATTGTGGCGGCGGATGCTGTAGCGTATCAGGGCGATGTGTTCTTTATTGTGGTGGGCCTTATTACCACTGGCGGAATGGTGAACTGTGCGTTCCACACGACGCTTGGCAAGGCAAAATGCCTGGAAGGCCTGGTGGTAGACACAAAAACTGACATTTCTGAGATCCGGGACTTTATGGCGACGCTGAAGGCGGAAGTGGAGGCATACGGACAGACCTTTGTGAATGCCGCTGCCGCCAGTGCAAAGGCAGCAAAGGCCAGCGAAACAACTGCTGCCAGTTCGGCCAGTGCGGCAAAGACCTCGGAGACAAACTCCGTGGCCAGTGCGAAGGTCGCAAAAACGAGTGAAACGAATGCCAGCACCAGCGCAAGCGCAGCAAAGACCAGCGAGACCAATGCGGGTACCAGCGCCGCCAGTGCTCAGGCCAACGCAAAGAAAGCCGAAGCGGCGCGAGATGATGCCAATACCAGCAAAACCGTAGCTGCTGACAGTGCAGCAGCCGCAAAAAAAGATGCCCAGACAGCATCCAGCGCGGCCAGCACTGCCACAGGTGCGGCAAGCGCTGCCAAGACCAGCGAGACCAATGCGGGCACAAGCGCATCCAATGCGAAGGGCAGCGAAACAAAATCCGGTGAATACCTGCAGGCCACAAAGGAATATTTCGAGCAGGTGCGCACCATTACGCTGGGCGCGCAGGGCTGGTATGAGACCTCAGACGCCCTGACTGCTGCGGTGCCCGTGGGTGAAAACGGCTGGTGGGCTGTGGTGGGCACCACGGACAGCATCTGGGTATGGGACCGCGACACCAATGCCTGGCGTGACAGCATGGTGACGGTAAACATGAGCGACTACTACACCCGCACGCAGGTGGATGAAAAGCTGACTGACAAAGCAAACAAGACCGCCGATGACCTGAACACGATGATCAACGCGCTGACCACCGGTGCTTCGACCCCTACTGATGCGGACTACTATGTGAGCCAGTATGTCGGCGGCGGAAGCACAACGACCACCTACCACCGTCGGCCCATGAGTGCACTGTGGACCTACATCAAGAGCAAGGCAGCCTCTGTGTTTGCGGCCAAGAGCCACACCCACAACTATGCCGGTTCCGGTTCTGCGGGCGGCTCGGCCAACAGTGCCGTCAAACTCGATACCGCAACCGCGGGCAGTGCGACGAAACCGGTATATATCAGCGGTGGCAAGCCGGTGGCCTGCACTCACTCGCTGGGCAAGGATGTACCGGCCAACGCCGTTTTTACTGACCACACTTACACCAAGATGACCGCCGCCACGGCCAGCGCGGCTGGCAAAGAGGGCCTTGTGCCTGCACCCGCAGCCGGTGCACAGGGTAAATTTTTGCGCGGGGATGGGACGTGGCAGGCCGTTGCGGCCAAAGAAGCCGTGGATGCCATGCTGGCAGAGATTCAGGCGCAGGTCGCAAAAGCTGGCGCGCCGACCGAACGTCTGGCCTTTGTCACGCAAATCTCTGCAGGCAATTGGGGCTGGAATAACACCATAAGCTGTGAAGCCACCATTCCTGAAGGTATGGATTTCATCCGCATCACTCCGAAGAATTTTAATTCTCCGTATGTGCTCCAGTTTTCTCCTGATAAGGATTTAAGCTTTAAAGCTGGAGAGAACAATGCGATATCCGCGATCTGCTCAACTGATGCTACTTTCAAATACACCGCCAGCGACCGCAAGATCAAAATAACCGTCCTCAGTGCCGATATCGGCAGCACCTGCATTCAGGGCTATAAGTATGGCACCGCCGCCACTCCCTGCATCGTCTGGACTGAGGGCGACGGCACATCCGCTAAAGACCATGACATCGATTATATCGAGATCAAGGAGCGGTGGAATGCAAGCAGCTCTAGTGACTACAAGAACACCGTGGAAGCTGTTGCCCGCGTCGTGAAAGGCAGCAAGTATACGACCGCAGGCGGTGCCACAGTCACTTTTGCCAGCGACGGCACCGTAACGGCCAGCGAATATTCCGGCACGCTTGTGGGCTACCGATACATGACGCTGACGGAAGTTTCAGAGCAGTTAGCATCCACTCAATCCGCTCTGGCCGACGCAGATGCTTTGAACCTTGACCAGGACTACCGCCTAACTCTTTTGGAGCTGGGCGTGACCGATGATGAAACAACCGCATGAACAGAAAGGAAGGACTACTATGGCACTTTATAACACCTGCAAACGCATGATCGAGCGCGGCCAGACCGCCGGTATGGCAAAGAAGCTGGATATCTTCTATGCTGCCAACAAGCTGACCGATGAACAGTACGCAGAACTGACCGAGATGCTGACCGAAAAGGCCAACGCAGCAGAGACTGAGAAATAAAAACAGGAGCTGAAAAATCAAAATGGCACTCTCGAACACGGCAACGCCGATCTACTACGGCCGGTTCCGGGAGGCCGTGATGCGCGGGGAGATCCCCGTTTGCAGAGAGATCAGTATGGAGATGAACCGGATCGACGACCTGATCGCAAACCCGGGCATCTACTATGACGATAAGGCCATCAACGGCTTTATTGCGTTCTGCGAGGACGAGCTGACCCTGACCGACGGCGGCGATGTGAAGATGCTGGACAGCTTTAAGCTGTGGGCAGAACAGATCTTTGGCTGGTACTACTTTGTGGAGCGGAGCGTGTATGTGCCGAACCCGCACGGGGCAGGCGGACACTACGAGACCAAGCGCATCAAGAAGCGTCTGGTAACGAAGCAGTATCTTATCATCACACGTTCGGCCGCAAAGACCATGTACCTGGAATTTTTGCAGGCGTACTTTATGACCGCCAACACGAACACCACCCAGCAGCTGACCACAGCGCCTACTATGAAGCAGGCCGATGAAGTGCTGGCACCCTTCCGCACTGCGTTGGCACGGGCAAAGGGGCCGGTGCTGAAGTTCATGACCGATGGCAGCCTGCAGAACACCACTGGCGCGAAAGCAGACCGTGTGAAGATGGCAAGTACCAAAAAAGGCATTGAGAACTTTGTGACCAACAGCCTTTTGGAAGTGCGCCCCATGACCATTGAAAAGCTGCAGGGCAGGCGCGACACGGTGGCGACCGTGGACGAATGGCTGAGCTGTGACATCCGAGAAGACCCCATTGGTGCCATTGAGCAGGGCGCGGCGAAAAACGAGAACTACCTGATCGTTGCGGCAAGCAGCGAGGGCACGGTGCGCAACGGATGCGGCGACGACATCAAAATGGAATTGCTGAGCATCCTGAAGGGGGAGTACATCAATCCGCACGTTTCCATCTGGTACTACAAGCTGGACAGCATTGAGGAAGTTGGTCAGCCGGAGATGTGGCTGAAGGCAAACCCGAACCTGGGCAAGACCGTAAGCTACGAGACCTACCAGCTGGACGTGGAACGAGCAGAAAAATCGCCCAGTGCCCGGAACGACATCCTTGCAAAGCGCTTCAACCTGCCGATGGAGGGTTACACATTCTTTTTCCCATATGAGGAGACCCTTTGCCACCGACCGAGAAGCTACTGGCAGATGCCATGCGCCATGGGCGCGGACCTGAGCATGGGCGATGATTTTTGTGCGTTTACGTTTTTGTTTCCGCTTTCAAGCGGATATTTTGGGGTAAAGACGAGGGATTACATTACCAGCTACACCCTGAGCCAGCTGCCCGTGAGCCGGAGAAACCAGTACGAAGAGTTCATGAAAGAGGGAACACTGTTCGTATTTGACGGCACGGTGCTGGACATGATGCAGGTGTATGAAGATCTTGATAACTTCGTGCAGCAGAACCAGTACGACGTGCGGGCGTTTGGCTACGACCCCTACAACGCGCAGGAATTCGTGGAGCGCTGGGGGCAGGAGAATGGCACCTTTGGCATTACGAAGGTGATTCAGGGTGCGAGGACCGAGAGCGTGCCGCTGGGTGAGCTGAAAAAGCTGAGCGAACAGCGGAAGTTGCTGTTTGACGAAAAGCTGATGCAGTTTGCAATGGGCAACTGCATTGCACTGGTGGACACCAACGGCAACCGGAAGCTTTACAAGCAGCGGCAGGACCAGAAGATCGATGCTGTGGCAGCTATGATGGATGCGTACATTGCGTGGAAGCAGAACCGGGATGCGTTTGAGTGATTAAGATTCTTGCTTCTTTACCCTGTGATGCTGGGGAAATTGGTTTACTATGGTTTGATGTGGTGGAAGCTTTATTCCAAGATCAGCTGCTTGTTTTTCTTTCTCAGGAGAATGAACACGGTTTTCTCCAAGATTTCTTATGCTTAAGTCGTGTTGACGAAGAACCGAGTCATACTCATCAGGACTTATGTACGAATTTGTTTCTTCAGGCACGCATGAATCTGACAGGCTGTCGTCCGTAGAAGATTCTGGAATTAGAGGCTCGTCAGCAGATTTGGTTTCTGGACTAGTTGTTAATTCAGCAATTTTATCTTTTGCAAGTTCAATGCCTCCGACAGCAAGCATTGCTGCCACAGCGGCATATCCGGTTGCTTTGACGGCTTTGGCGGCACGTGGATGCTGAAATTCAAAACTTCTCCATCCGGTAAGCGGTTGACCGTTTTCTTCATCAAAATAATCAAGGTCAAGTTCAAGCCCACCCATATCGCAGTAAGGACACTGTATGGACTTTTTCTTTCGGTTGGGTACTGGAATCTCGCTACCACAGTTCGGGCAAGTGACCGTCATGCAGAGCACTCCTTTCGTCGTTACTCGAAAATATAGGTATGATAGGACACAACAATCTCGGTATCGAGGGGGTACCAATCGCCTGTTTTAAAGGAAGGTGCACCGTCTACAGTGATCTCTATGATGTCGTACTGAGCGTGATTTTTGCCAAGAACGAGATCCTGCTTTGGCTGATCGACGATATTGATGAAACCGGCATCACGCAGCTTTTTCATGACATCGCGGGCATCTTCGCTCATGGAAATGTTTGGCATGCGGACTTCACCCATAGCAAGGTGCGATGCGGCTATCTCTTCATCCTTCAGGCGGGCAAGCTCGGCCTGATGGGCGGCGAGTTCCTGTTCCCGCTTTTGATTGATGGAATCGTAAACGCCGCGGCAGGCGAGAAGAGCAACAATTAGAACGACGCTGATGAGGATTTTCCGTTCGTTGGCACGATAGTAATTGATCGCCTTGGCAATTGCGCGCCCAGCCTGGCGGGCATGTTTTTCGTGCTGAGCGGAGGCCCATTCTTCGTAAGCACGCTGTTCTTCAGCGTCTTTTGCCTCCTGCTCTTTGCGGATACGCTCGGCTTGGTCTGCTTCGCGCTGGATGCGCTCTTCTTCGGCCTTCTTTTTGGCGCGGCGCTCCTCGATGGGAGAGGCAAAAAGGTTGATGACACGATCGACATTCTGGGCCTGCTTGATCTTTGCATCATCGACGATATGCTCGGTGTGCTCTGATTTGGAGTAGTTATAGTTCACGTTGATATTAACGCGGACCTGTGCTCCGCAGGACGCACACTGAATGACTTTTGCGTTGGCATCTTCAAACAGGATCTTTGCTCCGCATTTGGGGCATTTAGCACTCCACATACACGATTCCCCTTCCTCACAGAATGGCTGTTAAAGCCAGTATAGCATAAACACAAATAAAAGCAATAGAGCGCGAAAGAAGGTGAGTAGATGACAAATCAAAATGACTGGTGGGAGCATAAAAAGAACTGTGCACTCCACCATTCAGGCATCAAGGGCATGAAGTGGGGCGTTCGGCGGTACCAGAACAAGGACGGCACTTTGACCGCAGCCGGAAAAAAGCACTATGCCGGGGATGAGAACGCCGGTGAAGGTGCGACCGCAAAGACGGAGTACGCCCCGAAGCGGAAGGGTGGCAAGGCCGAGGATTACTCGGACGAGGAGCTGCGGGCACGGATCAACCGCCTGCAGATGGAAAAGCAGTACCGCGACCTGCAGGGGGATACCAACATCCGCGCGGACGACCCGAACCGGGAACTGAAAGCGGAGAAAGAACGGCTGCAGCTGCAGAAGGACGTGAAACAGCTGCGCAGTGATGTGTACGGCGGGCAGAGCTTTGTGAAGAGTGTGATGAAGGACGCGGGGAAGCAGTTTTTGACCAAGGCTGTAGCGGGTGCAATGAGTTACAGCGCAAAGCAGTTTGTGACGAATACCTTTGAAAACCCTGATCTGGCAAACGCCATTGTAAGCGGCAGCGCCAGCGGCGGACAGGCAAAGCAGGACGACAAGAAGAACTGACCGGGAGGAAAAATCAAAATGGCGATAAACGTTGGCTCCCGCCTGAAACGGGCGTGGAACGCCTTTACGAACCGGGACCCTCCCGGGAAGAACTACTATGGCGGAGGGAGCAGCTACCGGCCTGACCGGGTACGGCTGAACCGTGCGAATGACCGCACGATCATGACCGCCATATACACCCGCATTGCCATGGACGCAGCGGGCATCACAATCAACCACGTAAGGCTCGATGAAAACGGACGCTACGACGAAACCGTTGATTCGGGCCTTAATTGCTGTCTGAACCTTTCCGGCAACAAGGACCAGACCGGCAGGGCGCTGCGGTATGACATGTTCCTCTCTGTACTGGACGAGGGCGTGGCGGCGCTGGTGCCGGTGGACGTGGATGTGGACGAAGAGACCGGCAAAGAAAAGATCCTTTCCATGCGGGTGGCGAAGGTGAAGGAATGGTACCCCGATGATGTGCGGCTGGAAGTGTACAACGACCAGACCGGGCAGAAAGAGGAGATCACCCTGCCGAAAGCAGAAGTGGCCCTGATCGAGAACCCGTTCTACGCGGTGATGAACGAACCGAACGGCACCATCCAGCGCCTGATCCGCAAGCTGAACCTGATGGACGTGGTGGATGACCAGCTGGGATCTGAAAAACTAGATCTTATCATCCAGCTGCCATACGTAGTGCGCAACGACATCCAGAAAAAGAGAGCGGACGACCGGAGAGCCGAGATCGAACGGCAGTTGACCGGTTCTAAATACGGCATTGCCTACACCGATGGTTCGGAACACATTACACAGCTGAACCGCAGCCTTGAAAACAACCTCCTGAAAACCGTGGAATACCTGACCAACATGGCATACAGCCAGTTAGGCATTACCCCGGAGATCATGAATGGTACAGCAAGCGATGCGGTGATGACGAACTATGAGAACCGTACCATTGAACCCCTTGTGGCAGCAGCCGTGGACGAGCTGAAGCGAAAGTTTTTGACCGAGGAGGACCGGAAGGAAGGCCGCGAGAGCATGATGTACTTCCGCGACCCGTTCAAGCTGGCACCGGTGAGTGCCGTTGCCGAGATGGCGGACAAGTTTACCCGCAACGAGATCCTGACAAGCAATGAGTTCCGGCAGCTGCTGGGAATGAAGCCCTCGAAGGACCCGAAGGCGGACGAACTGCGGAACAGCAACATTTCGCAATCCGACGCGGAGATTGCTGAGAGAAACAAAACGATCACGGCTGGAAAGGAAGCCGTAGAAAGGAGTATGGCAAATCAAAATGGCGAAGTTTGATTATGACTGCAGCGGCTGGGCCACGAAGGCTAAGACCAAGTGCTATGATGGCCTGACCATTGCACCGAATGCGTTCCAGGAATGCGACGGTAAAGTTGTGACCATGGTGTACAACCATGACCATGACAATCTGGAAAACGTCCTTGGCCACTGCCTGCTGGAGAACCGGCCCGGGGGCATGTATTGCTACGCAAAGTTCAACGATACGGATACCGGCCGGACCGCGAAGGCCTGCGTGGAAAATGGCGACCTGAACGCTTTTTCCATCTATGCAAACTGCATCAAGAAGACGGGCAACACGGTCCAGCACGGCATTATTCAGGAAGTGAGCCTTGTGCTGGCAGGCTGCAACCCGGGTGCGCTGATCGACGAGGTGGTGAAGCACAGTGCTGACGAGGACTACGAGGGCGGCGAAGCATTCATCTACACAGACGGCGGCCTGAGCATTGCCCACGGACTGGACCCGGACGGTGAACCGCTGGACGACCTTGTACACAGCGGTGATGCAGCGACCGACGAAACAACACAGAAGGAAGCCAAGATGGCGGACGAACAGAAGGACGGCAAGACGCTGGAAGAGGTGTACAACAGCATGACACCCGAACAGCAGGAGTGCTGCCACGCACTGGTGGGCATGGCCCTGGAAGAGCGTGACGGAGAAGAGACTAACGGTGAGGAGGAAAAAACCGTGAAGCAGAACGTATTTGAGAAGGACACGAAGGGCACCGTGCTGAAGCACAGCATTGACGAGATCAACAAGGTGGTGAAGACCGCCAAGACCTGCGGCACCATGAAGGCTGCTTTTGCAAACGCCGGCATTGAGGACAGCGAGGTGAACGCTCTGTGCCACGGCATTGACAACATCGACTGGCTGTTCCCGGAAGATCACCTGCTGGACACCCCGCCCCGCATCATTGACAAGCCCGACGACTGGGTGAGCGTGGTGATGGGCGGCGTGAAGCACATCCCGTTCAGCCGCTTCAAGAGCCTGTTCGCCGACCTGACCGAGGACGATGCACGTGCCAAGGGCTACCTGAAGGGCAACTACAAGACGGAAGAGGTGTTCGGCCTGCTGCGCCGCTCCACTGGCCCGACCACGGTGTACAAGAAGCAGGAGCTGGATCGCGACGATGTGGTGGACATTACCAGCTTTGACGTGGTGGCATGGCTGCATAACGAGATGCGCTACAAGCTGAACCGTGAGCTGGCACTGGCCTACATTCTGGGTGACGGCCGCATGGCAGCAAGCCGTGACAAGATCGATGAGAACTGCATCCGTCCGGTGTTCAACGACGCCGACCTGTTTACCATCAAGGTGCAGGTGAAGACCACCGGCCTTTCCACCGTGGAGGACAAGTACAAGGCCTTTATCAAGCAGGCCATCCGTGCCCGCAAGGACTACCGCGGCAGCGGCACCCCGACTATGTTTACCACCGAGGATGCCCTGACCGAGATGCTGCTGCTGGAAGACGGCATGGGGCGCCAGCTGTATACGGACGAGGCCGCACTGGCCCGCAAGCTGCGTGTTGCCAAGATCGTGACCATTCCCGAAATGGAAGGCCGCAAGGGTGCCAAGGGCGGTGACCTGGCTGCTGTGATCGTGAACCTGGCCGACTACACCGTGGGTGCCGACAAGGGCGGTGCTGTGAGCATGTTCGATGACTTTGACATCGACTTCAATGCACAGAAGTACCTGATCGAGACCCGCTGCTCCGGTGCACTGACCAGCCCCTACAGCGCTATGGCCATTGAGTGGGCTGCATGAGAGACTCCTTCAGTCTCACAGTCCGCCTGACGGCGGCGCTGTTCGCCAGCTCCCTCATTGAGGGAGCCTTTTTCAAAGGAAAGGATGATAGAAAATGCTGAACAAGCTCTATGAGCAGGGCAAGGACCTGCACGTTGCAAACTACATGGCCTACGGCAAGACCGCGGACCACAAGCTGTACGCTGACGCCACTTTCAAGGAGACTGTGACCAAGGAAGAGATCGAGGATGCCTTCAAGAAGGGCCGTCTGGTGATCGTGGAGGGCGCAAACTATCTGGTGCCTGTGGCCTTTGGTGCGACCGGTGTGATCACCGTTGTGACCGGCGAGACCGTGAAGACCCAGGCATGGGCTGCTTCTGCCGAAAAGTAATCAGAAAATTCAAAATGGAGTGAAAGTGCTATGAGCAAGTGGTTTGGGAAGCTTGGTTTCGTGGAGACCAAGGAGACAGAGCTGAGTGTGCACTCTGAGATCGTGACAGAGCGTGACTGCTACGGCGACTTGACACGGAACACGCGCAGGAACCAGTCCAGCGACAAGGTGAACGATGATATCAGCCTTGCGAACACGCTAAGCGTCATCGCTGACCCGTATGTTCAGGAGCACTTTTGCAATCTCCGGTATGTGACGCTTTACGGCGGAAAATGGAAGGTGACGGACGCGAGCGTGGAGTACCCGCGCATCGTGCTGACGCTGGGAGGGTTATGGCATGGCAACGAAACTGAGTGAAAGACGCTCCGGGCTGGATGCGCTTTTGCGCAGCATCGTGAAACAGCGGTGCGGCAGTGAAAACGTGTACTACCAGCCGCCTGCAAACCTGCGGATGAAATATCCTTGTATCTGCTACAAGCTGGAAAAGATCCGCAGCCCGAAGGCTGACGACCGCGTATACCGCCAGACCTTCCATTATTCTGTTACCGTGATCGACACGAAACCGGACAGCGAAATGACAGCGGCCATGAGTTTGCTTTCAAAGGCTTCTTATGACCGCCATTTTATTTCGGACAACTTATACCACGACGTATTCAGTGTGTGGTACTGATACCTATTTATAAAGGAGGACAAAACCTATGGCAAAACTGAATTGGGACGTTGACGGTACCCGCAAGTTCCACGCCGGTGTTTCGCACGGCGTGGTTTACCCCAAGGCCGATGGCGAGGGCTACGACAATGGCGCTGCATGGAACGGCCTGACCGGCGTGACGGAAAGCCCCAGCGGCGCAGAACCTACCGACCTGTGGGCTGACAACATGAAGTACGCCCGCCTGATCTCCGGCGAGGACTACGGCTTTACCATTGAATCCTATATGTACCCGCCCGAGTTTGAACCCTGCGACGGTCTGGCTGCCCCGGTGAAGGGCATCCGCATCGGTCAGCAGAAGCGCAAGGCATTCGGCTTTACATGGCAGACCAAGGTGGGCACCGATCAGGACCCCGATGCCGGTTACATCATCCATGTGGTGTGGAATGCGACTGCAAAGCCTGCTGAGAAGAGCCACGAGACTATGAACGACAGCCCGGATGCCGAGACCTTCAGCTGGGAGTGCGATACCGTGCCTGTGAACATTGCAGACCTGAAGGCTGCGGCGGTGGCAGAGTTTGACAGCACTGAGCTGACCGCAAAGCAGATGAAGGCCGTGGAAGACCTGCTGTACGGCACCGACAGCGAGAATGCAAAGCTGCCCACCCCGGACGAGCTGCTCGCTGCAGTAAAGGCTGCTGTGTAAAAAACGCCCTCTCATCGCGCAGTCCGGCATTTGCCGGTGATGCTTGCAGCTCTCCCGAAGGGGCGAGCTTTGCTGAGAGAAAAAAATCAAAATGAACCGATAAGGAGAGATTAAGATGCTGAAAAAAACCATTTCCTATACCGACTATGACGGTAACCAGCGCACCGAGGACTTCTACTTCAACCTGTCGAAGGCGGAGATCACCGAGATGGAGCTGAGTATGGAGGGCGGCATGCGTGCCTACATCCAGAGGATCATTGCAGCGAAGAGCCAGCTGGAGCTGGTGAAGCTGTTCAAGGATGTGGTACTGAAGAGCTACGGCAAGAAGAGCGCAGACGGCCGCCTGTTCATGAAGAACGACGCCATCCGTGCTGAGTTTGAGGCACATCCGGCCTACAGCATGATCTACATGGATCTGGTGACGGACGAGGCCAAGGCAAGCGCCTTTGTGAACGGCATTATGCCCGCCGACATGCCGAACCAGAACCCGGCTATGGAAATGGCGGCGACCGTGAGTGCTGCGTCGGCATTGCCGTCGGTGAATATGGGCTGAGAAACCCTCTCACCGCTCCGTCCGACTGAATGTCGGAGCGTCACAGAGCTCTCCCGAAGGGCGAGCTGTGTTTAGAGGAAGAATGATTTTGCCGCTTCGGCGGCTAGGGATGACCGCGTAAAAAACGGCCATCCTTTTATTTTTTTGCCTTGGAAAAGACACGCATTTAAGAGCACAGGGGGAGTGAAAGAATGCTGGAATTGCATATTCCCGGCGAAGAACGCTGGGATGAGCGAACAAACATGTTCGTATACGACGAGCCGGTAACTTTGAGGTTGGAATACAGCCTGCTCTCCCTGTCTAAATGGGAAAGCAAATGGCACAAGCCGTACTTGGACGAAAACGTGAAGAAAACACGCGAAGAAACGCTTGATTTCGTCCGATGCATGACCCTGACAAAGGGTGTGGACCCGACCGTATACACAAGACTGCGGCGGGAAGACTGGCTGGCCATTCAACGATATATGAGCGACCCGATGACGGCCGCGACCTTTAAAGACCGCAAAGGCGGCAAGAAGCGCGCACGCTACCAGACGGCAGACCTGTTTTACGCCGCCATGGCAAGCTACGGCATCCCGTTCGAGTGCGAAAAGTGGCACCTGAACCGGCTTTTGGCGCTGATCCGGGCCTGCGGGGAAGAGAACCTGCCGCCCGAGAAGATGGGCAGACACGAGCAGGCGGCGCACATCCGGGCGCTGAACGCACAGCGCAGGGCGAAGTTTCACTCGAGGGGGTAAGAGCTTTTGAGCAAGGTAATTGAGATCCGGCAGAAAGGCGACTTTAAGAAAAGCCTGACCTTTTTCAGCCACATCAAGAGCTGGAGTGTGCGGCCAATTTTGGAAAAATACGGCAAGCTGGGTGCAGAACGGCTTGCAGACGCTACCCCGAAAGCCACCGGAAAGACAGCGGCAAGCTGGAGCTACGAAATCAAAATGGACAAGAGCGGGGCCACGCTGTGCTGGAAGAACTCCAACATTGTGAACGGAGTGCCCATTGCGGTGATCTTGCAATACGGACACGGCACAAGAAACGGAGCCTATGTGCAGGGGGTGGATTACATTAACCCTGCCCTGGCTCCGATTTTTTCTGCTCTGACCGATGAATTGTGGAAGGAGGTAAAGAGACTGTGAGCCAGGAAGTAGACGAGCGCGTAGTAGAAATGCGGTTTGACAACGCGCAGTTTGAGAAGAATGTGCACCAGACCATGCAGAGCCTTGAGCAGCTGAACGACAGCTTACGGCTGGACGGCGCGGAAAAGGGCTTTGAAAAGATCGGCGATGCATCGGCCAAAGTGGACTTTGACGAGATGCAGGGTGCGCTGGACAACCTGAGCGGCAAGTTTTCGGCCGTGGAAGTGATGGGCGTTGCGGCTCTGAGCCACATTACAAGGCAGGCCGTGGACACCGGTGAGAGGCTGGTGAAAAGCCTTTCCCTCGATCAGGTGACGAGCGGCTGGAACAAGTATGCCCAGAAGACTGCCAGCGTGCAGACCATCATGAATGCGACGGGTAAGAGCATTGCAAAGGTGAACGGGTATCTGGAAAAGCTGATGTGGTTCTCGGATGAGACCAGCTACGGCTTTACAGACATGACGAGTGCTCTTTCCACCCTGACCAGCACGGGCGGTAGCATCGAAAAGATGATCCCGATGATCATGGGCATGGCAAACGCCACGGCTTACGCAGGCAAGGGCGCTGCGGAGTTCCAGCGGGTCATCTATAATCTGGCGCAGAGCTACGGTACCGGTGCCATCCAGTTGATCGACTGGAAGAGCGTGGAGCAGGCAGGTGTTGCTTCCCAGCAGCTGAAGCAGTTGCTGATCGACACCGGCGTAGAACTGGGCAAGATCAAGAAAGGTGCTGTGACCACCGGCAGCTTTGACAACAGCTTGCAGAAAAAGTGGGCAGACCGGGAGGTCATGGAAAAGGCCTTCGGAAAATATGCCGAGTTTGCGGAAGCCGTCAAGGCAGAACTGGACGCGAACCCGAACAAGTACCACGGTCAGGCATCGCAGGCCATTGATGCCCTGGCTGACAAGTACGACGAAGTGACCGTGAAGGCCTTTAAGGCGGCACAGGAGGCAAAGAGCTTCAGCGAAGCGGTGGACGCTACGAAGGACGCTGTGAGCAGCGGCTGGATGGAGACCTTTGATATCCTGTTTGGCAACTACGAGGAAGCAAAGGGATTCTGGAGCGATCTGGCGGAAGAGTTCTGGAACATGTTCGCAGGCGGTGCGGCCGGGCGGAACAACTGGCTGAAGAATGCCTTCGACTCAGGCCTTGACCAGTTGCTGGGAACGGAAGGCTTTGGTGAAGCCGGAGACAACTACACAAACCTTTTGCAGAAAGCGCT
The DNA here is from genome assembly GCF_003603345.1 of Faecalibacterium sp. AM43-5AT. Lineage (NCBI taxonomy): Bacteria > Bacillati > Bacillota > Clostridia > Eubacteriales > Oscillospiraceae > Faecalibacterium > Faecalibacterium sp. AM43-5AT. The sequence continues at coordinate 215,776 of NZ_QVGZ01000001.1, forward strand.
GGTGAATCAGGGCCTGCTGAGCGAGGAAGGCATTGAAGAAGCGGGCAGTTTCCAGAAGGCGTTGGAAGAAAGCGGTGTGACAGCCCAGCAGCTGTACGAAGTGCTTGGGGAAGCGGCTGACTACTACCATCAGCGTGCCGCCATGAGCGACGAAGAGCTGGATAAGCTGGGGTTTGACCGGGACAAGGTGGACGCGCTGGCAAATGCCTACGACTCCATGGCGGAGCAAATTCAAAATGGCAGTGTGAACCTGGACGACCTTGCAGGCAAGATGAACCAGCTGAGCGGCCGGGAGCACTTTTTTAACGGCATCCTGAACGTGCTGGAAGGCATCAACAGCGTATTGAACCCGATCCGGGACGGATTCGGTGATGTGTTCATGATCGACGGAAGCCCACTGTACAACTTCCTGAAGGGATTTGACGAGCTGACCGGGAAAATGGCGCTGAGCGAAGAAACTGCGGAAAAGGTGCAGAAAGTATTTACCGGCGTATTCCGGGTGCTGAGCATCGGGCTGAAGGGTGTGACGACAGTTGGCAAGACCGCTTTTATGATCCTTGGAAAGTTGCTGGATCTGCTGAGCCCGATGGGCGACCTTTTGCTGAACATCGGAAGTTACATCGGCAATCTGCTGACATGGGTGGATCTGAGCCTTGGGCAGGCAGAGAGCCTTAGCGACGTGCTGGGCATCATTGTGGGTGCTGTTGCGGCGCTGGTGAGCCCCATTGCGGACGTGGTGAAGGGCGTGAAGACCCTTGTGCGCGGCGGAAACATGGAAGAGGCAAAGAAGCAGTTCGGCGCATTCGGCACCGTGGTGGATGCTGTGGGCAGTGTGCTGGACAAATTCAAAATAGGCAGTGTTTCGGCAGGAAACGTCATCGGTACGGCGTTCCAGCTGCTGGGCGGCATTCTGCTGGGAGCCTTTGAGGGTATTGGTGCACTGATCGGCCGTGCATTCAACGGGTTCAAGGGTGCCGGGGACACGGTGAGCGAGTTTGCCGACAGCAAGGTACCGCTGCTGGAGAATATCCGGGACGTGGTACTGAGTCTGCCGGAGAAGGCAGAAAAGGCGCTTGCGGACTTTGGCGGAACGCTGACCGGCATTATGAGCAACATCAGCGGTGCGTGCAGGAATGCGCTCAGCGCGGTGAAGGATTTCTTCAACCTGCAGGATGGAGTGGATCTTTACCGGCTGCTGGCGCTGATCGACGTGGGCGTACTGGCGGCAGCAATCTACGGTGCAACGGTGCTGCTGAAGAAGGCAAGCGACAACTTCAAGAAAACGCTGGCAAACCCGATCGGTGATTTCTTTAACAGCCTGACGGGTGCCGTGAACACCTGGACGAAGGCAAACACCACGAACAACCTCGCAACTGCAGCGAAAGCCATTGCAACGGCGGTGGCGTTAATCAGCGGGAGCATGTATCTGCTGGCGAAGATCAACGACCCGACGCGGGCGGTGCAGGCTTTGGCCAGTGTGATCTCGGAATTGTTTAGCATGGTGGTGGCACTGAAAGTGTTGGCAGCCACCGACCTGACAGGCCTTGACACGGCGAAACTGATCGGGACCGTTGTAGCTATCAGCATCGGCATGGCGGCGCTGACGAACACGGTTGCAAAGCTTGGAAAAATGGACGCGGCCCAGGCAGAGAAAAGTGTGGAAGCGGTTGGACACATTGCAGCGATGCTGGCCGGAATGACTGGACTGCTGGCGCTGTTCAACAAGCAGCTTGGCGGCGTGAAGGGTGCGGGCGGATTTGTGGCTGCGGCTGCGGCGGTGGACATGATCGCACTGGCACTGATCCCGCTGGCAAAAGCGGAAGCAAACGGCCTTGACATTGACGGGGCCGTGGAAGCCATCAATGGCGTGGCCATTGCCATGAGTATCCTGACCGTAGCAGCAGGCTTTGCACAGAAGCTGGCGGGAAAAGCAGGCATGAGCACCCTTGACAAGATCATCAAGTATCTTGTGAAGCTGGGCGGAATGCTGGTTGCCATCAATGCAATGGGAACGGCGCTGCTGATGGCGGCAGGGGCTGTGGCGATCTTTGCAAGCCTTGGTGACCGCATGATGGACGGTATCCGGGGCGCAGGGCTTGTGGTGAGTGGCATTGCGGCATTGCTGGTGCTGATGGCAAACACGAAGGTGAACCCCCTGCGGATGAAAATGGGTGCAGAGAGCATGGTGATCGCCAGCGCTTCGCTGCTGGTGATGGCAGCTGCCGTAAAACAGATGGGCAAAGCCATGGGGACGGACGCCGGCGGCGCTGGTATGGCCGGTGTGAGCTTAATGCTGATCGGGCTGGCAGGCGCACTGTATCTGCTCGGTAAGCAGGCTCCCGAGAGCACGGCTGCGGCGGTGGCAATGGTGGCCATGGGCGCGGCAATGATCGAAATGGCACTGGCTATCAAAATGCTGGCGGATGTTGACTTTGTAGATATTGTAAAGAGCGTGTTCAGCCTTGCAGCAGCACTTGGCGTACTGATCGCAGGATGCTGGGGGCTGGGATTTGTTTCCGCAAATCTGGCATCTGCAGCCGGTGCCTGCCTGATGCTGGCCACTGCACTGTTGATCCTGACACCGGCCTTTAAGGGACTGGCCAGCCTGACGGCAGGAGAAGCCTTTGCGGGAGTGATCGGAACCATTGGCATCATGCTGGGCTTGTTTGCCGTTGGTGCCATTACACCGGTGGCGGCAGGCATGGTGGTATTTTCGGCATGTCTTATCAGCCTTGGCAAAGCCTTCAGTGCATTTGCGGGAGGCATTATCAAGCTGAGCATTGCCGCGGCGATCCTGACAGTGCTGAGTGCATTTGCAGGACCGCTGCGCGAGGTGATCGTGAATGCAGCAGACGACATTGAAGCGGCGCTGACAGCAATCCTGACAGCCATCTGCAATACTATCAATAACTGCGCGGAGCCGATCGGCGCGGCGCTGCTGACCCTTTGCAAAGTGCTGATCCAGACCGTGATCGACCTGATCGGCTGGGCATGGAGCGGAGAAGGTGGCGAGGGAAACGGCATTGAAGGCGCGCTGGAAGAGCTGTGGAGCCAGTTTGTGGAATGGCTTGGCGAGAAAAAAGACGAAGCCGGGGAACTGATCGGCAAACAGCTGAACCCGGCGAACTGGTTTACCGTGAAAGGCGGACTGCTTGGAAGTTTGCTTGACTCTGCTGACACAGCAGCGGATGAGAGGGAAATGACGGAATACGGCACCTATATGGCCGAGGGCCTTGCAAACGGCCTGACCGGTCCGGAAAGCACGAACGTTGTTACCGGCGGTATAGCGACACTGTGCAGTACCGTAGAAACATTCTTCCGCAATTTCTGGGGCATTCACTCGCCCTCTACACGGATGGCAGACCTGAGCGAATACATCCCGGAGGGCTTCAAGGAAGGACTGACCGGAACGGACGGCACGGCTGCCATTGGTGACGGCATCAGCGGAATGCTGGATTCTGCCGGAAGCTGGCTGGATAAGTTGTTCCCGGGACTGTTGAATAAGGCAAAGAACTACGGCAGTCAGTTTCAAAATGCACTGCTCAGTGGCAGTGAATATCAGGGAATGCCGGGCTTTGACGAATGGTATGAAAAAGAAATATCGGCCTACCGCGTGAAGCGGCCCGGCGGCAAGACCGGACTGACTGCCGAAGACCTTGACGCGTATATAAAGAAGGACCCGGACGATGACGGGAATAAAAAACCGACAACCACCGGCAAGAAAAAAGGCTCCTCCGGCACGAAGAAGACCGTGGCCCAGCAGATCGAGGAAAAGTACAAGCCGAAGCTGGAAGCAAACAAGGCGGCACGGGAAGCACTGGACAGCGAGTACGAGCTGTGGCAGACCGAGAACCAATACAGTGCGGACGAGGACACGCTGCTGGCGAAGAAGATGGAGAACGCGGCGGCAGAAATTGCGAACCAGACCGACCGGGTGGCCATTGCACAGGCAAAGTACGACGAAATGCTGAAGCGCTGGGGCGCGGACAAGACAGAGACCAAGGAAGCCTACGCCAGCCTGCTGAGCGAAAAGACCAGCCTTGCGAAATTGCAGGCAGACCAGTACACCGGCCTGTTTGAAGACATCACGAAGCGGTATGACACCGACCTTGGTACACTGGAAAAAGAGTATAACCTCTGGACGGCCCAGAACAGCAACACTGCCTCAAAGTTGGACAAGATCGATCGGGAGACTGAGTACCAGAAGGATGAACTGGAGCTGAAGCAGAAAAAAGAAGCCAAGGCGAAAGAACAGTGGGAGACCCTGCGGAAGGAATACGGCGAAAGCGACCTGCGCACAAAGGAAGCCTGGAACGACTATCTGGATGCGCAGACCGAGAGCCTGCAGCTTCAAAATGACATTGCAAAGCAGTCTCTGAACAAGCTGGATGTGCAGCTTTCCATCATCAAGGACGAACAGAGCCGGATGCAGAGTCGGATGGACCTGCTGACCAGCATCTACGGCGACGGCAGTCTTGCAGACCGTGCAGAGGCCTACAAGCAGGCCGTGGAAGAATACGGCGAGAACAGCGCTGAGGCAAGAAAAGCAAAGTATCAGGGCATTACTACCAGCATCCTCGGCACAGTGGAAGCACTGCAGAACATGAATGCCGAGCTGGAAAAGACCCGGCTCATCCAGCAGCAGCTGGCTGACGGCAAAGACCTGAATGGCAATCCGCTGAGCAAAGACGATGTGAACGACCTGAAGGACCAGCTGCTTTCCTCCCGCAGTTCTATGGTGAGCTTTGCAGGGGCACTGGCAGATGCCATGGGCCTTGAGGACAGCGCCAAAAGCGCGGTGGTAAAGCTTGCCAATGCCATCCAGAAGAACTGGGTGCCCATCAGCAATGCGTGCAGTGAGGTGTGGACGAAGGTCTCCGGAGCCATGGGCGAGGAGATGACGAACACCCTGAGCACCGTATTCAAGGCGGCATTCAGCGAGGAAGGCATGGAGATCGGGACGGAATTCGTCTCGGCCATTGCATCCGCCATGCAGGGAGACTACGCTGGTGCCATCATTTCGGCGGCAACGGGACTGATCGATCTGCTGTTTACGGACACCGGAAAGCAGCTGACCGGCGGGGCAGGAGACATGCTGCTGAAGCTGTTTTCCGGAATTCAAAATGGAGACCTTGCTGGAAAGCTTGCCAACATCGGGACAGCCGCGGCAAATGTCGGCAATTCCCTGAGTGGACTGCTGCCCATGCTTGGACAGCTGGGAACGACAGGAGCCGGTGCAGGAATGGCAGTTGGCGGCATTGGCGAAGCACTGGGCGGGCTGGGCGCTTCCATACTGGCGGTGCTGCCGGAACTGCTGATTGTGGTGGGCATTATTGCAGCCATTGCAGCGCTGATCGGCGGTATTGCGTGGTTTATCAGCAGCCGGAAGAAGGAAAAGGCCACCGGCGCAAAGGACGTTGGCTCGGAGATCGACAAGGGCATCAGCGATGGCGTGAAGGAAGATGCGCCCATTGTGGACGATGCCGTGAGCGACATGACCGAGAACGCCATGGACATTGCGAAGGGTGCGCTTGGGACCATCAGCAAGGTGATGGGCGACGACTACGAGTACACGCCCCAGATCGTACCCGTGGTGGACCTGACCAACGTGCTGGAAGGTGCGGACGAGATCGACAATGCCTTTGCGGCGACAAGATCACTGAGCCTTGACGGAGACGTGAGTCGGAACCTTGCAAACAAGATCGATGCCGAAGTGCAGCTTCAAAATGGACTGAAGAGCGCCGGAAATGAGGACACACTGCGTGCCATCAACGCACTGGCCGGGCACATGGACGGCGTGGCCGAGAGCATCAAGGGCATGAGCGTGACCATCAACGGCAGAAAGGCCATTGGCTACATTGATGACCGGATGGGACGGCTGACTGCAGCGAAAGTGAAGTGAGAAAATGGCGATCATCAAAGAACTGAACCCCGGTGATACCCTGAAAGTGTACGAGGACGGCGTTGCAGCAGAGTTTGTGGTGGCCCAGCACAACTACGAAAAAGACCTGAACGGCAAGGGCAAGACCATGCTGATGCGCACCACCCTGCTGAAAGACGCAGTGAAGTGGGGCAACAACAAGAAAGATGTTTCGTGGAAGAACGAGCCGACCCTGCGCAACTGGCTGGAAAACACCTACGCAGCACGGCTGAGTGAGGACACGCTGAAGACCATCGTGCCGGTGACGATCAGGTATGATTATGGTTCAAGTGAGAGCGGTACGCTGGAAGAACAGCGGTTCTTTGTGCCAAGGGTAGTAGACTTCAGCGGAGATACGGCGCTGTTTACGGGAATCCGAAGATTTTTTGAGGATAGTCTGAGCGGCGGCAGGGCGGATATTACCGAAGGAAGCAACATCTACGACCTGTGGACGTATGTGTTCAGCACGCGAAGCACCAAAAACTACGAAGATGGCGATAACACCCGCGGAGAGGCGCTGAGCCTTTACGTGAAGCACGGCAGAGGTGCCGACCCCGGGTCGCCGGGGTACATTAACACCTACTGGGATACGACAACGGGACAGTGGGGAGTTTCCAGCCCGAATATTCTCGTATGTTTCTGCGTGGACGAGAACGCCACGGTGGACGACAATGGATGTCTGACAGCCAACAGCGGACCGGAGATCCAGAGCAACTACTTTGGCATGAACGGCGTATTTGGGCGGTGGGGAAAGTTCGGGCTGCCGTACCGCGTTTATGATGCAGATGGTAACGCCATTACCGTGACCGAAAAGCTGAACGGCGAAGTGCACAGGACGTTTACGGCAATTCAAAATGGAGTATACCGGTTTGAAATATCACAGAAAGAGCTGGAAAGCTTTGACTGGAACACCGACTATATCCTGACGGTAGAAGCCAGCGACGGCCGGACCACTAACCGGAAAAGCTGCAGAGTGAACCGCATCCGTTCATCCGGGTACGTGGTGTACATCGGGCAGATCAAAGGCACAGCGGATGGACAGAGCTACTACTGGACAGAGCGAAACATTCTGGACGATCCGTTCAACGAGAATGCGCCGGTGATCCTTGACCCGGAAGTGGCACTGGAAGCCAACGAGATCAGTTCGTTTACCTTTACTGTGCCCGTCTCGAACCCATTCTACGACAAGCTGGAGCTGAAAAAGCCGGTAGTCAGCATAGAAGAGGACGGCCGCGAGATCTTTATGGGCTATATCACCGAAATGGAAAAGAACTTTGAGCTGGACATGGAAGTGACCTGCGAGAGCGAGTTTGGATACTTGCAGGACAGAGACTGTCTGGTAGAGAACAAGTTCTACACGGCGTCCGAACTGCTGGCACTGGCGCTGACCGTGGAGGATGACCCGGAAGAACACGTCGGCTTCAAGGGCGAAGGCAAGGTGTTCCTGCCCGGAAACGTGACCGTGGAAAAGCCGGAAAGCGACACGGACAAGGAGACCAAGGCCATCAGCGACTGTTGGAGCGTACTGACGAACAGCCTGACCGGAAAGTACGGCGGATATCTGCGCCTGCGCAAAGAAATCAAAATGGTGGACGGCGTGCGCGTTTACACAAGATATCTGGACTATCTGGCAAAACTGAACGACAAGACCGATCAGGTGATCGAGCTTGGAAAGAACCTGCTGGACATTTCGTACTACATCAAGGCCGGGGACATCGTGAACTCGGTGAAGGCATATGGTTGGTACAAGAGCGGATGGTTCTTATGGGAGACCACGAACCCCATCTCGCGGGAAGCGTACAACGGAGAATCCATCAAGAAGTACGGCCTGTGCCAGCGCGTCCTTGTGGTGGAAGGAACCGATTCCACGGGAGACAGCCTTTTGAAGAAGGCCACGGACGAGCTGAAAAAGTACAGCGGTTTCACCGGAAGTGTGCAGATCAACGCTGCAGACCTGTGTGATATTGGCGTGGACACCGACCGGCTGGACTTTATGAAGGAGGCGTACGTGCTCGCGGAACCGCACAGTATCGATGACTGGCTGCCTTGCACGAAGGAAGTGATCCCGCTGCATGAGCTGGACCAGAAAGACTTTACCTTTGGCGCGACCACGGCAAAGCTCTCGTCTTTGCAGGCGGGCAACTTTGCAACGGCGGGCAAGGCGTGGAACGCGATCCAGTCCACCATTGGATACATCAACAAGTGAGGAGGATCAATGTACCATTCTCTTATTATAAATGTAGGCGACAACTACATTGACACCTGGGACGACTGGAAGCTGATCCCTTCCTCGCGGCCGGTGATCGCACCGCCCATTGAGCGGACAAAGTTCGTAACTGTGCCATGCAGAGACGGCGCATTGGACTACAGCCGTACCCCTGCAAACCGTCCTACCTACGATGACCGTACCGGAAAAATTGAGTTCTACCTCGAAAACGACTATGCCGGCTGGGACTGGGAGACCGCGTACACGACCATCTGCGAGACCTTGAAGGGACAGCGGGTGCGGTTTGCGCTGGAGGACAATCCCAGCCATTATTATTCGGGTCTCTTGTGGGTGAACCAGTTAAAAAGCGACAAGGGGCACTCGAAGATCACGCTGGAGTACAACTTGCACCCGACCATGTACACCCTGAAGGTGGAAGCCGTGGCGCTGAACGTATACGACCTGAAGCTAAACAGAGGCATGGAGTATCAGCTGCTGGTGGGCGTTGGGCCGACGAATACGTTCTACCGCAAGATGAACGTGACCGCGAAACCGCGGGATGTGGTGAAAATTACTCAAAATGGGACCATTCTGGCCCTGCGGAAAGGCACAGCGGTGGTGACGGCAGAGTGCGGCGGCATGAAAGCCGAGTGCGCCGTGACGGTAGGCGCTTACGAGAGCTTTACCATTGAGCGTGCACTGGACGGCGTGAGCGAGACGAACCCGGTGGGGAGCATCGTTGCCGGCATGAGCTATCAAAACGTGTTCAACGTAGGCGACAGCGAGAAGGAAATGCTGGAACTGACCGTAGAGATGGGAGGCACGGATGTGACCGGAAGTTGTGTTGTCATGGCAGAGGACAACGCGAGCGCACAAATCAAAATGGCATCGGTGACGGGAAATATCAAGATCACAGCGCATGCTGCAGCAAAGCCGGTGGCGGCGATGCTGTGTGCAGATATCCTGCCTGTGGAGGTAAAGCCGCTGAAACGGGTAGAAGGAGCATTCCGGCTTGGAAGATGAAAGGAAGGATGATATTTGAGTTTGGAAGCGTACTCCATTTTGAAAAATGGAAACGAAAAGCTCTCGGAGCATTTCAAGGTGCGCGAGTTCTACTGCCGTGACGGCAGCGACCCGGTGTTCATTGACACGGCGCTTGTGGAGGTGCTGGAAAAGATCCGGACGCACTTTGGCAAGCCTGTGACAATCACGAGTGGATTCCGCACGGCAAGCTGGAACGCAAAGCAGAAGAATGCCGCAAAGTTCAGCCAGCATCTGTACGGCAAGGCGGCAGACATTCGGGTGCAGGGCATCAGCGTGGAGCGGGTGTATGCCTACGCGGACAAACTGCTGGGCAACGCCGGTGGCTGCGGCATTTACCCGCCCGGTCTGGGACGCACCAACGGCTGGGTGCATGTGGACGTGCGCAAAGCCAAGAGCCGCTGGAAGGGGTGAGCGCCGATGGAAAGCATCATTGCCGCCATCCTCAGCGGTGTTGTGACCCTGATCGGCGTACTGATCGCAAACTCGCGTTCCAATGCCGTGATGGAATACAAAATTGAGGAGCTGACCCGGGAAGTCCGCAAGCACAACGGTTTTGCGGAGAAGATCCCGGTCATCCAGAGAGACATTCAGGTGTTGAACCACAGAATGTCCGACATCGAAGTACATGAATACGAACACGAAAGGAGCAACGTATGAATTTCAACATTACTGCAGGCACCATTGCACGTACCGCCGTTCTGCTGCTGGCTCTGACCAACCAGATGCTGAGCGCCATGGGCAAGAGCCCTCTGCCCATCGAGAGCACCACTGTGGAGCAGCTGGTGACGGCTGGCATCACGACCATTGCGGCACTGGTCGCATGGTGGAAGAACAACTCCTTTACGAAGGAAGCCATTGCGGCCGACAAGGAGTACGACCGCCTGAAGGCAAAGAGCGGGAAGTAAAAATGATATTTTGGGCAGGGCAGGAGCGGAAAACGTGATCCACACACGTATCCAACACTGAATGTTTCTTCTGCACTGCCTGAAAATAGTTCATCTGGCACTCACCGAAGGCAGGAACTGTCTGCATAATTCAAAATGGAGTGACCGGTAAGATGAAGAAAGCCCCTGCAACGATCGTTTATGGCTCTGAGTGGGAGCTGTGAGCGAAAGTTACAGGGACTTTTATTTTTTGAGGAAATGCGATATTATAAGAAGATTGATAATCAACAAGAGAACTGGACTCGATAGACGGCGAATGGATTTTGACGGGGCATTGTTTGGGTGGATTTTTTGACGAAAATATATCGATAATACGAGCAAAGTTCAACAGTACGGGGTTTTTGTAACACCATTTCTATCTGATATTTATAAAGTCAATACCATGGAGCTGTTCTCTCGAGGAATCGAGAGGACGGCTCTTTTTTACGTTTTGTCGCAAAAATGCATGAACTGACTGGAGCTTTCTGCATTTTAAAAAAAGAAAAATCGTGAATGAAAAGTGCATAGCTTAAAATTGAAATTTGTGGAAGGTGGTTTACGGAAAATTGTGAAGGAATACGCAGGGCGTGTTTTACTACTTTGGCAGGAAAATAACGATGAAGCGTGAGGCAAAAATTGTAGCACAAAAAGCCAATTTTGTCTTGAACTTTTTGCCGTATGTGCTAGAATAAAAGAGAAAGGCATCCTTGTGTCCAACAGATATCTGGATGTGAATATTGGAAAGTAAATTCGGAGGTAATCACAATGGCTGATATGTTTGCACCGCTGGTAGCACAGCTGAAGGCAAATCCCAAGACGATCGTTTTCACCGAGGGCAATGATCCCCGCATTCTGGAGGCCGCTGCAAAGCTGCTGGCCGAGGGCGTGCTGAAGGTCGTCATGGTGGGCAACGAGGTTGAGTGCAAGGCTGCTGCTGCCGCCGGTAACTTTGATATTTCCGCTGCCGAGATCATCGACCCCGAGAACTATGCCGGTTTCGATGAGATGGTCAACACCATGGTGGAGCTGCGCAAGGGCAAGCAGACCGCTGAGGAGTGCACCGCTCTGCTGAAGAAGTCCAACTACTTCGGCACCATGCTGGTGAAGATGGGCAAGGCTGATTGCCTGCTGGGCGGCGCTACTTACTCCACTGCCGACACCATTCGTCCCGCTCTGCAGCTGGTCAAGACCAAGAAGGGCGCACATCTGGTCAGCTCCTGCTTCATTCTGGACCGTGACTGCGGTGAAGAGGGCCTGAAGCGCATTGCCATGGGCGACTGCGCTGTTAACATCGACTATACCGATACCATTGATAAGGCTACCGGCGAGGTCAAGATCGCCGCTTCTGCAAAGCTTGCTGAGGTTGCTATTGAGACCGCTAAGACCGCAAAGTTGTTCGGCATTGATCCGAAGGTTGCTGTGCTGAGCTTCTCCACCAAGGGCTCCGGCAAGGGCGGCACCGTTGCTTTGAGCCATGACGCTGTGATCAAGGCTCAGGAAATGGATCCCGAGTTGGCTGTGGACGGTGAGCTGCAGTTTGACGCTGCCGTTGCTCCCGAAGTTGCACAGGTCAAGTGCAAGGGCAGCAAGGTGGCTGGTCAGGCCAACACCTTCATCTTCCCCTGCATCGAGGCCGGCAACATCGGCTATAAGATTGCTCAGCGTCTGGGTGGTTATGCAGCTTACGGCCCCATCCTGCAGGGTCTGAACGCTCCTATCAACGACCTGTCCCGTGGCTGCAACGCCGACGAGGTCTACAAGATGAGCCTGATCACTGCCTGCCAGTCTTGAGCTGACTGATTGAAAATAGCCGCCGCATTCACCGTACAAAACGGGCAGAATGTTGAGGCCTCAAAGGCAGATTTCAAAAAATGAGTATAGAAAAGCTGAGCATCTGTGAAAAAGCAGGTGCTCAGCTTTTTGCATTTTCAGTTCCGAAAAATTCTACTCTTTTTGAGGGAAAAAGATGAGATTTTTGCTTTCCACTTTTCGTTGGCGCTATTTTGCAACAGCCCCTTTACAGGTTTGCTCAGTTCTTTTCGATATACACGCTGGTGGAGGGGAACGCAAAATCCACACCGTCGGCCTGCATGATGTCCATAATGTTCAGGTTCAGGTCGTTCTGCATCTGCAAAAATTCCGCGTAGGCGTTGGTCAGCAGGTAGGCGGAGACCAGAATGTTGATGCTGGAATCGCCAAAGTTTGCAAGCTGTACGATGTTGGTACCCTTGTTGGTGTAAGGGCTTGCGTCCAGCATGGTCTGCAAGTCTTTCATCAGCTGTTCCAGCTTCGGGCGGGTGGTGCCATAGGTGACACCCAGATTGAACTTGTAGGGCCGCATGGTGCGCAGGGCGGCGTTCTGCACGGTGGAAGAGCAGATCTTACTGTTCGTCACCACATTGATGGTTTTATCCAGCGAGCGGATGCGGGTGGAACGGAAGTTGATGTCGATCACTTCGCCTTCCACATCGCCCGCAGTGATCCAGTCGCCCACTGAGAAGGGCTTGTCCAGCAGAATCACGATGCCGGAAAACAGGTTGCTGGCGCTTTCCTGTGCGGCCAGCGAGATGGTCAGACCAACCAGACCGGCACCGGCGACAATGCTGCCGATGGGAAAGCCCACTTCTTGTGCCAACGCTGCCACGCACAGCACGATCACCAGCACCTTGTAGGCGGTGTCCAGCAAAGAGCAGAGCGTTTTGTTGGAGCGGATCTCCGAGCTGCAGGAAGCCAGCAGCAGGGCGGCCAGATCCGATGCCGCATACAGGCCTTCGCAGACCAGCAGGGTCATGACAAGGCGGAAGCAGACCAACAGCAGCTTGGCAATGCCGGGAATGGCCCAGGGCAGGGAAGCTGCCGCCAGATATACGCCAACCGCAGTGCACATGCGCTGGATGGGTACCGCAAAGCTGCGCAGCAGGATGGGAGTGCCGTTAAAGTGCCACTTGCGGGCCAGCAGTGCCGGAATGCCCTTTTTGCTCAGCCAGCGGCGTACCAGCCATGCGGCAAGCAGAATGAGCAGCGCGCACCCTGCGCGCGCAGCCAGTGCAAACCAGCCCTCCAGCAGCACAGAGCCAAGCTCAAACGAAAGATCACGAATAGAAAAGATCATGATAACCTCCTGAATTTTATACGACCCATTTATGATACCATACCGCACCCACCCGGGCAAGAGCTTACAGAAAAGGAAGCTTGAAAGAATTACTTTGACATTTTTTGCACAAATTTTAAGATGCCCTCTTGACAAGCTGGGCCTGCCACGCTATACTTTGTGCCAGAAAGTTCGTTTCAGGGCGGGGTGAGATTCCCCACTGGCGGTAAAGTCCGCGACCACCCGCAAGGGTGCTGACCCGGTGCAACTCCGGGACCAACGGTATAGTCCGGATGCAAGAAACGGCAGGCAAATCGTTGTCTACGCGCCCTGTTGCAGTGTTTTTGTTGCAGCAGGGCGCTTTTCTATTTGTCCTTCCCGTTCAAAAAAACAAGATACGAAAAGAGCTTTCGGAACAATTTTTGTAAGGGGCATCTTACCCCGGGAAGGATCATTACCATGAAAAAAAGCACGACTCACAATCTTACTGTTGCCGCCATGCTCAGCGCGGTGGCCTTTATCCTGATGTTCATTGAGTTTCCCATTCCGATGCTCATTCCGTCCTTCGTCAAGATGGACTTTTCTGACCTGCCGGCTCTGCTGGGTGCCTTTGCTCTCGGCCCGGTGTACGGTGTGGTCATCAGCTTTATGAAGAACCTGCTGCACATCGTTATCAAGGGCACTTCCACTGCATGCGTGGGCGAGCTGTGCAACTTCATGCTGGGTGCGGTTTTCTCCGCTGTGGCAGGCGCTGTCTATAAGCACCACAAGAGCCGCAAGACCGCCATCATCGGTGCTATTGCAGGCGCTGCAGCCATGGCTGTGTTCAGCGTACCGTCCAACTACTTCATCACCTATCCGGCCTATGTGCAGTTCTACCACATGCCGCTGGAAGCCATCCTCGGCATGTATCAGGCCATCCTGCCTTCTGCAGACAGTCTCATCAAGTGCCTTGTCATCTTCAATATGCCCTTCACGCTGGTCAAAGGCCTGCTGGATGCAGTGCTGTGCATGCTGATCTACAAGCCGCTGTCTCCCATCCTGCACGGCAGAAAGTAACTTGTTCTCCACTTTTTTCTTCTTCTCAAATCATATAACCACAGCAAAACTCCCCGGTCAGGTCCCGCAGTGCGGTTCCCGGCCGGGGAGCTGTTATTTAGAGGAAAATATATCCGCCCGCGATCGATCAGGCCAATGCCCCTTTGTCCAGCCATCTGCCATGGGCCAGCCGCACAAGGAACAGCACACCGCGTATGGTCAGCTCAAAGCTCATGGCCATCCATACACCCACCAGCCCAAAATGCGGAGCCAGCAGGGAAGCCAGCGTGAGCCGGATGCCCCACATGCTGACAAGGTTCAGCACAAAGCATCCCGTGCTGTCTCCGGCACCCTGCATGGCACCGCTGGCAACGATGCTGGCACCGAACATCGGTTCGGCCAGTGCTTCAATGCGCAGCACCCGTGCGCCCAGCGCAATAACTGCCGCATCTGCGGTGAAAACGCCCATCAGGTTTGGCGCAAAAATGTACATGCCAACGCCGGTCAGCGCCATAATGCCCATGCCCATGCCGGTGCACAGCCAGGCAAAGTTTTTTGCCATATCCCGACGGTTTGCGCCCACGGCCTGTCCCACCAGTGCAAGGGATGCATCCTGAATGCCATAGCCTGCCATGTAGCACAGGCTTTCGGCGCTCACACCCAGACTGTTGGCAGCAATGGCGGTGGTGCCAAGGCCGGATACGATGCGGATGAGCAGCACCTGCGCCGAGGAAAGAACTGCACGCTCTGCGGCCAGCGGTGCGCCTACCTTCCACAGGTTCTGCAGGCAGGCTTTGGTAATGTGCCAGGAGCCGGGCTTGCGGATGCACAGCGGGCCGTCCCGCAGCAGCAGGATGGCAAGGGTCAGCACACCGCTGATAGTGGTAGCAAGGGCGGTGCCCAGTGCTGCGCCCGGTACCCCCCAGCCAAGGCCCCAGACGGTCATTGTGCGGCCAAACACCACCATCTCACGGGTGGGATTGATGAGGCAGAAGTTAAAGATTACATCCAGCACGCAGGTCAGCACGCTGATAAGGCCCGGTGTCAGGGCATCGCCGGAGGAACGCAGCATGGAAGAGTAGGTTCCCATGATCATCAAAAAGGGCAGGGAAGCCGACCAGATGGCAAAGTAGGCCGAAGCATCCGCCTGCAGGGAAGGGTCGGCACCCAGCCATCCGGGCAGAAAGCGGCTGATGCCAATGCCGAAGGCCGCAGCTGCAAGGCCCACCACAAGGTTGAAGATCATAGATTGGCGCAATACACCGCGTGCATCGTCCTGCCGGTCTGCACCCAGATACTGTGCCACCTGAATGGCAAAGGACATATATAGACCGGCCAGCATTCCATGCATGAGCCACGTGCTGGAACTGACGATGCCAATGGATGCCGTAGCAGATGCACCGATATGCCCCACCATGGCTGCGTCGATGTACTCCACCGCAGTTACCACGATCTGCTGCAGGATGGATGGGATGCTCAGTGTGAGCACCACCTGCATGGTGTGCCGCAGCGGCACCTGTTCGCCCCGGCGCATCTGCGCCGAAAGCTGCTCAAGAGAGATGGACATGAGTTCTCCTTTTATAGAAACAATAACTTTTTCGACAGACTGATATACTATTATAAGTGCGGTGCTGCAGAAAGTCAATCAAACGTGGATTTTTCTCCGGGAATGATTGATTTTTTATGGATAGCGTGATACACTTCTCTCACAAACATAAAAGAAAGAGGAACTTTGAATATGATCGAATCACTGCTTTCGGTCGTAGGACAGCGCGGTGTCGATGCTCTGGCATTCCTGCTGGCGTTTGCCCTCACGGCTTTGATGGACTCCGTTTTTCACGATAAGCTTCCGCACGACCATGGCCGCGAGTTTGCGGTGAACGGTGCGCTTTCCAAGGGTAAGGCCCGTGGTTCCGGCCTGATCTTCGTGCTGTGCATCGCCCTGGTATCGCTGGCATTCCTGCCGTTCAAGGTGGAATACGTCATCTACACCATCCTGCTCATTGCATCCATGCTGTCCGGCTACTTTGACGATGCTGCTGAAACTGCATGGAACGAGTATAAAAAGGGTATCATTGATTTTGCCATTGCCATTGTTGCAGGTGTGACCTACCTCAACTTCAACGGCTGCGGTGTGAATTTCCTGCAGTGGAGTTTCACTCTGCCGTATGCTGTGTACCTGCTGCTGATCGTTATTCTGATCTGGACCAGCATCAATGTGGTCAACTGCACCGACGGCGTGGACGGCCTTTCGGCAAGTGTTGCAGTGGTGACCATCGGTACCTACCTGCTGGCCTATAAAACAGAACTGGCTGAGTACGGCACCGCAGGCGTTGTGTTCATGGGTGCGCTGCTGGCCTATCTGTGGTCCAATGCAAAGCCGTCCAGCCTGCTGATGGGCGATGCCGGCAGCCGCGCAATGGGCTTCTTTGTCGCAATGCTGTCCCTTAAGTGCGGCCATCCGTTTGCCTTCCTGCTGGCAGCCATCGTGTTCATCGTGGATGGTAGTCTGGGCATCCTGAAGATCAGCCTGAAGCGCTTTTTGCACATTTCCATCCTCAAGAACACCCGCACCCCTCTGCACGACCACGCCCGCAAGAATAAGGGCTGGAGCGACGAGCAGGTGGTGGCCCGCTGGCTGATCATGCAGTGTGTGGCTTCGGCTTTGCTGCTGCTCATTGTCCGCGGCTAAAATATAGCAATCAAAAAAAGACGCTTGGTCTTGTCTGAATATGTTTTCCCGGCAGGGAAGCATACAGCAGTGTATCAAGCGTCTTTTATTTTATAGTTCGATGATTCGTTACAGCCCGGCCTTTTTGGCTGCAGCCTGCACGACATGGCCCACCAGAACCGAGGTGGTCACAGTGCCCACACCGCCGGGTACCGGCGTGATGGCATCCACTACCGGCTCTGCTTCGCTGAACTTTACGTCACCGCACAGCTTGCCCTCTTCGTTCACATGGATGCCCACATCCACCACGGTCTGGCCCTCCCGCAGGCAGTCGGCACCCACGGCACCCATCTTGCCCATGGCCACTACTACCACATCTGCTTCCTTGCAGATGGCGGGCAGGTTCTGCGTGCGGGAATTGCAGATGGTCACGGTGGCGTTCTCGCGGTCCAGCATCATGGCTGCGGGCTTGCCTACCACAAGGCTGCGGCCCACTACGACAGCGCGCCTGCCGGAAAGCGGAATGTTGTAATACTTCAGGATCTCAAGGCAGGCCTGCGCGGTGCAGGGAGCGTAGCCGAGATCGGTATTAGTGAACACACCGGCCAGAGAATCGTCCGTGATGCCGTCAATGTCCTTTTCCGGAGCCAGCGCCGCACGCACAGTGCGGTCATTGAACTGCTTGGGCAGCGGACGGAACAGCAGGCATCCGTGGATGGTATCCTCTGCGTTCACCTCGGCGATCGCCTTCAACAGATCGTCCTGCGAAGCATCGGCGGGCAGAAGAAACTGCTTTACCTCCACGCCCACCTTGCCGCAGCGGGCGATCACGCCGCGCTCGTAGGAGAGGTCGTCCTCCCGCTCACCCACACGCACCACGGCCAGCGTGGGAGTGATGCCTTTTGCCTTGAGCTGCTCACACAGCGCCGCATTGCGTTCGTTCATAGCGGCTACAACGGGTGCGCCCTTCAAAATCGTTGCCATAATACTTTCCCTCACTTATTTCGCAATTTGTTCATCACGGATGCAAAAACAGCGTCTGCCCGCAACACAAATTCATCCAGCAGTTTGTCTGTTTTTGCGTCCAACGCAGCAGCGCGCTCACGGTCTGCCATCAGCTTTGTGTTGATGAACACATTCAGGCTTGCGGCCTGCAAGGCTGCCTTGCACAGGGCGGCTGCACAGCCTGCGTCCGAGACGGCCATCACGCTGCCCTTGGCGGCGTATTCTTCCACCAGAGCAATGCCCTCGGCGCACTTTTCCATGATCTCAAGTGGCACGGCACAGGCGGCATCCAGCGCCTTTTCCAGCACGGCGGCTTTGTGTGCAGCCTGCTCTGGTGTGTCCTTGGGCAGGCCGTAGGCCGCAGCCAGCGGCGCAAAGGCATCGGCATCGGCCTGCACCAGCGCTTCCAGCTCTTTGCGCAGGGCATCGGCTTTTGTGTTCAGGGCCTGAATGTCTGCTTCCACGGCGGCATATTTCTTTTTGCCGGTGGTCAGGTTGCCCACCATATTGCCCAGCGCTACACCGGCAGCACCCACCAGCGCTGCCGTTCCGCCGCCGCCCGGCGTGGGGGCTTTGCTGGCCAGCTCTGCGAGAAATTTCTCACAGCTCAGCTTAGTCATTTCCATTTGTAAATACCCCTCTCTGTTACATAGGCATCCAGCCGCTGGTCGTGCTCGTCTACGGCAGCATGTTCCACCCGCTGTGCCTCAAATGCAATGCCGATCTTCACCGCGTTTTTGCAGCGGGGAAGATACCGGTCGTAATAACCCTTGCCCATGCCGACCCGGAAGCAGTCTGCATCAAAAGCCGTGCAGGGTACAAGGACCAGATCCAGCGCTTCCGGCAGCAGAATCTCCGACCGGCTCAGGATGGGGGTGCGGATGCCGTACTGCCCCATCTCCCAGCCGTCCGGGCCGGGCACAGCGGCTGTAAGGGAATACGCCTCGCCGCACACCGGATAGGCCAGTGTTTTGCCCTGAGCTGCTGCTTCGGCGGCAAAGGCAGCAAGGTCGGCTTCAAAGCCAAACGCTGCGTACAGCAGGATGGTCTGCGCATTCTGCACGGCAGCCAGCTGCCAGAGGGATGCGCACAAAGCGGCATTTGCAGCCTTGCGTTCTTCCGGGCCGAGAGCCTTGCGTGCGGCACGGCCCGCTTTGCGCTGGGTCTGCTTTGCTTCGCTGACCGTCACCAGAGAACACCTCGCTTCATCTGAAGATTGACTGACTTGAAAAATATACAAAAACGACACTGCATTTTTATACAAGTATAATAAACACTTCAGACGAAAAAAGCAAGCCTTTTGGCAAAATGGAAGTTGAAGATTCTACAGCTTTCTGCTATGATAAAAGAAAGCAATTCGGTTCGTGCGCGGAGCAGGGTGGCTTGAAGAGATCCAGAGATCCGGGGCTTTCTCCGGAAATTGAGAGGGGTAGAATATTATGTACAATGAAATGATGGACACCATCGGTCTGGTCAATACCGTTGATCCGGAGTTGGCCGCAGCCATGGATCGCGAGCTGAACCGTCAGCGCCAGAACATTGAACTGATCGCCAGTGAGAACATCGTCTCTCCCGCCGTCATGGCCGCAATGGGCAGCATCCTGACCAACAAGTACGCCGAGGGCCTGCCCGGCAAGCGCTACTATGGCGGCTGTGTCTATGTGGACGAGGTGGAGAACATTGCCATCGAGCGTGCCTGCAAGCTGTTCGGCGCAAAATATGCCAATGTTCAGCCCCACTCCGGTGCACAGGCCAATCTGGCAGTTTATTTTGCTCTGCTGGATCTGGGCGATACTGTCATGGGCATGGATCTGTCTCAGGGCGGCCATCTGACCCACGGTTCTCCGGTGAACATGTCCGGCAAGAACTATAACTTTGTCTCTTACGGTGTCAATGCCGACGGCGTGATCGACTATGCTGAGCTGGAAAAGCAGGTTAAGAAGGTGCGCCCCAAGCTGATCGTGGCCGGTGCATCTGCATATCCCCGTGCCATCGATTTTGAGAAGATCGCTGAGATCGCCCACGGCTATGGTGCATATCTGATGGTGGATATGGCCCACATTGCCGGTCTGGTGGCAGGCGGCTATCACCAGAGTCCTGTGCCGTATGCTGATGTTGTTACCACCACCACCCACAAGACCCTGCGCGGCCCCCGCGGCGGTCTGATCCTGACCAACAATCCCATTCTTGCAAAGCGCATCAATTCTGCCGTGTTCCCCGGCACCCAGGGCGGCCCGCTGGAGCATGTGATCGCCGCAAAAGCTGTCTGCTTTGGTGAAGCACTGAAGCCGGAGTTCAAGGAATATGCCCGCAAGATCGTGGAGAATGCACAGGCTCTGGCAGCAGAGCTGCAGGCCCGCGGCGTCAAGCTGGTGTCCGGCGGTACGGATAACCACCTCATGCTGATCGACCTGCGTGACGAGGAGTGCACCGGCAAGGAGCTGGAAGCACGTCTGGACAGCGTGCACATCACCGCCAATAAGAACACTGTCCCCGGCGAGACCCGCAGCCCATTCGTGACTTCTGGCGTGCGTCTGGGCACCCCGGCTGTTACCACCCGCGGCATGGGCGTGGCCGAGATGAAGGTGATCGCCGACTGCATCGCCGATTGCATCTGGCACTACGACGAGAAGAAGGACGAGATCAGTGACCGTGTGCTGAAGCTGACCCGGGATTTTCCTCTGTATCAGTAAATATCGCATTGTTTGAAAGAGGAAGCGCCTTCGGGTGCTTCCTCTTCCTTTTTTGCTGGGTTTGTGTTACCATAAACGCAAAGACAAAAGGAGAAATGACCATGAAGCGTACAGGGCTGTTACATCTATATTACGGTGATGGCAAGGGCAAGACCACCGCTGCCATGGGCCTTGCTTTGCGGGCCATGGGCAGCGGAAAGCGGGTGGTGATTCTGCAGTTCCTCAAAGGCGGCAAAAGCGGCGAGGTGCCGCTGCTGGAACAGCTGGGTGCAAAGGTGTACCGCGGCAAGGCGGGGCAGAAATTCGTGTTCCAGATGAACGAAGCGGAAAAGGAAGCCACCCGCCAGCTGCAGAATGCGAACCTCACAGCTGCCATGGCTGACCCTGCCGACCTGCTGATTTTGGACGAAGCAGGCAGCGCATGGGAACTGGATATGGTGGATAAAGCCCTGTTGCAAAAGGCCGTGCTGGAACGCCCGGCAGAGCAGGAATGCGTGCTTACTGCCCATGCTGCGCCGCAGTGGATGCTGGATGCCGCCGACTATGCCACGGAGATGAAGTGCCACCGCCACCCTTACCAGAGGGGAATTTCCGCCCGGCAGGGCATTGAATACTGACCCGGCAGCAGGATGCCGGGTGCATGAGTGAAAAGCGCAAAAACCGGGATGGGGTATTTTTCATCTTGCATTTAGCCCACTGGTGTGATATGATGAAGACAAGAAATCATGCGTGCATTTTCTGAGCAGACCCACCACAGAACAGGGAACCGCTCCGCACCGCTGCCGGGCAGTTCCCGACGGCGTTTTGTTTGAAACTGCGGTTAGTGCTTCCTAACAGATTCTGCGTCAACGGGCCGATGCGCGCAGAAGATCTGGAGGAGAATAAAATGATTGAAACGATCGTAAAAGTAGATGGTATGATGTGCGGCATGTGCGAGAGCCATGTCAACGAAGCCGTGCGCAAGGCCTTCCCGGAGGTAAAAAGGGTGTCGTCCTCGCAGGCAAAAGCCCAGACGGTGATCCACTCGGAACAGCCGCTGGACGAGCAGAAGCTGCGGGATGCCATCAATGCAACCGGCTATGAGGTCAAGGGCGTAAGCAGTGCACCTTACGAGAAAAAAGGCTTTTTCTCGTTTTTGAAAAAGTAAGCAAACCTTAACACACATAAGGGAGGCGTATCTGGATGAGGATTCTGGTTTACGGTGCGGGCGTTTTGGGCTGCGAGCTGGCCCATGTGCTGATGCAGAACAAAAAGAACGTTGTCACGCTGCTTGCACGCGGAGAGTGGAAGGAAATGATCGACCAGAAGGGTTTGATCATCCGCCACTGGGTGCAGCGCAAGACCACAACGGAACGGATCAAAACCGTGGACACTCTTGCCCCGGATGATTATTATGATCTCGTCTTTGTGGTCGTGCAGGCGGGCCAGCTGCCGGAGGTGCTTCCTGTGCTCAAGGCCAACAAGAGCCAGTATTTTGTGTTTGTGGGCAACAACCCGCAGGCAAAGCAGGTGCTGGAATTCATGCAGCGCCCGGCGGATAAGATCGCATTCGGCTTTCAGGGCACGGCAGGCCGCCGTGAACACGACCATGTGGTCAGTGTGTACGCCAGTGCTGGCATGACGGTGGGCGGTGCCACAACTCCGCTTTCTGGCACCTTCCGAACCCGGCTCAAGACCGCCTTTGACGGTGCAAAATACAAGCTGACCTTCTATGGCGATATGGATGAATGGCTCAAGTGCCACATTGCATTCGTTCTGCCGGCGTGCTATGTGTGCTATGCCTGCAACGGCGATCTGCACCGGGCCACCAAGCAGCAGCGCGGCGCCATTCTGGATGCCGCCTATGAAGCCTGCCTGATGCTCAAGGATGCGGGCATCCCGGTGAACGATGCCAACAACACCGATAATTTCCAGCCCGGCACATCGACCCGCCGTAAGATGGAAGCGATGGTGTTTACCATGACAAAAACACCGCTGGGCAGATTGTGCGTTTCGGATCACGCCATGCACGCAGTGTCCGAAATGAAGTATCTGGACGAAGCGTTCGATGCTCTGCGCAGGCAGACCGGCACGGCAATGCCCATGTGGGAAAAGCTGCGCAATGAAATGCCCTCGTGGGATAGCCTGCAGCAGAACCGGAAAGCAGCAAAATAAAACAAAAAAGAAGCAAAGGCACTGCCGCTCCTGTTTTGGGTGCGGCAGTGCCTTTTTGTTTGGGTCTCATTTATTCCAGAAGTCCTGCAGGGCAGCGGCCAGTTCTTCGCAGCTGCGCAGATAGCGGATATGCCGCCAGTGAGGAGGGAACAGCCGGGTGTATTCCTGCTGGGCAAACCGGTCATCCAGCAAAAGCACCGCACCTCTGTCTTCCGGCGTGCGGATCACGCGCCCTGCGGCCTGCAGTACCTTGTTCATGCCGGGATAGCGGTAGGCATAATCAAATCCAAAACCGTTCTGTGCGTCATAATAACGGCGCAGCATTTCCTGCTGCGGATTTACCTGCGGCAGGCCCACACCCACAATGGCGCACCCGATCAGGCGGCTGCCTGCAAGATCGACTCCCTCACCAAAGATGCCGCCCATCACGCCAAAACCCAGAAGCGTTTCGGCCGGGTCCGGCACAAACTGAGCCAGAAATTCAGCCCGAGCGGCATCATCCAGACGGCTTTCCTGCACAAGGGTGCGAATGCCCGGGTAACGTGCTGCAAAATCTTC
Organism: Faecalibacterium sp. AM43-5AT; assembly: GCF_003603345.1. Lineage (NCBI taxonomy): Bacteria > Bacillati > Bacillota > Clostridia > Eubacteriales > Oscillospiraceae > Faecalibacterium > Faecalibacterium sp. AM43-5AT. Next base: position 239,079 of record NZ_QVGZ01000001.1, read on the forward strand.
GTGTACCTGCCGCAGATATGCGTAGCTTGGGAAAAAGGCAAAGTAGTTTCCCGTTCTGGCCTGCACCAGCCGGGCCAGTGCATCCGAAACTGCCTGCACGCTGGCTTCGCGGTCGCGGTAGCGGGTAGAGATATTCGGCAGGCAATACAGCCCCAGATTTTCAGCCGGGAAGGGACTGCCCAGTGCGACGGCACGTGCATCGCTGCAGCCCAGAACACTGCGGTAGAACGAGGGCGGAGCCAGTGTTGCACTGAACAGCGCTGCGCTGCGCCCTGCGGCAAGGCTGGCATCCACAAAAGGTGCCGGGTCCAGACACAGCAGCTGCAATTCAAGCTCTCTGCCGCGCGCGGTAAGCTGAGTGACAAAGTGGCTGTCGTATCGTTCGGCGGCACGGGTGATGTCCTGTACAGCAAAATAAAGCTCCAGCAACTGTGCATGTACTTCGGCATCCGGGTTCGCTTCCAGCCAGTCCTGCAAAGGTGCCTGTACGGCCCGTAGCGAACTGAGCAGGGCAGAGGGCGGCTCCTGCAAAAACACAGTACTGTCCTGTACATACAGCGGTTCGGGCAGTTCCAGTGCGGGGGCAGTGTTTTCAGGCAAAAGACTGGTCTGTGCCGGGTCTGCGGCATCGGTCTGGCTGCTGTGCCGGGGTGCAAGCTGTATGCAGGCTTTCCGGGCTTCCAGCAGGGCTTTGTCTGCTTTGGTCAGAGCGGTCTTTAAAGCACTTTTGCCCTTGCCCAATGCGCGTTTTGCCTCGGTCAGGCTGCTTTTACAAAAGCGTGCAGAATACATTGCTCTGGCTCTGTCGGGCAGATTATGTGCTTCATCGACCAAAAACAACCAGTCGCCGGAAGAATCAAAGAACCGCTTCAGGTGCACCACCGGATCGAACAGGTAATTGTAATCCCCAATGACCACATCGCACCACTCGCTCAGGTCTAGCCCCAGTTCAAAGGGACACACCGAAAAACGCTTTGCCGCCCCGGCCAGCGCTGCGCGGTCAAAGCTGCCGGTACCGTCCAGCAGAGCTGTCAGCGCATCCTTGATGCGGTCGTAGTAGCCGTTGGCGTAGGGACAAAGCTCCGGCAGGCAGGCGGGATGTCCCTCTGCGTCCGGATGCAGGCAGACCTTTTCCTTGGCGGTCAGCGTCACACTGCGCAGGGCAAGCTCTGGCTGTGCCGTATGCAGCCGGGTCAAGGCATCCTCGGCGGCAGTCTGGGTCGTGTTGCGGGCCGTGAGATAGAACAGCTTTTCTCCGTTGCCTTCGCCCATGGCTTTCAGCGCGGGGAAAAGCGCGCTCATGGTCTTGCCAATGCCGGTAGGAGCCTGACAGAACAGCCGCGTACCGCCCTTGCAGTCGGCGGTCTTGCCAGCGCGGCAGGCGCGGTAGATCTCGCCCGCCATAGCCCGCTGTCCGGGCCGGTACTGCGCAAACGGGAACTGCAGTGCCGCAAGGCTCTGAGTACGCTTTACATCCCACTCTATCCGGCGCTGCGCCCACGGAGCATACTGGCACAATAATTTGTCAAGAAATTCATCCAGCTCCTGCTGCGTAAAGCGGCGGATAAAGCGGATGATCTGATCGGTGTCTATCTGATAATAAGTCAGCCGGACGTTCAGTTCCGGCAGGCTTTGCTGTGTGGCATAAATGGCACCGTACACCATGCCCTGTGCCCAGTGGCAGGGGTTCATATCCTCAGTGATCTCTTCCGGCGGCACAGCGGTGGTCTTGATCTCGTCAATGACTACCGTGCCAGTCTCATCGGTAAAAATGCCGTCAGCCCGGCCCTCAAGGGTAAAAGTGATGTCCTCTGCCTGCCGCTCTACGGAGAGAAATACCTCAGCCTGATAGCCGTCTCCGGCAGCTTTTTGCAATTTGCGGTGGATGTGGGCACCTTCCAGTGCACGGTCAAACCCCGTAAACCGGCTGTCAATGCTGCCGGTCCGCAGCAGAAATTCCACCAGCTGCCGGATGGGCAGATGAACCGTTGCCAAAGCATTTCACCTCCGCTTTTGGGATACACTGACGAACCGGTAATTTCTCTTCAGACACGATTCGGGCCATTCCATCGCCCGTCCTATTGCCTCACGGCAACAGGGTCCCACCCCAGCGGACGGTCTTCAGAGAAACTCCCGGTTCGTCGAAGTAAACTGATTATTTCAGGCCGAACATCTCCATGCATTCTGCTGCCGCTTCATCCACTTTGCCAAAATCCACCGCTGCACGGTAATAGGTCTCCAACTCATCGTGGCAGCTCTTGGCCTGTGCCATCAGGGCACTGGCCTGTTCCAGCAGTTCGGCGGCAGCACGCTCGTTAAAGCGCAGCCGTGCCCGGTACGCTGCCAGATTTTCCCTGTCAAGGAAGCGGGTGCACCGCACAGCCTGCACACTGGGCAGATGCACCGGATGCCAGCGATTATCCGTCAGGAAGGCAAGCTTCAGCTCCGGGATCAGGATATGGTCGATCTTATCCTCCGGGTGCATGGCGCATGGACAGGTAATAATGTGGTAGCCCCGCGTCAGGGCTTCGGCGCGGATCAGCTCCAGCAGCAGGCGGGACACCGCGCCGTAGTCATCCCGGAACACGATAAACTTATCCGCCAATGCCTGTGCAGTGCCCTGATAAAACACTTCACCCTTGGGGGTGACGGCGGAAAGCAGGCGCAGCTCTTCGCTGCCAATGCCTTCCGTGCGCGGCATCACCCGGGTGCACAGCCGTTTGACATAACGGCGCACCTTGTCAAAATTGGCGCTGCAGGCTTCGGCGCGGCGGCTGTCCAGCAAAAGGCTGCCTGCCGATGCAATATATCGTGCAGCGCGGCTGCGCAGCAAGGCGTTGCGGGCAAACAGCGCCTTGACCTCATCGGTGCACTGGTGCAGCTTTTCTGCATCGATGGTGTGGTACAAACTCACCACCACTTCGTCCGCACCGGGAGCATCCGGCTCCACCACATGGGGCGCAGTGGCATCCACGATGGCCCTGTGCTGCCCGGGCAGGATCACGCCGTCCAGACTGTCCGGGTCGCTGGCACAGTGGATGCGCTGCGTCAGTTCGCCGCGCTGTTCGGCAGCACGGGCAAGCCGCTTCATCAGGGTGGATTTGCCGCAGCCCGGCCCGCTTTTGATCAGGTACATCTGCATACCGGGTTCGTGGCGCAGCGGTTCAAAATAGCCCTTGAAACCGGCAGGCGTTGTGGCACCCAGAAAGAAATCAATGGAATCACGTCGTGCAGCTTCCATAATCGAACACCTCTCTTTTTGTTTTAGAGTATGCAAAAGGAAGGTGTTTGGTTCTTGCAGCGGGAATGATTCAGTCTTTATGATAGGTATGTTTGCACACCGTTTCAATGCTGTCCCGCAGGGCAGTAAAATCAGCAAAGGCTGCAGGCTTGTTCTGCGGGCTGCGCAGCAGAGCGGCAGGGTGGAAGGTACCCATGAACAGGATGCCGCCCTTTTCGTACAGCTGGCCATGCTCCTTGGTCACGGAGAAATCCTTTCGGATTATCCGCTGGGCGGCAATGCGGCCAAGGCAGACCACGATCTTTGGCTTCAGCAGGCGGAACTGCTCCCGCAGCCAGGGCATACAGGCTTCGCTCTCAGCAGGCTGGGGGTCACGGTTCTGCGGCGGGCGGCACTTGACGATGTTTGCAATATAGCAGTTCTTCGTGCGGTCAAGGTCGATGGCAAACAGATATTTGTCCAGCAGCTGGCCGCTGCGCCCCACAAAGGGCAGACCCTGCTCATCCTCATTCTGGCCGGGGCCTTCGCCCACAAACAGAACTTCGGCATCTTCCACACCCTGACCGAACACCACATTGGTGCGGGTCTTGCACAGCTCGCAGCGGGTGCAGGCAAGACAGCTTGATCTTAATGTTTCCCAATCCATGGCAGCTTGATCTCCTCTTGAAACGGTATGATGCTTAATTCACAAATCGGAACAGCTTTTCTCCTAAAATAATAGTACAAAATCTAGGATGGTACGATGCATTGCATGAAATGACGAATCCACTCAATGTCTCTTTTAGTATACGACTTTTCGGCAACATCATCAATACAGTGGCCGACAATCTTTTTAATGACATGCTCATCCACACCGGCTTTCTTTGCCGTGGTGACGAACTGAACACGACCATCATGAGGACGATGCCGGGGGACAAGGCCTAAAGCATTCACAACGAATGCGTTGCCCTTTCTGTGTGTGTTTTGGCTGGCGACTTAACGATACCACGGGACGATTCACTCGTCATGGATGTGGAGAAATCATACGATAAAACGTTGTTTTATCAAAAGAATAAACAAAGAGTATCTCGGAGCGTTGATTTTAAATCAATCTGCAGCAATGATTGAAAACGATTACACGTGCGGATTTCAAAGCACTTATACAAATTGTATCCGCTTTCTCTTTGCAGAGCGCGGCTGGATGTGTTATAATCAAAATAGTTTTCTGCAATGCATTTTCAGGCGGTAGTGCCGGACGGCAGCGCGGGAGAAACCGGATAGCGGGAGAGTGGAACTTTTGGAGTTGGAACAGGCAAAAAAGCGCGTGGAAGAATTGCGCGCTGTGATCGAGAAAAACAATCGGCTTTACTATGACCAGGATGCCCCGGAGCTTGAAGATTTTGAGTATGATGCTCTGACCCGGGAACTGAAAGAATTGGAAGCGCAGTTTCCGCAGCTGGTCACGGCATCATCGCCTACCCAGAAGGTAGGCGGCACGGCCAGCAGCAAGCTGCCCAAGGTGACCCATGCGGTAAAAATGGAAAGCCTGCTGGATGCATTTTCGTATGATGAGCTGCGGGATTTTGACCGCCGCGTGCGGGAAGCCGGCATAGAGCCGGAGTATGTGGTGGAGATCAAAATCGATGGCCTTTCCTGCAGTCTGGAATACGAAAACGGTGAGCTGGTTCGTGCCTCTACCCGCGGCGATGGCGTGGTGGGCGAGGACGTGACCGCCAATGTCCGCGCCATTCGCAGCATTCCCAAAAAGTTGAAGGATGCACCGGAATTTCTGGAAGTGCGTGGTGAGGTGTATATGCCGCATGGCGCGTTCCAGAAGCTGTGTGCAGAGCAGGAGCTGCAGGGCGCAGCGCCCTTTAAAAATCCGCGCAATGCGGCTGCCGGTTCGCTGCGCCAGAAGGATGCAAAGATCACCGGAAGCCGGGGCCTTTCTATCTTTGTTTTCAATGTGCAGCAGATCCGCGGCAAAACGCTTACCAAACATGCCGAAAGCCTGGATTACCTCAAGAGCCTTGGCCTGCCGGTCTCGCCGCGCTACCATATCGTGCATGACATTGAGCAGGCCATTGCCGAGATCGAGCAGATCGGTCAGAACCGTGCCAAACTGGATTTTGATATGGATGGTGCAGTGATTAAGGTGAACGATTTTGCACAGCGCGATTTGATGGGTTCCACCAACAAATTCCCACGCTGGGCAATTGCGTTTAAGTATCCGCCAGAGGTAAAGGAGACAACGCTGCGCAGCATTGAGGTCGCAGTTGGCCGCACCGGTGTTCTTACCCCGACGGCCTGCTTTGACCCTGTCTTTCTGGCGGGTACTACCGTTGCCCGCGCGACCCTGCACAATGAGGATTTTATCCATCAGTTCGGCCTTTGTATCGGCGATACCATTCAGGTGCGCAAGGCGGGTGATATCATCCCGGAAGTGATCGGTGTTACCCATCACGCAGAGGATGCACAGCCCTATGAGATGCCCACGGTCTGCCCCTCCTGCGGTGCACCAGTCGTTCATCTGGAGGATGAAGCAGCTCTGCGCTGTGTTAACCCCGAGTGCCCGGCACAGGCACTGCGCAATATCATCCATTTTGCTTCCCGCGATGCAATGGATATCGAGGGCCTTGGCACAGCAGTTGCCACCCAACTGGTGGAGAAGGACATGGTGCACTCCGCAGCAGATATCTACACGCTGACACGGGAACAGCTGCTGACGCTGGATAAGTTCAAGGAAAAGAGCGCCGATAACCTGCTGAACGCCATCGAGGCTTCCAAGCAGAACAATCTGGATAAGCTCCTGTTCGGATTTGGCATCCGCAACATTGGCGATAAAGCTGCAGCCCTGCTGGCAGAGCATTTCGGTACGCTGCAGGCTGTCCGGGAAGCAAGTGCAGAGCAGATTAGCGAGATCGATGGGTTTGGCGGCGTAATGGCACAGAGCGTCGTGGAATTCTTTGCAAAAGAGGGAACGATCGACCTTGTCCATCGTCTGGCCGATGCCGGATTGAATATGCAGTGGAAGGGCGAACCGAAAGGTGATAAGCTGGCAGGGAAAACGCTGGTGGTCACCGGCACGCTGGAAACTCTTTCCCGCAATGAGGCGGAAGCACTGATCGTGAAAAACGGCGGTAAGGCCAGCGGTTCTGTTTCAAAGAAAACGGCCTATGTCGTGGCAGGCACGGCAGCAGGCTCCAAACTGACCAAGGCGCAGGCGCTTGGCATCCCGGTGCTGACCGAGGCAGAATTTCTGGCAATGATCAGCGACGAAAACATCTGATAAAACCGTTCCAATGGATATCCCCGCAGTTTTGTGCTGCGGGGATATTTTTATGTCCGCAGGTTCTATCCGGCAGGGACAGGCATATACTCATAGCAGGCAATGAGCCTGAAAAAGGAGAGGACAGTGTGGATGAGTATTATCGGGCGATACGCCTGCTTCCCTCATGGCTGGCCGGGCCATTGGGACAGCTGCCAGCACAGACGGCAGCGCAGATCCATGAACTTCGGTTCCGGACAGGCTGTGGTGTTTTTGTTACACTGTCGGGTCGGCAGCTCCCGCTGCAGGACCTGCCGGAGTGCCCGCTGCAGCTGAGGGAGTGTGTATTGGATCAGTTTCAGATCGAAGAGATCTTTCACACCCTGTGCGGCGGCGCGGTACATGCACATCAGACGGAGCTTGCGCATGGATTTCTGACCACACCCTCCGGCTGCCGGGTGGGTGTGGCAGGACGCTATGTGGATCGCGACGGCCAGACGGTTCTGCAGCAGGTGCAGGGGCTGAACCTGCGCATTGCAAGGGCGGTTCCGGTACAGCTGCCGGACGAACTTCTGGTGCAACTGAAAAAGCATTTTATTGGGATGCTTGTGGTCGGTGAGCCGGACAGCGGCAAGACGACGCTGCTGCGTCAGATCGCACGAGAACTGGCCGGGATGCAACGGCGAGCCTGCGTGGTGGACGAGCGCTGCGAGATCTTTCCGCCGGGTGATTCCGAGAAGATGCCGCCGCTGGATCTGCTGTCCGGCATCCCTAAGGAACGGGCTGTGCAGATGGCACTGCGCACGCTTTCGCCGCAGGTTATTTTGCTGGACGAGCTGGGCACGCTTGCCGAAACTGCAGCGCTGGAACAGGGCTTTTACAGCGGGGTAGACTTTGTTGCAAGCGTCCATGCCGCAAGCGTGGAAGAAGCCACCCGGCGGCCGCAGGTGCAGGCGTTGCAGCGGCATGGAATGCTGCGTGTATTTGTACTGCTGCACGGCTGTACAGCGCCGGGAAAAGTCCGGCAGGTCTGCATGGTATGATGCAGCTTTTTCATTGGGCAGCGGCTGCACTGCTCCTGCTGTGCGGGTGGTTGACCGGTTCTGCATTTCAGGTCAGAACAGAGCAGCATATCCTGCAGCTGCAGCGCACCGTGGAGCTGTTGCAGCGCATCCGGCAGGAGATCGCTTACCGCAGGCTGGATCTAGAACAGCTGCAGCGGTGTCTCGTGCAGGAAAAGCTGCTGGAAAGCGATGCAGCACCAAAACTGCAGGAAATTCCGGCACCGGAAAGATTTGATGATGCGGAACGCCTTTGCTTTGAGCAGTGCTTTGCCGGCCTTGGCCAAAGCGAAGCGGCGCAGGAATGCGAACGACTGGATTATTACTCTGCCCGTTTTGAAGCATTCCTGCACCAGGCGCAGCAGAAAGCAGCATCCAGGCAGGGCTTACCGTGCAGGCTTGGCCTTGCAGCCGGCGCGGTGGCAGCACTGATTCTTTTGTAGTGGCAGGAGGACGAAAACTTGGAGATCGACCTTGTGTTCAAAATTGCAGCGATCGGTATTATCGTGGCCGTCCTGAACCAGCTGCTGATCCGTTCCGGCCGGGAGGATCAGGCCATGATGACGACCCTTGCGGGTCTTGTGGTAGTGCTTTCCATCCTTGTCAAGCAGATCAGCGCACTGTTCGTTACCATCAAGTCGCTGTTTGCACTATGAGTACATCTTTTTCCATTCTGGGGGCAGTGGTCGTCTTTGCAGCGGCGCAGCTTTTGCTGCGGAAGGATGCACCGGCCTATGCGTTTCTGCTGTCCGTTGGCGCAGCATTGTTTGTGCTGCTGCAGCTTGGAGCGGCGGTGCAGGAGCTGCTTCGAAATGTACTGGCTTTCAGCCGCCGGGTGGACGGGCCTGCATTTGCCTGCCTGCTGCGCTGTGCCGGAATTTTGCTGTTGACCGATTACGCGCGGACCCTGTGCGAAGAAGCTGGTGCGGATACTTTGGCATGGTGCGCCGGGTTTGCGGGCCGATGTTTGGTTCTGGCGGCAGCATTTCCTCTGCTGGAAGAGATCTGCCAGAAGATCTGGGGGCTTGCCGCATGATAAAAAAATTCCTGCAAAAAGCGGCAGCGTTTGTATTGTGCACCGTATGCTTTCTGGCTTTTGCACCTGATGCCGCTGCGGCACAGCTGCAGGGCCTGCCCGGACAGGAGCTTTGGCAGCCTTATCTGGAAAAAGCTCCGCAAAGCGCAGAGTCCTTTGCCAAAGATCCGCTCAAATCTTTGCTCGTGCTCCTGCCGGGATCACCGGCAGAGATGATCCGGCAGATGGCACACTGCTATGCGGATGTTCTGCTGTTTTTACTGTTGCTGATCGTGCTTTCATTTCTGGTGGGAGGAGCAGCCGACAGCGCCTTGTTGGAACTGGCTGCGGCTGTGGGCTGCGGCACTCTTTTGTGGGGAGATCTGATCAGCCTTGCACAGCTGATCTGTGAGCGGATGGAGGGGTGGAAAAACTACCTTCTGGGTTTTCTTCCGGTGTACAGCGGTGTGCTCGCTGCCGGTGGAGAGGTAAATGCCAGCACAGCGGCAAGCGGTCTGCTGCTGACCGGGCTGTGCTTTCTGGCACAGGGTACGGTGCTTGTGGTCAGTCCGCTGCTGCAGAGCTACCTTGCGGTAAGCATGGCGTGCTGCATCAGCACCCAGCAGGGGCTTTCGGAAACGTGCCGTGTCATGGGCGCTTTGCTGCGCAGGGGGCTTGTCTGGGCTGGGCGGATTTTTGCAGTGCTGTTAGGGCTGCAAAGAGCGGTAACGGTTCAGCTGGACCGTTCTGCACTGCGGCTGGGCCAGCTGCTTACCGGCGGCGTGCCGGTGATCGGGCAGGCTCTGAGCGATACGGCAGAAGTATTTCTTGCCGGGATGCAGCTGCTCAAAAGCAGTCTGGGTTTTGCGGCACTTGCCGTGATCGGGGCCGAATTTCTGCCGCTGTATCTGCAGCTTCTGCTCCATTTGCTATTCCTTGCAGGATGCAGGCTTCTGTGCGGCCTTGCGGAGAACCGGCGCTGTCAGGCGCTGTTTGATTGCATGGCCGAAGCGGTAAAATGCATGGCAGCAGTAACGGCACTGTTTTTTGAACTGCTGACGGTAGGCGTGGGGCTTCTGATGATGACGGGAGGCGGATAGGAAATGCACGCATTTCAGACGGCGGCATCGGCGTTCTGCATTGCCTGTATCTGTGCGGAGATCACGACGCTGCTGGTTGGCGCAGGCTGGGCGGGCAGATGCATAAAAGCCGTTGCCGGGCTATATATTCTAGTGATCCTGTTCCGGCTGGCCCCGCAGATGAAGCTGGAACTGAAAAGTGCAGCGGCGGCGGCTCCGGCAGCGGTCAGTATCCAGAGTACGGAGACATCGCTCTTGCAGGGAGCTCAGGAACGGCTGGAAGCGGATCTTTGCGCAGAGTGTGAGCGACGCTTTGGTACAAAGGTGAAACTGGAGATCACACTGACCCGGACAGAACAGACCGTTCGGGCAGAAAAGGTACTTGTGATCCTCCCGGCGGCGTGCACATCCGCAGAGCAGAGCCGGATCGCGGCATATCTGCAGCAGGAGCTTGACATGGCACCGATACTGGAAGTGCAGGAGGACACCGAATGAAAGAAGCAGGGGGCATTTCGTTCGGAGATTCCGTGAAAGATTTTGCCCGGAAATGTAAAGGGAAACAGGGCAGAGCAAGGCTTGCTGCGGCAGTAGGCGCTCTGGCAATGCTGCTGATCCTGCTGTCGGAACTTTTTCCGCAGAACACGGCAGCGGGCAACACAAAAAACACAAAGTCTGCCCAGAGCAGCACGGAATATCAGGCACAGCTGGAGAACCGGCTGGAACATCTGATCTCACAGATGAGCGGTGCGGGCAAAACGACCGTGATGGTCACGCTGGAGACTGGGGAAGAAGCCATTTATGCGCTGGATACACAGTCCGGAGAAATGCAGTCCCAGCAGACCCATGTCCTGCTGGAAGATGGTTCAGCCCTGACCGAAACGGTATGTCTGCCGCAGGTGTGCGGTGTGGCCGTGCTGTGCGAGGGCGGCGGAGACATCCGCGTTGCTGCCCGGATCACCGAACTGGTAAGCGCACTGCTGGATCTGCCATCCAACCGCATTTGTGTGGAACAGCGCAAGGGCTGAGACCCTGCAGCTTTTATAAGGAGGAACGATTTATGAGAGCACTTTCCAGAAATACCCGCAGGGCCACAGCTGTTACATTGGCTGCCGCACTGGTGATCGCCGTATACCTGAACTGGCAGTACGCCCGCAGCGATGTGCCCACGGAACTGCCGGACAATGCTGCAATGGTCGCGGCAGAGGTTGAGGATGTCCCGGTACAGGCGCAGACGGTTCTGGATGAGCTGCCCACAGAGGCCGAAGCGGTGTCCAGCGCCAACAAAAACTATGGTGAAGCGCAGCTTGTAAGCGTTGCCAGTGACAGCGGTGCAAAGTTTTTTGAGCAGGCTCGGCTCAAGCGACAGAAGGCCCACGATGAGGCGATGGATTCCATCAAGAAAACGATGAAATCCTCGTCGCTTTCCGCAGAGGAAAAGAAGGAATATACCGCCCAGATGACCGCAAATCTGGAAGATCTGAATGCGGAGAATGAGATCGAAACGCTGATCAAAGCCAAAGGTTTTGCAGATTGCCTGTGCTTTTTGCAGTCCGGCCGGGCAGACCTTACCGTGATGACCTCCGGTGAACCGCTCACAGCGGCACAGGTGGCACAGATCCGGGATGTGGTGCTGAACAAAAGCACTGTGACTGCCCAGAACATCACGGTGGTGGAGGTCAAATAAGAAGGTGCGGCAGAGTTTTCCGAAACAAGTATTGAAATCGCACCCGCTTTGATGGTATAATAACTCTATCAATAAAGAATGATGTTGTCCTGCGTATGGCATTGATCGTTTCAGGCAGGACCATTTCAAACAAGAAAAAGCAGGCTGTGCCCGCTTTTGAATGGAGGACAACACAATGGATTTTCAGAATACAGATCTTCAGGGCGGCAGCCTTCAGATCTCCACCGAAGTCATCGGTAAGATCGCACGCTGCGCAGCATTGGAAATTGACGGCGTTGCCGAGGTTTCCTGCGGCGGACAAAATAAAAAGCTCAAGGATCTGCTGGAAGCATCCAGCATCCAGTCTCCGGTCGTGGTGGAAATGCGGGATGGTACCGCAAACATCACTCTGAACCTGATGATGAGCTTTGGTGCACGCATTCCTGCTGTGGCCGAAAAGGTGCAGGAAAACGTGAAGAACGCCGTACAGAACATGACCAATGTCACTGTGAGCCGCGTCAATCTGGTGATCGCCGGCCTTGCACAAACCACTGCAGCAGAGCAGTAAAATAAAATTCAGAATTGGAAGCCGATCCTCTCTGTGCTCTGGCCGGAGAGGCTTCGTGCTGCGAGAGGAACATTATGGAAAATATTTTGCCCCGTAGAGAAGCACGCGAGAATGCATTTTTGCTGGCATTTTCGCAGACCTTTGGTGATATCCCGCTGGCAGAGGCCATTACCAACCACGAAGAAAACGATGAAGAACACCCTGTGGATGGTTTCAGCAAGCACCTGCTGAACGCATACTACGATCATTCTGCCGAGGTGGATGACGAGATCCGTGCACATCTGCGCAACTGGACCATGGAGCGCCTGCCTCGTGTCAGCCTGACCATCCTGCGTCTGGCAGTTGCCGAGATGCTGTTTGGCGGCGAGAATAAGCCCGGTGTTGCCATCAACGAGGCGGTGGAACTGACGAAAAAGTATGGTGCGGACGAAGATTACCAGTTCGTGAACGGTCTGCTTGGCGCAGTGGCCCGGGATCACGGTCTGGATGCGGAGCAAGCCGAACAGTGAGCCGTTATACGCTTGGCATTGATACAAGCAACTATGCAACCTCTCTGGCAGTGTTTGATACAGCTGGAGAGGTTGTTTGCGCAAAGAAGCGCTTTTTGCCGGTAAAAGCGGGCCAGCTGGGCCTGCGGCAAAGCGATGCACTGTTTCATCATACGGTCGCGCTGCCGGAGATGATGCAGGAACTGGCGCAGGAATTTGATCTGACGCAGATCGATGCTGTGGGCGTATCGCAAAAGCCCCGCCCGGTAGAAGGCAGCTATATGCCTTGCTTTCTTGCAGGTGTCAATGCTGCAACGACCTTTGCACATGCAAAAGGGATCCCACTTGTGCTGACGACCCATCAGCAGGGTCACGCTGCCGCAGCGCTGTTTGCAGCTAAGGGGGAACAGCTGTTTGCTGAAAAAGTTCTGCTGTTCCATATTTCCGGCGGCACCACGGACCTGCTGCTCTGCGATCAGGTGCGCCGGATCACAACGCTTGGCACCAGCACAGACCTTTATGCCGGACAGGCTGTGGACCGTGTGGGGGTCAGGCTTGGCTTTGGCTTCCCGGCGGGTGCCGAGGTTTCCCGTCTGGCTGCACAGTGCACTGAGGAAATCAAGCCAAAATCCAGCGTGAAGGGGATGCAATGCAGCCTTTCCGGGCTGGAAAACCAGTGCAATGCCCTGCTTGCCGCAGGCAAAACGCCGGAATATGTGTGCAAGTACTGCCTGCTCTGTGTGGCGGATACAGTGGTAAAAATGACCAAAGCTGCACAGAAGGAATACCCCGGCCTGCCGGTGGTATGTGCTGGCGGAGTGATGAGCAGCGATATCATCCGTGCATGGGTGCAGAAACGTCTGCCGCAGGTCTACTTTGTGCCGGGACAGTATTCCAGCGATAATGCCATCGGTGTTTCGATCCTGGCAGCGCGGGAGGCCGGATTATGGCTGAAGTGATTACCGTTTCAGCACTCAACCGTTATGTAAAAACGCTGCTGGATGCCAACGATGCTTTGTTTGACCTTGCCCTGCGCGGCGAGATCGCAAATTTTGTACAGAATGCGCGCAGCGGGCACTGCTATTTTTCTCTGCGGGATGATGTCTGCAGCGTCAAAGCGGTAATGTTCCGCACTGATGCACGCCGCCTTGCTTTCCGCCCGGAAGAGGGAATGCGTGTAGTCGTGCGCTGCCGCGCTACCCTTTATGAGCGCGACGGCGCATTTCAGCTGTACGTGAACGATATGTTTCCAGATGGCATTGGTGCCGCACAGCTGGCGTTGGAACAGCTCAAGGCAAAACTGGAGCAGGAGGGCCTGTTTGCACCGGAGCACAAAAAGCCGCTGCCGGAATTTCCTAAATGCATCGGTGTTGTTACCAGCAAGACGGGAGCTGCCCTACAGGACATCCGCAATGTGCTCACACGGCGCTGGCCATCGGTACGGCTGCTGCTGTGTCCGGTGACAGTGCAGGGGTTTGAAGCCGCGCAGCAGGTGGCCGATGCCATCAAAAAGCTGGATCAGTGCAAAGAGGTGGACGAGATCATCGTTGCACGCGGAGGCGGCAGCCGGGAAGACCTGTGGGTCTTTAACGCAGAGATGATCGCCCGGGCTGCATACCGCTGCAAAAAACCACTGATCAGCGCAATCGGCCACGAGATCGACTATACCATTCTGGACTTTGTGGCAGACTGCCGTGCCCCCACACCTTCGGCTGCAGCAGAGCTGGCTGTACCGGATCGGGCAGAGCAGGAGCGGATATTGCTGGATTTGCAGCAAAATATTCGCAAAAATATGCAAAAACGTTTTGATTTATGCTATAATGGTCTGGAACAATACAACTTTGTGTTGGAGCAGGGCCTTGCACGCCGAAACTGGCAAAAAAGTCAGGGCCAGCTGCAGCAGGTGCAGGATGCCATCCGTCAGCAGATGCAGAAACGCCTGCATTCTGCAGAATTGCAGCTGGGTCATGCGGCAGCACTTACTGGATCGCTGGATCCATACAAGGTACTGGCGCGCGGCTACACGATGGTCACAGCAGCCAACGGCACTATTTTAAATGCAGATGATCTGCAGCCGGAAAAAACAATCTATGTTCGCAGCGTTTCCCGCCGTGCAAAGTGCAGGGTGGAAGCGGTGGAGGAGATCAATGAGAGCACCCAAAAGTTTTGAGGAAGGCATGGAACGGCTGAATGCGCTCCTTGCACAGATGCAGAGTGAGGATACGACCCTTGCAGATTCGGTCAAACTGTATGCAGAGGCCGCTTCTCTGATGGAGTACTGCCATGCTGCACTGGAAAAAACATCGCTGCAGATCGACGAGATCGACGCAAAGCTTGCGGGCACAGTGCAGGAGGAAAGCTAATGGACTATCAGGAGCAGTATCAGAATTATCTGGCGCAGGCAATGGCCGCGCTGGAAACGGCCTGCGGCCGTTTTCTGCCGGAAGAATCCGAGGTGTGCCGTGCGGCACGCTACAGCCTGATGGGCGGCGGAAAACGGATCCGTGCAGTTCTTGTTCTCAGCGTCTGCGATATGCTGGGCGGCAGTATGCAGGCGGCACAGCATTTTGCAGCTGCTGTAGAAATGCTGCACTGCTATTCGCTCATTCACGATGACCTGCCCTGCATGGACAATGATGATCTGCGCCGCGGCCGTCCTTCCTGCCACAAGGCATTTAGCGAAGCAACTGCCATGCTGGCCGGTGATGTGCTGCTGACAGAAGCATTTGAGACAGTCGCCAATGCCCCGGCAGATGCGTCTGTCTGTGTACAGGCAGCGCGGGCACTGGGTGCAGGCGCTGGCAGCCGCGGCATGGTCTATGGGCAGGAACTGGATCTGAAATACGAAGCGTTGGCCGCAACAGAAGACCAGCTTCGGCTGATCCATCGCAATAAAACGGGTGCGCTGATCAATGCAGCCATCCAGATGGGTGCGGCTGCGGCCAAAGCGGATGAAGCACAGTGCAGAGCGCTGGAACAGTATGCTTATGGTCTGGGTCTTGTTTTTCAGATCGTGGACGACGTGCTGGATGTTACCAGCACACCGGAACAGCTGGGCAAGCCCATTGGCAGCGACAGCGAAAATGGAAAAACTACCTTTGTGACCCTTTATGGTGCGGAAGGTGCCATGAAGCTTGCACATGACCTGAATCAGAAGACCTGCACGGAACTGCACCGGAATTTTGGCGAAAAAGCTGCGTTTCTGGAACAGCTTGCGCAGCAGCTTCTTGTGCGTAAAAACTAAAAATAATCCATACAGAATAAAGGAAAAAGATTATGCAGCTTATTCAAAACATCCTGTCTTTCAATCAGATCCTTACGGTTTCACTGCTCGGCTGGTTTGTGGCGCAGGTGCTTAAAACCATCATCAATTTTATCCTACTGGGCAAGTTCCAGTTGGAACGCATGTGGGGTGATGGCGGTATGCCCAGTGCCCACAGCGCAACGGTCTGTGCCATGGTCATTGCAACCGGACGCTGTGTGGGTGTTGACTCTGCCATTTTTGCAGTGGCAAGCGTGGTGGCGATCATTACCATGCACGATGCCATGGGCGTGCGGCATGAGACTGGCGAGCAGGCCAAGGTCCTGAACCAGATGATCGATCAGTGGATCGAAGTGAGCGAGAAGAATGCTCCTTTCCTGCAGAACATGCATCTGAAGGAGATGGTCGGCCATACGCCGCTGCAGGTCGTGGCAGGCGTACTGGTCGGCGCAGCCGTCGGCTTCCTGTATCCGCTGGCTTGAGACATTCTTTTTTCACGCAGGAACGCACTGCAGAAACAGAAAATCTTCATTTGAAGGACGTGTGATTTATGGGAGCATTGCTGCTGGACAGCATCAATCAGCCCAAGGATTTAAAGCAACTGAATGAACAGCAGGTGAAACAGCTGTGCGCGGAGATCCGCCAGTTTCTGCTGGAGAATATTTCCAAGACGGGCGGCCACCTTGCCTCAAACCTTGGCGTGGTAGAGCTTACCGTTGCGCTGCACCGTGTTCTGGATACACCACAGGACAAAATCGTGTTTGATGTCGGTCACCAGTGCTACACACACAAAATCCTTACGGGTCGGCGCGGACAGTTTGATAAGCTGCGCCAGCTCGACGGGATCTCCGGTTTCCCGAACCCGAACGAGAGCGAACACGATGCATTCATTGCCGGGCACGGAAACACGGCGCTTTCGCTTGCGATCGGCATGGCGTGGGCCAAAAAGCTGCATCATGAAGCAGGGCTTGTGGTCGCGGTGATCGGCGATGGTGCCTTTACCGGCGGCATGGTCTACGAGGGAATGAACAACATTGAACAGCTGGACAACCTTCTTGTGATCCTGAACGACAACAAGATGTCCATTTCTAAAAATGTCGGTGCACTTGCCCGCTATCTGACTCATTTGCGCACGACCACGGCCTATTTTGATGCCAAGGATAATGTGCGCAGCTTTTTGGATAGAGTACCGCTGGTGGGCGCTCCACTGAAAAAAAACATCACCGAGTGCAAGACGCTTTTGCGTCGGGCAATGTACCACTCTACCATGTTCGAGGATCTGGGCTTCCAGTACATCGGGCCGGTGGATGGCCACAACGTGGAAGAGCTGGAACGCACACTGCGCACCATCCGCAACCGGCAAGGGCCACATTTTCTGCACGTGATCACAAAAAAGGGCAAGGGCTATCAGCCGGCCGAGGTAAACCCCGGCAACTATCACGGCGTGTCGGCATTTGATCTGGATGGAATGCCCGACCCGGAGGTGGCACCAAAGGAATCGTTCTCGATGGTATTTGGCAATGCTCTTGTGACGGAAGGCGACCGGAACCCGAATATCTGCGCCATCACTGCAGCAATGAAGTATGGCACCGGCCTGCAGTTTTTTGCGCACAGCCACCCGGAGCGTTTTTTTGATGTCGGTATGGCAGAGCAGCACGCTGTGACCTTTGCTGCCGGGCTTGCAAGTCAGGGCATGCTGCCGGTGGTATGCATTTATTCCACCTTCCTGCAGCGTTCCTATGATCAGATCATCCACGACGTAAATCTGCTGCGGGAGAATGTAGTTTTTGCCATCGACCGCGCCGGTTTTGTCCCAGCGGATGGCGAAACGCATCAGGGCATTTACGATCCCGCTTTCCTGAGCCAGCTTGGAATGCCGCTGTATGCGCCTTCCAATTATCAGGAACTGAATTACTGGCTGCAGCAGCTGTTGAGTGACCGCTTCCATGGCCCACGGGCAATTCGTTATCCCCGCGGTGGGCAGGATGCAGCTCTGGCGGAATTTGGCTGCACCGGCGAAGATTATGATTTCCTGCGCAAGGCGGATGATGCAACAATCGTTCTGGTGAGTTACGCCGACGAACTGGCCGACCTTTTGCAGGCAGAACGTGAATTACAGCAGAAAAGTATTGCGTGTGATGTAATAAAAGCTGTAAAGCTGTATCCCTTTACAGACAAAATGATCGCTGATCTGTCAAAATATAAAATAATCCTGTTTTCGGAAGAATGCATTGCAAACGGAAGCATTGGTGAACATCTGGAATATGCTTTGCAGCAAAACGGATGGAATGGGCGCTTTATCCATTGTGCAGTGCGGAACGCGTGTCTTCCGCATGCCAGTGTGGCACAGATCAAACAGGCAACCGGTCTGGATGCAGCGCATCTTGTACAGGCCGTGCAGATGGCCGTGACGAAAGGAGAAAATTTACTTTGAAGATTCGATTGGACCAATATCTTGTTCAGCATGGTCTGACACAGAGCCGTGAGCGCGCAAAGGCGCTGATCATGTCCGGCATCGTTTTTGTCGATGAGCAAAAGGTGGACAAGGCCGGAGAGATGATCAAGGAAGATGCCAAGGTGGAAGTGCGCGGGCACGACATTGGCTATGTCAGCCGCGGCGGCCTGAAGCTGGAAAAAGCTATGAAGTGTTTCCCTCTTACACCCAATGGCAAGGTCTGCATGGACATTGGCGCATCTACCGGCGGCTTTACGGATTGCATGCTGCAGAACGGTGCCGTCAAGGTCTATGCGGTGGATGTCGGCTATGGACAGCTTGCATGGAGCCTGCGTACAGACGAGCGCGTAGTGAACATGGAGCGCACGAACATCCGCAATGTCAAGCCGGAGGATCTTGCCGAGCAGATCGAGTTTTTCAGTGTGGATGTCTCGTTTATCTCGCTGCACCATATTTTCCCGGTGGCACAGGCAATCACAACGCCGGATGCCATGGGCGTTTGTCTGGTCAAGCCGCAGTTTGAAGCCGGACGCGAAAAGGTTGGCAAAAACGGTGTGGTGCGCGACCCCGCTACCCACCGTGAAGTGCTGCACAATGCCATGGGCTATGCTGCTGCAAACGGTTTTGCTGTACGCGGATTGGATTTCAGCCCGGTAAAGGGACCCGAGGGCAACATTGAATACCTGATGTTCGTGCAGAAGAGCGGTGAAGCTGCCGTGCTGGACGACAGCGTTGCAGAGCAGGTGGTGATGGAAAGCCACAGCACGCTGGACCGCTGAGCGGCTCTGCCATCAGTCCAGAAAAAGGAGCTTCCAGCATGACGATCTATATTTCGCCGAATCCCGGCAAGACCTCCGCCAACGAGATCGCACTGCGTGCAGCGCAGATCCTAATGAACCATGGTGCAGCTGTTCTGATGTGTGAACAGCCGCGCAGAAGCTGCAGCACAGCCGGAGTGTTTTATCTGCCGCTGGAGGAATGCCTTGAGCAGGCAGATGTGATCCTGACCATTGGCGGCGACGGCACCATTCTGCATGAGGCAAATCTTTCGCTCCGGTACGCAAAGCCGATCTTGGGCATCAATCTGGGACGCTGTGGCTTTCTGGCTACCTGCGAAGTCAGCGAGATGGAAGCCAAGCTCTCCGCTGTTGCACGGAGAGAGTTCAGCGTAGACAACCGGATGCTGCTGTATGTCCGCGTTCTTGGCCACGATGGCTGGGAGGGCCACGCCCTGAATGACGTGGTGGTCACAAAGGGCCGCCTGCAGCAGGCGATCGATTTCAGCATTTACTGCGATGATATTTTAGTAGAGCACTACCGTGGGGACGGTGTGATCGTTGCAACGCCCACCGGCTCCACAGCGTATTCGCTGGCGGCGGGCGGGCCGATCCTGGATTCCCAGACGAAGGGCGTTGTTGTAACGCCTATCTGCCCGCACAGTCTGGCCAGCCCGGCCATGGTGTTTGCGCAGGAGCGCAAGCTGAATATCTGTGTGGGACAGGTGGCCGACGATGAAGTGTTTATCAGCTGCGATGGCAGAGCTGGATGTCCGCTCAAGGCCGGCGCAACGGCTGAAGTAAGGCTCTCCGATCAGGTGGTAAAGCTGATCACCTTCGGAAAAGCAGATCAGTTCCAGGCCATTGACCAGAAGATTCGCAGCAGACGATAAAGGGGAGGCGAGTTTACGATGGCGCGCAGCCGTAAGGAAGATGTAAAAAGCAAGGGAGAACGTCAGCAGGTGATTCTCCGGCTTGTGCAGGAACACCCGATCAGCCGGCAGGAAGTTCTGCTGGATCACCTTTCCAAAGAGGGATTCGAGGTAACACAAGCCACCGTTTCCCGCGATATCCGGGAGCTGTGTTTGGTAAAAGCTGCCACGGCAGAGGGGTATCGCTATGTCTCCAGCCGAAACGAAAGCTTCAACCCCAAAACGCAGGGAAGGTTTGAAACGATCTTTCATGAATCCGTGCTGGGGGTGGATTACGCCGGACATGTTGTGCTGGTAAAGTGCTATTCCGGCATGGCCAACGCCGCATGCGAGGTTTTTGACGCATTGCAGTGGAAAAGTGTGGTCGGCACGCTTTCGGGCGACGACACGTTCCTGATCGTTGCACGGTCGGAGCGTGATGCAAAAACGATCTGCTCGGAACTGACGAGACACATTGGATAAAAATAACGCGGGAGAAAAGATATGCTGAGCAGCCTGCAAATTGAAAATGTTGCTGTGATCCAGAAGGCTGAAGTACATTTCAAGCCGGGCCTGAATGTTCTTACCGGTGAGACTGGTGCCGGCAAGTCGATCCTGATCGATTCCATCAATGCGATCCTGGGAAACCGCACTTCAAAGGATCTTGTGCGCACAGGGGCCTCCAAGGCGGTGATCCGTGCAGCCTTTGAGGAGGTGCCCGGTACGGTGCTGGACAGCCTTGAGAAGGCGGGCTACGAGCGCTCGGATGCACTGATGCTCAGCCGCGAGATCACAGCCGAGGGCAAAAGCACCTGCCGCATCAACGGAATGCCTGCAACGGCTGCGGTTCTGCGGGAGCTGTGCGGAGGACTTATCAATATCAACGGTCAGCACGACTCCGTGGGCCTTCTGAACCCGGCAAGACATCTGGGCATTCTGGATGATTATGCGCAGAACAGCGCGGAGTTTCAGGACTATTATGTCCTGTACCGGGAGCTTGTGCGCATCAAGCGGGAGCTGGATGCCATGATCACCGACGAAGCCGAAAAGCAGCGCAGGATCGATCTGTTGAGCTATCAGGTGCAGGAGATCGAGGATGCCGGACTGACCGCCGGAGAGGAACAGACGCTGGAAAGCCGCCGCAAGATCCTTGCCAATGCATCTGCCATCCGGGATAAGATCGCACAGAGCTATGCATTGCTTTCGGGCGATGACGAGGCCTCCGGCGCAGTCGATCTGCTGGGCGAGGCATCCAATGCAGTGGATGCTGCCGCGCAGCTGGATGATGCACTTGCCGGTGCATCCAGTCAGCTGCTGGATCTGTATTACAATGCAAAGGATGTTGCCGCAGATCTGATCGGTCGACTGGATTCCTATGATACCAACGATGCAGAGCTGGATGAGATTGAGCAGCGTCTGGATCTGATCTACAAGCTCAAGCGCAAATATGGTGATACGGTAGAAGACGTGATTGTTTTTGGACAGAATGCAAGGGAAGAACTGGAGCGCATCCAGTCCTCGCAGGAGCGGCATGACCACCTGCAGGCAGAAAAGCTCCGCCTTTATGCGCTGGCCCGCGAAAAGGCAGAAGCACTGACCCAGACGCGCCTGCGCGCTTTTGAAGAGCTGAATAAGCGTATTTCCGGCACGCTGGATTTTCTGAACATGCCGGGCGTGCGCATGACACTGCGCCATACCCGCGGCCCGCTGGCAAGCCATGGGCAGGACAGCATCGAGTTCTACATTTCCACAAACCCCGGTGAGGCACCCAAACCTCTTGCAAAAATTGCTTCCGGCGGCGAGCTGAGCCGCATCACGCTGGCCATCAAAAATGCAATGGCCGATAAGGATGCCGTGCCTACCGTGATCTATGATGAGATCGACAGCGGTGTTTCTGGCAAAGCCGCCGGGCGTATTGGTGAGGTACTGCGCCAGAGCGCACAGGGCCACCAGATCTTGTGCATCACCCATACAGCCCAGATCGCTGCACTGGCGGACTGCCATCTGCTGATTCAGAAAAATGTAGCCAATGACCGCACCTATACCGAGATCCATCCGCTGGATGAGGAGGGCAGGGTGGAAGCACTGGCCCGGCTGATCTCCGGCGACCACGTTACCGAGCTTTCGCGTGCCAATGCCCGCGAAATGCTGGGTCTTGGCGCAAAATAAGCCAAAATAAACCGCTGCAGATAAGGGGGTTGACAAGCCCGAAGCATTGTGATAAAGTAGTTCTTGTTAATGGCGATGAAGGGAACAAGTACCTTGAAGTGTTCTGCCCAGAGAAACCCCGGTTGGTGTAAGGGGCCGCAGAGCAGCAGGGGAAATACCTCCCGGAGCTGCAGGCTGAATGCCGTTCAGGTTAATAGGCTGTGCCGCGTGCGAGCGTTACAAACGCAGGAGTGTCTCTCTACTCTGGGGTGTGCACTCGTGAGGTCGTTTCTGTGAGGAAGCGGCAAACAGAGGTGGTACCGCGAATTTTCTCGCCCTCTGCCAAATTCATTTTTGGCAGGGGGTGTTTTATTTTTCCCTCTGCCCACAAACAGGAGGAAAAAATCATGACTCTGTACGAAGAACTCAAGGCCCGCGGCCTGGTGGCCCAGATCACCGATGAAGAGATCATCGACCTGATCAACAATGGCAAGGCAACCTTTTACATCGGCTTTGACTGCACTGCCGACAGCCTGACCGCAGGCCACTTTATGGCTCTGACCCTGATGAAGCGCCTGCAGATGGCAGGCAACAAGCCTATTGCCCTGATCGGCGGCGGCACTACCATGATCGGCGACCCCTCCGGCCGCACCGACATGCGCAAGATGCTGACCAAAGAGGATATCGCCCATAATGCCGCATGCTTCAAAAAGCAGATGGAAAAGTTCATCGACTTCTCTGAGGGCAAGGCACTGATGCTGAACAATGCAGATTGGCTGCTGAACCTGAACTACGTGGAACTGCTGCGTGATGTGGGTGCCTGCTTCTCCGTGAACAACATGTTGCGCGCCAAGTGCTACGAGCAGCGCATGGAGAAGGGCCTGTCCTTCCTCGAGTTCAACTACATGATCATGCAGAGCTACGACTTCTACTACATGTTCCAGCACTACGGCTGCAACATGCAGTTCGGCGGCGACGACCAGTGGAGCAACATGCTGGGCGGCACCGAGCTGATCCGCCGCAAGCTGGGCAAGGACGCTTATGCTATGACCATCACCCTGCTGACCGACTCTCAGGGCAAGAAGATGGGCAAGACCGCCGGCAATGCCGTCTGGCTGGACCCCAACAAGACCAGTCCCTTCGAGTTTTACCAGTACTGGCGCAATGTGGGCGATGCCGATGTGATGAAGTGCATCCGTATGCTCACCTTCCTGCCGCTGGAGCAGATCGACGAGATGAGCACATGGAAGGATCAGCGCCTGAACGAAGCTAAGGAAATTCTGGCTTACGAGCTGACCAGCATGGTCCATGGCAAGGAAGAGGCCGAAAAGGCTCAGAATGCTGCCCGCGCACTGTTCAGCGGCAGCGCAATGGATACCGAGCACATGCCTTCTACTCAGCTGACCGAGGCCGACCTGACCGATGGCTCCATCGGTATCCTGACCCTGATGGTCAAGGCTGGTCTGGCAGCATCCAACGGCGAGGCACGCCGTCTGGTCGTGCAGGGCGGTGTTCTGGTGGATGGCGAGAAGGTAGCCGCTCCCACCGTTGGCTTCACTGCTGAGCAGCTGGCAAAGGGTATTGTGATCAAGAAGGGCAAGAAGATCTACCACAAGGTCACTCTGTAAAAATATTGAACATGAAAATGCCGGTGTACTCTGTTTTGGAGTGCACCGGCATTTTTTTACTTGATGGAGGATTGCTCGCTTGCTTGCAGAATTTACAGCTCGTAAGCCTTCTTCAATGCTTCGTAAGCTGCATCCTCATTCTCTGCGTGGACCAGCAGGGAAATATCCAGATCGCTGGTGGTGATAAGCAGTACTTCAATGTCGGCCATTGCCAGAGAATTCAGTGCACGGGCAGCTACGCCGCAGCTGGTGACCATTTCTTCACCAAACAGGTTCAGCTTGGAATAACCCACGCTGATCAGCGGAGAAGCCTTGGCATCCTTGTCCAGATTTGCAACGGAAATAGCCTTCATCACCAGCGGAAGATCACTGCTGGAAGCGGTAAAGCTGAAATCAATGGTGGTGCCATGGGGCGCACTCTGGCTGATCATATCTACGACCACGCCGTTATCTGCAAAGATCTGCAGGTAACGTGCCAGGCTGTTGCCCTTGAACTCTACATCCTGCACACTGATCATCATGAGACTCGGCTCAATATTGATCTTCGATACTCCGTACATAAAGATCCTCCATTCTGCCCGAAAGGCGGGCTTCAACGATACAAAATTTATTCAGGTAAGCTGCAAAAGCTCCGGGTCGATATTTTCCCGGGCAATGGACTGAATCATTTCCAGGCTGAAATCCGGATACGCCTGCCGTACTCCGTGGGCCTTTGTAAGGGCTTCGGTATAATCGCGGAACAGATAGGTACGCACATTGGATTTGCCTGCATCATAGTGGGTCACCGTCGGCAGAAGTCTGGGGGAGAGCACGCTGCAACGGACGGTGCCGTCCAGTTCGGTCGTTTTTTCAAGCTGAACCGATAAAATTGCGCCGATCAGCTGATCGGGCTTTTCCTGCGTGCTGATAAAATTGCCCAGAGAATAGGCCGTGAACACCTGCCTGCCGTCTGCTGCAGTCAGCCACTGTGCATTTTGCAGCACATGCGGGTGGGTGCCAATGATCAAGTCTGCACCCCAATCCGCAAGGCTTTGTGCCAATGCACGCTGCGCATCCACAACGGTATGACTGTTTTCCACGCCCCAGTGCACACCCACCACCACAAAATTTGCAAGCTGACGTGCCGCTTTTACCTGCTGCTCGATCACATCGGTCTGGCTGGTATAGATCACATTGGCCTGCATGGAGCTGTTCTGCGGGATGCCATTGGTATGCTCTGTGTAGGAAAGATATGCGATCGTTACACCATTGACAGTCTGCAGCGGGATATGACCGTAGTCCTCTTTGCCCTTCCACAAACCGGTGGTCACTACATCCTCCGGCATACTGCCCCAGAAGCGCAGGGTAGCGGCAATGCCGGAAGCGCCTTTATCGTAGGTGTGGTTATTGGACAGGCTGAACACCCGCACACCCGCCCGATAAAGCGCACGGGCGCAATCGCCCGGCGTAGAAAAGCATGGGTAGGTGGATGGCTCCAATTCATCCGTGCAGAGCGTTTCCTGATTGATCCAGTTCACATCATGCTGTGCATAAAAAGGCGCAATATGTTCGTAACAGTAATCGAAACTGTAAGCTTCCTCCCCGGAAGCGCGGCGCTGCGCCTGCTTATAAATGGGAGCATGGATCAGATTATCTCCTGTTGCAGAAAAGCGGACAATCTGAACCAGCGGCTGCGGTTCCGGCTCTGGCGCAGGCTCTGCTTCTTCCGGCTGTGATACAGTGGCAGAACCTGCAGAAGAACTTTCCGTGCTCACCGGTTCTGCAGTCGGTATGCTTTCCTGCAGAAAGAACTTTGGCAGCAAAGGCAGGCAGAACAGAAATACGATCAGCACCGCTCCGGCTGTCCAGAAAGCCTGCCTTCTGGCGCGGCGTTTTGCAGTCGGTCTGCGCCGGTGCTGCTGCGGGGATTGTTTGCTCATCCGCGTCCACATCCTTCCACCATGTTTCTGCCAAAAGCAGAGCAATCAGGCTTTTTAAAGTGCAGCGATCATATCACCCATATTGTACAGGCCCGGCTCCTTTTTTGCAAGGTAAACTGCTGCATTCACAGCGCCGTTTGCAAAAATATTGCGGGAGTAAGCGGTGTGCTTGAGGGTGATCACCTCGTCCGGGCCGCAGAACAGCACTTCATGATCACCCACGATGCTGCCGCCGCGCACGGAACTGATACCAATTTCCTTCGGGTCGCGCTTCTGGCGGACAGAAGAACGATCATACACATAGTGATATTCGCCATTGTTTTGCTCATTGATGGCATCGGCCAGCATCAGAGCGGTGCCGCTGGGTGCATCCAGCTTGTTGTGGTGGTGCTGCTCCACGATCTCAACATCGTAGTTCACACCCAGAATAGCCGAAGCGCGCTTGCACAGCTCCGACAGCACATTGATGCCCATGGACATATTAGCGCTCTTGAACACCGGCACCGTGCGGGATAGCTGCACCACCTTGAGCTGCAGCTCTTCCGAAAGGCCGGTGGTGCACACCACGATGGGCAGCTTGTGAGCTTCACAGTAGGGCAGAGCCTTTTCCACAGCGGCCGGAGAGCTGAAATCGATGATCACATCGCCCTTGCCGTCCAGCTTTTCCAGGCTGTCATACACAGGGATGTCGTTCTGTTCGCCATCCTTTATGTCGATGCCTGCAATCACGCGGCAGTCCTCGCGCTGTGCGATCATATCACACAGCACATGGCCCATGCGGCCGCCGATGCCCTGAATCACAATATCCGTCATAATTTTTATCCTTTCCTGCCCGTTTTGCATATCGGCATATCGCAAAATGCCCGGACAGAGCGCTCCGCCGGGCATTTTGCAGCCAAAAACTTATTCTGTAATAAGACCCTCTGCACGCAGAGCCTTTTCAATATACTCCTTGTGTGCCTCGCTCGGCTCTACCAGAGGTAGACGGCACTCGCCAGCTTCCCAGCCCAGCACATTCATGGCGTACTTCACCGGAATGGGGTTCACTTCACAGAACAAAGCATCTGCCAGCGGCAGCATTTCCAGCTGCAGCTCACGGGCCTTTGCGGTATCGCCGTCAAAGAATGCCTTGCAGCAGTTGTGCACCAGCTCCGGCTTGACATTGGACACGACGCTAATCACGCCCTTGCCGCCCAGAGCCAGCAGGGGAACCACCTGATCGTCGTTGCCGGAATAAATGTTCAGCTCGTCGCCGCACAGCTGTGCAATCTTGGCTACCTGAGAGATGTTGCCGGAAGCTTCCTTGATGCCGTTGATCAGAGGATGCTTGCTCAGTTCCAGAGCAGTCTCCGGGGCAATGTTCAGGCCGGTGCGGGAAGGCACGTTGTACATGATCACCGGGATGCCTCCGGCCTCAGCCATGGCGGTAAAGTGAGCAACCAGACCAGCCTGCGTGGTCTTGTTGTAATAGGGAGTCACCATCAGCAGAGCGTCTGCGCCGCATTCGGCAGACTTTGCGGCCAGTGCGCAGCCGTGGTCGGTATCGTTGGAGCCAGCGCCTGCAATGACGGGCACGCGGTGGTTGACAACATCCACCGTATACTTGATGGCGGCAAGCTGCTCCTCATCGGTCATAGTAGAGCACTCGCCGGTGGTGCCGCAGATGATGATGGCATCGGTATGGTGCGCGATCTGATCCTCAATAATGCGGCCCAGCTCGTCAAAGTTGATGCTTCCGTCCTCGTACATCGGGGTGATAATGGCAACACCCGCGCCGGTAAAGACAGGATTCTTCATAGCCTAAAACTCCTTTGTATGCGCTTTTGCGCAAAATATACTTAGTCGAAATAGCCCTTTGCGGCCAGCAGCTCTGCCAGCAGAACGCCGCCGCCTGCAGCACCGCGCAGGGTGTTGTGGCTCATGCAGGCAAACTTGTAATCAAACAGGGTGTCCTCGCGCAGGCGGCCGATGCACACAGCCATGCCGTTCTCGGTGTTGCGGTCCAGCTTGGGCTGCGGGCGATCCGGCTCGGTGAAGTAATGCAGGAACTGCTTGGGTGCGCTGGGCAGGTCAAGCTCCTGCGCGGGACCGCGGAAGTTTGCCCATGCCTCCAAAATCTGCTCCTGGGTGGGCTTCTTCTCAAAGCTTACAAACACGGCAGCGGTGTGGCCGTCGGAGACAGGCACGCGGAAGCACTGTGCGGTGATCACCGGCTTTTCGGCGTTCACGATATGGTCGCCCTCAATGTGGCCCCACAGCTTGAGCGGCTCGCGCTCGCTCTTTTCTTCCTCGCCGCCGATGTAGGGGATCACGTTGTCCACGATCTCGGGCATACGGTCAAAGGTCTTACCTGCACCGGAAATGGCCTGATAGGTGCACACCAGAGCCTTGCTGACGCCAAAATCCTTCATCAACGGGTGCAGGGCGGGAACATAGCTCTGCAGGCTGCAGTTGGACTTGACGGCAATAAAGCCGCGCTTGGTGCCCAGACGCTTGCGCTGTGCGGGGATGATCTCGATGTGGTCGGCGTTGATCTCGGGCACCACCATGGGCACATCCGGGGTAAAGCGGTTTGCACTGTTGTTGGACACCACCGGGCACTCAGCCTTTGCATAGGCCTCTTCCAGAGCCTTGATCTCATCCTTGGGCATGTTGACTGCACAGAAGATAAAATCCACCTGAGAAGCAACCTCTTCCACCTTGGATGCATCCAAAACTACCATCTTCTTGACACTTTCCGGCATGGGGGAGGTCATGGCCCAGCGGGGACCGACAGCTTCCTCATAGGTCTTGCCGGCGCTGCGGCCGGATGCGGCCAGAACGGTCAGCTTGAACCAGGGGTGATTTTCCAGCAGCGTCACAAAACGCTGACCGACCATACCAGTCGCACCTACGATACCCACTTTATACTGTTTTTCCATTTCCAGCACCTTTCCTTTCGTGAAAGCGAACTCAATAAATATTTCTATTACATAGATTCACGGCTTGCAAACCGGACAGCGATGCAATATAATAGATACTGTTTATACAGATTTTATGATATCATTGATACGGTGTCCGTGTCAATCATCGGAAAGGCAAATTGCACGCTATGTTAAAAAAAGATTTTTGGTATGATTTACCCAAAGAACTCATTGCACAGGAGCCGGCTGACCCCAGAGACTCTGCACGGCTGATGGTGCTGAGCCAGAAAGACGACAGCATCCAGCACAAGATCTTCCACGATCTGCCGGAATTTTTAGAGCCGGGCGACCTGCTGGTGGTAAACAATTCCAAGGTCCTGCCCGCCCGCATTGTGGGCGTCAAGCAGCCCACCGGTGCTGTGTGTGAGCTGCTTTTGCTGCGTCAGGTCAAAGGCGACCAGTGGGAATGCCTTGCAAAGCCCGGCAAGCGGATGCAGCCCGGCACGAAGGTGAGCTTTGGCGATGGCTCCCTGACTGCTGTGGTGGACGAGACCATGGAGGACGGCAACAAGTACGTTACATTCTATTACGATACCGAGACCCTTTATGAAAAGCTGGACGAATTTGGCAAAATGCCTCTGCCGCCCTATATCACCAAGCAGCTGGAGGATCAGAGCCAGTACCAGACCGTCTATGCCAAGGAGCTTGGCAGCGCCGCAGCGCCCACGGCTGGCCTGCACTTCACCCCGGAACTGATGGATACCATCCGCGCCAAAGGCGTGAACATTGCCGAAGTGACTCTGCATGTGGGTCTGGGCACCTTCCGCCCTGTACAGGAGGACGAGATCACGGATCACAAAATGCACAGCGAATGGTACTGCATCGACGAAAAAACGGCGCAGATGATCCGCGATACCAAGGCTGCCGGTCACCGTGTGATCGCAGTGGGCACTACCAGCTGCCGCACGCTGGAAGCCGTTGCCGCAAAGTACGGCGAGATCCGCGCCTGCAGCGGCAACACTTCTATCTTCCTGTATCCAGGCGTGAAGTTCAACTGCATCGACGGCCTGATCACCAACTTCCACCTGCCGGAAAGCACCCTTATCATGCTGGTGTCGGCCCTGTATGGCTACGAAAAGACCATGGCAGCCTATAAGGTGGCTGTAGAGGAACGTTATAGATTCTTCTCTTTTGGCGATGCGATGCTGATTCTTTGATTATTTTTCCCACTATTCTGTTGTTGATGAGCCTGATCCCGGGCTTTTTCATGAAGATCGCACGGCTGTTTTCCGTGCACAGAAAGGAACAAAAACTATGCCTTCTTTGACGACCTATAAGCTGCTCAAGCAGGAACACGACGCCCGGCGGGGCGAGTTCAAGACCGTGCACGGCACGGTGCAGACGCCCGCTTTTCAGAACGTGGCTACCGCCGGTGCCATCAAGGGCGGGTTGTCTGCTCAGGACCTGAAAGACATTGGCGCACAGGTCATGCTGTGCAACACCTACCACCTGCATCTGCGCCCCGGCGACAAGCTGGTAGCCGATATGGGCGGTCTGCACAAATTTACCCGCTGGAACGGCCCCATTCTGACCGACAGCGGTGGATTTCAGGTATTCAGTCTGGCCAAGCTGCGCAAGATCACCGAAGAGGGCGTGACCTTTGCCTCCCATCTGGACGGCCACCGCATCTTTATGGGACCGGAAGAGAGCATGCAGATCCAGGCAAACCTTGGCTCTACCATCGCCATGGCCTTTGACGAGTGCGTAGAGAACCCCGCACAGCACGATTACTCCAAGGCCAGCTGTGAACGCACGACCCGCTGGTTGAAACGCTGTAAGATTGAAATGGCCCGCCTGAAGCACGAGGGCATTTCCGTGAATCCCGATCAGCTGCTGTTTGGCATCAATCAGGGCTGCACCTTTGCTGATCTGCGTGTGGAGCACATGAAGCAGATTGCAGACCTCGATCTGGACGGTTACGCCATCGGCGGTCTGGCTGTGGGCGAGCCCACCGAGGTGATGTATGAAATGATCAGTCAGGTGGAGCCCCACATGCCCAAGGATAAGATCCGCTACCTGATGGGCGTTGGCACCCCCGGCAATATCATTGAGGCAGTTTCCCGCGGCGTGGATCTGTTTGACTGCGTGATGCCCAGCCGTAATGCACGCCACGGCCACTTGAACACCTGGGGCGGTATCATCAACATCAAGAATGCAAAGTATGAGCGCGATGAACGCCCTATTGATCCTGCCTGTGGCTGTCCGGTCTGCCGCAGCTATTCCCGCGCCTATATCCGCCACCTGTTCAAAGCGGAGGAGATTTTGGGAATGCGCCTTGCCGTCATGCACAACCTGTGGTTCTATAACCATCTGATGGAGCGCATTCGGGATGAGCTGGATGCAGGCACCTTCACGGCTTTCCACGATAAATATGTAAAGCTTCTGGATACCCGAATTTGAGAATAAGACTTGCAACAGGTCGTTTAAAAAGGTATAATAAGCTTATCTGAATTTTGAGAGGAGATTTTGCCCCATGCAATTTCTGACTACCACTTCCGAAGGCTACATCAGCCTGTTCTTCACACTGGCTCTGATGCTGGTTCTGCTGTACTTCATGATCTATCGTCCCCAGAAGAAGCAGGAGAAGAAGGATGCCGCAATGCGCAGCAGCCTAGAGATCGGCGATCAGGTCACCACCATTGGCGGTGTCATTGGCCGTGTTGTTGCAATCAAGGACGATACCTTTGTTCTGGAGACCGGTGCTGACCGTGTGAAGATCCGCTTCACCAAGACTGCAATTTCCGCTGTTGAAAAGCTGAACATGGACAAGGCTGACAAGAAGTAAGCTTTTTCTTCAAACAATTAAGAGCATATCAAACGCGTCTTCCTGCATAGATTACTGGCAGGGAGGCGCGTTTTTATGTCTGAGAAAAAACTTTTCCCGGCGGAACTCCGGGTTCTTCTGCTGGCGGGGGCAGTCGGCGTTATGGTCACAGCGGGCTGGCTGGCCGCAATGGCAGCGCTGATGACAGCACAGGGTTATTCTGGTGCCGCCGCACCGCCGCTGGCAACAGCAGCCGTTGGTGCAGGGAGCCTTTGCAGCGGTTGGATCGCTGCATTTTGCAAAAAGGAACGCGGCCTGCTGTACGGGCTTGTACAGGGCCTGTTTTATGCGGCATTGCTCGTGGTGCTCAGCGTTCCTTCCGGTACGCTTACGGAAGAGCCGCCGCTGCTGCGGTTTGCTGTGGTGATCCTGTGCGGCAGTATTGGCGGATTGCTGGGCATGGTGACTCGGGAGAAAAAGCGCCGCAGCTGAACAAATAAAACAAGGAGGTTCGATCATGTGGGTCTATCAGCAAACCGGAATGCCAGCGCACTTGCCAGAAGCTGCGCAGCAGCTTCCCACAGGTGAAGCTGTGCTTCTGCCGCAGCCGCAGAAAACACTGCCGCCAGAACGCTCTGCACCGGAAGTGCCTTCACCGCTGCAGAGACATAACACGAAAACTCGGCAGAAAACCTGCTGGCTGCTCGTCTGTGCCTTTCTGATCGGCTCTGGCTCAGCTGGTGTGCTTCTGGCTTTCTGCGAAAAGCAGCAGCCGGACTGGCTGCAATATTACCTGCAAAGCTGGCGCGGCCTGTTTGCCGCTGCAGATCCACATACTGCGGCCAGCCTTTTCGGAACGGAATATCTTACGCTGGCTGCGGCCGCGACCCTTCTGTTCCTGATGGGCTTTTCCACACTGGGGCCGGTTTTGATTTTTTTGTTTACGATGTTCTATGGGCTGGGAAACGGGACGCTGTTTGTGCAGCTGCTTTCCGACACGGCACTGAAAAAAGAAACGTGGCTTCTGCTGCTTGCATTTCTGCCTGCGGCAGCTGCTTCTGCAGGGCTGTGCACGCTCGGCACAGATTCTCTGCGGGTGAGCAGCCAGATCCGCGTCTGTTCCTTTTTTGCAGCAGGGCCTGACCGGGAGGTCGTCCGGCCACATGGATTCATCCGGCAGTATCTGCTGACGCTGACGTTATTTGTGCCGCTGTGCGGCATTTCTGCAGCGCTTGCAAGCATTGGAAGCAGGCTTTGAACAAGGGCTTTTCTTGCGGGTTTGCTTGTTATATGCTACAATAGAGAATAATAGAACCAAGACAATGTAACAGGAGCTTTTTTGATGAAGGAACCAAAACTGAAAACTGTATATGTGTGTTCCAACTGCGGCGAGACAAGCCCCCGCTGGATGGGCCGCTGCCCAAGCTGTGGCAGCTGGAACACGATGAACGAGGACGTTGTAGCGGAAGCCCCCAAATCAGGTACTGCCGCAGCCAAACAGGCGGCAGCCGTCCGCCCGGAGGGGGTGACCACCCTGACCGCAAAACGCCTTTCTGAAATCAGCATGACCGAAGAAAAAAGCCGTATTCTGACCGGCATTTCGGAGCTGGACCGTGTACTTGGCGGCGGCATTGTGCTGGGCGGCGTTGTGCTTTTGAGCGGTGAGCCGGGTGTGGGCAAATCTACTATGCTTCTGCAGCTGTGCGGTGCCATTTCCAACCAGCACAGCGTTTTGTATATCACTGGCGAGGAATCGGTGCGGCAGGTCAAGCTGCGCGCTGCCCGGCTGAAAGTGCCGCAGGATAACATCTTTCTGGCAGCGGAGAATGATGTGGACGAGATCTGCGGCCTGATCGAAAAAGAAAAGCCGGA
This sequence comes from Faecalibacterium sp. AM43-5AT, assembly GCF_003603345.1. Taxonomy (NCBI): domain Bacteria; kingdom Bacillati; phylum Bacillota; class Clostridia; order Eubacteriales; family Oscillospiraceae; genus Faecalibacterium; species Faecalibacterium sp. AM43-5AT. The sequence goes on from NZ_QVGZ01000001.1 coordinate 272,139, forward strand.
TCTCGTGGTCATCGACTCCATCCAGACGATGCGCTGCATGGATATCTCGTCCTCCTCCGGTACGGTAAGTCAGGTCAAGGAAAGTGCGGCCCGCCTGCTGGCCGTGGCCAAAAAGCAGGAGATCCCCATGTTCATTGTGGGCCATGTGAACAAGGACGGTGCCATTGCAGGCCCCAAAGTCATGGAGCATATCGTGGATACGGTGCTTTACTTTGAGGGCGATAAAATGCTGCCGTACCGCATCCTGCGTGCGGCCAAGAACCGTTATGGCTCTACCAATGAGCTGGGCATGTTTGATATGACGGGGCAGGGCCTTGCTGAGATCGAAAACCCTTCACAGATGCTGCTGGAAGGCCGTCCTCTTGGCGTTTCCGGCAACTGTGTGGCCTGTACCATGGAGGGCAGCCGTCCCATTTTGAGCGAAATTCAGGCCCTTGCAACCAAAACCAATTTTCCAGCGCCGCGCCGTGCCTGCAGCGGCTACGACTACAACCGCATGAATCTGCTGATCGCTGTGCTGGAAAAGCGTGCAGGGTATTTCTTTGGCAACCTGGATGTATATATCAACATCGTGGGCGGCATTGCGCTGCGTGATACTGCCTGTGATCTTTCTGTCTGCTTGAGTATGGTCTCCTCGCTGCTGGACAGGCCCGTCAGCGATAAGCTGATCGCCATTGGCGAGGTCGGCCTTGGCGGTGAAGTGCGCAGCGTACCCAATCTGGAACAGCGCCTGCATGAGGCAGAGCGTATCGGCTTTGAACGTGCGGTGATCCCGAAGCACAGCCTGAATCATCTGAGCCCGGCAGATTATCCTGGAATGCAGCTGATCGGCGCGGCTTATATTACCGATGCGATCAATGCCCTGAAATCTGACCGCTTATAAGAGGAAAAACAATGTCGATCTATCTGGACGAGAAAAATCCCGGCAAGCACAAGCCCTTCGATGATGCTGCACCGGACATTGTAGAATACGTCCGCTATCTGGAAGTGATCGCGGGCAAAAGCGCAAACACGGCGTTCAGCTACTACTGTGATCTGCGCGGATTCAGCCGTTTTATGAAGCGCCGCCGTGGGCTTGTGCCCGAAGACAGTGAGATGAAGGATATCGACCCCAAAGGGCTGGACACCGCATTCTGGGCCTCCGTAACAAAGGAGGATATCTACGAATATCTGTACTTTTTAAACCGCGAGTGCGGCAACAAAAAGTCCTCAACGGCCCGGCGGCTGGCAAGCCTGCACGGCTTTTATGATTACCTGGTCAATCAGGTCAACCGGCTGGATGCAGATCCGACTGCGGCCATCCACCCACCCAAACAGGATAAGGTACTGCCCAAATATCTGACGGCGGAGCAGTCCATGGAGTTATTGGAAAGCACGCAGACCCAAAGCGATTTTCCGGAGCGGGATTATTGCATGGTGACGCTGTTTTTGAACTGTGGAATGCGTCTGGCAGAGCTTGTCGGCATGAATCTGGACGACATTGATTTGGAAAACCGCCAGATACGCCTGTTTGGCAAGGGCCACAAGGAGCGCATGGTTTATCTGAATGATGCCTGCATGGAAGCATTGCGGCTGTATCTGGGCAAACGCAATACGATGGAGGGGCTTCTGCCGCAGGAAAAGGCGGTCTTTATTACCCGACGGCGCAAAGAGCGTATCTCGAACCGCAGGGTAGAACAGCTAGTGACCGGTGCAATGAAAGCAGCCGGATTAAAAGGCTTTTCCACACATAAGCTGCGCCACACTGCCGCAACTCTGATGTATCAGACCGGCAATGTAGATATCCTTACACTCAAGCAGCTTTTGGGCCACAGCAACGTGTCTACCACACAAATTTATACGCACCTACAGGAATTTCAGGTGCGCGCGGCTATTGAAGAAAACCCGCTGGGCAAGGTTAAAAAGCCCAAAGCATCTTCTCACATCTTGGATACAACAGAAAAGGAAACAGGGGAGCCAGCAGAGGATTCAGCTCTGGATGAGGAACTTTCGTCTGCGCCCATGAAAGCCTTTGAGGGTGCGGCTCAGGATGGCATCGGACTGGATGCTTCCGTGCTTGCAATGAAGCCTGATGCGAACGCTGAAAACGGAAATTCCTGAACCACATAAGAATACCCATAAAATGGAACGATACCGTCTGTGACGCGTCCAAAGTGTGGATATGTCATCGGCGGTATTTTTATAGATATATTTATATAAATAATGGAATGATAAGCTGTGATCTGGCCAGCGATTTGAAATCGTACGAGCAAATGGTCGTTCACAGAAAAATAAAAAGATCAGAATGACCACAGAACTTATAGCGACATAAAAAGAGAATCTGGAAAAATAAAATGCAAGCGCGCATGGCAGCGGCAGACTGTGCAGCTTTGTAATTTGTAAGTCCATAAAAAGATTGTAGCACCAAAATACAAATGAGACACAAAAATATAAAAAAGCAAAAGTTGAATCATACGGTATTACAGATGGCTGCAGATCCGTAGGTCGCGGAAAAAGGCCAGATTCAGGAAAATAGAGATTTTTCACTTCCCTATATTTCGCATAACGTGCATTATACGAAAATCATGTAATTGAAAAATAAGACCGCCCTTCTCTTCTGGTTATGAGTTCAGCGGTCTTAAAATACTGATGGCTGTATGGTGTTGGGTTCAGAATGTTATCGCTTCTTCTCCCTTGGTGATGCTATGCTGATACTTTTTAATTTAAAGTGAACCCGGCAAGCTGCTCGGCCTGCGGCTGTGTGCCAAAGTATGCACAGATCGCTTCGTAATAAACGCGGGCTGTTTTTTTACAACCTTCTTCGCTGCCGAACTGTGCAACATCTGCTTCATTCGTTACAAAGCATTGCTCTGCCAGCACTGCCGGACAATTTACATCTTCCAGCAACGTAAAGCTTCGCTCTGCACGCACCTCGGTGTGGGTGCTTTCCACCAGTTGCTTCTGATCGTTTTCCAGATAATAAATGTATCGGACTCCCCCGCGCCCACGCAGAGATGCTCCTGCAGCCTGCATTCCTTTGGCAAGCAGCTGCGCAAAGTAAAAGCTTTCCTGATGCCAAGTCCGGCCCGGCACTGCCGGATAGCACTCAAAGCCGGATGCAGTGGAGCCATTTGCAGCTGAGTTGCCGTGGATGGAAAGCAGCAGCTGCGGTGCCTGTTCGTCCGCTCTGGCGGCACGCTGGGCGGGTGTAGTGGTTTCATCAAAGCTGTCACGGGTCTGCAGCGGAATAAAATTAGAGTCCTGCTGCAGCAGCCGGATCAGTTCCGAGGCGGTTGCTGCGGTCATATCTTTTTCTTCGATCACTCCCCTTGCACCCGGGTCTGCTCCACCGTGCCCAGCATCGATCACCACGCGGTAAGGCGGATCACCGACCTGCGGACGGAATTCTTCACCGGCGATGCTTTCCGCTGGCTGAACTGTCTGCAGAGTCAGCGCTGCATGCCAGAGTGAGCTGCCAAACCAGATGCCCACTGCGCAAAAAAGCAGAATGACCGTATTTTTGAGCACATGAGAAGTCTGTTTTCGTCTTTTTGAGTGCGCGGCTTTGGAATATCGTTTTGCCATTTTGGCTTACATCCTTATACTAGTATTCTTTATAGAATACGATCCTGCTCTGCAAATTCCTTCAATGTGAGAAAAAGCTACCCGAAAAATCCTTCGGATAGCTTTTTCTTTATTTCAGCTCTACCACGGTCACGCCGCTTTCACCCTCGCCATAACGGCCCAGGCGGAAGCTTTTGACCATGCGGTTGCCGCGCAGATGCTTGTGGATAGCTGTGCGCAGCGCACCGGTGCCATTGCCGTGGATCAGATAAACCACTGTCTGTCCGTTCAGGATGGCACGGTCGATAAAGGAATCCACCTCCGGCAGCGCTTCGTCCACCGTCAGGCCCAGCAGATTGCATTCCATCTTGGCGGAACGCTGTACCCTCTCTACCCTGCCGTTCGGGCGGTTGGCATCGCCGGTCAGGCGGGAATAACGCTGCTGTGCTTTAGTCTGCGGTTTCTTTTCCTTGACCAGCTTTTCCGGCTGTTTCAAGCCCTTGAGCGGAACTTTGGTCTTGATGATGCCTGCACGCACCAGAACATCGCCGTTTTTATCCGGCAGGGCTAATACGGTGGCCAGCTGGTTCAGCTCTGCAATGCAGACCTCCTGCCCTACCTTGACCTCTTTCAGCGGCACAAATTCCTTGACGGGGTTATGCACAGCCTCGGAGCCGATAAATAGCTTTTCCGATTCTTTTTTGGCGATCTCGCGGGCGCGCTGAGCTTTCTGCTGGGTGCTCATGCGCTCGTCCTTCTGCAGCTGACGCAGTTCATCAGTCAGGGCGTAAGCCTGACTTTCCACCTGCTGTGCCAGCGCACGAGCCTTGGCACGGGCAGCTTCCAGTTCATTTTCGCCCTGACGGATCAGCTCATCACGCTTTTTCTGCGCGGCTTCCAGCTGGTGGGAAGCTTCATTTTTCAGCTCTTCCACCTCGTTCTGGCTTTCCTTCAGCTGCAGCTTCAGATCATCCAGCTGCCCCAGAACGGCATCCAGACGCTTATCCTCTGCAGAAAGATGCTGCTGTGCCGCTTCGATCACGCGCTCCGGGATGCCCAGCTTTTCGCTGATGAGGAACGCATTGGATTTGCCCGGCACGCCGACGCTCAGCTTATAGGTCGGGCGCAGCGTTTCCAGATCAAACTCACAGCTGGCATTGACAACGCCCTTGGTTTCCAGAGCAAACACCTTCAGCTCAGCGTAGTGAGTGGTGGCCATCAGCAGCACGCCGCGGCGGCGCAGCTCTTCAATGATGGCCACAGCCAGCGCAGCACCTTCGGCGGGGTCGGTACCGGCACCAAGCTCGTCCAGCAGCACCAGTGTGTGCGGCATGGCAAGCTCCAGAATGCCGGTGATTTTTTTCATATGGCCGGAGAAGGTGGAAAGGCTCTGCTCAATGCTCTGTTCATCGCCGATATCCACCAGAAATTCGTCAAATACGCAGATCTCACTGCGCTCGTCAGCCGGGATCAGGAAGCCGCACTGCGCCATGGCGCACAGCAGGCCCGCTGTTTTCAAGGTGACGGTTTTGCCACCGGTGTTCGGTCCGGTGATGATCAGCGAATCGTAATCCCTGCCCAGAGCAATATCCACAGGCACGCACTTTTTAGGATCGATCAGCGGGTGGCGCGCACGGATCAGCGAGAAGGAATCGTCGGTGCGGACAGCAGGCTTGAATGCCTTGAAATCCAAAGCCAGCCGTGCCTTTGCCAGCAGAACATCGATCTCCAGCATAGCCTTGTAGCTGTACTGGAACTGCGGCTCAATGGCAGCCACCTGTGCGGTAAAGGCCACCAGAATGCGCTCGATCTCCTGCGCTTCCTGCGCACGGTACTGCAAAATGCGGGCATTGGCTTCCACAACGGCCTGCGGCTCCACAAAGACGGTGGCTCCGGTAGACGAAACATCATGAATAATGCCGCTCACCTCACCGCGGTATTCGCTCTTGACCGGCACAACATACCGGCCATTGCGCATGGAAACCACGCTTTCCTGTAGATACTTGGAGGTATCCATATTGCGGACCATGCTCTCCAGACGGTCACGGATGCTGTTCTCCGTTGCGCGGATCTTTTTGCGCAGATCGTTCAAGGTATGAGAAGCCGTGTCTGCCATGGCATCCGGTGCCAGAATGGCGCTGGAGATCTGCTGTTCCAAGCCCGGCTGCGGTGCCAGCGCATAGAACAGATCGTCTGTAGGCAGAGCGTCGTGCTCCGAAGCACCATACCAGCTTGAAAGATTCTGAAAATTGCGCAGTGCACCAGCCACCATCAACAGCTCGCCCATTGAAAGTACGCCGCCTTTTACGGCGCGGGCCGCCAGCTGACTGACATTCTCCACGCCGCCAAAGCGCGGGGAGCCGTTTTTGATCAGCAGAGTGTTGATGGCATCGGTCTGTTCCAGCGCATAGCGCACCTCGTCCGGGTCGCACTGCGGCTGAGTGGCAAGCAGCATTTCGCGCGCTTCCTTGCACACGCAGCCCTCTGCGGCACGGGCGATGATCTTATCCAGTTCCAGAGTTTTTAAGTAACTTGTTTCCATAGGTTTCCTTTATGCTCAGGGCAGCAGGGTCTTTAAAAAGTCATAGCTTTTCAAAGGCTTGTCCAGGTGGGTCAGTGCATAGCGCTCTGCCACTGCGGAAAGCTTTTCCAGACTGCCCACAGAAATTTTGAATGCAAATATTTTTTTGTCGTCCACAAGGCAGATGTGCCGCAGCGCATACAGTGCGCCCTGATCAAGGTTGCAGGTCTTTCCTGCTTTTGCGGCGCAGTCTGCACAGAGCAGGTGGCCTTCCTGCACATCCAGATAGAACACAGCACCGTCATAGGCGCTGCAATCGCGGCAGCACACGATCTGCGGCATAAAGCCGCACTCGCTCATGGTGCGCAGTTCAAACACGGCCTTGATCACCCGCAGGTCCGTTTTGCTCTCGCTGATCATATAGAAACAGTTGAGCAGCAGCCGAAGCTCCCGCTGTGCCTCCTGCCCGGTGGGCGAAAGGGTCATTGCCATTTCAGCCATATACATGGCAAGGCTCATGCCCTCAATGCTGGACGAGATGCCGTGAAAGACATTTTTCACTTCCGCTTCCCGCACAGTGTACATGTTGCGGCCCGGCACCAATGTGAACTCGGAGTAGCAGAACAGCCCGCACGCGCTGAACAGCTTGCTCTTCAGCCGCAGACTGCTCTGCGCTGCCGCCGAGATCACGCCCAGTTCCGGTGTCAGGATCGTCAGAATGCGGTCCGATTCCTTATAGCGGGTCTCCTTCAGCACCAGACCCGTGGTTACAAAGGCTTCCATTTTCTTGGTCCTCTGCCGGGGTTTCTTCCGGCCGCTGTTGTTTATAATCGAGATAACGAAGAATGTTTCCCGTGCAGGCAAACGCCTGCCAGCTTGCTTGTGCATCCATTTGCAGCACCTCTTCCCTGTTACGGATAGTGTCAGGTTTATTTTAACCGTTCATCCAAGGGAATTCTGTCCTGCTTTGGCAAGTGTCAGCGGTTATTGGTGTTCTGCTTGAAGCCAAAGTTGTTCAGCAGGAACTCGTTATCGCGCCAATCGGATTTTACCTTTACCCAGCACTGCAGATTGACGCGGCAGCCCAAAAACTCTTCGCAGTCTGCACGAGCAGCACTGGCAATTTTTTTCAGCATTGCGCCGCCTTTTCCAATGACCATGCCCTTGTGGCTTTCGCGCTCGCAGTAGATATTTACATCAATATCGATCAGGTCGGTGCCCGGGCGCTCTTTGAAGCGCTCCACCACAACAGCAATGCCATGGGGGATTTCGTCGCGCATGAACAGCAGGGCCTTTTCACGGATGACCTCCGCCACAAGCTCCTTTTCCGGCATATCCGTGTAGGCATCATCATCAAAATAATGCGGGCCTTCCACAGCATAGCGGCTCAAAGCATCGAACAGCACTTCGCAGCCGTCGTTATCACGGACGCTGATGGTGTAGATATCGTCGAATACACCCAATGCCTTCAGCTCTTCTTTGCGGGCTTCCAGATCAGCAGGCTCCTTGACAAGGTCGGTCTTGTTGATGACTGCAATTGCCGGGCCGCCGCTGCTGCGCAGCATATCCACCAGCACCATTTCCGATTCATTCAGTGCGCCGTAAGGCTCAAACAGCATCATGGAAACATCCACATCTGCAATGGAATCGCTGGCAGTCTTATCCATCCGTTTACCCAGTTTGTTGCGTGCCTTGTGCACACCGGGTGTATCCAGCAGCACATACTGCAGCGGCCCGCGGGTGATCACGCCGGTAATGCGGGTGCGGGTGGTCTGCGGCTTGGAAGTGACGATGGCTACCTTTTCGCCAACCAGAAGGTTGGTCAGACTGGATTTGCCAACATTGGGACGGCCAATGACAGCCACAAAAACGGAAGAAGTATCATAATGCCCCTGAATGGGTGTAGCGTTACTCAAAATCTAGCTCCTGTCTGTATTGTGCGGCAACCGCACGGTGAATCTATTACTCGGTATAACTTACAGTGCGCGGCAGGCCCAGCTGCAGCAGAACAGCTTCCTCTTTCTCACGCATCCGCATGGCTTCCAAACCGCCATTTTCGTGGTCGTAGCCCAGCAGGTGCAGCATGGAGTGCACCGTCAGGAACGCCACCTCACGCTGCAGCGGATGGCCGTAGAGGTTTGCCTGCTCCTGTGCACGCTCCATACTGATGACGATGTCACCCAGCATTTTGCAGCCGTTGTTCTCGTCAACATCATATTTGCCGTCCACCCCCAAAGGGAAGCTCAGCACATCGGTGGGCATGGGCTTGTTGCGGTACTGGTTGTTCAGCTCAGCAATGGCGGCGTTATCCACAAAGGTCACGCTGATCTCTGCAGGAGCTTCAAAATGCTCATATTCCAGCACGGCATTACAGGCACGGCGGATGAGAATGCGCAGACCGGAAGGAACCTTGACGGCCTTCTGTGAATTGGTGATCAAAACTTTATTGGACATAAATCAGTCCACTCCTTTCTGTTTTTGATGGCTTTATATAAATTCTGGTGATTTTATTTTTCAGGGTGTGCAGCCTTTTCGTAAGCCTTGATAATTTCCTGCACTAGACGGTGGCGCACAACATCCTTCTCAGTAAAATAGCACTGTGCAATCCCATTTACATTTTTAAGCACGTGCAGTGCATCCACAAGACCGCTGCGGGTGCGTTCCGGCAGATCGATCTGGGTCACATCACCGGTAACCACCACCTTGGAGCCGACACCCATACGTGTGAGGAACATTTTCATCTGCTCCGGTGTGGTGTTCTGTGCCTCGTCCAGAATGATAAAGGAATCATCCAGCGTGCGTCCGCGCATATAGGCAAGCGGTGCAACCTCAATGATCTGCTTTTCCACAAGGCGCTCGTAAGTTTCGGCACCCAGCATATCAAACAGGCCGTCATACAGCGGGCGCAGATAAGGGTCTACCTTCTGCTGCAGATCACCAGGCAGAAAGCCCAGCTTTTCACCCGCTTCCACTGCCGGGCGGGTGAGCACGATACGGGAAACATCCTTGGCTTTAAAAGCCTTTACCGCCATGGCAACGGCCAGATAGGTCTTGCCGGTACCCGCCGGGCCAACGCCAAAGGTAATGGCATTGGTGCGGATGGCATTGAGATATTCCTTCTGGCCCAGTGTTTTGGGCCGGATCGGCCGTCCCTTGACCGTTACGGTAACAAAATCTTCGGTCAGTTCCTTGACCCGCTTTTCTGCTCCATCGTGCGCCAGACTGATGCAGTAGCGCACGGTCTGGTCTTCCAGCGGTGTATGATTCTCGATCAGAAGCAGCATTCCCTCCACAGCGCGGCTGGCCGCGGCAACATTGGCCGGTTCGCCTGAAAGCCGCAGCTGCGTGCCCCGGCAGACCGCCGTAACAGAAAACTCGTTCTCCAGCAGACGGATGTTCCGGTCGCAGTTGCCAAAAACAGCTGCGGCGACCTCTACACTATCCAGTTCAATATTCTTTTCTGCCATGTGCTCCTCCTGAAAGGATATATTTTAATGCTTCTATTGTACCACCAAAATCTCGAGAAGAAAACTGTGAAAAGTGCACAAAATATTTTCATCCGTTCCATCGGTTTTTCCATACGGCAAGGCAGCTGCCCATGCAAAGCGGCAGCAAAAAGGAAAATGCAGGAACAGGAACGCATCCTGTACGAATGATCTTGTCAAGTCCTTTTGTGTCACAACCACAGAGAAAAACAAAACATATCTTTGGACAAAAAGGCAATAGCAAACTTCTCCCCTGCGTGCTACAATAGCAAACGTTGTGCGGCTTGCATCCGGCCAGCCGCTCCGGAATGCTGAAATCAAAGGAGAAGGAACCATGGAACAACTTTTTCTGATGCCCGGTGAAGAACGCTGCGAACGCTTCAAGGATGGCAACGGTATTCCGAGAGTTCACTACTCCTATCGCTCGATGCACGGTGCATTCTTCGACTGCGAGAGCCGCAGTTTGGAGGAAGCCCAGCGCCTGTGTGAGGACTGGCTGGTAGGTCAGGACCGCTGCTACCGCAACTGAAATGAAAAATAGAAACCTCCGCTTCCCTGTCGGTACTGCCGCCGGGAAGCGGAGGTTTTTGCTTTTTACAGGTTTATTTCCACAGTTGAGCGCAGACAAGTTCCAGCACACTGCCCGCTATGCAGCGGGCCTTATCCGAAATGAGAAAACAGTTGGAAAGTTCCTCTTTGCGGGGGTCTATATCGGCCACCTTAAAACCGGGCGTTACCGGATAGCTGCTGCGCAGAAGCCCGCGCAGAATGCCCGTGATCTGCGTGGTCACAGAGATCATGGCACCATCTGCCGTGCGGATCTGCGCAATGGTCTCACCCGCTTCCACAATATCACCAATTTTGCGGAGATCCATAAATATACCGGCCGTGCTGGCATGGATCACGCGCTCTTTGCCGTAGCCGCCAATGATTCCGGGAATGCCGGTATCGGGGATGGCGCTGCCTTCCCGAATGATGCGTCCCAGCCGGTGGCCGCGTTTGGTCTCCACCACCACATCCACATCCTGCCCGGCCGTGAAACCGGGGCCGAGTGCAATGGTCAGGGGTGCCATATCCCGTGTTGTGCCAAGATTCTTTTTGGCAAGGATCGCATCCACAAGGACATCCGGCTTTGCCGGCGCAATGCTTTTGCCTTGCGGGTCTACCAGAACAGGAACAGCATTCTGTTTCCAGACTTCTTCTGCCTGCGCCAGAGTTTCGATCCGTACCGCACGCAGACCTTCAACGGCGGTCTCACCTTCATAAACGGCTTCGCACAGAGAAACCTGCCGCCGGATCGCCGCCGGATGCTCCGCTTCCAGCACCAGCACACGCAGGCCTGCGCTCCACAGCCGGTGAATGGTGCCGGTAGCAAGGTCGCCGCCGCCGCGCACAAGGATCAGTGCATCCTTCTTCATTTGATCTCCTCTCCGGGCTGGAGTCGAGTCAATACGATCTCCATAGACCCACCGCAGGCAGCAATTGCTGCATCATCATTTTTGCCGTCTGCCGAAAAATGCAGCCGTTGATACGCCGGAGCAGCTCCCGTCAGCATTTCCTGTGCAGCCAGAATGGTGCGGTGCTCCATAATACCGCCGCCCACGCTGCCCACAATAGAGCCGTCTGTGCGAACCAGCATTTTTGCGCCAATTTCCCGCGGCGTAGAGCCGTGCCGCGCCGCAATCACGGCAAGCACCGCCTGCTGCCCGGCGGCATCTGTCTGAGCCATGGCTTCCAGAAGGGCAGATGAAAAGCCCTCCGTCTGCGGACGCGCATTCTTGATCGATACGATCTGTGCCAGAATGGAAAGTGCGATCTCCTCTGCCGTCTGTGAGCCGATGGAAAGCCCGATGGGGGCGTACAACGCCTCCACTCTTTCGGCATCGATACCGGCTTCCAGAAGTTGACGGCGCACCAGTGCGGCACGCCCGCGGCTTCCCATCATGCCAACATAGGCTGCAGGCTTTTTTAATATCACCTTCAGGCAGTCCACATCAAATGCATGTGCCCGGGTGACGACCACAAAATAAGTCTCTGCGCCGTCAGGTACCTGCGCAAGCGCTTTATCAAACGGCAGGCAGAGCACTTTATCGGCTCCGGCCAGCCGCAGCTGCTGTGCATATTCCTCGCGGTCATCCATTGCAAGGACCGTCAGGCCCAGCAGCTTTGCAAGCTGCACAACAGCTGCAGCCACATGTCCGCCGCCGCAGACTACCAGCTGCGGCACCGCGCCAAAGCGCTCCGCAAAGATGTCTGTGCCTGCAACAGAGTGGATACCAGCTGCTGTGCAGCCCTGCAGTTCTGTCAGGTGCTGCAGCAGTACGGTGCTGTCTCCCCTCTGCCACACAGGCCTGCCCTCCCGCAAAAGCAGCTGGCTCCCCGCGGCATCGCCCTCTAACTGGGCCACCATCGTCCAGCCGCCCGCAGAACGGGCTTTTTGCAGCATTGTATAAAGCGGCATTTTACCCATGCGTCATTCTCCTGTTTTATCTTTGTTACTGTTCTACTGCTGCGGCCTGATCGTAACGTGCCGGGTCCAGCCGGTTCTGCCACTGCTCAAATTCTTCCGGCAGCATCCGCCAAGCAAGGCCGCAGCCTGCGGAGATCTCGCGCGGCAGTGGGATGAGCCTGCCCGGAACCTTCTCCGCAAGGCACTGCTTTTCCCATTCCATGGCATCCAGCGTTGTGCGGAACGAAAGAACAATATAAGTTTTTTTGATGCGCATATCAGATCTCCTGTGCAAGCTCCTGAACAGCGGCTGCGGTCTGAAGCACTTCGGCTTCCGTATTGAAATGCGAAAAGCTGAACCGTACCACGCCCTGCTCCACCGTGCCCAGCGCTTTATGCATCAGCGGTGCACAGTGCGCACCGGCACGCACACAGATGCTGTAGTCCTCCCACAGAATATCTGCAATGCGGGCTGAATCTTCGTCTCCGATGTTGAGCGAGATAATGGGAGCGTGCAGCGCCATTTCCGGGTCGCCGTAGATCTTCACGTTCGGCAGATCTCGAATGTTTTTATAAAAGAGCGCCGCCAGTGCAGTTTCTTTTGCACACAGCGTTTCCACACCCTGAGCCAGAATCCATTCTACACCGGCACACAGACCCGCCAGACCCGGAACATTGAGCGTCCCGGCTTCCAGAGCGGTGGGCATCTGTGCGGGATGCTGTTCATCAAAGCTGTGTACGCCGCTGCCTCCCACTACCAATGGCCGGATGGAAAGCCCCGGACGCACATACAAGCCGCCTGTTCCCTGCGGGCCAAGCAGCGCCTTATGCCCGGTGAAGCATAGCACATCAATGCCCAGTGCCTGTACGTCAATGGGCTGTGAACCCGCCGTCTGGGCCGCATCCACGATCAGCAGCAGGCCGTGCCGGTGCGCAAAAGCCGCTGCTTTTGCAAGATCCGTTCCGTTGCCGGTCACATTGGAAGCACCTGTTACGACCAGCGCTTTTGTATTGGGCTGAACCAGCTTATCCCAGTCATCATATTGCAGCCGTCCGCGCTCATCCACGCCCGCAAAACTGAACTGCAAGCCCTGTTCCCGCAGTCGGTAGAGCGGCCGCAGAACAGAGTTATGCTCACATACCGTTGTGATGATATGATCGCCCGGTGCAAAAAGACCACCCAATGCAATGTTCAAAGCCTCCGTTGCATTTGCCGCAAAGGCAATGCAGGACGGGTCTGGTGCGTGGAGGAGCTTTGCCATTGCGCACCGCGCAGCATAAACAAGACGGCTTGCGTGCAGCGTGGGCTCATGGGCGCCCCGTCCCGGATTGCCTGCCGTGCGCATTGCGTCCAGCACAGCCTGCTCCACCTGCGGCGGCTTGCGCAGGGTCGTGGCAGCGTTATCCAGATAGATCACGGTTTCACCACGTTACCGGCCTGCGTCAGTTTTTCCACGATAGTGTACATGTTGGTCACATTGCCAACAGCAAGCTTTTCGGTCAGGCCATAGAAATTCAGGCAGGTGCCGCAGGTCATGATCTCCACGCCCTGTGCTTCCAGTGCCTTCAGATCATCCAGCATGGGCGAACCCTCACAGGTCAGGGACGCGCCGCCGTTATAGAACAGCACTGTTTTGGGCAGCTGATCCTGCTGGGTAAGTGCGAACACAAATGCCTTGAGCAGGGACTTGCCAAGGTCATCTGCGCCAATGCCCATTTTATCAGAGCTGATGGCAACCACCGTGTCTGTGCGGGTGTCCGGTGCACAGGCCGGTGCTTCTTCAGTGGGTGTTTCGGACGCTTCGCCGACTGTGAAGAGCACGCGGTATTCCCGCTCGGCCAGCTTTTCGGCGCTGTACCGATAACCTTTCTGCTGGGCCATTTTGGTAAGGTTCTGCACGGCGATCTCATTATCCACCAGCACTTCCACCTCACCGGCACCCTGCAGTTCAGAGATCGCCTTTTTGGCTTTTACAACGGGCAGCGGGCATGCGTCGCCACGGGCATCAACTTTCAGCATCATAATTGTAGGCCTCCATCAGTATTTTACAGTGATTTCCTGTTCGGTTTTGGGTATGATCTCACCCACGATCTTTGCGGGTAGGCCAGCGGCCTGCAGCTCTGCTTCCAGCGCATTTGCTTCTTCTGGCAAAACGGCCAGCAGCAGTCCGCCGGAAGTCTGTGGGTCAAACAGCACCTCTTCCATTGCAAATGGCACATTTTCAAAAGTGACATATGGCCCGGTATGGTTGCGGTTGCGCTGTCCGGCAGCGGTATACAAAAAATCATCTGCCGCTTTTTCGGCTCCCGGTAGAACCGGCACCATCCGTGCATCAATGATACAGGAAAGCTTTCCGCCCATCATCTCGTGCAGATGGCCCAGAAAACTGAAACCGGTCACATCGGTTGCCGCGTGGACCGTATACTTTCGGCTGATCTCGGCAGCGTTTTTGTTCAGCGTTGTCATGGACGCAATGGCACCGGCCATATCTTTCGGTGCCGCTTCGCCCACACGGTTTGCCGTGCAGATCAGGCCCACGCCCAGAGCTTTTGTTAAAATCAGCTTGTCGCCGGGCCTGCCGGAATCATTCGTATACATTTTTTTCGGGTCCACAAGGCCCGTCACCGAAAGTCCGTATTTCACACCTGTATCGGCAATGGAATGCCCGCCCGCAAGGCTTCCGCCCGCTTCGGCCACCTTCTTGGCTCCGCCGCGCAGAATCTCACCCAGAATGTTCAGATCCATGCTCTCCGGGAAGCAGACAAGATTCAGTGCAGTCTTCACCTCGCCACCCATGGCATAGACATCGCTCAGGGCGTTGGCCGCTGCAATCTGGCCGAAGGTATAGGGGTCGTCCACCATCGGCGGGAAAAAATCTACTGTCTGCACCAGTGCTACATCATCGGTAATGCGGTATACAGCCGCATCATCCCGGCTGTCGTACCCGACCAGAAGGCTCGGGTCTCTTGCACCGCGTGGCAGCTTTTCCAGAATACGGCTCAGCGCTCCGGCCCCCAGCTTTGCGGTACATCCGCCGCCGGTGCAGAACACGATCTTGCCTTCTTTGCTCATGCACGTTCTCCTTTCTCGAAATGAGACGTAGCGCAGGAAATCCGATAAATTTTTTTCAGAATATCAGCCACCTGCCGGGCCAGAGCAGCCTGCTCTTTTGTATCGACCTGATTGAGTACAACATAAAAGCTGCGATCCCCTACAGCCTTCCTTCCACCGGCTTCACTCGCAAGCAGCTTTGCCAGAAGTTCCGGTGTCAACTGCGCATCCTGCGGAACACAAAGCAGCTCTGCGGCAAGCTCTGCCCGGAAACAGACCTCCCGGAGCGGATGCCTCAACGCAGAAAGCCCTGCTACAGCCAGAACCGTATCGCACTGCGGTAAAAGCACTGGCTCGTGCGCAGCGGGTGCCTTGCAGGGCATCCGTTTTGCGCCGTCCGCTTCAATGAGCACGATATCTGCAAGGGTCATCCAGCGCTCCAGCTGTGCCTGCGGCGGGGCCGTCAATTTGCCGCCGTGTGCAGCGGTTCCGGCCACGGCATAACTGCCGCAATTCCACAGGCGGAAAAGCTCTGCATCCGTTTGTGCCCAGACCCCGCCGGGCGGCTGCATAATGTGGGTGGTGGTAGCGGCCAATACCCGCCAGCCCTTGCGGGCGCAGTGCGCAGCCAGATTGTACATCAGTGTGGTCTTTCCGCCGCCGCCCACCAGAGAAATAACATGTCCCTTCTCCGCAAGAAACGGAAAAATTTTTTCGTCGATCATTTCTGCTTTTCTGCAACTGCCATGGCGATTTTTTCCGGTGTGATGGGCAGCTCATAGAACCGGGTACCGATAGCGTTATAGATGGCATCGGAAATGGCAGGCAGCGGTGTGTTGATGACCACCTCGCCGATGGACTTTGCGCCAAAGGGTCCGTTGGGTTCATAGCTGCTCTCGAATTCAACCTTGATCTTGCCCACATCGGTGCGGGCCGGAATTTTGTACTGGAACAGAGAATTCTCTTCCGGGTAGCCATTTTTATCGTAGGTGATGTTTTCGGTCAGAGTCATGCCGATGCCCTGCAGCAGACCGCCCTCAGCCTGCACACGGGTCAGGTTCGGGTTGATGGGCGTGCCGCAGTCCACACAGGCATCAAATTCCAGCAGCTTTACCTCGCCGGTCTCGGTATCCACTTCCACCTCAGCAGCACCAACCATGAACGGCGGCGGCGACAAAGGCGAAGTATGCGTTTCGGTGGCTTCCAGCGGAACCATATGGCCGAACTGCGAAGCATACGCGATCTCGCTCAGAGACTTTTTCTGTGTGGGATCTTTGCTCTTGAAAACATCTTTTCCATCAAATTCCACCTCGTCCTCGGTGCATTCCAGCAGCTCTGCGCCCAGCTTGCAGATCTGGCCGCGCAGCTTCATGGCACACTTTTCGGTGGCCTTGCCGGTAACGTAAGTGGTACTGGACGCATAGGAGCCGGAGTCATAGGGCGAGGTATCCGTATCAGCTCCGAAGACCATGATATTGTCCAGCGGGCAGTCCAGCACTTCGGCGGCGATCTGCGCCAGTGTAGTGTCACAGCCGGTGCCCATGTCGGCCGCACCGATCATCAGGGTGTAGAAGCCGTCGTCATTCAGTTTCAGGGTGGCACTGCCCACATCCATGCCGGAAATGCCGGAGCCCTGCATCGCCATGCCCATACCGACAGCGCGCACCTTGCTGTTGCCCATATCACGGGCAGGGTATTTGTGCTCCCAGTCGATCATATCCCGCACCTTGACAAGGCAGCGGTCCAGCGCGCAGCTGGTGTTGACAGCCCCATAGTAGGCGGGCATCACATCGCCCTCCTGTACGGCGTTTTTCAGCCGCAGCTCAAAGGGGTCCATATTCAGCTTATGAGCCAGTTCATTGACAGCAGATTCTACGGCAAACAGTCCCTGCGTTGCGCCGTAACCGCGGTAAGCACCGGCAGACATGTGGTTCGTATACACCACATCACTGATAAAGCGGAAGGCTTCTGCCTTGCCGTACAGCGGGATGGACTTGTGACCGGAAAGGCCCACGGTCGTAGGGCCATGCTCACCGTAAGCACCGGTATTGGAAAGGGTGTACAGATCAATGCCCTTCACAATGCCGTCCTTCGTAGCACCCAGCCGCACATGCATCTCCATCTCATGACGCGGCGAGGATGCGATCTGGCTTTCCACACGACTGAAAATGATTTTGGAGGGCTTTTTGGTCTTCCAAGTCACAAAAGCCGGATATACCTCACTGACCGCCGTCTGCTTGGCACCAAATCCGCCGCCGATGCGGGGCTTTGCCACGCGCACCATGGATTTGGGAATATGCAGTGCGTTCGCAATATTGCGCCGTGCGTGGAACACGATCTGCGTGGAGCTGAGCACATTCAGCCGCCCATAGGTATCAATGGAGCAGTAGGTGCGGAAGGTCTCCATCATGGCCTGCTGGCAGGCTTTGGTGTGGTAAATGTGGTCAATGACTATATCGCTGGCTGCAAGCACCGCGTCGATATCGCCGGAACCACTCTCATCGTGGGCGCAGAGGTTGCGTTTGTTGTCGGCTCCAACCGGGCACAGACTGGCCCAGTTGTTCTCCGGATGCACCAGAATGGGGTTGTCCTTGGCAGTGTGATAGTCCAGCACTGCTTCCAAAACCTCATATTCCACCTTGATGAGCTTGAGAGCCTTATCCACGCACTTTTCGTCCTTACCGGCCACAATGGCCACCACATCGCCCACAAAACGCACATGGCGGTCAATGAGCAGGCGGTCACGCGGACTGGCTTCCGGATAGGTCTGGCCAGCCTGCGTGTAGCGCGGCGCATCCTGCGGCACATCCTCCCATGTAAAGATTGCCTCGATGCCGGGCACCTTTTTTGCTACAGCCGTATTGATCGTTTTGACGATGGCATTTGCGTGCGGAGAGCGCAGCAACTTTACGATCAGGCAGTCCTGCGGGATCACATCGTCCATATAGACGGGCTGGCCGGTGACCAGCTGCATGGCATCCTTTTTACGGAAAGGCTTGTTGATGGTACTCATTCTGCGGCCTCCTTCTGCTTTTTCCATGCCAGAAAGTTCATGATGCCGCGCAGCTGGCCCTCATAGCCAGAGCAGCGACAGAGGTTGCCGGAGAGATATTCCTTCACTTCTTCCTCACTGGGGTACGGATTCTCGCGGAAGAGGGCCAGCGCATTCATGATAAAGCCCGGGTTGCAGAAGCCGCACTGCTCTGCGCCCTGATCCGCGATAAAGCCGCCGAACTCCGCCGCTTCTTCCTGCAGGCCTTCCAGTGTGGTAATGCTGTGGCCGCTGGCACGCGCTGCCAGTACCGAGCAGGACAGCACCGGTTTCTCGTCCAGAAACACCGTGCACAGACCGCAGTTGGAAGTCTCACAGCCGCGCTTGACGCTCTTGCAGCCATGGGCACGTACAAAATCGATCAGCAGCATATCTGCAGCCACATCCTCTGTGACCTTGATGCCGTTCAATGTAAGAGTGATCTGCATTTAATTTTCCTCCTGTGCCGTGCGTGCTTCCAGTTCCAGAACAGCACGCTTTGTCAGAACGCCTGCCAGATGGCGGCGGTACTCGGCATTGCCGCGCATATTGGAGCCAGTGACAATTTTTTGCTTTACTTCATCGGCAAAGTTCTGCGCCAGTTCCTGCGCAGAAACACCCGCCTTTGCCGGCAGCTCAAACAGCACAGCCTTGAGCGGCCGCGCACCGATCGCAATGCGATAGCTGCCGTTTTCCAGACGGGCGGCAGCGCAGGTAAGCACCGGAATATCAGTCTGGCTGTTGCGCACGGACTGATAGAAAAATTCTGCTTCTTCCTTTTTAACGATCAGCCGCACAAGGATGTCCCGGTCATAAGAGCGTTCAGCATACTCCCGCAGGGATATGATCCCACCCTTGTACAACTCTACCGAACAGTCCATGGCCATAAACAGCGTGAGCACATCAGAAAAGCCGAACCGGCTGTAGATGCTGCCACCCACAGTTGCCAGATTGCGCAGCTGCACGCCCACGATATGCCGCAGCGCTTCCTTTACTGCGCCATGGGTATACGCAGCAAGACCGGCGTGCTCTTCCAGCTGGCGCAGTGTAACCATGGCACCAATGGAAAAGCTGCCCTCTGTCTCCTCTATGGTGTCCAGTCCCAGACCGGACAGGTCGATGGCTGTACCGACATTGATATTCTCCATTTTGAGCCAGATCATGCCGCCCAGCACACGGTTGGCCTTTTTCTGGTTCAGCTGCCACGCTTCTTCCAGACTTTCGGCCTGCTTATATTCTCGGATCGTCATCATAGATGCAGGTTCCTCTCTCTTTTTTTCTCTGTTCTTTTATTTTAACACAGATTTCGATATAATACTATTGTGAATTCGTTTCAGAAAGAGTGGTACTATATGAAAGAACTTCTTCCGGTGGGCTGTGTCATCATGGCATCCGGTCTGAGCCAGCGCTTCGGCTCCAACAAACTCCTTGCGCCGTTCTGCGGGGAACCGATGCTATGCCGCGCATTTGCAGCGACCGATACTCCAAAGCTTTCGGCCCGCATCGTGGTGACACGTTCGGACGAAGTTGCGCAGCTTTGCCGCTCCCGCAATGTTCCGGTGCTGCTGCACGATCTGCCCGGCCGAAACGATACGGTGCGGCTGGGTCTTTCTGCGCTGCTGAAACAGGTTCCGGAGCTTTTTGGCTGCATGTTCCTGCCGGGAGACCAGCCGCTTTTGTGCCGCGAGACAGTGGAAGCCATGGCAGGCATCTCCGGATGGGATCACAGGACCCGGCTGGAACGGCAAAAAGAAACAGAACGGGAGATCTTCCGTCTGGGATTCCGGGTCCGTAACGACCCGTCTCCCCTTACTGGAAGTCCCGTTCTGTTTGAAAAAGGACTTTTTCAGGAACTGCTCACCTTGCCGCAAGGCATGGGCGGAAGTGTTCTGCTTCGGAAATATCCCGCGCATGTTCACACCGTTTACATTGCGGATCGGAATGAATTGGCCGATGCCGACACGCCCGAAGCACTTGCGCAATTGGAAGCGCTGGCCCGGCAAAAGCTTTGAGCTTTATTCTGCCTTGTCATCCTTCGGCAGCAGCACATTCAGCAGGATCGCCACGAACGCAGCCGGAACGATGCCGGACTCGCCGCAGATCAGCTGGAAAGCGTGCGGAGCCTGTGCCAGAATGCCGCTGTTGGCACCCATGCCGTAGCCAACACCCAGAGCCACCGAGACGATGGTAAGCTGACGCGGGGTCATCTTTTCCTTGGTGATGAGCTGGATGCCGCTGACCACGATGGAAGAGAACATCATAACGGCAGCACCGCCCAGAACGGCCTGCGGCATAATGGAGATCAGTGCGCCGAGCTTGGGGATCAGGCCGCACAGAATCAGGAAGATGGCACCGGAGGCCAGAGCCATGCGGTTGACCACTTTGGTCATGGCCACCAGACCCACGTTCTGGCTGAAGGAAGTGTTGGGCAGTACACCGAACAGAGCCGCAAAGGAGGAGCCCAGACCGTCACAGATCACACCGCCGGACAGCTCTTTATCGGTGGGTTCACGATTCATGCCGCCCTCCATGACACCGGAGATATCACCCACGGTCTCAACAGCGGTAACAACGAACATGATCATCACCGGCATAATAGCGCGCATATCAAACACGATCTTGACCGGCATTAGCTTGGGAATGGCAAACCAAGAGGCCTGTGCCACCTTATTCCAGTTGAGCACCCATGCCTTAGTAAACTCTACACCATCGGCAGTGACACCGGTGGTGGGCAGCACCAGACCCATGACAAAGGCCGCAACGTAACCGGCCAGAATGCCGATCAGGATCGCGGAAGAGCTGAGGAAGCCCGTGGTCCAGTGCTTGAAGATCAGAATGACCACCAATACGAACAGGGCAAGCAGAAGATTTTCCATGGAGCCAAAGTCTTTTGCGCCGTTGCCGCCGCCAAAGGAATTGATGCCCACCGAGATCAGCGAAAGACCGATGGAAAGTACAACCGTACCGGTGACGACCGGCGGGAAGAACTTGCGCAGAGGCTTGAGGAAGAAGCCCAGAACGCCTTCAAAGATGCCGCCGATGATGGATGCACCCATAATGGCACCATAGGCCAGCACACCGCCGCCCATGCTGCCGACAACACTGTTGAACACGCCGATAAAACCGGAACTGGTGCCCATGATGATGGGCACGCTACCGCCCACGGGGCCGATGGTGAACAGCTGTACCAGCGTGACTACGCCGGCCACAAACATGGCGCTCTGCAGCAACGTGACCTGCAGATCTGCAAATTCACCACCCGCAATGCCGCAGGCACTGGTGATGATCAGCAGCGGGGTCAGGTTGCCCACGAACATGGCGCAGACATGCTGCAGACCCAGCGGGATCGCCTGTTTCAGGGACATTTTTGCGTCGAACTGATACGCCGACTCTTCGAGCTTGACTTCCTTCAAATGTTCCACTCTCCTCAAATCTTGACAAAAATCATTCTTTTCGACTGCTTTACCAAAAAAGCGGATTTATTATAGCAAAACTGCGTATCCTTGTAAATTAAGTATGACTTTTTCGTGAACGGCTGTTTCCCGCTGAGAAACACAAAAAGCAGGGCGCTTTGTGCGTTTTTTCCGCTTTGGTCGGAAGAATTTCGCGCAGAACTCCTGCTTTTTTGTTTTGTTTTATTTGATTTTTGTGCGATATGGAAATTTTACAGCGTTCTCAGCCCGTAATCTTTTAAACAGCGCTGGATGCCCTGCTGAGTGGTGTCGAACCGGATGCCGAAGCGTTTCAGTTTTGTGGTGTCCATCACAAGGTTCCGGCCCCAGCTTTCTTCCTCAATCTGCACAGCGATTCCCAGCGTTTCGGCAAACTGCCGGGCGGTGCATACCATGTTTTCGGCATTGCCGCTGCCAAAATTATATACGCCGCCGGGCAGCGCCATGGCAGGCTCCAGATTTTCAATTACCTGCCGCACATAGGTCACGCCGCGGTGGTCGTTCCGGGAGAAGCGCAGAGCCTCTCCCTTCAGCGCGGCACGCAAAAGATTCAGCGGAAGATTGCCCCGGATGGGCAGCCCATAGCCGGGCAGGTCATACATCCAACTGGCACGCAGATGGACCGAGTCCGGGCAGAGCTCCAGCACACGCTGCTCTGCTTCCAGCTTGTATTGGCCGTAAATGTTTGCGGGATGCAGGGCCAGTGTTTCCGGCAGCAAGCCCTGTTGCTGAACACCGGCATAGACCTGATCCGAGCTGAATGCCACCAGCTTTGCCTTCGTCTGCTGCGCAGCCCGTGCCAGCCAGACTGGCAGCTCCACATTGGCACGGTAAGCTTCTGCCGGATGCTGCGCACAGTAACTGGTATCGGAAAGAGCAGCGGTGTGCAGGATCACATCCGGATGCAAAGCTTCCACCTGTGCACGGGTGAGAGCTTCATCGGCTGTACAGAAAAAGCCTTTTGGAAGGGCGCAAAGCTCGTACTTTCCCTGCCACTGCTGCAAAATGCGGGAGCCGACAAAGCCGCCCGCACCGGTGATAAGAATTTTTTTCATGATAATTTCCTCCTGCAGGTCAATGAAAAAGTGCCCAGCAGCATGACAGCCTGCCGGGCACAAAAATTTTAAAGGAACAGTTCCAGCACGAACACAACGGCACAGCAGGCCACAGATACCTGAAACAGGCTTGCGCCGAACCAAGCAGCTGCAATGCCTACCACCAGCGCCATGGCACCGGCAGCCGGGCTCTGGGTCGCGTTGACAATGGCCGGGAAGGTCATGACCGCCAGCGTCACATAGGGCACATAATACAGAAACGACTGAATGAAGCGATTTTTGATGGGCTTGCGGATCAGTGTGAGCGGAAGAATGCGGATGGCATAGGATACCAGCGCCATCACTGCAATGTAAATGTAATGATTATGCGTCATGCTCTGCCTCCTGCTCTTCTGGATTTACCGGAAAAAGAGCTGCTGCAGCGCTGGAAATGAGCACTGTGAGCAAAATGGTGCGCGTGCCCTCCGAAAGAGCGGAGATACCCGGCAGGTAATTGCACACAAAGCTCAGTGCAAAGCTGATGGCAACAAGTGCAGCTACCACCCTGCTCTTACGCGCCGGAGGAATGATGATGGCAAGGAACATGCCGTAAAGGGCAACGCTCAGCGCACTGACAGCCCGCAGCGGCAGCAGATTGCCCGCAATGATGCCCAACGCTGTACCGATGGCCCAAGCCGGTGCCGCCAGCAGAATGGCACCGTAGGTATAATATGGGTTCAGGCTGCCGGGCCGTGCAATGGTGATGCCAAAAAGCTCGTCTGTCACATCATAACCGATGAGCAGCCTGTGCCAGAAGGGTGTGCCCGGCGCAAAGCGCTGGGCCAGTGCGCAGCTCATGAGCAGATAGCGCGCATTGGCGATCAGTGTGATGACAGCCACTTCCAGATAGGTCGCATTGGCCATGATGATGGCAAATGCAGCGTACTCGCCTGCCGAAGCGTTGTTCAGTAGGCTGACCAGAAAGCCCTGAAACGGGGTAAAGCCTGCCCGGCGGGCCGCAATGCCCAGCGAGAAGGAAACAGCAAAATAGCCCAGCGCAATGGGAACGCCATCCCGCATGCCCTCACAGAAAATTTTTTTGCTGAAAGCCCAAACCGGCCTTTCTGCATTGACAAGCTCTGGGGCAAGGAGCTTACTTTTGGAATTCATCTTTGTTTTTTACTCCTTTCCTATTTCAAACACCGCTTTTTATTATACTCTCACGCACACAGAGAAGAAAGGGCTTTTTCACTTTCTTTTCGGCACAAAAGGAAAACGCCGCCTGAAAAGGCAGCGTTCTTCGTCGATTTATGCACCCGGCACCAGAAAATGCATCGCCTGCGGCAGGACCTGCGTACCGGCTTCCAGCCCATTTGCCGTCAGGATCTGTGCCGGTGACACATGGAACCGTCTGGCAATGCCGAACAACTCCTCCCCTGCCTGTGCATAGTAGATGCGCAGTGCGATCTCCGGGTCCGGAGTCGTCAGCGGTTCGCCCAGCTCAATGCTGCCGATGCCCGAATGTGTGCTCCGGCAGAGGATGGCTCCTTCGGCACGGGCGGTGACCGTCACTTCCAATGTGCCGCCAGTGCAGCTGCACTGGATGTTCTCGGTGCTCAGCCAGCATTCCGGGCTGAACTGTGCACCCGGCGGGGCTTCTACTGCAAGCGGAAAGACAAGCTCCAGTGTTTTTTCGTAGCTTTCCAGCTCGGCAAGACTGTTCTCGGCAAAGGCGGTGGCAATGGCACGCACCGTAAAGGCCCAGCCGTCGCGGTAAGGTGTTACCTGCGCCGGTCCATAAGACACAAAGCAGGCGCGCAGCTGAGCATCCGCATCTGGCAGCGGCCCGGAGACCGTGGAAGATGCTGTCTCGTTCAGCATACAGGCAAGATCTTCTGCTGCCAATTCCTGCGGCGTGACGGCGGTTTCAAACTGCGTAGAAAAGGCATCCGCTACGTATTGCAGCTGGCAGGGCCGCCATGCGTGCAAATGCATCATCACGCTGGCTGTCAGTTGGCCGCTGGCTTCCTGTTCGCCCTCCGCAAGGGCAAAGCCAACCGGCTCCAGCACGCACATGCATCTGCAGTCCTCTGCTACGCCTTCCAGATCTACCACCTGATTGAACGGCAGGGATGCCGCCTGACTTTGCAGGCTGCTTTCGCCTTCCGCGCGCCAGGCGCATTGGGCACGTACCTCGCCCTTGACCACTGCCTTGCCCGCCAGCAGCTTTACCTCCCGCACGGCGGCGCTGCCGGTAATATCCAGAATGGCTGCGGGCGGCTTTGCAAACACAAGCTCCCCTTCCACAGTGACCAGCTTTTCCAGCACCGCGGTGCTGCGCACGCCGTTCAGCGTCTGCAATTTCTGTTCAATGCCGCCATCGGCCAGCGCCGTGATCAGTTCCTGTTTATCCTGTGTATGGATAGTAACCACAAGACCATAGGCTCCGCGCACCTCGATGCGGTGCGGGTTTACCGCCCGGCAGTTGAGGTATTCGGTCTGCCCTTCTACCATGGCCATCCAGCTGGTGAAGGAAAATTCTGGCACCTCCAGCTGCTTTGTAAACGGCAGCTTCTGCTCGGTCTGGCAAAGCCCGGCCCTATCCTCGCCCTGATAAAACACAGTGCAGCGCAGATAGCCTTCCAATGTAAGCCGCCCGGGCTGCAGCTGCTTTTGCAGTACCACCGGTTTTGCAAAGCATTTGACCAGCTTGAACACCGGCGGAAGATAATCTGAAATCAGGATCTCGGTTTCCAGCGGAAGTTCTGCCTTGACGGTGCAGCTCGTGCCTGCCTGCGGCAGCGTATCCCGAAAGATCTTCAGTTCCATGCAGTGTGCTCCTTTCCCTGTCCGTCTCTACTGGAAAGGTATGCACATGCTTTGCAGGATATGCGCGCAAAAAAGGCACCGTGCAAAACACACGATGCCTTTGGGCCTTTTGAAACAATCAGATCGTTTTGCGCAGGACAGCCGCCTGCATTACATGGTATTTCTGCATCAGCCGGACGGCAGCCGATGTGATCTTCTCGCCGCTGACCACAATGGGGATCGCAGGCGGGCAGGAAACCGTCGGCATAGCGCAGATACGCCCCACCGCCTGCTCTGTGGGTACCTGCTCCTGCGGGGCAAACACGGCCTGCCGGATGCTGCAGCAGGTGTGCAATTCGTGTTCCAGCTCCAAAAGCTCACGATCGTTTTTTCCCGGGAGCGGGAACGGTCCTGTAAGGTTTTCCACAATGTGGAGAACGGCAGAAGTCAGCCGTTCAAAGTCCTGCGGCGGATTTGCCGGGGTGAACATCAGCACAACATAGCGCGGGTCGGCATATTCGCACTCGACCTTTGCGCTGCGCAGCGCTTCTGCAAGCTCTGTGCCGGTCATGCCCAGTGTAGCAGCATCAAGCGTGACCTTGAGAGGTTCGCTTTCCAGTGCCAGCGGTCCCGGGCAGTGTTTTGCCGCAGCGGCTTCGTTCAGCTCCCGGCGCAGGCGGGTCAGATGACCGCAGCACTGCAAAAGCCGCAGCGGATAGCCTTCCGACAGAACCTGATTGCATTTGTCCAGAGACTGCAAGATCAGGTAAGACGGACTGGTGGAACCAAACAATGCCAGTGCATTGCGCACAGCGGCTTCGTTCTGAATGGGGGCATTTTTGCCCAGATGCAGGTATGCGCCGCCAGTGACAACGGGCAGTGTTTTATGGCCGGAGTCGCAGCACATGGCCGCGCCCAGCGCAATAGGATGCTGACCGCCCTGCAGCAGAAAACGCAGGTAAGCACCGTGGGCATTATCCACCAGAAGCGGAACGCTAAAATCCTTGCACACTTCGGCCAGCGCTGCAATATCCTGCACGCCGCCCAGATAATCCGGGCTGGTGACATAGATACCAAAAGGCTTCCTGCCCTGCTGTGCCAAACCCTGCAGAGCACCTGTCAGCTTTGCAGCTGACACCGGGCAGCTGCAAAGCGCACCGGCATCCTGCGGCGCAGGCCAGAGCCACTGGATATCAAAATCCAGCAGCGCCGCCGCATACAACAGCGCTTTGTGAGCGTTGCGCGCTGCCAGCAGGACCGGGCGCTGTCCGGCTGCGGGCGCAGCCTGCAGTGCAAGGCACAGCATTGCACGGATGCACTGGGACGAGCCTTCTGTACTATAGTAAGTATGTGCTGTGCCAAACAGCCGGGTAGCGTTGGCTTCGCTCTGGGCAATGATGCCGTCAGCCCCATACAGTTCATCAGCACCCTTTATTTCGGTAATGTCCCACGGCTCAAAGCCCAAAAGGCTCTGGCCCTTGTGGCCGGGCATATGCAGCCGCGAGGTGCCGGACTGTGCGTAACGGCGCACAAAATCCACAATAGGCGTGGTCGTGCTCATTCGCAGGCTTCGCCATCAGCACAGGCGTTACAGGTGGAGCCCAGCTCAATAGGCACCTCGATGCCCTTGGCGGCAAGTTCCTGATTCTCGGCGACCTTGATCATGATAGCGCATTCCATTCGCTTTTTGAACAGCTCGCAGCCGTACTCATACACACCGGTAATGTTGCCAGTAGCGTGGTAGGAGTTTGCTGCACAGCCGCCGGAGCAGTACAGCTTTGCCCAGCAGTTCTGGCACTCCTTGCGGGCATAGGCGTTGCAGTGCTTGAACTCATCGCGCACGGCAGTGTTCGTAACGCCCTTCCAGATATCGCCCATCAGGTACTTGGGGTCGCCCACAAACTGGTGGCAGGGGTACAGATCGCCCCAAGGAGTAACAGCCATGTACTCAGTGCCGGAGCCACAGCCGGAAATGCGCTTGTAGATGCAGGGGCCGCCGGTGAGGTCGATCATGTAGTGGTAGAAGGTAAAGCCGCGGCCCTCGCGGTTGCGCTTGATCATTTCCTTGGCAAGGATCTCGTACTGTTCCTTCAGGATGGGCAGATCTTCCTCGGTCAGGGCACTGGGGTCGCCGGGCTTGGACACCACAGGCTCCATGCTCAGCTCAGTAAAGCCAAGGTCGGCCATGTGGAAGATATCGTTGGTGAAGTCGGTGTTATAGTGGGTGTAGGTGCCGCGCATGTAGTAGTTCTTGTCGCCGCGCTTCTTCACGAACTCCTGGAACTTGGGCACGATGGTATCGTAGCTGCCATGGCCTGCATAGTCCTTGCGGAAGCGGTCGTTGACCTCTTTGCGGCCATCCAGACTCAGAACGACATTGTGGCACTCCTTGTTGCAGAAATCGATCACATCATCGTTGATCAGCACACCGTTGGTGGTCATGGTAAAGCGGAAGTTCTTGTTGTGGATCTTCTCCTGCTCACGGCAGTAGGCCACCAGCTTTTTGACCATATCAAAATTCATCAGCGGTTCGCCGCCAAAGAAGTCCACCTCAAGGTTGCGGCGGGTGCCGGAGTTTTCGATCAGGAAGTCCATGGCACGCTTGCCCACTTCAAAGCTCATCAGCGCACGGTCGCCCTGATAGCGGCCCTGCGAAGCAAAGCAGTAGGAGCAGTTCAGGTTGCAGGTGTGTGCAACATGCAGGCACAAGGCCTTGACCACGGTGTTGCGGTTTTTAAAGTCGAAAGCCATATTCTCATAGGTATCCGGGGTCCACAGCTTGCCTGCTTCCTTCAGGTTGGTCACATCATCGATGCACTGATGCAGATCTTCCTCCGTGACATCCTCGCGGTCTCCATACTTTGCCATCATAGCCGAAACGATCTCGTCAGCAGTATGCTCCGGGTACATGGCAATGATATCGTATGCAACATCGTCCACCACATGCACCGAGCCGCTGCAGGTGTCCAGCACGATATTATAGCCGTTCAATTGATACTGGTGTACCATTTTACTCTCCATTCCAATTACACAAAAAAATGCCGCCCGGCAAAGGCGGCATGGGGTTTGCAAAAATTACTTGTTGCTGTTCTCGCACTGCTGGTTAGCCACGCCGCAGGAGGTCTTGCAAGCGGACTGGCAGGAAGTCTGGCACTCGCCGCAGCCGCCGGTCTTAACGCTCTTGGTCAGGTCACGAGTAGCAATGGTCTTAATACGTTCCATAATAGAAAACCTCTCTAGCTCTCAAAATTTCATCGCGCCGGACAAAGCCCGGTACGCATTTATCTTTGCTTATGATAACACGCAATGGGCTTTCTGTCAAGATTTTTATGCTACTGACCTGTTCAAACCTGTCCAGCAGGCTGATACTTCGTCAGGACGGTGTGCAGCCCCAGCTCCCGCGCCCTGGCCAGTAAGTACCGGTAGCGGCACAAAAGCGCCTGCCGCTCGTAAATGCGCTGCTCGATCAGGTCTGTATCTACCTCCAGATCAAACATCATCTCATTACGCCGCAGGCAGAACAGACATTCCTTCAGCTCTTCTTCCAGTTCTGGGTGATAGCGTTCGTGCTCGGTATCCCGCGGGATGCGGCTCGAAAGCAAAGTTTGGGTGTTCTGGGCATGGGTTCGTTCCAGCATAGGCCGTCCTCCTCTTCTTTGTGCATCTTGAAGGTTTGTACATTCTAGTATATGAAGAGACCGGTGCAGAATATGCCAGTTTATGGTAAAGCAGAAACTTTCTCCGCTGGTGCGCGCATTTTAAAAAAGTTTGCAATTTTTTCAAAATCACGCTTGACAAGTATCACTTTTCCGCGTATAATAGCACACGTTGAGCGGCTCACGCTGCGAAACGCAATCGGATATTGGGGATTTGCATAGTGGTAGTGCGGTAGACTCTGACTCTACTTGTGGGAGTTCGATTCTCTCATCCCCAACCAAAAGAGAATGAGGCGAACACGGTGTCAATCAAAATGGTTGGTTCAGTGTTCGTCTTATTTTGTCCCCTGCCGAAAATCAGGAAGTAAGCAAAAAAGACCCAAACCTCGCATGAAATGAGGTTTGGGTCTTTTTTCGTTTCGTTTCTTGGTAGAATCTACCGAAATTCGGAATAATTTGCCGGAATATAGGGTTTTCCGCCAAAATGCAGACAAGCCGAGTACATATCGGCTAAAATTATCGGCAAAGGAGACCAAAGGCTATGATTAGGATTTTGCTGTCTACCCGCCTTGGCGAACGGCGGATGACACAGAGCGAACTCGCTCGTGTAACGGGGATTCGCAGCCAGACCATCAACGAGTTGTACCATGATTTTGCGGAGCGTGTGAATCTGGACGACCTCGACCTCATCTGTGAGGCATTAGACTGTAATCTCAATGACCTCATTGTGCGAGAACCCAACCCGGAGCGCAGGGTTAAAGAGGTGCGCCATATCCCCCAGACCGTGAGCAAGTCTCGCAAGAAATAACCCCATCTCCTGCCCGGATGCACGTTATGCGTCCGGGCTTTTTTCGTTATCGTCCGGCACGAATTCCAGCAGATCGGCAGGCTGGCAGTCCAGAACGGTGCACAGCTTGTCCAGAACGTCCAACGGAATATGCTTGACGGAGTTGTTGTTCATACCCGACAGAGTGGGCTGGCGAATCCCGGTCATGGCGACCAAATCCTTTTGCTTGATGCCTTTTTCGGCAAGCACGGCTTTCAACTTGATGCGAATCATGTAAGCACCTCCCTTTTCTTCACTATATCACACTCACCCGAAAAATGCAACGCTTTTCGTAAAAATATTTACGAAAAATGTTGTTTTGCTATTGACATACAACGAAATTCGTTGTATAATATAGACATAGAGAGGAGGTTACGAGGTGCAAGGGAGCAACCCAAAGGGGGTGATGCTCCATGACAAGCAAGGAATTTGCAAAGCTCACCAGAGCCGAGCAGGTAGCCCGCTTTGAAGCATACAAAAAAGCGGCTCAGGATCGCACCCTGAACCGCTAACCGCTAAAAGCCCGTTATCCACAAGCCCCTTGCACCTCCATTTTATTTTTTTATTGAAGATTTGTCAAGAGTAAATCGGAGGTTTTCAGCATGAAGTTCATTGACATTAACCGCGAGTTCACCGCAGCAGCCAGCCGCTACATGGCGCAGGGCTACTACATCAACGCCGGAACGATGGGCGGAAGCCAGGGCGAGGTCGCTCACATCGACCTCACCAACGGCACCGAGATCATCCGGGTGCTGCTCACCACGTTCAACAACTACCTCGGCACTGAGGGCGTGGAGCTGATTGTCGGCCGGGTCAAGGACGACATCAAGCCCAATCAGGAAGACCGCTGGAGCACCGTCTGGAATGAGCGTCTGGAGGTCATCAGCAACAAGAAGTTCTACCGTCTGAACAACCGCGCACAGGATGGATTCTACGGCACAGAGGAGGAAGCAAACGCCGCCGAGGAGAAGCGGTTTGACCGCTACAAGAGCCGCCGCAGCAATGACAGTGCGGTGGATGTGACCACAAAGGCCGCTCCGATGGTCAAAAAGTACATCCACGAGAAGTTCGGTGTCCGGCGCGTGAAGACGGACGACATCAAGGTCGTCAAGCACGGTGGCCGCTACACCGTCACCTACCACAAGCACGCTGCACAGCTGCACTAAGGGGAGGGCGCAAAGATGGTCACGATTCAGAGCCAGAACTTCGGCGTTGAGATTGAAATGACGGGCGTTTCCCGCGGAACAGCCGCCTCCGTCATCGCCAACTACTTCGGTGTCGGCGGTATCCACTTTGCAGGTGGCACCTACCAGACGTACGAGGCCAAGGATAGCAAAGGTCGCGTATGGAAGTGCATGAGAGACGGTTCCATCACTCCCCGGCGGCGCAGAGGTGGCGCAATCGCAGAGGCAGACGATACCTACCGCTGCGAGGTCGTAACCCCGATTCTCCAGTATGAGGACATCACCGACCTGCAAGAGGTCATCCGGGCACTGGTCAAGAAGGGTGCCATGGCGAACAGCTCCTGTGGTATCCACGTCCACGTTGACGGTGCGAACCACACGCCCGAAAGCCTCTGCCGGCTGCTGAACTTCGCCACCGGGCGGCAGGATCTGTTCTATGAAGCCTTGCAGATTGGCAGTCGTGCAGACCACTGGTGCCACAAAATCAACCCCACCCTGTTCCGTGAAATGAAGAAGAATGGCCGAGCAAGCCGGAACGATGCAGAGCGCATCTGGTACAGCGTGGCGAATGACGGATACGATGGCGGCGTGGATTCCTCCCACTACAACAGCACCAGGTATCACGGAATCAACCTCCATGCATTCTTCACAAAGGGCACCGTGGAGTTCCGGCTGTTCAACGGAACCACTCACGCCGGCCGCATCAAAGCCTACGTCCAGTTCTGCTTGGCAATGAGCGCATGGGCTATCAACTGTGACCACGACAATCTCCACTTCAAATCCGTTGCCGGGTACACCCAGCAGCAGAAACACGACCTCATGCTCCGGGTGCTGACCAAGCGTCTGGGCATGAGAGGCCCGGAATTCAAGACCGCCCGGTTGCATCTCACCTCTGCATTTTTGACAGAGGCCGAGAGTGAAAATACCGCCGCCTAAAAACCGAAAAGCTGCGCTATCTGGCTATACGGGCATTTGGAGGATATGACAATGAAACTTTACAAATATTCCGGCACCATCGAGGAGCTTGCCGTTGAACACGGCCGAATCTCCTACATCAAACTCTTTGATGTGACCGACCTCAACAAAGCACCCACCCGGCTGGAAGTCTTCGGTGCGCTGAGCAAGTACATTGAGGCCATCGAGATCACGGATGCCGAAGAACGGTACATCAAGAGCGATTGGTATTTTGACAGCAGTCTGTATCTGCGCCGCATCGAGATCCCCGGCAGCGAGGTTGGCCGCCCGGCGAAAATCATCACCCAGAGCCCGCACAACATCGAGCGGTTGGAAATCTTCGGCCAGCAGGACTACATCCAGACCAGCAAGCCGGATTCCATGTCCCGCGAGGAAATTTACCGTTTGGTCGATTGGGAACGCGAAAACATGAATTGAGGAGGTGGCAGAAATGTCAATGGGAGATCAAATCAAGGCCATTCGCCAGATTCGGGGGCTTACACAAAAAGAACTCGGAGAACGGATGGGCGTTGATGCTTCGACAGTCAGGAAGTATGAATCCGGGCGGTTGAATCCGAAAATCGAAACCGTGCAGAAAATAGCTGATACGCTGGAAATGCCAGTTGGCTCATTTCTCCCATCGATGGGTATAGCTGAAAATTTCGGTTCCAGAGTGAGAGAAGCGCGAAAGAAGCAGCACCTGTCTATGGAGCAGCTTGGTCAAAAAATGGGAATATCCGGTTCTCTGGTTGGGAGGTATGAGCGAAACGAAGAACACCCTAAGCCAGATACCATCAGAAGATTTTCGGACGCATTGGGTGTTGATGCAAAATGGCTGGAAAAGGGAGAGTACGACGACAACAGCCTATCCGGCGATGAACAGCAGCTTCTTCGGTATTTTAGAGCAATGTCCCCGGTTGGCCAGCATGTCGCACTTGAACGGATGGACGAACTTTCGCAGCATTCAAAATATAGACGGAGGTTTTGAACGATGACAGACGAAAAGATTATTGCCCGGATGCAGGCCGATCAGGAGCAGGGCTGGCCGCTGTGCCCCCGCTGCGGTGAGAGGATGCCGGACAAGCTGACCCATGGAGCATTGAGCCGCCACGCCAAGGGCGTGTACATCTGCGAGGCCTGCGGCACCGATGAAGCCCTCCGGGACTGGGGCGGAAACGTCAAGCCCTTGTCTGACTGGGTGCTGGTTCGCGTATACAATGGAGATTTATGGAGAGAGGCGAAGCAAAATGAGCAAAGTTGAAAAATTCGGTCCGAGGTTGAAAATGCTTATTGATGAAAAAGGGATTACCGTGCGTTCGCTGGCAAAGGATCTGAATGTATCGGTTGGGGTTTTGTCTGATTGGCAAAACGGAAACAAAACTCCAAGAGGAGATTCCATTATGAAACTCACGGAATATTTCGGTGTCACCGCTGATTATCTACTGGGTCTGACCGATGCAAGCACGATAGATACCGATATAAGAATTTCGTGTGACACTACCCGTCTTTCCGAAAAGGCAGTCAAGATACTTTCCAGCATGGAAAAGTCAGACGTTGAAAAGCTGTCCAAGCTGATTGAATTCTACAACACCATCAGATAAACAAAAAATCCCCCTCCACTTTGCCTACACATACCCCGCGAGGTTCGCAGGGCTTCGACAAAGCAGAGGGGGATTTTTGCGCGCTGCCGGAGCAGCCAAGTATAAAATCAAGAGTGGACCATGCCGGGCCACTCTCTACAAAAGCCGAAGCTTTTCAAGTGCTCCTATTTTACACGGCACTCATGCAGCAGTCAAGACTTTTTGCCAAGTGCTGCGGTCATGGCATCAAAGGCGTGTTCGATAACGGCATCAAGCACCTCGTCGGTGATAGCCCAGCGGATAGCCGCCGGGCACTTGGCGCGGAGAGCCGCGAACACCTGCTTCTTCTTTTTGGCACCCTGCCCGCTGCCCATGATGGACCGTTCGGCCTTGTTGACAAGCTCAAGCGCCAGATCCTTGACGGTGGCCTTGTAGCCCAGCCGGATGCCACCGACTGCCAGAGCGATAAAGCCCGCCAGCATCAGGACGATGGCGACGGGAGCGGGGATGAAGTTCAGCATAGCTTCCATGATATTGCCTCCTATAAGCATCAGCGGCGCGGGGAGCCACCCCTGCGCCGTTTTGTCGTGTTGGTTATATCGGATGTTTCACAAGTACTTGAAAGCCCCGGAGATGGCCTTCCAGCTGGCGGGGCCGCAGATGCCGTCCACGGTCAGTCCATGCGCCTCCTGCGCTTTCAGCAGGGCGTTCTCTGTTCCCTCACCGAAAATGCCGTCCGGGGTAAGCCCCAGCAACCGCTGGAGCATCTTCGTGGCAGCCCGGTTTGCATCCCCGGTGCAGCCACGGCGGATGGTCGGCAGAATGAATTTCTGGTATGTGGTGCTGGGATAGTGCTTTGCAGCATCACAGAGCCACGTTGCCTTTGCGTTGCGGGTATCGGTGTGGACCATAGCCGCACCGTCATACCAGTAGATGCCGACCGCCTTGAAATACTGGGCGGCGATGATGCCCAGCGCAACCGGGTTGATGCTGCGGTCTACGATGCGCCAGTCAGCCGCCATGCCGTAACGGTGCTTGCTGCCGGGGCTGCCGCCGACCGCCGCATTACGGGGGATGCAGCGGTATCCGCTGGTCACTTTGATGGGCTTGCCCAGCTTGTCCCGGATGGTCTGCAACTTTTCAACCAGTTCGGAATCGACCATCTGGCGGCTGCATCCGCATGGGCAGCGGAAGTCTTTCCGGGTAAAATTCTTGCTCAGGGCGGACGTATCGCTGGCAAGAAAAGAGATAACTCTCATGCTGAAAACCTCCCTTACAGGAAATCGTGCTTTTGGAGCCGTTCATCGTACACCCTGCCAATGTTCGCCACTGCATGAGTGCAGCGGTTGTTCTTGTATTCGGGGTGCGTCCGGCAGTATGCCTCGTACTCGTCGATGATGGCGAGGATCTCGATGAAATGCTCCGGCGTGTGCTTTTTGCTGTCAATCAGTTCATCATTGAACCGCAAAATCTGGGTGCGCAACAGGTTGGCATTCCGTTCATCGTCCGTGCGGATGTGCTCGTCCAACTTCTTCTGCGTTTCCTGCTGCTGTTCCAGCACTTCGGAATTCAAGGCGTGTCCGAGGAGTTTTGCGATTCTGGACCACGGATTGAGTTTGATGGGGGCGATCTGAATCAACGTGAGGATGACGATGACAGCACCGCCCCCAGATGTCAGGATTTCAAGGATACTCATTGCGTCCTCCTGCACAAAAAGGCAGCCCCACCAAAACGGTGAGACTGCCTTTCGATTTTATTCTGCTGCATCCAGCATATCTTGTGAGTGGCGAACCAGAACGTAGTCCTCCAGGATCTGATTTCGCAGGGCATCGTTATTGCAGTCCTGCATCAAGCCCAGATAGCTCTGAATCACGCTCAGGGCGTACTCAAGTGGAACCTCGCCACGACCGTAGGCCTCTCTGACATATCGAAGATGTTTCTTCATGCCGAGAGAGGTCTGCCGCCGCAGCTCGATTTTATCAGGGGTGATTTTTCGCCCGACAAATTCAACAGGTTTGCCAAGCGGGATAACCGCTGTTTTGTCGTTCAGCTGCAAACCAACATTGGTACGCAGGTAGTCATCGACATACCCCACGACTTCCCATGCCGCCTTTTTGCCATCGACAATGCACATCATGTCATCCATGAACCGAGCGTGTTCCGGCACCTGCAGCTCCCGCTTGATGTAGTAGTCCGTTGGGGTCATAACCACATTGGCGGTCATCTGCGAAATGAGACTGCCGACTTGCATCCCGATGCCGGAGATCCGCTCGGCGGTCGTAACGTCCGTGCAGTACACGGGCAATCCCAGTGGCCGACCATCGCAGCGGATAGCCTGTTCCAGAAACCACACCATGTCCGGGTCATCCAGCGGTTTGGAAAGCTCCCTTAGCTGAACATCCACCGGGATGCGGAAGAAAAACTTGGCAATATCCATCTTGACGATGTACCAGTCACCCGGCTTGCGGGCATAGCTTCGCATCCACTGCTGAACAGTCCTCGATGCGCGGATAGGACCTTTCTCCTCGATGCTGCCGAAACTGTACTCATACATCGACTTGCGGTAGATAGGCCACAGGACATTGTGCGCTGCACAGTTGATAACCCTATCGTAAAACGGCAAGCTGCTGATAAGTCGCAGCTTCGGATAGTATTCATAAAACTGGTGAAGCTGCCCGGTGTGGTATTCATGCCACTGGAGCCGATTCACCGAATCTATCAAATTATCCTCAAGGAGATTTGTGTACTGGAGTACGCAATCCTGTTGCCGCTTGTGTTTGCGGGCTTTCAGATAACCGTCATACATATTGTCGAACGTTGCAAAACGTTCAAAAACGTGTCTGTATTTTTCCAACAAATCCCTCCTGAGGTCGCACCCTGACGAGTGCCGTGCGCCCAACACGCCGGAACACTGGCCAGAATACTGGTGTTTTCAGGCTGCATATTGCAACCAAGGGAATCGACCCCTTTATCCCTCTGTACTGAGAGCAAGCCCATGAGCTTGCAGTATCTGACGATGAGGCAAAGCGGAGCGGAAGCCCAAGTTCGCCCTCGTGTTGGAACGCGGGTTGTTGCCGTTGAACGAGGCGAGGCCGTAAGAGGAGTTGTTCCAGTTGCCGCCGGAGTAGAAGCACGCTACGGCCGATTCCCTATGTTTTTCGGCTGACCGTTGACGGTTTTCAGCCAGCCGCCCAACATCTTTCCGATTTCGACCACCATGCCAGACCAGACTTCGTATTTCTTCATGGGCAGGAATCCTAACTCATGGGATAGCCGGAGATATGCGCGGAGCTTCATAATCTCAACGTCCAGTTCCTGCAAGGTAGTCTTCTTGTAATACTTTTTCTGCGCCTCGATGGTACGCTCCAACATGATATCCATGCAGTGCTTTATATCCGTGCAAAGCGCAAATTTTTCCGATTTCGGATACTGGGCCAAAGCCGGATAAGCATACTCCATCATGTCGTATACTTTCTGCATAAGTTTCAATTCTTCTGCCATGCGGTAGACCCTCCTCCGAACGCGGGATAGTATAACAAGATTTGCATTGAAAATCTGCCTTTCGGTGGATTCTTCCGGTTTTCGGCAAAATCCACCGAAAA
The DNA here is from genome assembly GCF_003603345.1 of Faecalibacterium sp. AM43-5AT. Lineage (NCBI taxonomy): Bacteria > Bacillati > Bacillota > Clostridia > Eubacteriales > Oscillospiraceae > Faecalibacterium > Faecalibacterium sp. AM43-5AT. The sequence continues at coordinate 309,316 of NZ_QVGZ01000001.1, forward strand.
GCAAAAAATCAATTTTATAAACGACCCCGCTTCGCGGGGTCGAGGGAACGTGCTGTGCTATCGCACAGCAAACAGGTCACAGTCAGGCAGTGGGCAGTTTCACAAAAGCGGAGCGGAAGCCCAAGTTCGCCCACGTGAGGGAACGCGGGCCGTGGCCGCTGAACGAGGCGAGGCCGCAAGAGGAGTTGCTCCAGCTGCCGCCGGAGGAGAAGCACCGTTCGGCAGCGCCATTGTTAAACCAGCAGCCATTGCCATCTTCCAGCGTATCGCCGGGATACTCCAAGAAACCGAGGTTGTACAGCCACAGCTTCGCGCCGTCCTTGATGGTGCTGTCGCACTCAATCTGCGCCTCGGTTTCGTAGTCGGATTCGTCCTTTTTGACGGTAATATTGGTGGACCAGACCAGCTTGTTGTTGATATGGTCAGCCTTAACAGAACCGGAAGTGGTGCCGCTGCCGTTAGGGGTAATCAGAGTGCCGTCCGCAGCGTTGATGGCTTTCCACTCTGCAGAGGTCGCAGACTGGCTGTGTGCAGAATCCGCACCATTGTTATTGGCCAGAATCTGCAGCTCGCCGTATACCATGCGAACGCCGCCAGACCACTCCCAGATATTGCCGGTGAGGTCAGCAATACCAGACGGGGTCTGGTCGTGATACCAAGTCAGAGGACCGGTGCCAGTGGCAGTGCGACCAGTGCCTTTGTCACCGTCCTTGTAGGTCGGAATGGCTTTGTAGACGTTCTCGCTGGGATGCTTGCCAAAACTGGTGTTGCCCTTGGGCAGAAAACCGTTGGCGATGCACCAGCGCAGAATCAGCCCCCATTCGATGCGGGTCATGCAGTGCCAGCCCTCGCCCTTTGCCTCGCAATACTGGCGAGCCTGATCAAAGTTCATGCCAGCAGCAGGGTCAACACCGCCGATGGAATAGGCACGACCATCCTGCACGATGTTCAGGTACTTGGAAATGTAGATAGCGTCTACCTCGGTGCCGTTGACGATAAACGCAGGGTGCACGGCGGTGCTTTCGCCCATGCCCAGCTGCTTGTAGGTCATCTTCGGGATCTTCACCATGATGCTGGGCATACCAGCGTTATCATAGAGCAGTTCGTTGCCGGGTGCGAGGCCAGTCACGGCCAGATTGGTCAGGTCAAAATTTGCAGCCATAGTAGTTACCTCCTATCAGTCGATGGCCCACAGGGTCAGGGTCACATTGTTCATGGAGAATGGAATCGGCTCCGCCGGGGTGCTGTTGCCCATGCGGGTGCCACCCTCGGCGTTCTCCTCGCCGTCTGTGGTCACTTCCTCAATGGGCTCCGGCTGGGTGTACTGGCGGGCAGGGATATCAATTTCCGCCACATAGCTGCGGCCGGCAGCTGCGCCGATGACCAGCTCACCATAGCTGTCGTAGCACACATCGATGTGAACGTCACGGTCGTCCTCGCGCTTGGCGAGGTTGATGGTCAGGTCATCATCAAAGCAGATTTTGTTCTTGACGACCTCGTAGGGAATCTTGGTGCCGGAATTTTTTTCGATAACGGTCATTTCAGAGTACCTCCGATTGCGATGTATTTGATGGTGGCAGACTTTGCGGAGCCGTTGTAGGCCAGCTTGAAGCCGTTGACCAGCTTCTCGCTGACCTCAATATCCCCGACAGGGCCATCGGATTTGACCAGTTCGGTCATAACCAGATAGCTGGTGCTGCCCATGTTCTTGCCCAGCGACACGCTCTTTTTGGAGTTGTTGCAGGGATAGGTACGAGCATTGGTCAGGTCCACGCTGCCGGACGCAATCTGCCACGAGTTATCGATAGTGGCCACAGTTTCGTTCAGCTGCCAGCCCTGCTGCCGAACTGTATTGAACATCATGCCGAAAGCGGCATAAATATCCCATACGCCGTTTTCGATGTTATTGAAATGTGCCTGATCCTGAGGTGTGCCCTGCTGCATCACCTTGCCAGCGGGAGTGATGGTCCATGTTCCGTCATGGTTGTCGTTGATGACGTACAGACCGGGCTTGTCCGTTACATGGTCAAGCCATACCGTTTTTGCGTACACGGTCATTCCTCCTTTTTCTTCTCGGTAAAGGTAAAGTCGAACCAGTACAGAATACCAGTCTGACCTGTCGAGATTTTGATGTTTACGTCCTCGTGCGCCCAGACCTGATTGTCCGAGTTGAGCAGTTCCACACGGTTCACCGTAATCTCGCCCAGCCCGGTGATGGACACTCTGGCGCGGACAGTACCATCAGCCAGAATGTCGATGCCGGAAAGCGGAACGGTGTAGTAGGTCGAGCCGACACGGAAACGCGCACAGGCAATGCGCCGTTTGAGATAGCCCCGCAGGTCTGCGAAGCCAGCCGAATCAATCATGCTGCTACCTCCTTAAAAATTTATTCCCGGTGCGCTGCCGCACACCTTTGCGATGTAGGAAACGCCGAGGCCGGATTCCTCGGCAACAAGCCCTCCGCCTGATGTACCGCCGGATGTGGCGGTTGCCGGATGCAGACCAGCTGTCAGGTCGCCGGATGCCTGGGCCGCGTATGTGCTGCTGCCGTCTGCGGTCTGCACAACAACATACCCCGCATCATCGAAGCCCTGCGTGGCCGTCTCCGGGTAGGTTCCAGCCAGTTTCTCCGGTGCATAGGCTCCACCATTGTCCACCGTCAAAACCTCGATTTCCGAGGCGGCAGTGCGGCCCTGTGTGGCCGTGGCCGGGAACATGCCAGCGTCGAGCTGCCCGGTGCGGGGGTGAGCGTAGCTGCCGCCGAACTCGTCCGTAACGATGATGATGTTCCCAGCGGAGATGCCGCCCTGTGTGGCAGTTTTGGGGAACGTGCCGCATCGCCGCACCGCATACACGATGTAGCCGCTGCTGGCCACGATTTCGATGCCGAACGCGCTCTGGTAGTACACACCATCGTTGTGCGACCGAAGGCTCTTGTAGTAGCCGATGGCCCACAGCACACGTTCGGTGCTGACGTAGGACGCATCGGAGCCGCTCATGTCCAGCATGACCCGGAAGTGGTACGGCTCGCCGCCATACTGCCACCATTCCTCCAGCCGGGAGCCGGGATAGATAGCCCGGATGCCCCGCAGCACAGCCCCGGCGGTTCCCCGGTGACGATGGATGTAGGGCGCGGACTTGATGGTGCGCCGCTTTGCGGCGAGGTCGTAGTCGTGGTCGTACCAGTCTACGGCGAAGTCCTTTGCCAAAATGTCCAGCAGGTCTTCCGGCAGCTGGTCGATGCGCGTGTAGATTTGACCGAGGTTGATTTCATCCAACCGCTGCTCCAGCACGTTGGCGATAGAGTGCGCCAGAGCAACCATTTTCGGGTCTTTCTGGAGCGCAAGCGGGAAAGAATCCATCATCCGCTCGGCGGTCAGGCCGTTATTCATCCTCGTACCCTCCGCTCTTCACAGTGACCGTGCCCACCTTTGCTACCTGCGGCACCTTGTCGGAGGTCAGGTCAACGGACGGTTTGCCATCTTCCAGCGGGGTAAAAACAGGCTGTTGCAAGTCCACGCGCTTGATGCCAACTTCCAGCAGCAGATACCGCAGCTTGTCCGGGTTGATATCCCGGCCCATCTTGCCAGACTGCCAGCTGATGTACTGCTGCACAGCCTCGTTTACGCGGGCTTGTGCATCCGCGGCAGAGATGTCTCCATCGCGGGTCAGGTAATAGGTCAGGTCGATGTTGTAGTTCACCACATCAGGATCACCAGAAATGACGTGGTCCGTCAGAGGCCGTACCTCATCGGCAGAGCAAACCTCCACCATCGCTTTCTTGGTTTCGTCCGGGGCAATGCCGCCATCATCCATGATGGCGTACAGGCAGACAGTGCCGGGGCTTGGGGAGTTCGGCACCACATCGGCGATTTTGGTAGACACGCTCTTCGCGAAATACTTGTAGCTGCCAACAGGCCCTGCGCTGGACCACGCTGCCTGACTATCAAGCAGAAGCTGGTAGAACTCGTCATCGTCCGGGGCATCGCTGCCGTTTGCGCTGGCCGTGACGTTGGAGCAGCCAGAATAGTAGTCGTACACATCAACAATGGTGTTGATGTCGCCGACTGCAAAGTCGTTCCCGACAGTGCCGGAGGTTTGGCATACCACCGTAACGTCCGTATAGGTCGAACCGATAGGCACATATTCATCTGCCGTGGTTGCCCAATACAGCGAGGCGTTTGCGTCCGTGACGCGAGTGCCGGACGGGATGAGGATTGCACTCTGCCGCGCCTCGCTGATGTTGAAACGCATGGTGCAGGTTGCTGCGGTAGGCTGCGGACGCTGCTGCAAGTAGAACAGCTCCGCCAGCGCATCCAGATTCCCGCCATCCGCCCGGCTGGGCAGATTCTGGTTGTCAGCGTGATTGCTGAGGGCACGCTCGTAGATTATCGCGTCCTCAATCCACGAGATGAACAGCCGTTCCGGGCTGCCGGGGCGCACGGATGTGCCAAAAAACTGCTCATACCCCGCACAGAGCAGCGCATCCAGTTCGTCAACGTCGGTGCTGATGAACTGGTGGTCTGCGGTACTACGCATTGATGCTCACCTCCACAACGGGAAGCATCGTTCCGGGGTTGTCCTTGGAGGATTTGAACGTAGTCCCCATATAGGTGGCTCTCGGTTCAAACCGTTCGATGGCTTCCTTGATGGCGGCGCAGAGCATAGGCTGCGCCACGTTTTCCGGGCGGTCAAGAATATCCGAGATGTCGATGCCAAACTCCCGGTAGCCCGGCACGGTGCCTTTCGGCGTGGATAGGATGACGGCGATGTTCTGCAGAACGCTGGCCACGGTATCCTGCTCGCCGAGGGAAATGGCGGTCAGGTCATTTGCCGACACTAGATAATTGCTCATAAAATCGCCTCACTCTCTCGGATATTCCAGTAAAGTGACGCTCGCAGTAATCCATGTCGGAACGCCGAAAGCGTCTGTGTACTTGGTCTTGAATTTCACGGATTTGATGACCCACCGATAGCTGCCGAAGACTTCGTTGCCAAGGACAAACGGCAGCGTCGTGTGATTATCGACATACCCCTTCAGGATCTCGCGCTGCTTGCTTGGAGCCACGCCAAGGTACGCCGAAAGTTCAATGTCGAACGTGATGGTGTCGGCATCTGTGCCCGTAAACTCGGCCAGAGCCTTGCCTCCGGCTCGCTGGTGGGTGGTGTATCTGGCAGACACGCTCTGCGCCATGTCCTTGATGGTTTTGACGTAACCATCGAACACGGCAAAGATAATGTCTCCGAGGCATCCAACAATCACGGATAAATCCCTCCCAACACGAAGCCGTCAGCGTTGAAGCACGGCAGGTACAGACAGATCACGATGTCATCAATGGCGGGCACCCACCACACCACATGGGATTTGTGCTGGTGGTTGGTGGAGTTGTCCGCGCCCGTGACCTTTTCCTCCTCATCCCAAATCTGGCGGGTGCCGTTCTGGGTGTTGAGGATTTTCAGTTGATACGGAGACGGGTGCGTAAACTGGTGGTCATGCTGCCCAGCCTCCTCGGTGTACACAATGGCCTTGTAGTGCTGCATCACAGGCAGCCAGCCGGAAGTAATCCCGGTGTCCTCGAACTTCACGCGCACAAGGCGTTTTTCCTTGTTCACATCGGTAACTTTTCCGATGCGAACATCGACGTTCATGTTCATCAGTAACCTCCCAGCGTATGGCGGCCAATGACTTGCGTGGTGTACCCACCAGAGCCAGATACTGTGTGCTTAGACTGCTTCACGATGTACTTCCCGGACCACGGACCGAAGCCCTCCGCATTGAACGTCAGGCCAGCCACCTTGCCGGGGTCGCCCGGAAAGGTGAAGCTCATTTGGCGTTCAAATTTGTTGTAGAGCCGGAGTTTCTTTGCAGCCAGTTCTTTGGCTTCGGCCTTGCTGGTGACCGCTGCCATGACTTCCAGCTGTTGGTTGGTCTTGCTTTTAGCATCGTAGTCCTTAACGTAGGCAATGCCCTCGATAGCCTTGCCATCAGGCCCAACGTAAGATACCCGGCATGACGCATACTGTGTTCCAGCCCGACCGAGCGAATGACCATACTTGATATAGCTTTTGTCGTCCAGCACGGTAGTCCACACAGCGTCCTTGCCCTCGTACTCCTGCTGGTCAAAGATGACGATTTTGCCATCGGTGCATTTCAGCGACAGCCCTGCATCATGGCAAAGCTGCTGCAAGAAGTCGATGTCAGAGCAGCGGTACTGCTCGACACGTTTATACTCCGGGTCTTTCTTCGCAAGGAACTGGGACTTCATACCGTTCTTCTGCGCCATTTCGTTGGCAATGCCGGAGAGCTTGTACTTTTCCCACCCCTTGCTCTGCTTTGTCTGCCGAATCTGGCTCGTGTACGGTAAGCCCACGGCCTTGATGGTGATGACGCTGGGCGGCCCGGTGGCCACCACGCCGTCAAACTCAAACACGCCGCAGTCGAGGGCTTCGTCCTTGCCATCGGAGTGCCAGTTGCAGGCGGTAATGGTAGCTCGGATTTTCAGACTTCCTTCTCCGCTGCCAGAGGATGAACCAGAAGAACTGCTGCCAGATTTGCCGGAGATCTCGCTGGCATCCACCCAGCCGTAGACACGGGATGTGCCATCGGTGTGGATGACATGGTATGGATGCAGCGCGCCCTCTTTGATGATGGTGATCTTGGCCGGGCCAGCCTTGGGATTTCCATTTGCCTTTTTGTCCGTGGATGCCTTATAGTGCGGACCGCCAAGGAACTGCACCACATCGCCGACCTTATAGCCGTCGGAAGATGCAGCCGATACATCGCCGTCTATCATCTGCTGGAGCCAGCTCTCCATCCAGATACCATCACGATCTTGCAGTTTGATTTGCAAGTCGTCGGAGGCATCCTCCTCGTTGTCGATGAACGACAGCGAGAGCAGGTATGGCATGATGCTGCTGGTAATATCCACACCGTCAAACTCCACCGTACACTCGGCATGGCGGGCAGTATTTTCATCGCTCATGTGACCACCTTCTTCCACGGCGGCAGGGTCGAACTGGTCTTGGTTTCGATTTCCGGGAGCGCCAAAACGATTCCGGCGGGAAACTCAAAATAGTTCAGATACTGCGAGTTCGCAGCCATCAGGCGGGGCGCAAGGGCGCAGCTGCCGAGCTGCGTGTATGCCACGCTGTCCCAGCGGTCGCCCTGCACGGTGGTGTAGGTTTTGCTCATGCGTAACCCCTCCTGAAATTATCGGTGTCGTTGTCACTCACGATTTCCAGCACAGCTTCCCGGAGGTCGTCATTCTGGGCGTTCAAGACGCTTCGCAGTTCATCCGTATCTTGCATACCGTAGATGTGGTAAACAGGCGCAACGGTGATAGGAGCTGCGCTGCTGGTGTTGGAGCCACCAGATGCAGAGCCGCCGGGCAGCTGCACTTCCGTAACGGAGCGGGTTTCGCCGCCGTTGAAGTAGACCGAATTGCCGCCATTGACAGTTTCTACATATCGGTTGTACTCTTCACGCAGAGTCTGGGCTTCCTGCTCCTCACGGATGGCATCCCGGACAGCGGACAGGTCAATTGCATTTGTGCTGGTGATCTGTTCCAGCTGCCGCGCCTCGTTGAACGCTGCGCGGGTCTCCGGCGCGGTCAGCACGGTTTCGCCGCCGTTGAAGTAGACCAGCTCCGGGCCGTTCTCGCCAACGATGGCAAAGCCCGGCGCAGCGGATTCCGTGCCGACTGCATAGCCGGGGATGTTTCCGTTCTTCTGGTCGATGTTGTAACGCTTATTCGCCCCGGCCAGCGCATCAGAGGCAGCGTTCGCTACCTTTTCGTATGCCTCCTTGACACGAGGCATCATGCCCTCTGCGCCGTCGATAAAGCCCTGAACGGTGGACTGTGCGCTCTTCATGGCCTCGTCGTTCAAGTCCATGTCGGCCACACTGTCAGCCACGTTCTGTGCGATCTCGTCCATGGCATTGCTCATGCCGGTTTCGAGGTCGGCCATGCTCTCGCTGGTGGTTTTCTGCGCCTCCTGCAAGGAGCGGTAATTCTCGACCATCTTTGCGAGGTCGGAATCCGACGCAGCTGCCATGCCAGCAATGGCGTTCACAGAATCCTTGCTGCCATCGGCAAAGCTGGCGATAACATCGCTCAAGCCGTCAATATCGGCAGCGCGCTCGGTCAGGCTTTCAAGATTCTGGTTGTAGTTGTCCCAGTAGGTGATCTGGCTTTCCAGCGCGGAGTTGATGCTGGATGCGGAGGTTGCAACGACCTTTTCTGCGGTATCCCACAGGTCGTACTGCTTGGTGATGCTGTCATAGGCCGCATTATAAGCGTCCGTGTATGCCGAAACGAGTTCTTGAATCTCCGCCTCGGCGTTGTTGATAACATCGGTGACGGCCTGCTCCTGTGCAGCCACATCGTTTGCGCTGTTGGCGGCATCCTGCTGCGCTGCGTTCAGGCTATCGACTGCATCCTTGGCTTCCTGATACTCGGCCTCAGCTGCATCGATGGCCTCCTGATCCTGCTCTACGGCCTCGGTGTAGTTTTCGACTTCTCGCCGGGCGGTAACGAGGTCATCTGAATATCCCATGTACTCGGTGCGCAGCTGCTGCACATCCTCGCTCATAGTGCGCCACGGGAGATCCTGAACAGTGCCATAGGTCAGCTTAAACTGCTCGTCCGTCATGCCGAGGGCAGTAAGCAGCTTATCATAAGCAGCGGACATCCCAGCATTGGACTTTTCGACCTTGGCCTGTGCGGTAGCAAGTTTGGTCTCGTTTTCCGCACTTTCGACCAGCACATTGTTGTACTGCTCGTATAGACCGTTCAGGTATTCCTGCCGGGCTTGCGCCTTTGCATCGGCCACATAAGCGTCCGTGTGCTGGCGCAGGGCTTCGGTGCCGCCCTTGATGGAATCTGTTTCAAGGTCAATATCATCTGCCAGACTGGGCACCAGCGCAGACAGACGGGCAAGGGTATCGTGATACTCGGCATTCCCGGCAGTATTGCCGTTTGTGGCAGCTTCGATGGCCTCCAACTTGCTGATGTACTGGTCGGCAACGCTGGCGGTAGCTTCCATGTTGGAGAGTGTGGCATCGTAGTTGTTGCCAGCTTCCTCCACGCTGTCGCCCATCTCTCGCGCCGCACTGGTCAATTCCTTAACAGACGGAACGGCATCGTCAGACGATGTAGCAAGCGCAGTAACGAGAGTGACCGTTCCAGCAATCGCCACAGATGCAAGCGTCAGCGGCCCAGCAAGGCCAGCCAGCGAGCCTGTGAACAACGTTGCCGCTGCATGAGCCAGCTTGATGCCAGCAGCCACAGCGGTCAGCGTTCCAACCAAGCCGCCAAGCGTGACCGTTCCGGCGGCAATGCCCTTGACCACGCCGGGGTTTTCCTCGACGAAGCCCTGCATCCAACCCAGCACTTTAGCCCCGACATCGTACAGCTTGGACATAGTCGGGGTCAAATCCTCGCCGATGGCGATTTTCAGGCCGTCAGCGGCAGACTGCATCAGAACCAGCCTGCCGTTCATGTTGTCGAGCATGGTGCCCGCCATCTTGTCGGCAGACCCGGCGCAGTTGTTCAGGGCTGCGGTGTAGTCTGAGAACGACTGCCCGCCCTCGGCGGCGGCCTCACTGCACCCGGCCATGATGGTTTGCAACTTGGAATACTGGTTTGTGCCAGCAATGGTCTTGGCAAGGTTGGCCTGCTCTTGGTCGGTCAGGTCACCCCAGACCCCGGCAATCCCAGTAAGGATGCTGGACAGGGACTGCATATTGCCCTGTGCATCGTAGATGTTCACGCCATAGTTCGCCAGTTCGTCACCGCACTTTTTCGTGTTGGTGGCAAGGCGGGTGAAGATGGCGTTCAGGGCTGTACCGGCCTCGCCGCCCTTAACACCGGCATTGGCCATGGTAGCCAGAACTGCGGTAGTTTCCTCGACAGAGTAGCCAAGGGAGGTGGCGGTAGATGCACACGCCTTGTATGCCTCACCCAGTTGGATCACGTCCGTGTTGGAGTGAGCCATAGCGTAGGCCATCACATCGACAAAGTGAGTGGTGTCGGAGGCTTTCAGGCCAAAGGCGGTCAGATAGTCTGTGACAATATCAGACGCCTGCGCCAAGTCCATATTGGCGGCAGCAGCCAGATTCAGCACCGGGCTGATGCCCTCCAGCATAGACTGGGTGTTCCAGCCCGCCAGAGCCATGTAAGACAAAGCGTCCGCAGATTCACCGGCGGTGAACTTGGTGGTTGCGCCCATCTCCTTGGCCTTGTCGGACAGAGATTCCAGCTCATCGCCGGATGTGCCGGACAGGGCTTCGACGTTGCTCATGGATGCTTCAAAATCACCTGCGGTGTTGATGCAGTCCATGTATGCGTCTTTGATTTCGCCGAGGGCTTTTGCGATGCCAGCCGTGGCAAGCACAGATTCAACGGCATCGAGGGCTTCGACAGATTTCTCACCGAAGCCCTTTGCGCCCTCTCCGGCCTCGTCCATAGTCTTTTTGAGGCCAACCTGCTGGTCTTTCAGCTTATCGACCTCGGTTTCCAGCCGAGTGGTTTCTGCTGTCAGCTGCGTGGTGTCAACGCCAGCTTCCCGCAGAGTGTTCCCGGTGGTAGCCAGACGCTGCTCATAGGTGTGCAGGGAGGTCGTTGTCTTGTCGATCTGCGCCTGCTTGGAAATCAGCTTGTTTTCCAGTGCAGAGGAATAGCCCTCGGTCTCCTGAATCTCTTTCTGGATGTTATCGTACTGCTGCTGCAAGACGGCCAGCCGCTGCTTGGTGGAGTCAACGGCCTGTTGCTGCTTCTGGTACGCGGTTATGTCGGACTGTACCTTGTTCAGCTGCTGGATTCTGTTCTGTGTTTCCACAAGAGCCGACTGTGCAGCCTTGAAGGTGCTGGAGAAGTTGCTGTTCTGTTTGGCGGACAGGTTGAACAGCAACTCCCATTCTTTTCGAGCCACTACTTCGCCTTTCTCGCCTTTTCGCGCTCGGCAGCAATGGCATTGTTGGTATCAATCCATTGCCGCAGTTGATACAGAGGCATTGCAAGCCAGTATGGTGCAGGGGTGTTGTTGCCCTGCGCCATCAGAAGGGCTTGCCGCCGCAGCCACTCTCCACCATCATCAGTTACACATCCGACAGCATCAAAAAATTTCTTGCTTTGGTGCGGATGGTGTTGTAATCCCGAATGCTCATTGCGCCGATAACGTCAACGCCGATGGGCTGCGTACACGCCCGGCAAGCCATCCGAATCAGATATCCCGCACTCATGCTCGGCACGATAACCGGCTGGCGCAGAGCGGACATTTCAGCCTCGATTGCAAGCGAATCGTTGCCGGTCAGCTTGCCGAAGTCAAACGTCAGGGTGTCGTACTTCTTGCCCTCATACTCAAACGGCTGAATGAGCTTGTGGACGTACACATAAGGGTCGGTGGCAGCTTTGTTCGCAGCGGCGATGGCTGCATCGTACTCCTTATCGCTGATGGTGGTGTTCATAGCGGCTGCTCCTTTCGCAGTTAAAAAATAGGCCGGAGCCGCAAAATGCAGCCCCGGCATAACGATTGGCTCTGATTACTTGCCCAGCGCCTTGCGGACAGCTGCCAGATAATCCGTGCCGTTGATGTAGCAAATGAAGTTCAGCGGATCCAGTTCACGCACCTTCTTGCCATCGAGATAAGTTGCCCAGTAGCGGACAGCGTACTCGCCGGAGCCGTTGGCGGGAGTCGCCGGAGCGATAGTGCCGCCCTTGGTGGACTTCGGAATAACGACAAGAACGTGCTTTTCAGAACGAGCATCAATAGTGCCATTGATGGGATCCTCATACTGAACAGGAACACGCAGATCAATCTGGTGGCGGCGAATCTCGGACAGCTTGATGGACTGTGCCGTAGTGGTGCGAAATTCCAGACCAAGGGTCATTGCTTCGAGATGACCCAAAATAACGGCATCAATGTTGCCGCCGATGCCGGCGCCGGAGATAGACTGCGTCAGAAAAGTCACATCAGGAAGTGTAGCTTTTGCCATTCCCGCATACTCAATGCTGTCTTCGTAGACAGCAAAATTGATAATGCTCTGATCGATTGCCATAGTAGTACCTCCTCTTTAGGACTGGAGTGCGCTGGTCACATAGTCAGCGTCATACTCCAGCACGAAGTCAATTTCCTGCGCCGGAGAGGGCGGGGTCATGTAGACGTGCAGCTTGATTTTACCCGCCATCAGGCTGGTCAGGGGGTTCTCGCTTTCCAGCATCTCCACGCGGGCGCCCAGCAGGTAGCCTGCGCCAACCAGACCATTCAGCCAAACGTTTGCGCTGTCCAAAATGGTGTCAATCAGGCGGCGGTTCATCGGCTTGTCCAGCTTAGACCAGAAAGTCTTGATGAGCGTATTGGAAACATAGTCGAACATCCGGCTGATGGGGATGAAGTAGTCCTTCACATCAGTGGACTTGGGGTAGCAGCCAGTGTGGTTGCCCCATGCGGTCCAGCTGCCCATGAAGTTCAGGAACGTGCAGATGCCAGCGGCATCGACCACGTTTGCCTGATTGTAGGTCAGGTTGATAGCTGCGCCGTCATCGTCGCACAGACCGTCGATGTGGACGGTCTTGTTGGAAGGGCTCTCGTAGGGAATGCCGCCATTTTTGGTGTCGGTCTCTGCGAGGCAGCCCGCCATGACGGTAGAGCCGTGGAACTTCTTTTCGCCCAGAGTGCCGTTAGGCCAGCACGGAATGGACTTCTGGTCGTAAGTACCAGCGTTCTTGGCCTGCACTGCGGCAGTATAGGTCTTTGCAGAAATGTCCACCAGAGCCTTGCCAGAGAACATACCGTTGATGGAGCCCGCCTTCGCAGCCAGCGCAGCAGAAACGGTAGCTTCCTTGGAGAAGCCGGGTGCCATAATCAGGTCAGGCACAATGCCGAACATAGTCAGGCAAGCCTCGACCTGCTCTACGGCAGCTGCCACAGCCTCTGCCTCGGCGTTTTCTGCGAGCGGCAGAAAAATGACCGGCTGGCAGGCACACAGCTTGAAGTGATAGTACATCACCTCGCAAACGGTGAACTTTGCCCAGTCGTTGTCATAACCCAACTGTTCCTCCGCTTCGGTGTAGCTGGTGCACAGCACAGGGGTGCCAGCGGTTGCAGCGGTGCCAGTTGCCTTGGACAGCGGTGCAGTACCGATGACAAAGGGGATGCCGCAGGTTGCGGCGTTCGGGGTCGCCACGGCGGTGTCGGCGCGGCTGACGTTAATACCATGATCTGCCATAGTATGTAATCCTCCTTACTTGGATTTGGCGAGCATCCGGGCATACGCAAGGATGGCCTCGCCGCGTGCTTTTGCCTTTTCAGGCGTGGTGTTCAGTTCGGCCACATCGATGATGAAGTCGGCCACGCCGGGATATTTCTCGGTGGCGATTTTCACATCGTCACGATTCACCGCCTCCGCAGCAGCGCAGGGGTAAATCGTATTTTTCTGGATATAGCCCAGAATGGACGGACCAACGTAAATGGAAACGCCGGGCTTGCTCTGCGCAGGCTCGGCGTTCACGGTGGTTTCGGCGGGCTGTTCCGCCGCGGTCTTTTTTACCGCCATAATTTAATATCCTCCGTTTGCTGCACGGTCGGCAGCTTCCAGTGGGTAATCATCTCTCCGGCGTAATACTGTCCAGACCACTCATCGTAGGGCAGGCTTTCCAGATTGTGACCGGGAGAAAGGTCAAGGGCGAACTGGTACCGCATTTTGCCATCGGAACCAATGCCGCCGATTTTGCGCTTTTTGAGCAATTCCACCCGAAAGCGTTCCATCATGTTCAGGAGTGCAAGCTCGCCTTCCTGTTCATCCGGGTTGTAGCAGCAAAAAATAGAGCGCACAGAAACGACCGTACGCTCCTCGCTGCCCGGCTGCTGTTCGGTGGACAGAGGGATGATGCGGTGGATGATGTAGGGGGCCTTTTTCTGGGCCGACTTGCTGTCGGGCAACCGCATCAGGTAGACCGCAGGTGCACGTTCTTCCTGTTCGGTATCGCCTTTCTGCATGGCCACCGGGAGAAGCATATCTTTCATTACTTCCTCGGTGAACGCTTTCAGCTGTTCAAGCAGTACAACGCAGTTCATATCACACACCCCATCCGTTCAAAATTCGCGTGATCTCGTGTTCGATGCGCTCCTCATAGGTGGATGCCATCTTTTCTTCAATGGAATCCATGACGCTCTCGTTGGAGTACATCATCTGCGGCGTGGCTGGGCCATACAGTTCCTTGACCAGGAACCGTTTTTCGCCCTGCCTCTCGTAGATTCCGTAGTGCGAGCCCATCTTTGCCGAAAAAGCATGGTCAATGGCTTGCCGGGAACTGGATTTTTTAACACGGGTAACGACACGGCCACTGCGGTCCACCTTGGTATCGAACACCCGAAGCGGAATCACGCTGCCCCGATATCCGAAATTGATGGAGATCTCGCCGCCGCTGCCCCTCTGAATGTTGTTGATGTTCTTCGTGCGGTTGAGAAACTCGCTGCTGCTGATGGCGTACTCCTGCGTCACGGCTCGTTTTGCCACCGTTTTTCCGGCAGCGGCAGCACGAGCGAGGGCAGAACCGACCGCCTTGTTTGCGCCGCCGGGAATCCCGGAGAGCAGCGCAGCCACACGGTCGAAACCTTCCTCGGCAATATCGACAGCAAGGCCGGCGTTTACGTTGTGCATCATAGTGTCGGTTGTGACATCGCTCATTCGTCAATCGCCTCCAACTCCACACGCAGCATCCCCATCTCGCAGACGGAAGATGCCACATAGTAGGTGCGAACGAAACCGTCTTCCTCGATTTTGAGCTTGCACCCCTTTTCCGGCTGGTTTCCGCCGAGGGATGCAATGTTGCAGTGCAGCACCCTGCTGACCTGATACAAGCCCTGTGCGTGGTCGCTGATGGCCTGGCGCACACGCTCTTTCTCATTCAGGCCAGTAAGCACGAGAGGCACATCTGGGTACTCCTCGCCATCGTAGTAGACGGTATATGTTTCGGCAAACTCGTCCAGATTCAAGAAAACGCCGTTCAGGTCTTCCTGAACAGCGTCCTTGAAGCCGCTCATGCGGTGGGCATCGCAGCTGCCAGTTCAGGGCCATCGGTGCACTCGTCACCGGGCACAACGTCCTCGGCGCAGATAGCCTGAATGAGTGCGTCCTTTGTCTTGAACTGCTTGGTGTCGATGCCCATATCTGCGGCCAGCTTTTTCAGATTGGCAACGGTCATATCGTGCAGCTGGTCGGGGTCGAGGTGTGTCGCCTCAGAGCCGTTCTGCGAGGCTTCGGCTGCGGGGGTGTCGTTACCTTCCGCAGTTGCCGGAACGTCCGCAGGGGCGGTTTCCGGGGCAGTGGGCGCAGAAAACGCGCATTTTGCCACGCCCAGCCCGATAAGGCGGCGTGCTTCGCTTTCGCTGACCTCGCACTGTTCACCACGCATGACGGTGTGAATGCCCGTCTTGGTGCGGCAGCCATAGCCGCCGCAAAGAATCTCAACAAGCATCGGTATACTCCTTTCTGGCCAGACTTAGCCGACCACGTTCTTGACGCGGATCCACGGGCAGTAGTTGTGGGGTGCAGCCAGCGGGCGGGCCTTGAGAATGGTCTTGCGCAGGTCGTTCTCCTGATTGAGGCTGAACTTCGGAACACGGCGACTTGCGATGGTGGTATGCTTGGTATCACCGTAGTTGATTTGGGTGATGGCACCATACATCAGGTGGCCGCAGCCGGGAGCGGTGACCAAGGCATCGGTCTTGGGGAACTGAGGCCGCGCCTTGCCCTCATCGTCAACATAGGTCTCGTCAACGGAGATCAGGTTCAGCTTGTGCCCCTTGAAGTTCAGGGTGCCACCATAGACCACACCATGATACGGGCTGAGCTGCTCCTCAATCTGGCCCACAATGATGCCAGAGTTCTTGTCCAGCAGGCGCTGCACCTTTTCGAGATCCAGAATGGCATTGTAGGTATCGGCACCCAGCAGCAGGTCTGCGGAAGCCAGACCACGGCTGGACAGCATATCACACATGGCAGCAACATCCTCAAAGAACTTGCCACCTTCCTCGTTCCACTTTGCAGCAGGGACATAGATGTGGTCGTTCTCATGGCCGGGGTTGTAGAACTTCACAACCTTCGTATCGCCCTTGGTCTGGTTGTCGATCATTTCCTGCATGGTGCAGCCGTTATCCAGCATAGTCTGGGCGCACATCCACTCCTCACGGCGAACGATGCGGGCATCCATATCTGCCAGGTCTTTCTGGGTCAGCTTGGCCGCACGCTGTGCAGGGGTACTGTTGGCATAGATGGCCTCGCCAAAGCCACGCTTCGTCAGGTCGTCGGTGGACAGCTCACGGCTCATGCCGATGAATGCAGGCTCAAGCTCATGAATCTCGTAGCCCATGCGCTCCATCGGGATTGCGCCGACACGAGGCGCAACAAAGGCTGCCATCTTCTGGTCGCCGTCCATGTATTCGGTCAGAACCTTGTTGGACGCAAAGATGTCCTCGTCGCTGGTCGGGAAATAGCGGTCACGGAAGAAAGTCTTCTTGGGGACGACCCTCTTATAGACGGCCATCAGGGTGTAGGTATCGAAAAAATTCAGTTCAGCAGGCATGATATATCCTCCTTACAGTGCCGGTGCAGCGGCCTTGAAAAAGATGCCGCCCTCGCGCAGGGCATCCTTGTCAGCCTCGGTCATGGTGTAGCTGTCGGCCACAATGCACTTGTTGGTGTTGAAGCAGCCCGTCAGGTACACAGGGACGGTCACATCATCGGACGTGCCGACCTCAACGTCATCACACAGGATGCAGTTGGCAGTCAGCACCTCGTCGCCAGTGGCCGCGGTGCCCAGCACCACCAGTTTGCCATCGCCGGAAGTGCCGCTGGACTTTGCCAGAATGGTGCCACGCTTGATGGTGGCAGCCTCGGCCAGCTTACGGATGGTGCCGCCGCTGACCACCAGCTTAGGATAGATGTCGGCAATCAGGCCGTCATAATCCATGCTGCCCAGTCTTTTGTTCAGCTCAGTCATTGTAGTGTTCCTCCTTACTTTTTCTCGTCCCCGTCAAGCAGCGCAGCGACGGCAGCATCAGCCGCAGCCATGCGTTCAGCCGGGGTCTTGGGTGCATTGCCCGTTGCATCGGGCAGGGACTCCGGGTCGCCGGTTGCGGATGCGCCCGGCACGGCCTCCACGCCCTGGGCACCGGATGCCTGATTGTCGGCCGCCAGCTTCTTCAGGAACTCGTGGCCCTGCGCAGCTGCGGCCTTGGCAGCGCGGAAAGCCAGCTCACGGGCATCGCAAGCGGCCTTGCCGTACTTGGCCTCCTGAACCATAGTCGGGTCGAACAGGTTGGCCACCTCGTCAATTTCAGACAGGCGGGTGCGCTCGTTCTGGGATGCCTGTTCAGAAGCGCTCTGCTCAAGCTGGCGGCACAGCTCCGGGTTTTCCTTGCGAAGCTCCTCGATGGTAGTTGCCATAGTGGTATGTCCTCCTTCGTTGGACTGGGCGGCGGGTGCCGCCGGTGTATTTGCAGTAGCGGTCGCAGGTGCAGCCGCTTTAGCCATAGGAATATTGCCGGGCAGTTTTGTGCCCGGTCTCAGGTGCAGGGCGTGGCCCTTGGCGTAGATGGTCTGCCGGTCGGCACTTGCGGAGATCTCCACCGGCTCGGCATCATCCAGCAGCTCATTTGCAAAGCCCTTTTCCACGGCCTCTTTGCCGGTCATGTAGGTGGTATCGGACATCATGTGCAAAAGCACGGTCTCGGAGAGGCCGGTCTTCCGCTTATAGATGGAAACCTGACTCTTATCCCATGCGTCGTTGGCATCTGCGGCTTTGCGCAGTTCATCGGCGTTGTAGTTGCCCCAGATGAGCGACCAGCACTTGTGAATCATCACGAGGCTGGATGGGTTGGCCTTGACGGTATCGCAGGCGCACATGATAAGGCTGCCGCCGGACATGGCCACGCCGTCCACAATACAGGTCAGTTTCGTACCCTTGGCGGTCAGCTCACGCAGCCTGTTGTGAATCAGGATGGAAACGCCAGCATCGCCGCCCACGCTGTCCATGCGGATGGTGATCTCCGAACAATGCTCGACCTGCTGCAAGTCGGACAGGAACTCGCTCTCAATGATGTACTGACCCGGAATCGGCTCACCCGTCCACCAATCCGTGGGCTGCGTGTCCACGATCTGGCCGTACATGGTGATGTCAGCGCTCTGGCCGTCAGTGCTGGCCATTGCATAGCAGGGCCGCTGGATGCTCACCATCGGGGTGCTACTCGGTGCTTTCGGCATTTTCTTTACCTCCCTGTGTAGTGACACTTTCTGTGGTTTCGATTACGCCCTCGCTGCCCGCAGCTTTGAGCTGCTCATTTTCGTGGGCCAGCTCTGCGACATTGTCCTCCCAGTCGCCGCCGCCCAGCTCGCGCGTGACCTGCTCATGGGTGCGGAAGCCGTGATGGGTCTGGAGCACGGCGGCCTCGACCTCTTTCTTCGGGTCAAGGGTGCCCTGCACAGGCCCAATCCACCGTGCGCCGCACCATGCAGCACGCACCAGAGGGTCATCAAAAAAGCCCGGGGCGATTACTCGTCCACGGGCCACAGCCTCAGAAAGCCAAATTTCATATACAGGCTGGCAGAAGCTGCCTACCAGCCATGCACGCCGCATCTTGATACCTTCCCATGCCTCCAAAAGAGAGGCACGGCTGGCCGAGTAGCTGGCGTTGAACTCTTTCAGCAACAGCTCATACGGCATTTCAATGGCACCACCCATGAGTTTGCACAGCGTTTTGACGAACGTATCAAACCCTGCGGTGGGAATATTGGGGTTTCCGAACTTGATGTCCTCGCCCTTGCCGAGGTGCGCAACCGTACCCGGCCCCATCTCATACTCGTTCGGGCTGTGGCTGGCGTTGTCAGCCTTTGGGTTGTCCACAGGAACACCGCCGAGATCTCCGCTACCGGTTTCGTCAAACGGGATAGCGTTCTTCGGGGTATCGGTGACAATCCATGCCGTGAAGAAGCTCTGCACCAGAGCTGCCAGCAGTTCCGACTCCGTATATCTGCGAAGCTGGAGCAGCGGTTCGATGATGGGGGCAATGAGCGGGACACCACGGTACTGGTCCGGACGTTCGGACTCCATAATGTGCAGGATCTGGGGCAGCCCAGTTGTCGCACCGACCGCCTCCACTCGCTGCCATTTGGTGATGTCATTTCGCCACTCATGCGGATATGTGTTGCGGACGTGGTAGGCCACGATCATGCCGCTGCTGTCCACTTCCACACCATCATAGATTTTGTTCCCGGTGTTGGGGTTTGTGCCCTCGGTATAGCCCAGGCCATCCAGCATACCGCCGAGCTTATCCGGGGTGGACACACGGTCAGCCTCCACCAGATGCAGCCGCAGCCCGTAGGGGTGCAGCTTGTCCGGGTCACGAATTTTCACCACGGCGAACACATCACCGCTCATAAGCCAGCTTTTCAGGGCCAACTGCTGCAAGCCGTAGAAATCGTTCAGCCCCATGGCATCACAACTGCGGCGGTTTTCGGCCCAAAGCCGGAACTCTGCCTCGGTTTTACTCTGCCACTCTTTGGCTTTTTCCGGGGATAGCCCCAGTACGTTTCGGTCAACGGTCGCTTTCAAGGTCAGCCCGGTGCCAACGATCTTCGTTCGATTCGTGTTGATGGCACTGGTCGCAACAGGTGCGCTCATGTAGAGCATTCTGCTCCGCTGCCGCAGAATATCTGCGTTGTCGTGAATATCGCTGCTCGGAGAGCTGCTGTTGGGGAAGAAAGCCCGCAGCGCACGCCGTTTGTAGGATGCGCCCGCCTCGCTGTAGCCGCTGGCCTGCGGTGCAGCGGTGACGCGGTATCTGACACTCAAGAGTAATCGCCTCCGTAATTTTCAAACTAAGCGGGCTGGCTGGGGAAAGGAGTAAAAAGCAGCCAGCCCGCGGCAAAGGCCCTTTCGGGCCGTCACCCTAAAGGATCACCAATCGCGCGGGATAACGGAGAATGCCTTGCGGGCACTCTGGCCGTTCAGCAGCGCGGTCAGTTCATCGACCTTTTCCTCGGCATCTTTGATCTCATCGCTGAGCTTGCCGAGGTCAAGACGTGTGAGTTCCCGGTCGTCCAGACGATAGCTTTTCACGCCACCGGAAAGCAGCTTGTTGTAGGCCACATACAGGTTATCAAGCCGCTTCGTGTGGAACTCCAGCCGCTTTTTGATGGTCACGGTATCCATAACTCACACCTCACCAGTCGTCTAAAAAGTTCTCCCGCCTCCGGCCGGGGGGCGGCTGGGGACGGGAGACGGGTTGTTGAATATTTATCACCGGGACTGCCGGTGCCTCTGGTGCCTTGCCGCGCAGCCTTTTCAGCGCCTGGTCGATGGCATCAAGGTCTTTCGGCAGCACCTTGTAGGCCGCTATGGCATAGTTTCGGCAGTCAAGAGGTTCGTTTCGCTCATGGCCGGAGATTTTATCCCATTGCCACGGGTTGCGGTGGCCCTCTTTGTATATCAAATGCTCTGACAAGAGGCCGTTGAAGTAGCCGAGGCCGTAATCGTCCCGGCGTGGGAAGTGGCAGTACCGAGGGCCCGGCTCCTGCACTTTCAAATCGTCCATGATGATTTGCTTGCCAGCGTCAACGCCCAACTGGTACTGCCAGCACATCCCGATGTAGCGGTTCTGCACCGTGATTTTCACCTGCTTTGGCGGGCCTGTGAACGGCCGGTCGGAGCCGGGAAAGCCCTTGATGCAGAAAACCTTTTTGCCGATGCGGTCATGGCAGCGCTGGCGCACCTCTTGGGTGAAATGGCCGCCCTCGTCTACAAATTTGATGGAAACGGGCAGCTCTAGGCCGTCAGCAAATTTCAGCTTGCGGTCGAAAACCAGCTCGTCCAGTTGCTGCCAGACCTCGTCACTGTCCGGGCGGCCCATGATGATGCCTTTTTCGATGCCCCATGTTTCACCGAAGTGGCCGAAGCCCACGATTTCGTACTCCATGCGGTCATCCTGTGTGTCAACGCCGGCAGTCAGCACCAGCACACCATCCGGCAGTTCCGCAGGGTATTCCTCCCTGCGGCCAAGCATGGTGTCCTCGTCCTGCACATCGCCGCGATCTTCCCACAGCAGCCCCAGACGGGTGTTGTAGACGACCTGCATCTTCTTGGTGTCGCCCAGCGCATTCAGGTATTTCAGCACGGTGTCTTTCCATGCCGCCCACTGCGAAACAAAGCTGTTCAGCCAGAAGCTGCGGATACCGTTCTCATAGGCGGCGGGATTTTCCGCTTGCCAGTGAGCTGGTGCCCGCTTCATGGTCACTTCGTCCGAAATGCAGGCGCACTCCGGGCAGAGATACCACACGTCCTTGACCTTGTAGGTTTTCTCTCCGTGGGTTTCGATGGTGTCATACTCGTACCGAATATCTTCCCAACGCAGTTCATGGAATCCCTTGCAGTGCGGGCACTGGGATACCCAGCGCTCCATCGTGCCCTTGACGTAGGACTTGGCAATGGCACTGTGTCCCTTGATGGTGGGTGTGCTGACTTCCACAGCCTTTGCGTTGTAGAAAGTGGTCTGCCGGGCCATTGCCAGTTCCCAAGGGTCGCCCTCTGTGCCGGCACTCACTGCCCAGCGGTCACGCTCGTCACCCAGCACATAGCGGATGGGCTTTGATGCCAGAGCGTGCGCCTCGGTAGATCCGCACATGGTCAGGATGCCGCCGGGATAACTTTTCTGCAAAATCGTGTTGCCGCTGTCCCGGCTCTTTTTCTCCGCGACCTTGGCCCGCAGTGTAGGGCAGTCTCGTATCATGGGGGCGATACGGAGCTTGCTGTACTCCTTGGCATCCGTCATTTGGGGATGGATGAAAAGAATACTGCCGGGGTCAACGTCAATGGTGCGGCCTATGACATTGTTTTCAAACTCCGACTTGCCGACCTGTGAGGACGCAACGACAACGATATGATGGATGCGCGGGTCAGAGTATGCGTCCATGATTTCCACCAGATAGGGCGTTCTGCTGTTGCGCCAGCGGCCTTGTTCGGCAGATGCTTCCGGGGACAGGACGCGGTTTTGTGCTGCCCACTCGCTGACCGTCACGTTGGGCGGCGGGCGAATAGCTGCTACCAGCTTTGACACCAGAGCGTTCAGGCGGTCTACTGCGGCGTTGTCACTCATCCTCGTCACCGCCCAGTTTATCAGTCCACGACCGGCGTTCCCGGACGCGAGCCTCATACTTGGCCGGGTCATAGCGGAACAGAGCAATTTCCTCCGCAATCTGATTGACCTCGCCGCGCATATACTCTGCAACCTCAGCAGGGTCAGACAGAGCAGCGGCATTGATGGCCACCCGGCTGGGCAACGCCATCAGCGCACCCCGGATGGTGTAGATAAGTTCAGCGGTCATGGCCGCCACATCCTCGCTGCGGTGCATCTGCCCGGACAATTCCTTGGCTTCTGCCTGTGCGATTTTGGCCTTGCTGGTCTTGAGCGTTGCCTCTGCTTTGGCCTTTACCCGCTCAATCTTCTTGGCTTCCTCCGCTTCTTCCTTGGTCAGTCCGCCACGGGAGATGCTGCCGATGTAGGCTTGCACGGCATCAGACAAGACGAACTTGCCCCTGCTGACGGTGGTAAGCACACCATCCTGTGTCAGCTGCTGCACTCTGCGGCCTGTGATTCCCAGTATCAGAGCCAGTTCGGTGGTGGTCACGTTTCTGTCAGCAAGTCTTTCTTTTGTAGGCATCCAGAAACCACCTCCTTTTCTGGTAAAACTATCTGGAAAATTCCTTGAAATTCGTTATACAAAGCGTAACGAAATGGCTGATTTTTCCCTTACTAACTAGCACGATTTCGGGGTCGACGAGCCCGCTCATGGTAGGGTACCCCCGTCACAGTACCTTTTCGGCACTGAACGGCTGCTCCTGCCCACTGTCGGGCGGGTGGAGCGCAGCTTCAACCATTGCAGGGTCATACACGAAGGTGAACTCCATGTCCTGCACAGGCGCAGGCTTATTAACGTAGATGTCTACGACAGGCATTGTGATACGCTCCTCTCTCAGATGCTGCGGATGACCTTGGCCTTGGAGTATGTCGGATGGTCTTTGGTCATCATGTTCAGGAACTCGTCTTTGGTGAAGCCGGACAGACGGAAGATTTCTTCGGGCTTCATGCCCAGCTGCTTGCCGATCTCGTCCACGGTCTTGCCCTCGTCCATGAGCTTCTTCACGATGGCTTTCATGGGGTCGAGCAGGTGTGTGCCGCGGGCGCGGTTGTGGGTGATTGTGCCGTATACGTCGGCACTCTCGTCACCGTGATGGTCTACGACTACGACAGGCACCTTGCCGCCCAGCAGGGACAGCAGCGGTTCACGGCCTGATACTGTCCAGCGGTGGAAGCCGTCAATGATGGTTCCGTCCGGGCGTACCACGATGGGCAGCGTCCAGCCGTTGGTCAGGATGGACTGCACCAGCAGCTTCAGGTTCTCCTCACTGACCTTGTTGGGGTTGTAGTCGTTGGCGTGGATGGTGTTGCGGTCTACCCACTGGAGGGATGCCAGCGGTGCGAATACGTCAATGTTTTCCATGGTTCTGCTCCTCCTTGATGCGGGCGTTGTGGTCGTTATAGATGGTGGTCCAGAGGATGCGCAGGATACGCATCTTGGGATCTCCGTACAGCAGCCCCTCATACATGGTCTTGTAGTGCTTCTCCTCGGCGATACCATACGTCTTGATGAACAGTCCGCGCCAATGGTCGAGGTGCGACTTAGTGTCCTTGGCGATGGTGTACTTCTCCGGGTGGAGGAACAGCAGGTCTTTGCAGAGGGCTTTGTAGTCCTTCTTCTCGGATTCTTCTTCCAGTTCGCCACGCTTGCGGGTGGTGCGCCGGAACATTTCAGAATCCCAGTAGAGCAGAACGAGGTAGGCATTGGGCTCTCGCCGCTGGATGCGCTCCCACAGGTCGTTGTCCGTTTCAGCTATCCAGCGGAGGCCTTGTGTGCCGCAGTCACCGAAAAACGCGCACAGCCGGAGGGCGTTCTTTCGGACACCCGCCTCATAGAGCCTCATATAGATTTCAGGGAATTCAAGGTTTCGCTCTTTGATGTAGAGCCAGACATCGGAATCCGACCAGTCATAAATGGGATAGAACTTGCCGCCGCGGGTGATGCGCTCCATCTTGGTGTTGGCGATGCATTTTAAGCGGGTCAGGCTCTCTGCGGTGCGCAGACCGACAAGCTGGATGCCGTCGGAGAACGCCTTGGAGCAGAATGTCTGATAGTTCATCTCCCCGGCATAGTGGAGATACGGGCTGTACATGATGGCAAAATCAGGAGGTTTCCGCATCCACACATCCTCTTTGCCCGGTTCCCACGTTATCCACGATTCGGAACTGGAAAGATGGTCGATTACGGACACCTGTTTGAACGGCAAGCAAAACCATAAGAATTTTGCGCCGACCGACAGGAAGTTGCGCCGCCAGCGGTGTGCTGCATCGACCATGGAGGGATAGAGCCCTTCCTCGTCAATGAACGTCACCGTCAGCTGTTTGGGGTCAAGCTCGCCGGAGAGAATCATCTCATACACGAGATTGGCCATGCACAGACTGTCCTTGCCAGAGGAAAACGACAGATAGATTTTGCAGCCGCAGGCGAACACATTGCGGATGCGGATCTTCGCCGCCTGTAGCACGTTCATGCTGCTTTCCACTACTTTCACAGGCATATCAGTTCACCACACTTCGGGCAACGGATGCGCCTGTGCCGCTCTACGCTGTTGTCCGCCTCTGGAGCAGTGGTTTGCGGTTCGGAAGGTGTAGACGCCTCCAGCACCGGGGAGGGCTGCTGCGGGGCAGCGGAGACGTCTGGAACAAGCTGTGGGGCGTGAACCACCGGGTAGGTTGGGGTTTCGGCATACGGAATGTGTTCTTCTGCCTGATGGCGATTGATGGGTGCGATCTCGTTTTCCGGGAAATCGCCGTAGGAGCCGATTACTTCATCAGCTTCATCCGTGGTGCTGTTCAGCATTTCCAGCAGGTCAGCATCCCAGCCCGGAACGTCCACATCGCCGTCCAGTTCCTTGACCAGTTCTTCGATGGCATCCACATCGGTAAAGCCGAGTTCATAGACCTTGTTGTCGGCCATCATCAGCTTTTTCTTCTGCACATCGGTCAGCCCGACCATCACATAACAGTCGCAGGTTTCCCGACCCATGCGGAGCAGGGCTTCGTACAGACCGTTGCCGGCAATGATTTCGCCATCCTCGGCAACGACCAGCGGCTTCACCTGTCCGAACATCTCAATGCTGCGGATGTACTCGGTGATTTGCTTATCGGAGTGCCGGCGGATGTTGTGGGCAGGCTTATGCAGTTCTGCCAGTTTCTTTACCGTGATGTTCATCGTGCATCCTCCTTTCGGTCAGAAACGAGGTGCAGCACGACCGAGGCCAGCAGCACAGCAATGATGATGTAGAGCCGGATTTCGCTCATCAGCGTCCAGATGCCCATGACACCCAGCGGAATCACGATCTGCCACGAGCACACAGTGATAACGTCCAGAATGAAGCCCATGGTGTCACCGAACACCAGATACTCCGAATAGAGGTA
Source organism: Faecalibacterium sp. AM43-5AT (assembly GCF_003603345.1). Lineage (NCBI taxonomy): Bacteria > Bacillati > Bacillota > Clostridia > Eubacteriales > Oscillospiraceae > Faecalibacterium > Faecalibacterium sp. AM43-5AT. The sequence goes on from NZ_QVGZ01000001.1 coordinate 334,888, forward strand.
GGTGGACAGAGAGGACAGGGCGATGATGGTGATAAGGATAGCCTTCATAGTGTTCAGCAGCGGGCTGAAATTGACCCATGTGAGCAGCGCGGCCAGCACCATGTAGATGCCGAACATCACGCCAGCAAGGACAAAGGACATCTTCATGTTTCCGCGCCGGGTGCCATCGCTGTTCTTGTCGTTGTAGGAGAACAGGGAGTAGTAATACGGATAGGTGAACGGACCGGGCAGCAGCAGAAAGCCCTTGTAGAGCCCTGTCTGGATGCCGGCAGCGTTCAGGCCGGGGTCGATGTTGACGAAATTGCCGCGAGTGTAGACCAGAGCAGCAACGACAACAACGGCCAGCAGGCCATAAACCACCACCCACGAAAACCCATCCGACAGCACGTTGCGAATCATGCCGTCTTTGAGCAGCAACAGCAGAAAGACGATGCAGGTGCCGTACACAATAAGTGTGCCTCCGGTGGTTCCGATGGGTGTGTCGCCGAAGATCTCATAGATGCCGGACATCTGCGTCCACGTCTGGAACACGGTCAGGAAGCCGATGAAGTAAAACATCACCTTGCTCTGCATCAGCCGCCGGACTGTCGGGATATATTCCGCGAACAAACCGAACAGGATGCAGGCCAGCGAATTGAACACCGCCCAGATGATAGCCGCCGCTGCGCCGTTGTTGATGGCCAGCGTGCGGAAGTTCATCAGACTGCCCACTCCTGCCCACGATGCAACAATGGAGCAGGCGTAGAAAATAGTGGGGTTTGCCTTGAATTTTGCCTTGATTTTCTGATACATGGAAAAATCTCCTTCTTTGCGGCCGGGCACGGCGAAATGTCCAGCTTGCAGCACCTCGGCTTTTCGGGGGTGCTGCGGTAATGCCACACGCAAAGGAGAGCAGCGTGCGGCTCGGAATCCTCCTTTCAGGTATAAAAATAGCGGCACCCGCCATTTCTGGCAGGCACCGCTTGGCTTGATTCGGATTTTGCATCCTAATCATATCACCGGGAGCATCCGTTGTCATCTGAATCCATATCAAAGCGTTGCTGGTCGTTGCTGCTCGTTGATTTTCGTTCTTCTTCGTTGCTGTTTGTTCTTGTTTATTGTACGGCATTACACGCCGTGTGAAACCGTCCTACACCGTCCATCACCGTGTGAAACAATCTGCATTGATTTTTGATATTTTCAGTTTGAATTTAACTTTTGGCGGCCAAAATGTAAAACTCATTTCTATATTTGGCCGTATTTTATGAAAATTTTAGGTTGAGTTTGAGTTTTCGGGCAAAAATAAAAAGCCCCGCAAATGCAGGGCTTATCGGTCAATGTGATTCGAGGTAGTTGTAGGCCATCCGGCTGACCCCGGCTTCCGTGTAGCACTTTCCGAGTGCTCCAGCGACTTCTGCCCACGAGTAGCAGCGGACAAACCGCAGCCGGAAGATCAGATAAAGCCGGGCATCCATGATGCTCTTGCAGTACGCCTCGACCTTGGGCTTTTCTTCCGCTGCCTGTTCCTCCAGCCAGCGGACACGCTCATCCATGTCAGCCAGTTCCACAGCCAGATCTGCCACCTTGTCCCGAACACCGGGCGTATGCGGCATACCCGTCAGCTGTGGGGAGGCAGGATTGATTTTCTGCCGAAGATTCTCCAAGGCCTCACGGTCTTTTTCGAGGGTCATCTGAATGTCATAATACTTGGACAATTCCTGTAATGTCACAGCCTACCTCCGTCATAATTCAGCTGCCGTTTTGCAACGGTGCTTCTGTTATTTTATCACATTTTGCCGTTGGAAGATAGACAGGAATCCCAGAAATTATGTGGTCCGCTCCAATTTTGCACAATCCCGGCACCTTGTAGGTCTGGCCGTGCGAATCGATGCGCCAGATGGGCGGGTCGAGAGGAATGTAATGCGCACAAGACATACAGTTCATTCGTCCACCCTCTCGATTTTCGGGTACGGTTCCCGGCCCAGAGGGACAGGCCCATGAGAGCGATATGTGGTGCCGGGTGCCTCTTTTTTATCCTCTGGCGCATCAAGCCACTGCTGGTGCTCGATGGCGTGGACGAGGTCAATGCACGTTCCCCATGAATCATGCTGCCGTCCACGGTAGCCACGCGGCGGGAAAGCCATTTTGTAGGCGGCATCAAACAAATTCTTGATGTTGCTACACCGCTTTTGAAGAGCGGTATCGTAAGTGTACTTTCCAGTGAGAGCTTTGACGCGGGGTATGCCGTCATACGCCAGATCTTCAGCCAAATCATCGAACTGCCCCATGCGTAGCCTCATATACTCGTCCACAGCCAGCCCGATGACGCGCAGCTGCTCTTCCGAGATCTCAATGCGGTACTTCATTTTCATCGTCCTTTTCCGTTTTTCTCATGCCCAAGAAATCACCAATCCCGTAGCTTCCATCCTTGCAGCTGTGAAATTCAAACTGTGTTGGCGCGTTTGGAGATTCAAACTGCGGGGTGATGCCAGAAGATTCGAGAACTGTATACATAGTGGCCGTGGCCGCCGTGTCCTTGTCGCCTGTTCCAGAGTGACAGAATTCTTTTCCGCAGAGGCGGCATTTATAGATTGCCATGTACATTTCCATCTGTTTGCTTACCTCCTTCGTATTCGCCGGACAGCACCAGAGCCATGGCCTCACAGATGATGGTTACCTTGACCCGTTCAAGGTTTTCCCATGACAGGTCTTTCGACCTGTCCTTGCGCTGCCCGGCGGTCTTCTGCATCAGCATCTGACGCAGTTCCATGCAGGCCTCTTTGAGAGCCGGGTAGTTGGCTTTCATCCCGCCCATCTGCATAAAGCTCCACATGGTATCCAGCATCGGGTTTTCCCATGGTTCAGGCTTTACCATCGGCAACCTCAATTTCCTGCACATAGCACCAACTCTGGGGCGGTCGCTGCGCTTCCACAGGCCGCACACCAAACCGCGTGTTTAGCAAGCCCGTGAACGGCCGCAGCTCGCGCGGATTGTCATAAATTTTCAGGTCGGAAATGTGCCAGCCATACAAGTCTTTCAAATCTGCATAACTCATCCCGGACTTCCATCCGGCATAGTCTTTGACTTGCGGTACTGTGAGACAGCTTCCAGCAATTGCAGATTCGATATCTTCTTTGACGACACAGTATTCAGGGCCAATGCGTCGGATGTCATCGCAGATAAATTCGCCGACAACCATTCCGTCAACCCTGCGGTCGAATAGCTTATGAGACCTATCGTCGAAATATAAATGGTCAACGGCTTTCCAGCAGAAAAATTTCGTTCCTTTCGTGCAATATATGTAGCACTTAAAAGGTTCTTTCAACGAGACCGGTCTTGTCTTACGGATTTCCACCGTTTTACAGCCCGAAAAGATACGGCTGCACCATTCGGGCCGGATGCTCAAAAGAACTGCTTTCACTTTTCGTCAACCTCCGCGCACGCCCTGCGGCAGGGTTCGCACTTTTTGTACGGCTCTTCGAGCCAGCAGTTGAACAGCAGGCACTTCGGCTTCCTGTATTCAGGCGGAGCCTTGTTTCCGTGAGTTTGGGTGCGTAGTGCATGGTATTTGCATACCTCTTTGCCCCAAAAATCTCCTCCGAACTCACATTTTCCATACCCCGGCGAAACCTCATGCTTAACTGTGATGATTTTCATTTCGCTACCTCCGGCGGCTCCAGCAGCGGAGCCCAGAACTTCACAGCACCATAGGGCGTATCTGCCGCCGGTCGGCCATCCTCGATGTACCACTTGCCGTTTTCAATCCAGCCCTTCATGGTGTTCCGGCTTTCGCAGCAGACCCACACAAGTTCGCTCATGATGCAGCAGTGCTTTTCTCCCGCGTTCTCCCAGCTTTCGTCGTGGACAGGCGGCGGGGTTTTGGCATCGTGCCACGATACACGACGGATAAAGTCAACGACCATGCGGGATGCTTCTTTCAGCTTTTGAGCAGCTTGTTCCTTGCCATTGAATCCGCCATAATACTCAGCCTCGGCCAGAGCGTCCATATCGGTTTCCGGGTCGATAAAGCGCAGTGCTTCTTCCAGTGTCATTTTGAACACCCCCTTTTCAGACAGATCCATGGATAACCGTTTCTGCGCGGGCTATGCGTGTAAACCATCGTTGCGCTGCGGCAGAAGTGGTACTCTGCACATCCCGCACAAAAATCCTTGCGGTTCTCGTAAAGTGTTTTGGCCTCATAGTCCGGCGGGGCATCAGGGCTGACTCTCTTGGAGTACATAAACATGCTGTCCCAGTAGAACCTGACCTCGTCGGCTTCTTCCTGCCGGCTGATCTGCCCGGAAACATTGATTGCGACAAGCGCGATGGACAGCAGCACCGCGATGCCGATGCCGACAGGAATTACAATTGCCCAGTTCATTCCGTGTACCTCCGTGTGTCTTTGTTCCAGTGCAGCGTGATGGGGTTGCCGCACTTGCACGGCACTGTAAATTCCTGTTCCGCAATGTTGGTCTTGCCCTTGGCGTGGAACTCGCAACAGCTGCATTGGAACTCATACGGCGCAAGGCCACGTTCCAGTGAAATCGTAGCCCCGCAGCGGCAGCCGATGGACATTTGCGCAACGTGGAGGTATGTACCGAACTCCTTGCCGCAGCAGGGGCAGGTCAGGCGCAGAAGCCCACGTGCGCCGGGCTCCGGCGGGCGATTACTCTTTCTCATGGTCGGCTCCTTTCTCGGTCTGAAACCGAATCACTTCCCGGAACAGCAGCTCATTGTTGTGCTCCGATTCAGTCATAAAGTTGATGTACTCCCGGAACAGCTGGCGGTCATGCTGCTGCCGGCTGGTTTCGCCCAGCAGGGCACCGATAGCCACGCCCACGGCCAGCAGCGCAATGTTGATGAAGATCTGATCAAGCATTGTCATCACCCAGCACTTTCTCGATGAGGTCAAAGACCATTTCTCGGTCTTCGGTGGTCAGAAAGTCAGCCGCCATGATTTCAAACTTGAGGCGGTCAGCGTATTCTTTCAGGTCATCCATGGTTTACTCCTCTCCCAGCCGGGCAAGGATCTCGTCGCCCTTGTCCAGCAGTTCATCTCGCCGCTTTTTCTGCTCGGCCTCCAGCTTTTCCATTTCAGCCTGATACTTTTTCAGCGTTCCCGGCCGGAAATGCTTGCTCTGCCCCATACGGATTTTTGCGGCAATTTTCTTGTGCCGTTCAACGGTCTGGCGCAGTTCAGTGTCCGTGGTCAGAATCTGGTAGCGATGGTGGCAGCCGGGGCAGGTGAAATACTGCACCATGTAATCGCCGCTCCATGTACTGCGGATGCCGGCTGTCTGGATGCTGAACGGTGTGCCGCAGCGGTCGCACTTTACAAGGTCGGTCATTCGCCATACTCCTTTCTGCACAGCTGGAACGCATTGCAGTGGTCATCGCAGGTCTTGCAGCACTTGTCGCATCCGGGATGCGCCGCCTTGCAACCTTCGCAGGGCGCATCTGCCTTTTTAGGGGCATTGGTGGAAAAGATGGCATGGGTTCCGTTCTGCAATGCCTTTTCTTCGTCAGACATTTCATAGCCCAAGGCTACCAGCAGAGTGTAAATAGCGTCGAGACTGCCGTTTTCCTCCCAGCCGTACCCGCCGCTCTGGCAGTCGGGTTTCCAGACCCAGCCCCAGTATCCGTTGCTACCATCGTCAGCGGCCGAATAAGCCAAGGAGAGCAGTGCCTTTTCCGGCTGGTTGCTGAACACCGAGGCGTTTTCCAAATAATCAAGCAGGTCAACGCCGTCCGTTTCTGGGGGTGCAATGCCCAGCAGCTTGATTGCCAACTCGCCATCGCAGCTTGAATCGAACGCATCCACAGCAAAGCGGACGATTTCGCCCAGATGCTTTTTGCACTCTGCCGTGGAGAGCTGCGCCACAAAGTCCCGGCGCAGTTCAAACATATAGTTTGTGAGGGCGGCAAGCTGGTCCTTATAGAACTGTTCCTGCTGCCGCTTTTCCTCTCGCTTAGCCGTTTCCGCATTCTCTTTTCCCAAATCGCGCTCTTTGTAGAGGTCAATCTGGTTTTGGCTGACCTTGTAGCAGTACGCTACGCTATCGGCATCGTCCGGTACTTCAACGTCCTTGCCGGTGTTCCAATATCCGTACCCGGCAACGTGTGTGTGAGTACTGTAATCGGCATCAGGATTTTCCACAGCAAATTGGCGAAGCTGCTCAATCCATTCAGCCTTTCGATGCTGGTATTTCTGGTCAGACAAGGCATTCTGCATGGCGCGGTTGAAGTTCTGGGTACCGAGGGTTTCCAGCACCTTGTTCCGGGCATCCAGATCCTCGATTTTGTTGAGTTCAACAAAATCGGAAAGGGTTGCGCCACGCTGCTCTGCCTTTTTGAAGTTGTCGTGGTTCAGTTCCAGCAGCTTGATGCGCCGCCGGATAGTGGACTGAGAAAAGCCGGAGCGGTCTGCGACACGCTCCACAGTATCGCCCATGTCCAGCATCATCTGGAAGCCCTGCGCCTGCTCGTAGACGGTGAGATCGGACCGCTGCATATTCTCAACCATCATGGTTTGCAGCTGCTCTTTCTCGTTCATATCGACCACAGAGCAAGGCAACTCAAACTTGCCAGCCTGCTGCGCTGCCGCCGCCCGGCGGTGTCCGATGATGATGGTGTAGTCCTCGCTGGACCACACGGCCTTGGGTGTCCATGCCGCTTCTGCTGCCGAAGCGTCGCCGCCATCGGCAATGCACCGGGCAATGTACTCCTGCTTGCCGAGGTAGTGACCCGGAATGACGGTCAGGTTCTGGTACACGCCGTTTTCCTTGATGCTGGCGGCCAATTCTGTCAGGTCACCCAGTTCCTTGCGAGGGTTATCCGGGTGCGGATACAGCTGCCGGATGGGGATGTAAGTAATGTCTGCCATGGTGTTTACTCCTTTCTGAATTCGGGTCAGAAAAACGTGAGCTGCCCGGTGCGGGTTTCGTTAAGAGCCGCTTTTTCGGGTGCTTTAGGCTCAGTTTTGATAGATTTTTGCAAATTTTCGGGCTTAGTTTCCGGCTTTTCGATTTTAGCAGGCTGCTCTTTCGGTTTCATCAGCAGATTCATCTTGGCTATCTGCCGCCGCATATACCACACATCCGTGGAGAAGAACGGCATATACCAGATGCGATTCTGCGGTCCGGCCGGGAGAAGTCCTCGGTCATCGTAAGCAGTTGCCGGGTCTGTGATGGTGTTACCGATGACTACATATCCAGCGCAGCCCATGAAGCTGCACTGGATGTAGCACATCAGGCCCACAATAAAGTCAATGTCTTGGGCAACGACAAGGACTTTGTTGTGGTAGCAAATATTTCTGCTCTTGCAGATATTCAGAAAGGCCAGCAGTGTTGCGCCCGCTCCGCAAGCCGGGTCTGACACGGAGATGAAGCCCTCCATGTCAGGCACGAGTTTGGCATCGAATGTAATCTCTGCCATACAGCGGCACACATCGTATGGAGTGAAGAACTGGCCAGCATGGTCATTTCCCAACTCACACATCATGTACAGTGACCCCAGAAAATCCTGATCCGGGTTCTGCTCCATTCCCATGACCACCTCGGCCAGCATTTCGGCCATGCCGTTCCTCTCCGCTGCGGAGTATTTGGAAATGATGGTCTGGTAGTCCTTGGCTCGTTCCAGGGCGTTTACCTTGTCCGTCGAGTTGGAGATCTCGATGGCCGTCAGGTGGATGAAATCCCGCCAAATCTCCCAGCGGCTATGCTTCCCAGTCAGCCCCTCGAAGATTTTGAGGAAGTTTTTCTGGTGGTCATCACGGATGCTGCGCGTCACTGCTGCCTTTGCCATGGGTTATTCCTCCTCTGTGTCAGCGAGGAGATAGTGGCCGTTAGAGAACTCGATTACGCCGGCCGACTCCATCTCGTCCAGCAGGGCGATGGCCTTTTCAGCCGTCACGCCCATCTGCTCCTCCAACATGGCCTGCGTGATGCCGTTGTTCTGCCGGGCAATCTCGGTGGCCTGCGTCAGTTCGTCAGAGGTAGGCTCGTCCTCCTCGTCATCCTCAATTTCTTCCAGCGGTTCGGCCTCCCCGGGGAGATTCGAAGAATCAGGCTCATTTTCCCGGGGCGCATCCTGCTGCCCACCGGATTCCGGAATATCCGGCATTTTGTAGCCGAGAGCTGCCAGCTTGCCGCCCTCAACCAGATCCCGGAAGAAGAACTGGAGCCAGAGGTAGTGCATATTCTTGAAGATGTTCTTGATTTTGTTGAACAGGGTGTCGGAGATCGTGAACGTCTTGCTCATGCGGTAGGTCAGGTTGCCGTCCTTGACGGTGAACAGGATGGATGCGCCCGGCGAGATGTAATTGTCCTCGGTCGCTTCTTCCAGCATCGACATCTGCTCACCAACGCCGCCCAGCGGACGGATAACCAGCTTGATGGGATATGCGTTCTTGATGAACACATAGCTCAGGTTGTTGGCCTCGCAGATGCCCTTGAGTTTTTCACGGTAGACTGCGAAACGTGCGGATTCAGACAGAGAATTATCCATGATGAAGCTCCTTTCAAGTAGCTTTTAAGTAGTCGAAAATTTGTAGTCGTTCTCCCGGTTCTCGATGGCGGTCAGGCCAAGTGCGTAGGCTGCCCACACATCGGCCTTAAAGCCATAGAAGAAATCCGGCTTTTTCTTTGTGCCCTTGCCGTTTTTCAGGTCATGGGCTGCAAATCGGTCAATCAACGCCCGCCGGATGGAGGTATCGTTGGCTCTGCTGTCGTGGCAAATGTGCTTTTTCTCCTCGATGCGGCACAGCATTCGCACCGGGCATTGGTCGGAAAGAACTTGGTAAAAGCGGCCGATCCAGACCGTAGTGTCGAAAACATCCCGACCAACCGACATTCCATAGGATGCCACCATTTCAATGACCGCCCACCGCCATCCCTGCTCGACAGCCGATTCCAGCTTTTTCAGCAGTTCTTCGTTGTCGATTTTGCCGAACTCCAGCGGTCGGAGCGTTTTCTGGTCAATCACGCAGTAGCCGGATTGCACATTGCCGGGGTCAATAGCGATGATGGGCATCACAGGTACGACCTCCCGAACTCCTTGATGAACTTTGCTTCCGGCCATCCGTAGTATTCCATGGCCTTTTTCTGCGCCCACTTTTTCAGGCGGAGGTCTGCCTCCCGGTTGGTATGTACGGCAGTCACGCCGTTCTGGTGGCACCAAGGGCAGAGGTTCGCCCACAGGCCAAGCCGCTTGCTCTTATCCCGGTACGGTCCGAAAAATACTTCGTGCCGGGCGGTGCGATACCGCCCACAAATCAGACAGGTGGGGCTCTGGCTGAGGATGCTGGGTGCATAGCCATTGCTGTCCAGCTTCTCGCCGTATTCATTTTGTGCCATATCAACGTCTCCTCCTACGCTCAAACGACTGCTGGGAAACCTGCTGCATAATCTCCTGAACCTTGTCCTGCACACCCTGCTCGGCCAGTACGTTGACGGGCTGTGAGGTGGCACCGATGCGGCCAAGGGTCTGTGCCCGGACACGCTTGATGAAATTCAGCTGCTGCTTACGGAACTCTTTGTCCACTTCCACGGCATCCTTGCTGCCATCGATATCAGCAACTTCCAGATCCGGGGATTGCATGGCATCAGCAGCACAGCGGCGCAGCTTTTCCATCGCAACATCCAGACCATCCTCATGCCCCCACTTGTTCAGCTGCTCATAGTTGGCATGGCTTTCCTTGCGCAACCGTTCCAAGCGGTCTGGACCGTAGTGCAGCACATCAATAACCGCCTTGGCGTAAATCTGCCAAGCAATTTTGGCAGCTCTGTCGCCAGCCATGCGGTACTGCTGCTCTTTGCGCCCACGAGGCATTCTCACCATCGGGATTCGGTAGTCAGAAGAAACGCACCCAGCCAACCAGCTTTCCCGGATTGCCTCGGCCTTGTCCTTGGAGGGTCTGCCGTTTGCATCCGGGGTCATAATGACCTCGGTGTTCTGGTTCTCCAACTCGTCAATTCTAGCTTTAATGCGCTCCAGTCTGGTCTTGCCGACACCGAACTCCTGATGCAGCGCAATGGTGGTGCACAAACCCACGATTTGTCCGACCGCCTGTCTGGTATCGTCCATTTCGGTCTCAAACGGCTTTTTCACGGTTCAACACCTCCTGAAATGACCCAGACCCGGCGGGAGCCCCATCCAGACCAGCTTAGAGCCTCTGCATGGGTGTTTACCGCCACATCCAGCTTGTTACCTTTTACCGCTCCGCCAGTGTCCTGAACGACCCGGAGGCCTACGCCCTCGATATAGACCACTGTGCCGTAGGGCAGAACGCTGGTGTCAGCAGCTACGGTTACACCCGGCTGCACCTTCGCGCCGCTGGATGTGATGCCGTGCCCCTCGCCACAGATGTGGGCGTATTCCTCGGAACAATAGGCTGTGCAGCTGAACGCCCCGGCGTATGTAAGGGTCAAATCGGTCTGGGCGTTCAGTTCTGCGGTCAGCTTGTCTACCTCGGTTTGGAGTTGGTCAATGGTTTCATCACGTTCTCCGGCCATGCGCTCCCAGTTGGATGACTTGCTGGCGTAGATATCCCGCTCGGTTTCCAGATCGTTCACCCGCCGGGAGTAGGCCGTGCTTGTGAGGATGCAGCCAACCATCGCACACGAAACACACACGATCAGGCTGCGGAATGGTCTTTTCGACCTCATGCCGTGCCACCTCCAATCTGTGCCGGGACTGCGCCGCCGGGCAGAGCCGGGGGCTGCAAACTCTCAACCGGGGCATCCTGCACAGCCCGGTCAAAGCCCGGACGGACGAACTGGCGCAGATCCGCGCTGCTGCGGCTGCTGAAAATCTCCGACAGGTCTGCCGGGGAGCCAGCCCACCGCTGCACCACCATCGGGAGGGCGGCGAAGATTTTCGCGTTTTCCTTTTTGAAATCTTCGCCTTTCAGCTTGCGTCCATCGGGGGCAATGAATCCGCCGTGGGTCTGGTAGTACAGATTTGCCTCGATTTTCCGGGCAGCTGCCGCAGCCTGCGCCCAGAGGTCGTTTGCCGAGGGCTCCACAGTAGCCTGCAACTTTTTTATCTCCGCGTGCCAGTCAACAATGATCTGTTTCGGAAACCGGCACTCTGCAAATGCAGCATATAACGCCTTTTCTACAATTTCGTCAGGAACCATGCCAAATGCCTGAACGCAGGTTTTTATTTCGATTATGCACTCTTCTTTACTGCGGACACGGCCATAGCGATTGTCAATCACCGCCAGCAGTTCTTTCAGTTTTTTGTCTGTCACGTTGAGCCTCCTAAGAGTTCTCTGAAAATTTCATCGTAATCCTCGGCCGTAGAGCGTTTCGGTTGTTGCCCAGCTGAGGGCTTTCGCTGAGCTTCCCACGCTTCAAAGTCACCGGGAGTTTTGATGTTGTTCTTTTTCCATCGCCTTAATATAGATTCAATATAGCTCCACTTATGGGCACCATTCTTTGCGCCCTCGGAGATAGCCAAAAGCATCATTTCTGTGCTGAATAGTTCTCTCCAACGTTGCAAATCAGGAGTCAAGATGTGCGGCCATGTTCCAATATTTGCCTCGTAGGCATCAACTATCTTTCTGAGGTCCGTATCCAGCCTAGGGTCGTTTGCGCGGGTGCCGCCGTCCTTTATAACTAGAATATCTGTTATATTATCTTCTATATTATTAGGTCTAAAATTTGGACTAGGGTGGTCTAAATTTTGGACTACCCCCGGTCTAAAATTTGGACTAGGCGGTCTAATTTTTGGACTACCCCTCGGCGAAGCTAAATAATAGTTGTGTCGCACTCCGTTCAAGACTTCTGTCCGCTTCTGAACCAATCCTCGTTTGATGAGCTTTTCCAGCGTGTTGAACACGGTCTGTTTACTTTCTGCGCCCAACCATTCCTGCATATAGCGGATGCTTCCGGAAAACTCCGTTTCGCCATCCTGCGTAAATCCGTAGATTATTGCGTAGAGGTTCAACTCGTTCCCTTTCAAATCCAGTTCCGTGCGCATCCATCCGGGAATCATGATGTAATTGTCTGGCTTTACCATCCAACCACCTCCTTGTTGCGGTCAGAACGGCAAGTCGTCCGTGTCATCAATCTCAGAAAAGTCATCGGGATTGCCCTGCGAGTAGCCGGACTGCTGCCCGCTGGGGGCACTCTGCTGCCACTGCTGCCGCTGGCTCTGGGTGTTGAAGCCCATCTGCTGCGGCTGCTGATTCTGATAGGGCGGCTGCTGGTAGCCCGGCGGCGCCTCACCGCCATCATCCACTCGCTGCTCCGTTTTGGGGCCGCAAAAGTGAATCTTCTGGACCACAAACTCGGTGGCGGTGCGCTTCTGACCGTTCTTGTCCTCGTAGGAGCGGGTCTGGCACTGGCACTCCACAAGAGCCGTGCTGCCCTTGCGGAAATACTGGCAAACGAACTCTGCCGTTTTACGCCATGCCACGAAATTCAGCCAATCGGTAGCTCGCCGGCCATCCTGACCGACATTGTCCCGGTCAACGGCCATGCGAAAGCTGGCAACTGTCAGGCCGCTCTGTGTGGTCCGCATTTCAGGATCAGCGGCGAAGCGGCCCTGAAATGTGCAATTATTCAGCATCGGTGTCCTCCTGCTTGGTAATCAGCTCCGGATGAACTGCAAGCATCAAATCCAGCACAAAGTTACCAATGTCGTAAACGCTGCCGCGTGCACCCTTGTGATAAATGAGGCTGAGTTCGGCCTGCTTCTGGAGCAGTTCCTTGTACTCCTCAACCGGGATAGCGATGGTCTGGACGTTCAAATCTTCCATAACTGGTTCCTTTCTTCTCGCATGATGCAGACCACCTTGCGGCACTGGTCCACATCGAACATTCCAATATGCGTAAATTCAATCGGGGTGCCCATCTTCTCGGACAGCCAGCGGTAGGCCTCATTCCGGCGGCCACGGTAGGGACCGTATTTCCAGAGCGGGTCAAATGCTGCATGAGCTGCCTTTTTCCAGTTGCGCAACTCCGAATTTGCCAAGCGGCCAAGGGGTTTGTCAGACCCCTTGTGTACGCCGACATAGGCACCGCAGCGAGGGCAGAGGTAAATCATGCCGAAGCTGTGGCCGTGGTAAACCACCGAACTGTCTACGAAGTCTGCGGGCGTTCCGCAGTAGTCGCAGATGACGATTCGGCCTTTCATCGTGACCATTCCTCCTTGTACCGGGCCAACTGCTCCGGGGTATCCGTCTCGATACCCAGAGCCTTGGCTTCATCAATCGCACCGTCAATCAGGTGTGAAAATTCTTTCGTGTCCATCTTGCTGGTGTCCTTGTAAACCAAGTAGCAGTTGAACCATTTTCCGTCCTCTTCCCGCACATCAAAGCAGCGGGTGTATTTGTAGAGGTCGTGAACATCCACGCTGACCGGAAGTTTGAAGCCCACGGTGCAGCCGTCCTTATCTCTCGCAACCGTGCCGTAAGCCACAACCAGCCGCTCTTTCACAAGGTCGTCCGATTCGCCAGTTTCGGCGGCGATCTTGTTGACCAGAACATGAAAGTAGGCGTTTGCACTGTGGCTGCGCTTGTTGCGGTGCTTCTTGATTTCAATGTCCAACAGCGGTTCCTGATTCAGCTTGTCCCACAGGTTTCGGAAATCAGAATCAACTTCCAGCGTGATACGCTGCTTGCGGTTCAGGCTGAAACTCATATCCACCAGCCGCCCGGTCATAAGGCTTTCCAGTGTTCCTTGAACACATCCATCAGACCGAAAGCATCCAGCCAGTCGAAAAAGTCCGAAATGATGGGGCGAATGTCGGGCGTTTCATCCCGGCGATAGCACTCTGTCCAGACGTCCATGCCGTTGCTGACAAGGTAGGAGAACGTCTGGGCCTCCGGGATCAGCAGCATATAGGTGGGATGCTGGGTGCTGGAATAGAACTTTCCACGCTCATAGCCCTTGCTGAACTTAATGTCGTAGACGGTTCCGGCTTTGAGGGCATCGAGGCGGCCGTACAGGACAACGTCCATGCCACGCACCTTGATGGCTTTTCTGGCCTTGAATTGCAGCTGCCCGCCGTGGATGATGGCGGCGATCTGCCCGGCGGCCCAACTCCACGGATTGTCCGGGTCATCGTGCCCGGAGATGATGGAGGTCACCAGATTTTCAAAGTCGATGCCGTTCTGCATGGCCTCGGTGCGGGGCGTAGGTTCACGTTTCAGCACCAGCATGAACTCTGCCAGAGGGTCGCCCTCTGTGGTCAAATCCTCGTAGGGATTCTCCCGGATAAGGTGCAGCCACGAGGACAGCAGCGAGTGAGTAATGAGGTATGCGGCCATTTACTGCGCCTCCTCTGCGGACTTGGGAACGTACTTGACCGCGGTGGAATCGAATGCCAGACCGAGGGCGGCGATTTTGGCTTTCCACATGGCGTTCAGTTCCCGGCTGGAAGTCAGATGATGCCGCAAACCCTTGAACGGCTGCATGGCGGCGTTTGCGGTGTCTGCATCCTTGATGCCAGCAATGATTTTGCTGCCCTCCTGCATAACCTGTTCGTACGCCTCGTTCTCCTTGGCGTTTGCAGCTACTTCCTCGGCGGCCTTGCTGTTGTACTCCTCGAACAGCTTGGTCAGGAAGTCGTTCTGGCTGCCGGGAGTGAGGGCCGGAATCTTGTAGATGCCGTGGATGCCACGGGTGCCTTTGGCGAAATACTTCTCGCAGTTGGAGAAGCCAATGGTGCGGTCGTTGCCGTACATCTCCACGAAGCCGCCCAGATCCATAGGCTCCCAGACGTTGTTCTTGGTCTGGCCCTCGACCTTGATGCGGAGGCGGGTGTTGTCGCCATCCTTTTCTTCGGTGGCATGGAACACGACCACGATGTTCTTCTTCAACTCATAGAAGCAGTAGTCCATCAGCCGGACGAACTCACGACCTACGAAGCCGTAACCTTTGAGGGACAGGCTGCCATCACGCTGGCCGTACTTGGGGTTTTGCTTGATAGCCCACAGGCCCATCAGGGAAATCAGCTTACCGGCGGTATCAAACACCAGCGTCTCAAAGTCGTTGAGGTTCTCAGGCTTCAGGTCGTTCAGAATCTCGTCATAGCTACGGGGCTGGATGTACGGCATACGGTAGCGAGGCTCGATACGGTCAATGCCGAAATCGCAGTCGATGTGCAGCGGGCGGGGTGCGGACAGGGCCAGAGTGGACTTGCCGATGCCGGGGTAGCCAGCAATCAGCATACGGATTTTCTTTGCGCCATCCTGAATGTCATTGGGGTTGCGAATCATAATGTTTACTCCTTTTCTCTTGGTGGGTTTACTTGTGGAACATAACGGTCTTGCCAGTGGTACGGTTCAGCAGAACCATATGATCCGGGGCATCCCGGACGCAGAGGTACAGGCGGGAATCCCAGCCCTGTGCGGAAAGGGCTTCTTTCTGCTTGCGGGTCAGCCTTTTTGGCCGGGCATTCATGTGTCTACCGCTCATACGGCGCTCACCTCCTCATTCCAGCGCTTCAACAGCGAGGGCTGCATGGTGATGATCTTGTAGCCGGTGGCTTCCAGTTCAGTACTGCGATCATAGCTCTGCACGTCCTGTGCGTGCCGTGTGACGGCGTTTGCCAAACCATAGAGGGAAAGGTCACCGCCTGCGATAAGATGCCCCAGAATGCCATCGCTCTCGTTCTGGCGGAGATTGAACTCCTTGGCCGCAAGCTCAACCACCTTGGGAGCCGCCGCCGGGAGAATGGGCGCTTCCTTGGCATCCCGGAGTTTCTGCACCAGTGCATTGAACCGGGCTTCATCGACCGCCGCCCGGACGGTGTCCTCAATCTTCATCAGGAACGCCCGGTCATCGGCTTCGATGGTCTCATCCCGGAAAATCCCGAAATCGCCATCCACGCTTTCGTTGATGCGGCCAACGTGGCGCTTGCCAACACCCACATCCGCCACCATGCCATTGGTGCAGACAAGCCGGTAAATCAGCGGCTTCACGGACACGCTGCCCATGCCGACCTCAGAATTGGAAATCAGAATGCCAGCCTGAACAATGTCCCCCGGCACCACCTCGGTCTGGATGCGCTCATTGACCACCTTGATGTACATGCGGGTATCGGTCAGCTCACAGCTTTCAATGCGGGCGCCCTGCATTTCAGAAATAATCGGCAGGACCGTCTGGGCTACCTCGTAATTGTCGATGCGGCGGTAACGGTCGGAGAGAATGGCGCGGGCGGTGCCATCAAGGGTGCGAACCATGCGGCGGGTGTCCGGGGACTGCTGGAACCAGCCATTGACGTTTGCCATCAGCAAGCCGGGGTTCTCTGCCCGCATCCGCTCGTAGTAGGGTGCCGGGATTTTCAGCTGCAATCCCAGTTGACGGTGAGCATTCTCATTCAGCTGGAATGGGGTGTTGCCAATCACGAGGTCAAAGTTCTCGTTGACGGCGGTCATCTGCATAGCACCCGCCGTGGCAACGTAGTCCTTTTTGACCTTGGCTTGCCGATCAAGTTCAATCGCCAATTCCTGCAAACTTCTTCCATATTTCATAGGGTTACTCCTTTTCCGGGAAGCACTCGTTGACTTCCCATGCATCGACCGCTTCAAGGCAGCGGTCACAGCCTACGATTGTTCCATCCTCGGCGCGATAGACGGTATCGCACGGATGGTGGCAGATGGGGCACACAGGAGGGTCAGGGTAGCCAGCCTCCGCATCAGTCCTCGGATACAGCATCCAGCACCTCCCGGAGTGTCCGACCAATCCAGCAGCCTACGCCATCGAACGTACCGTTGCTGTCCAGCCAGACGAACAGAGCTGCAATGGCGGCAGTCAGAACGAACTGCGCCGCCGGGAGCCGGGCTGCTGCTTGTTCTGCGGTGATGCCGTACATGGCCATCAGAATCTTAATCATTCTTATTCTCTCCTTTCTTTCTCTGCTGGTAGGCCTCCCACTCGGCATCCAATATCGCCCGCCCATTCGGCATGGCAATGATGTTGAGATAGAGTTGCTTGCAGCCTCGTGCCAGCATTTTGGCAGTTTCAGGGCTGATTTCATCCAAGTGGATGTGTGGAATACTATCCATGTGAACCTCCGTTGTTCAGTTTAACTGAACTTACAGGGCAAAAAAATAATCTGGGATGTCCGACACTTCGATTTTTAGTGCCTGACACGCAGCTTCGATTTCGTCCTGTTTCCAGTCAACCTTACCGTTGAGTTTGAGAGAGGTGGTGCGGTCCGACCATCCCATACTCTTACCAAATGCCCCTCTGGTTCCGAAAATCTCAACGATTCGGCCCAGCAGCTTGTTATAGCTTCTCTGCATCGTTTTCACCTCTTTTCCGTTCGGTTCAGTTTAACTGAACTGTTCACACTTTACCACAACGATTTCTCCTTGTCAATACAAAAATTCACTTTTTTTGAACTTTTGGGCTGGAATACTTGAACTTTTGTTTATACCATGATATGATGTAACCATACCGGAGGTGAACCAAATGAAGCCATCAACGACCGCAGAACGTCTGCAAGAGGCTATGAATATCAGAGGTCTGAAACAGGTTGATGTTTTGAGGCTTGCAGAGCCGTACTGCCACGCTTACGGTGTCAATCTTGGAAAAACCGCTTTGACCCAATATGTTTCAGGGAAAATCGTTCCTCGGCAAGATAAGCTAACCATCTTGGGATTAGCCCTTGATGTTTCAGAGGTATGGCTGATGGGATACGATGTTCCCATGGAAAGAAAAACTGCGCCCATCCCCATGGAAGAGGATGAGCGCAGCAAAGAGTTCGTCGAACTATTTAATCAGCTCAGCACCGAGCAGAAAAAGGCCGTTCTATATGTTATGAAAGGCTTTTTAGAAAAGCAATGACACGTTCTTGATCTTCTGCTGACAGATGCAAGAACAGTTCAAGTGCCAGCATGGCGCGAAGCTGCTCTCGGACATCATCGGAATCGATGGAAACGTCCATAATATTCCGCTCCTTTCTGTAAAATTACTGCCAGCAGTTTATCTGATTATACCAGAATAACATACGGTTTTCAGCCGTTTGTAAAATAATGCCAGAATACGATGAATAATTATGATTTTGACTACAACTGGCAACGTGCAGGGTAAAAACGTAACGGAATAGGTGATTTCTTATGGATTTGAAAGAAATTGCACTTCACTTGCAAGATTTTAGGAATGTCTATGTGACAGGGAATCCCGCCATGTTGAGGAGCCGGACGGATTTTCTTGATATTTTTTCAGCGTATGGTCTGGCCGCAGACATGAGCGTGTCAAAGAAGACCGGTCTTTTAATCGTGTGCAGTGACCCGATGCAAAAGAAAATCGACAGAGCTGCCGCCCTAAACATTCCAATCATTTCAGAACAGCAATGGTTTGAACTTATGCCGGAACTAGAAGCCCTCGGAATGTGGAATGGAAAGCCAATTCCGTTTGCGGATGACAATGGCATCTACCGTTTTGATGTGGGTGGTGTTGGATAATGGCAAAAAAGAAGAAGCCCGCCGGGGGCAACGCCATCATCTATGCCCGCTACTCGTCCCATAACCAAAGGGATGTTTCCATCGAACAGCAGATTGAGGCCTGCCGGAAACACGCTGCAGAACTTGGGCTGACCATCACCGACACCTACGAAGACCGCGCGATCAGCGGCCGCACCGACAACCGTCCGGCGTTTCAACGGATGATGCGAGATGCCGAGGACGGAAAGTTTCAATATGTCTTGGCGTGGAAGTCCAACCGCATGGGTCGAAACATGATGCAGGCCATGGTCAATGAATCCCGCCTGATGGATTGCGGTGTAAAGGTGTTCTACGCCGAGGAGGATTTTGACGATTCGGCCGCTGGGCGTTTTGCCTTGCGCAGTATGATGAACGTCAACCAGTTCTACTCGGACAACTTGGCCGAAGATGTGCGCCGTGGCCTGATGGACAACGCCAGCAAGTGCATGGCGAATGGCCGGCAGCCGCTGGGCTACAAGCGTGGCGAAGATGGCAAGGTTGTTGTTGATGAACCCGCAGCAGCAATCGTCCGGGAGATTTACACTCGTATTGCTTCTGGCGAAATGTTTATGGACATTGCCCGCGATTTGAACCGCCGAGGGATAAAAACGCAGTCCGGCAGCGAATGGAACAAAAGCAGCTTCAAGGTTCTGTGCCGTAACGAGCGATACCGTGGAATTTACATATACGGCGATACCCGCATCGAGGGAGGCATCCCGCCTATCGTTGACGATGTTTTGTGGTACAAGGTGCAGGAGGTTCTCAAGGTGAAAAAAAGCAAAAATAGGCACCACTGCCCCAGCGATGAAGATTACCTCTTGACTGGAAAACTGCGGTGTGGGAAGTGCGGCGGCTACATGATCGGAATGTCCGGCAGGTCAAAGACCGGGGATGTGCATCATTACTACGCCTGTCAGAATAGACGTGTCGGCCATACCTGCGACAAGAAGAATATCCGCCGGGATGTTGTCGAGCCAGCGGTGGCACAGGCCATCAAGCAATATTGTCTGACAGATGACGCAATCGAGTGGATCACCGACCAGACTATTGCTTACTGGGAGGACGAGGACAGAAAGCTCCAGATTGACTCGATTGAAAACGATCTCTCTGCTGTGCAGTCTTCTATCTCGAACGTGATGAAAGCCATTGAGATGGGCGTTATCACTGAAACGACCCGCGACAGGCTTATCGAACTCGAACGGCAGCAGACCGACTTGAAATCGAAGTTGGCACTTGCCAAAGAGGAAATCGTCCACGTTGACCGTAAAGATCTCATTTCCAGCCTGTTGGCTTTCAGGCATGGAAATGTTCATGACCGGGCATATCAAGAAAAATTATTCAATGCTTTCTTGATAGCCGTTTATGTCTACGATGATGACCATTTGAAGCTGGTGTTTAACAGCTTCGGAAAAGACGATACCGTAAACATCGCCCTTGACCTTGGAGAAAATGACGATAATTCAGGACTTTCGGATGTGTCAAAAAGTTCGCCTATACTCTCCAACGGTCAACCAAAAAGCCATCTGGTTTATGCCGGATGGCTTTTTTCGTTCTATATTGTTATACAAAAACAGCGTACCGTCTTTGCGACGGTACGCCCATTTTTATGCAGTTATTACAGAATGCTGATGCGGCCTGCGCCGTAGGGATTCTCGTAATCCAGCAGATAGCCCGGGTAATCGGCCAGCGGGCTGTTTGCGGTGGTCAGATGCGGCAGACCCTCGCCGTCCACGCCGCCAAAGCTCATTGCGTAAGTGGACATCACGAGGTAATCCTCAGACACATAGTCCTTGATCAGCTCTGCGCCATCAAACATGGCAAAGCCATCGCCCAGATTGCGCAGAGTGTAATTCATGCCAGCCAGAGCGTAGGTCTTGCTCTCGTCCAGCGGTTCATAAGTACCGGAAGCCTTGTTGTAGATCTTCACGTTCTGCACGCGCGGAGTGCCGGTGGCACTGCCAATCCAGACATTCTTCTCGTCGGTCTGCACGGTGTTGGGGATATCGGTGTGGATCTCGTAGGAAGCGCCTGCCACATGCAGGAAGCCGCCGTTCTCCTTTTCCGTTCCGGCAAAGCGGGCCGCAAACTCCAGTGCATCCTGGATCTGCTTGCCGGTGACAGACATCAGACATGCCACATTGCCAAACGGGCTGACCTGCTTGCAGGTCTTGAAGGTCCAGTAGCCGGCTTTCTCATCGGCGCGGATGCCGCCGCCGTTCATGATAGCGATGTCACAATGCAGCTGTTCCACCTCATTGAAGTAGGAGTAAATGCCGTCGGCCACGAAGTCGCCGAGATTCGTCTCTGCCATGCGGATGCGGCGCTTGCCAGTCTCGGGGTCGGAGATGTAGAAGTTCGTATCGGCAACAGCGATCTTCTCACCCAGCATGTCGTCCACAGAAGCGACCCATGCGTTCTGGATATCGGCAACGGCACTGTCGGAGCCTTCGTAAGAGGAGATCAGACGGGTGGCAATGGAGCCGTCAGCCTTGATGGTCATTTCGCCAACATTTGCAAAATAAGAGCCGGTCTGGGTCAGGGCGACAGCCTTGCCGGACAGATCCTTCACCCACTCACACTCCATCTTGGTGTGAGAATGGCCGTCGATGAATGCATCGAAGCCGGAGGTGTGCTCGATGACTTCCTTGCTGGTCCAGGGCGAAGAGGAAGGATCAACGCCCAGATGGCCCAGACCGATCACGTAGTCAGCCAGAACCTTGGCCTTATCAATGGACTTCTGCACAGCCTTGTACAGCTTCTGGCCGTCGTCACCGCCCAGAATATCATAGATATAGCGGCTCTGGCTCTTATCCATGAAGTAAGCCGGAGTAGACTTGGTGAAGGTCTCGGGCGTGGTGATGCCCACAAATGCGATCACGCGGCCGCCGATGGTGAAGTATTTGACATCCGGCAGAACGCGGTTGCCCAGCGGCAGATTAACCCAGTTGCTGGAGAGGTACGGGAAATCCGCCTCAGCCATTACCTCTTTTGCACGGGCCATGCCGTAGTCGAATTCATGGTTGCCGGGAGTTGCAGCATCATAGCCAGCGGCGTTCATCAGCTGGATGATGGATGCACCTTCGTCCATGGAACCATATGCGGTACCCTGAATATGGTCGCCCGCATCTACCAGCAGGACATTTTTGCCTGCATCCTGATAGCTCTTTTTCAAAGCTGCGATGGCAGCATAGGTCAGTTCCGGCGATTTTTTGTCGATGTAAGTATGAACATCGTTGGTGTACAGGATCGTAATGTCCTTAAAGCTGCCGGGGTAACATGCAGACGCAGCGGGTGCGCCCAGACTCACGGCAGCAACGGCTGTGGTGACACCTGCGGCTTTCAGGAAGCTGCGGCGGGAGATAAGCTGTTTCATGGAAAAACGACCTCCTCATAAAACTCTCTTTTGTATTCTATCGGGCGCACAGAACCAGCCCGACGCTTGTTATATTAAGCATAACACACAAAACACCCAAGAACAACCCGGAATCGCACAATTTGTTCATAATTCACGGTACTAGGTCACACTTTTTGTGCAACATTATTCCTTTTCAGAGCAAAAAACAGCCCGCATCTGCAGCCAGTCGTTGACTGCAAAAGCGGGCTATTTTCAAAGGGGGGATTCAAAAACAGATCAGAGCAACGAGCTCAAATCGCATTGTATTCCTTGAGGAATTTCTCAAGGTCGGTACCCTCGATCTTTTTCAAAGCTTCCTTCATGGCAAGGCGCGGGATGAGCGGCAGATCCATGTCGGTGATCTTCTTGCCGTCGCGCAGCTTGACCGTTGCATCGATCAGGGCACGTACGTCATAGGTGCTGCCCCAGACCTCGGGCACACCGCGGTCGATGTCCAGCAGGGTGTACACAGCTTCCATACCGGTGCGCATGGAGTATTCGGTGGTGAAGATGGTGTCACGACCGGTCTCGGCGAACTGGCCCAGGAAGGCAAAGTTGACAGCACCCTCCGGCACGATATCAGGACGGTCGCCCATCGCACGCGGCATAAAGAATGCATCGATATACGGCATCATGACCGGGATGGTGTTGGCACTGTGCTCGGCCAGCTCTTCGATCTGATCCTCGGGCGCACCAATGTGGTACAGCCATTCCATGCACAGTTCCTTGCCGGTGCAGTCGCGCATGGCCTTCTTGACGTAGTTGCCGGGCTTATCACTGAACAGGCCGTAGACCCAGACGCACAGCTGGTTCTTAGGCTGGTCGCGGAACTGCTGCTGACGGTTCAGCGTCCAGCTGAGCAGCCAGTTGGAGTCCTTAACCGTGACGATGCCGCCGGTGACGGTGTGGCCGCTGAACGGGTCACGCTTGCAAATCTTCTGGATATACTGCGGGATCTTGTCGTCCAAGGTGGTAATGGTAGCGCTCTCCCAGTTGGAATGTTCCGGGTCGGAGCAGAACTTCTCGGGATGGCCGAAAGCGGGATCCTGTGCAGCGATCTTCTTCCACAGGTCCCAGCCGTTACCCGGCTTGATGGTGGGATCAAAGCCTGCTGCCTTGTCCTGTGCGCCCATCGTGCAGCTTTCCACGCAGCCGCCGTTGGTGATGAACAGCAGATCATTTTCGGTCAGGCCGATGGTGCTGGTCTCCCCCGCATGCTCCACGACCACGCTGCTTGCCTGCTTGCGCTTGCCATTGATATCAAATTTTACGTCCACGACCTTGGTCTCATAGTGGAACTGCACGCCGTGGTCCTTCAGGTAAGTGACCATGGGCAGGATGATGGACTCATACTGGTTGTAGCGGGTAAAACGCAGGGCAGTGAAATCCGGCAGACCGCCGATATGGTGGATATAGCGCTTAAGATAGAGCTTCATTTCCAGAGCACTGTGCCAGTTTTCAAAGGCAAACATGGTGCGCCAGTACAGCCAGAAGTTGGAGTTCAGCACTTCATCATCAAAGAAATCGGTGATCTTCTTATCCTGCAGCTGCTCGTTGGGGGTGAAGAAGAGCTTCATGATCTCCATAGCACCCTTATCAGACAGGCCGAACTTGCCATCGGTGTGGGCATCCTCGCCGCGGTTGACGGTAGCACGGCACAGTGAATAGTTGGGGTCTTCCTTGTTCAGCCAGTAGTACTCATCCAGCACACTGGCACCCTCGGTCTCCAGAGACGGAATGGAGCGCAGCAGATCCCACATGACCTCGAAGTGGTTATCCATCTCGCGGCCACCGCGCATCACGTAACCGATATCGTATTTGTAGCCGTCGCAGGCACCGCCGGGGATGGGGTCTTTCTCAAACACATGCACATGCTCGCCCTTCATCTGGCCGTCACGCACCAGATAACATGCAGCCGTCAGTGCGGCCAGACCGGAACCAATGATATATGCAGATTTATGATCGACACCCTCCGGCTTTTTAGGAGTTGCAAATGCTTCATAGTTGCCACTGGAATAGTACATAGAAAAGCCTCCCTGCTTTTTATTGCTTTTTTCGGCATCCTTGCGCCGTCCTTATGGCAACAGTATACCCCGCGCCGCCGCAGCAGACAACAAACAAACTTTAGCGGGTGTATAAATTTTATACAATCATTCTGTTTTGCTGGAAATACGTACAAATTGTGACAAAAGCCGCCCTAATAGCGAATCGTTCTGTGATATAGCGTGCTTTATAAACCAGTTTCAGCAAAAAGAAAAGCACCCAGATTTCAATGAATCCAGGTGCTTTTTGTTGGTGGAGGCGATGGGAGTCGAACCCATGTCCGAAAAGAGTTCAGTGTAGGTGTCTCCGGGTGCAGGCGATCTACAACATTCCCGCCGCGCCACGCCGATCGTCAGGCTAGCGCATTGGTAGCTTCATGAGTTCCTGCCGGTCCGCAAAGCTTAAGTCCGTTCAGGTGCTGTGTCTAAAGGACGCCCCGGCCCCACATGACACAAGAGTGGGCGGAACGCGCAGCACTCAGGCTGCGAGCAACTGAGAATTGTTATTGTCAGTTAATTTTTTTGGAGGAGTTATAGAGCAGTTCCCCCACTG
Organism: Faecalibacterium sp. AM43-5AT; assembly: GCF_003603345.1. Taxonomy (NCBI): domain Bacteria; kingdom Bacillati; phylum Bacillota; class Clostridia; order Eubacteriales; family Oscillospiraceae; genus Faecalibacterium; species Faecalibacterium sp. AM43-5AT. The sequence continues at coordinate 359,296 of NZ_QVGZ01000001.1, forward strand.
CTACCCGCTGCCCAGACCTCGCTCTCCCCGTCGAAACCTTTACGCCCCCTTATAAAGCACACCTTGCGGTGTGCAGAAAGCTTTGAAAAAGTTCCGCTTCAGGAAGCGGTCTGAAAAGATCAATAGTATTTGCCGTTGGACTTCATGGCACGGTCAATGGAACGCTTTGCATCGCGCTGGGCGGCATCGGCACGCTTATCATAGAGCTTTTTGCCTTTGCAAAGGCCCACTTCCATTTTCACGCGGCCATGTTTGAAATAGAGCGAAAGCGGCACAAGGGTATATCCCTGCAGCTTGCACTGCTGATGCAGCCGCCGGATCTCACTTTTGTGTGCCAGCAGGCGCCGGACGCGCATCGGATCCTGATTGAACATGTTTCCGTGGTCGTAGGGACTGATATGCATTCCCTTTACCAGCAGTTCACCATCCTCAATATCGACCCAGCTGTCTTTCAGGTTGACCCCTCCGGCACGCAGGCTCTTGACCTCCGTACCTTTCAGTTCAACGCCGGTTTCCAGCGCTTCCAGAACGAAGTATTCATGGCGCGCTTCACGGTTTGTGGCAATGGTTTTTGTTGCCGGACGCTCCTTAGTGGGTGCCATTCCGCGCGCCTCCTTTCTCCATTGTGGTTTGTTGTATCAGTATACCATTTTTTTATGGTTTTGCAAGGGCTGTTTTTGAAGAAACTGTAAATTTTTCCCAATTCACAGCTCACCACGGCCAGAAAGTGCACGATACAAGGTGGTCTCGTCTGTGTACTCCAGACTTGCACCCACCGGCAGACCGTAGGCCAGACGTGTGGTCTTGATGCCCAGAGGCTTGATAAGCTTTGCCAGATACATGGCGGTAGCTTCACCCTCCACCGTGGGGTTCATGGCCATGATGACCTCTTTCACCTTGCCGTCGCCCAGGCGGGCCAGAAGTTCCTTGACGCACAGCTGTTCGGCAGTAATGCCGTCCATCGGGCTGAGCAGGCCGTGCAGCACATGGTACAAGCCGTGATACTCCCTTGTGCGTTCAAACGCCTGCACATCGCGGGGCGTTTCCACCACGCAGATCACAGAAGGATCGCGTTTTGCACTGGCACAGATGGGGCAGATATCCGCTTCTGTATAATTCTGGCAGATACGGCAGCGATGGAGCTTGGTGTGGGCACCCTGAATGGCTCCCGCCAGTGCGGCGGCATCTTCGTCCGACATGCTCAGCACCTGATACGCCATGCGGGTAGCGCCCTTGCGCCCGATCCCCGGAAACTTGCTGAATTCTTCGATCAGCTTTTCCAGCGGGGCAGCAGTATAGCCCATGTTCTTCCCTCCTGCCGGATCAGAGACCGGGGATGTTCATGCCGCCGGTCAGCTTGCCCATTTCAGCTTCGGCAGTTTCGTCCACCTGCTTGACGGTTGCGTTGATGGCAGCAGCCACCATATCTTCCAGCATTTCAACATCATCCGGGTCCACAGCCTCGGGCTTGATGGTGATGGACAGCACTTCGTGCTTGCCGTTCATCTTAACAGTGACCATCTCACCGGCAGCGCTGCCGGTGTACTCGGCAGCTTCCAGCTCGGCCTGTTTGGCTTTCATATCTTCCTGCATCTTCTGTGCCTGACGCATGAGGGCGTTCATATCGGGGCGGCCAAAGCCTGCGGGCATTCTTGCTTTCATAATCGTTTCTCCTTATTGATGCAATGTATTTTTATGATCTCGTTTTCCTTGCGGAATCCTCAATGGACACATCCAACCCCAGCTTTTCCAGTGCACGAAGCGACTGCTCTGCGTTGGAGACCGTTTTGCCAGCGCTCTTTGGTTCATAGGGACCAATGGGCACCGCCGTACCGGACACATCCTTGATCAGCTTTTTGATCAGGCGCTGGCTGTCCTTATTGGCGCGGATAAAATCGCGGAAGGTCTTGCCGCCGTCGATCAGCACGCGGGTGCCATCAAAGTAAGCCTTGGACTTGCGCAGATAGGTGTAGAGCATGGGATCTTTTTCCTGCAGCTGCTGTACCACCTGCGGCCAGTACGGATACAGCACAGTCCCTTCCTGCCCGGCATCCTGTGGCTTTTCCGGCACAGGCTTTGCAGCGGGCGTGGGTGCAGGTTTGGGCGGTTCTGGCTGCGGAACAGGTTCCAACTCTGCCGGCACGGGTGCAGCTGACTGTGCGGCCTGCGCGGCAGGCTCGTCCCAAGGCAGCATTCCGGCCTGCTGCACGGGCGGTTCCTCCGGCAGCGGCGGCAGCTCTTCGGTCTGGACGGGTGAAGTCTGCTCTACAGATATTTCCGACGGCACGGAAGGTTCTGCCTTTACAGGTTTCGGTTCCGCTGCAGGCTGCACCACAGGAACGGACGGTATTGGCGGCTGGGAAATCGGAGCGCTTGCAAAGGGCTGCACAGCAGTTGCCGATGCAAACGGCTGCGGCGCTGCGGGTTGAGCTGCAGCACGGATAGGCGCGGCCTGCACAGGAACTGCCTGCGGCTGCTGGGGCGGTTCGGATAAGCCAAACAATGCAAGTTCCAGCTCGATCCGCTGGTCGCTGCCGCGGGTCATATGTTCCAGCGCACTGCCCAGCGCACGGATGGCACGAATGGCCTCCCGCTGGCCCAGCTGCGGGCCTTTTTCCAGATACAAAGCCTCCTCCTCCGGCGAAACGCCGGACAGAAGGCTCTGCCCGCCCGGCAATGCTGCCAGCATCAAAGCACGATAATGCGCGATCAATTCCTCTGTCAGACGCTTGACATCCACAGACTGCTGGCGAAGCTGTGCCAGCTGGGCCAGTGCTGTGGCACCGTCCTGCGCTTCCAGTGCGTCCGAAATGCGGAACAGATAACTGCGGTCGGTCACACCTGCCATGCGGCGCACCACATCGGCGTCGATTTTCGCCGTAACGCCTGCGCAGGTATCCAGAATGGACAACGCATCGCGCAGCGCACCGTCGGCCAGACGGGCGATCAGTTCCGCACCGTCCGGCGAAAGCTCCAGCTTTTCCTCCCCTGCAATGTATTCCACCCGGCGGGCGATATCCTCCGGCCCGATGCGGGTAAAATCGTACCGCTGGCAGCGGGAAAGAATGGTGGCGGGCACCTTCTGGATTTCAGTGGTTGCCAGAATGAAGATGACGTGGGCAGGCGGTTCTTCCAGCGTTTTGAGCAGCGCATTGAATGCTGCTGTGGACAGCATGTGCACCTCATCGATGATGTATACCTTATATTTACAGGCGCTGGGAGTGTAAGCTGTTTCGTCGCGCAGGTCGCGGATATCGTCCACACCGTTGTTGGAAGCCGCATCCATCTCCACCACGTCCAGAATGCTGCCGTTATCGATGCCCTTGCAAATCTCACACTCGCCGCAGGGGTCTCCATTGACCGGATGCAGGCAGTTGACTGCCTTTGCAAAGATCTTGGCGCAGGTGGTTTTGCCGGTGCCGCGCACGCCGGTAAACAGGTAGGCATGGCCCACACGGTTTGCCGTGATCTGGTTTTTCAGCGCAGTAACAATGGCCCGCTGGCCTACCACATCCTCAAAACGCTGCGGTCTCCATTTGCGGTACAAGGCACGGTACATGGTTCTCTCCCCTTTCCTGCAAAATAAAAAGGACAGCGCTGACGGGGTTTTGTCCCCGCCTTGCGTAACTCGGCATACGGATGCAGGCTTACTGAAACGCACGAACGCACTGCTTAAGGCTGCTTGGTTCCCCACCTGACCTGGTTCACAGCGAATCCATCGTACAGGACCCGCATCCGTATGCCGAACCACGCAGCAGGCGCTGTCCGACACATCCTTCTGAATGCCAGAATATTGTACCATAAACGCAGGCAGATTGCAAGGGGTGGGAGGTATCATTTCACGGCCCACGCATGAAACGATCAAATAGGATAGCCCAAAGTCAGAAAATGTGATGTTCTCAAAAATCCAAGAAAGCGCAGTACATTCTCTGCGCTTTCGCGTTATGTTTGTACTGCGCTTTGCTTTTATCCTGTTATTTTATTAACGGCATTGATTTTGCAGCAGCCCCTTTTTTCTTACAATGCCACATCCAGTGCCATCATCAGCGCAAATCCCAGCACAATGCTTACAACACCGGCAGGCTCATCGCCCTCCACGGCCTGCGGGATCATCTCCTGTGCGGTCACGCACACCATGCAGCCCGCCGCTGCGCTGAGCAGCCACGGCAGCGCAGCACTGACCCATTCGGCCAGAGCAAAGGCAAGCAATGCCCCCAACGGCTCTACCAGCCCGGAAGCCGCTCCCGCAAAAAACGCCTGACTGCGGGTGCGGCCATTATGGGCCAGCGGCAGGCTGACTGCTGCACCTTCCGGGATATTCTGCAGACCGATGCCAAGGCTCAGCGCCAGCGCACCGCTGATAGCATCCGGCTCCCCGGTCAAAGCCAGTGCAGCGGCAAGGCCCGCCACCATACCCTCGGGCAGGTTGTGTAATGTTACAGCCAGCACCATGCGTCCGCCGTGTCGGGCCCCGCCTGCCAGCAGCTGCCCGGCAAACTGTTCCACCTGCAAAAGGCCCACTGCGCCAAGCACAAGCCCCACTGCCGATGGGATCCATGCCGGAAGCGGCAAAGTCTGTCCGCGCTGGATAGCAGGCAGCAGCAGGCTCCACACACTGGCCGCCAGCATAATGCCCGCTGCCATGCCGCACAGGATGCGCTGCGTGCAGGGCCGCGACTGCCGCCGCAGCAAAAACACACCTGCTGCTCCCAGTGTAGTGCACGCCGCCGGGAACAGCAGCACCCACGCAGTGAAAACGATCTGGTTCACGATGCATTCCCCCTTTGCCCGGTGTATGTGCGCCGAAGCAAAAAGGTGCAGAAAAGCCCGTCACACAAAATACAGTGCGACGGGCTTTTCTGTCAGAATGCGATGGCATCTTCTTCGCTGTCAAAGTCATTCTCCGGTTCTTTGACCAGCTTTACCTTCTGGCCTACTGTAAACGGCTGAGTGCCGAAGCGGTAGTTGAGTCCGGTCAATGTAACATAGTACTTCATCTTTATTTCTCTTCAGGAAACATGCATTCCCGTCTTGATTCAAGTGAATAAATAATGAAAGAAATTACAAAGGGATTACAACGCGGTAAAAAATTCTTTCCTGAGTTTTCCTGTGCTTCGATCAGTTTAACAAAAACTCTTTGACTTTTAGCGATAAATTATAACAAAATCGTAGATTATCATTGAAATCTCACTTCTTAGCCCAAAAAGCTCTTGATTTTTTCGCAAAAAAGACTAGAATATCCACTTGCAGAAAGGCACTTCCTGTAGGGCCTTCTGCAAAATACATTTGCGTATGGCAAGGAGATTTTAGATATGAAACTCAAGAATGTTTGTGTTGCTGTTGTTGCTCTGGCTCTGGCTGTTGGCATGACCGCTTGCGGCGGTTCTGCTTCCTCCACTGCTGCATCCTCTTCCGAGGCTGCTTCTACCAGCACTTCTGTTGCTGCTGAGGCCGAGGAGAACACTTCTTCCGCTGTTGCAGAGGAGAACGGTTCTTCTTCTGAGGCTGCTTCCAGCGAGGCCGCTTCTTCTGAGGCCGCTTCCAGTGAGGCTGCTTCCAGCGAAGCTGCTTCTTCTGTTGCAGCTTGATCGCACAGCGCCTAAATTCCAATAAAAGCTGAAGCCGGGCACAGGGAGCCATGAGTTTTCCTGTGCCCGGCTTTTTACAACAAAACGCACCGGATCTTTCAACGAGAACCACCCGGCGCGTTATTTTTTATGCTCCCCAGAACAGGATCCCCAGTCCTGCAGAGAACAGGATCATCCCAATGGGCGATGGTGCTTTGCCCTTTTTCCGGCGGCAAAGGGCATGCAGCCCCCACAGCAGCAGAAACACCACAATGGAACGGAGATCCGGTGCAATGCCTGCCTTGTCCGCTGCAAACCCGGCCAGCGTAGAAAGCGCCATGTTGACTGCAGTTGCAAGGATCATCGCCACCACGCAGGGACGAACGCCGCCAAGAACTGCGTTGATTCCCGCATACTTCATCAAATTCTGCAGCACCGATGCAACGAGCAGGATAATGACAAAGGACGGCAGCACCACACCCAGCGTCGCACACAGCGCACCCCAGAAGCCGCCCTGTGAAGCGCCGATGAAGGTAGCCATATTGATAGCCAGCGGGCCGGGTGTGGATTCCGACACGGCAATGAAGCTGAGAAATTCGCCTTCCGTCAGCCAGCCGTGTCCTAAGACCGTTTCCCGCACCAGCGAGATCATCCCGTAGCCGCCGCCAAAGGACAGCGCGCCGATCATGAGAAAATTCCAGAAAAGTTCTACATAGATCACGGCTTCTTCTCCCCCTTCCGCAGCTGCTGTACTGCATACACCAGCAGCCCGGCCGCACCGCTGAACAGGATGTAAAAAATGGAAGAGAAGGACACTGCTGCAATGGAACAGCCCACCATCGCTGCCGCAACCGTGGTCAGGATGACAATATTGAAAGCACTCCGTTCCAGCTGCTTCAGCATCTTCAGTCCGGCGGAAAGGATCAGATAGATCACACACACCTGAATGCCGTGGAATGCACTTGCCACCACCGAAAGGCGGAGGAACTGGTCAAAGAACAGCGAGATCAGATAAATGACCGCGAAGGACGGAAGACATACCGCCACCGTGGACGCTGCCGCACCTGCCGCACCCTCGATCTTGTAGCCGATATAGGTGGCACTGTTCACCGCCACCGGGCCGGGCGTAGACTCCGCAATTGCCACCATGTCCAGAAATTCTTCTTTTGTCACCCACTTTTTCTCTTCTACAAATTCATTCTGCAGCAAAGCCACCATGGCATAGCCGCCGCCAAACGTGAACGCTCCAATTTTGAAAAACGTCCAGAAAAGCTCCTTTGTTTTCGACATAGCTTTCTCCTTTCTTGCGCCTTATTATATCATTTTTTGTTTTGATATGATATACTTTAATGGAATATGCTGCTTTCTTTGGAAAAAGCAGAAAAAGGAGTTTAGGATATGAAAACAAAATTTGGCATCGTAGGCTGCGGATTTCTGGGCAACATTGTGGCCGATGCATGGAAGAACGGTCTGCTGCCGGACTATGAGCTGGTGGGCGTGACCAGCCGCACCCGTGCTTCGGCAGAAAAACTTGCCGCCGAGGTCGGCTGTCCCGTCTGCGATGATGTGGATGCTCTGCTGACACTGCAGCCGGAATACATTGTGGAGACTGCTTCGGTGGAGGCTGTGCGCGCCATGGCTGTGCCTGTACTGAAAAAAGGCGTGAACCTGGTCATCATTTCCATTGGCGCGTTTGCGGACCTTGATTTTTACGAGCAGGTCAAGGCCGCTGCCGTGGAGGGCGATGCCAAGGTGCATCTGGCAAGCGGTGCCATTGGCGGCTTTGATGTGCTGCAGACCGTCACCCTGATGGCCGAGGCCCAGCAGCTGGCCGAGACGGCAGGCATTGAGACCCACACCGGAGCCAAGGGCTTCCGCAACACGCCGGTATGGGCCGACCACCTGCTGACCGATACCGAAAAGACCACCGTGTTCACCGGCAATGCCAAGCAGGCCATTGCCACCTTCCCCCGCCGCGTGAATGTGGCTGTTGCCACCTCGCTGGCCACCACCGGCCCGGAGATCACCGGCGTGACCATGCACTCGGTACCCGGCTGGGTGGGCGACGACCACTGCATCACCGCCGAGATCGAGGGCGTGAAGGCCGTGGTGGATATCTGCTCTTCCACCAGCGCCATTGCCGGTTGGAGCGTAGTTGCCCTGCTGCGCAACCTCTCCTCCCCCGTATGCTTCTATTAAAGGAGGGCTTTGCAGATGTTCAACAAACTGGTGGCCATTGAGCCGGTAAGCCTGATTCCTTCCGCCGAGGAAGCGCTGCATCAGTACGCAAAAGAAGTGGTGCTGTACCGCGATATCCCGGCCAGCGACGACGAAATCGTGCAGCGCATCGGAGATGCCGATGCCGTGCTTTTGAGCTACACCTCCCGCATGGGCAAAAATGTGATCGAGCGCTGCCCGAATATCCGTTACATCGGCATGTGCTGCAGCCTGTATTCTGAGGAAAGCGCCAATGTGGATATCGCCTACGCCCGCACCCGCGGCATCAAAGTGCTGGGCATCCGGGACTACGGCGACCGCGGCGTTGTGGAGTACGTCCTGCATGAGCTCACCGGCATCCTGCACGGTTTTGGGATGCCCATGCTGCGGGACGAGCCGGTGGAGATCACCGGGCTGAAGGCAGGCATCATCGGGCTGGGTGTGTCCGGCAAAATGATCGCCGACGCGCTGCAGTTCATGGGTGCCGACATTGCCTATTACAGCCGCACCCGCAAGCCGGATGCCGAAGCTGTGGGCATGGCCTATAAGCCGCTGGCACAGCTGCTGACCGAGAGCGAGGTGGTGTTCACCTGCCTGAACAAGAACGTACTGCTGTTGGGCAAGGACGAATTTGCACAGCTGGGCGCAGGCAAGGTGCTGTTCAACACCTCCATCGGCCCGGGCTTTGACTCTGCTGCTCTGGAACAGTGGCTTGCTCTGCCGGGCACCCACTTCTTCTGTGACACCCGTGCCGCTGCCGGCCCGGTGGGTGAAGACTTCTTTGCCCGTGAGAATGTGCATTGCGCGAATGTTTCTGCCGGACGCACCAAGCAGGCTTTTGTGCTGCTGAGCCAGAAGGTGCTGGCAAATATCCGCACTGCACTGGGAGAATGATATAAAAAGGAAACGCTTCCCGGCCGGGGAAGCGTTTCCTTTTAGGCTTTATTCAAAATTGTTGTGATCTCTTCCAGATTCGCCGCAAATCGGATGCCCTGCTGGCGCTGCGGCGTGGAAAGGCCTTTCTCGATCATTTTGGCAAGCAGTGCTTTCAGGCTGTCGTAGTAGCCGTTCAGATCATACAGGATGCAGGGCGCGTCCAACTGGCCCAGCGAGACCTTGGACATTACCTCTGCGATTTCTTCCAGCGTGCCGGTACCGCCGGGGAATGCGATGAAGGCATCGCCCAGCTCGATCATCTTCGTCTTGCGCTCGGTCATGTCCTTGGTGACGATCAGCTCGGTCAGGCCATCGTGCTGCAGCTCCTGCTGCACAAAGAACTGCGGTTCCACACCGGTCACCGTGCCGCCTGCGTCCAGCGCGCTCTGGGCAAGCTGACCCATTAGGCCGCTGCGGGAGCCGCCGTACACAAGGCGGTGCCCGTTTGCACCGATCCAGCTGCCCAGTTCCCGGACAGCTTCCGCCAGCGCAGGATCATTGCCCGCATTTGCTCCAAGATAGACCGTGATGTTCATGGTATTTCCCCCTTTGTTTTTTTCATTTTACCACGCAGCGGGCCGATTGAAAAGGGCCATCCCCTTGCAAATGCAGCGGCACTGTGGTATTCTTGAACGCAGAAAAAAGGGAGCCTGCAAAAGCAGGCTGAGAGTGGGCTGTTTGCCCAGACCTGTGACCTGATTTGGACAATGCCAACGTAGGGAGATACTGCTGCTTCAAAGTGCGGAAATGCCTCCTTGCGGGCATTTCCGCATTTTTTGCAAAGGAAGTTGTAACCATGAAAACTGCATTGACGATTGCCGGCAGCGATTCCAGCGGCGGTGCTGGCATCCAGGCCGATATCAAAACCATGACTGCAAACGGCGTGTATGCCATGAGCGCCATTACCGCACTGACTGCCCAGAACACCACAGGTGTGACCGGCATTTTTGAAGCCACGCCCGAATTTCTGGCACAGGAGATCGATGCCATTTTTACCGACATCTACCCGGATGCCGTCAAGATCGGCATGGTATCCTCGGCAGAGCTGATCGGTGTGATCGCCGAAAAGCTGCACACCTACGGCGCAAAGCATATCGTGGTGGACCCGGTGATGGTTGCCACCTCCGGCTCCAAGCTGCTGCGGGACGATGCCGTGCAGGCACTGACCGAAAAGCTGCTGCCCATGGCAGAGGTGGTCACCCCCAACATTCCGGAGGCTGAGATCCTTTCCGGCATGAAGATCACCGATGCGGCCGGAATGGAGGCCGCTGCAAGGCTGATCAGCGAAAAATACCACTGTGCCGTGCTGTGCAAGGGCGGCCACCAGATCAACGATGCCGACGACCTTCTGTGGCGGGACGGCTGCGGCAAATGGTTCCGCGGCAAGCGCATTGCAAACCCCAATACCCACGGCACCGGCTGCACCCTATCCAGCGCCATTGCGTCCAATCTGGCAAAGGGCTATGATCTGGATGCATCTGTGGAGCGCGCAAAGGCCTACATTTCCGGCTGTCTTTCTGCCATGCTGGATCTGGGCCACGGCTCCGGCCCCATGAACCACATGTTTGCACTGAAGGGAGAGTTTGTGGGTGAGTGAGCAGACCTTTGTGCAGCAGCTGGTGCAGGAAAGTCTGCCTGTGTGGGAGAAATGCCTGCACTCAGAATTTCTGACTCACCTTGCGGATGGCACACTGGATGAAGCCTGCTTCAAGGGCTACATCGTGGAGGACAGTCTTTACCTGCGGGAATATGCCAAGGTGTTTGCCTGGGGCATGACTAAGGCAAAGGATATGCAGACCATCCGCACCTACTATTCCCTGCTTTCCTTCGTGAATGAGAGCGAGGATGCAGCCCGCCTGCACTATCTCAAGCACTTTGGACTGACCGATGAAGGCATCCAGAGCCTGCCGCTGCGGCCGGAGAACCGTGCCTATGTGGACTCTATGATCGAAGCCGCCAAAAACGGCGAGGGCGCAGCCGAGTGCATGATGGCCTGCCTGCCCTGTATGCTGAGCTATGGCTGGATCTTCCAGAAACTGCTGGAAGAAAAGCCTTCCGTGCAGGATACCCTTTATGGTGCACTGGTGGTGGACTATGCTGACAAGGGCTATGAGGCGGCCTGCCGCGACTGGGCCGCGTTTGCAGAAAAAGTCTGCGAAGGCCTGAGCGACGAACGCCTTGCCCGCTGCCGCGAGATCTTCCATGCCTGCTCGGAGCACGAGCTGAACTTCTGGGCCATGGCAGCTTCCCCGCGCAGTGACCTGTAATTTTCCTAAAATATAAAATGCACCCGGCCTGTGGGCAGAACCGCAGCAACCGGGTGCATTTGTTTTGTTCAGGGTTTCGTGGCCGCAGCCGCAGGCATGAGCCTTCGTGCCGGAAATAAGGGAGCCCTAAAACAAAAACTCCCCCGGCTCTTCTACCGAGGGAGTGGAAAAGAAAAAAGCCCCTAACAGAAGAACTCTCTTCTGTCAAGGACGAATAAAATATGACCTTTTATCCGCGGTGCCACCCTGACTTCATGGGCATGACCCCATGCACTTGGCGGGATGCCAACACATCCCCGGCAACTGACGTATGCCCTACGTTGCAGAATACTGTGCGGCGAAAGTTCTCCGCAGTTCCCTGCACCCTCAGCGGTCCATTTCGGGAAAATATAACGCAAAGTCACACTTTCCTTGACGAACTGTTTCCGGTCTGCTTCTCAGCTGCGCAGGCTCTCTGTACAGGCATGGTTCGCCGTTATCTCCGCTTCAACGGTTTAGTGTATTGAATTTTGCTATATTAAACCACAGATTTTTCGTTTGTCAATCCCTGTTTGCAATTTTTTCAAAATCAGCCTATGTCCACAGTGGGTTCAGCGCTTCCGGCGGCTGTTCGTGCTGGAAAACTTCACCGCTTTTGCCGGCCTGCGGCGGCTGTGCAACGCACTGTAGTAGCCAAAGGCAGTGCCGCATAAGCCGCCCACAATGTGCATGAAGTTTGCTACATTGTCGTGCACAAAAATGATATCGTACACCTGCTGACCAAAGTACAGCGCTGCAACCAGCAGCATGGTGACCGGGATGCCGCCGGAGAAGCCCGCCAGCGACGAAAGCATGATAAGCATGAACACGATGCCGGACGCACCCAGCAGCCCCGAACGCGGGAACAGCACGCATTGCAGCACACCGGTGACCAGAGCGGTGAACACCATGCCGCACAAAAGCGGCTTGCTGCCGTACTTTTCTTCCATTGGCGGGCCAACAACGAGCAGCAACAGCATATTATTCAGAAAGTGATCCCAGCTGGCATGGCCCAGCACATGGCCGAACAGCCGGATGTAGAACAGCGGGTCCTTCAGCGAGGAGCGGTAGACACAGAACAGATGCATCGTCGTCCACCCGTCCGTCCACTGGTCGAGGAACAGCACCAGAAGTGACAGCAGGAAAAATGTGAGGATCACCGGGGAGTTGTACTGCAGTTCCAGTTTGAGTTTTACTTTTTTCATCCTCTTGTCTCCACCCAGTATTCGCCCATGCTCTGGCCGGGCTGGTTCGTCACTTCATCCTTAAGGTAATCGCCAAGGCCGCAGCTTTCCGGCTGCCATGCAAGGGCTGCTTCCACCGTGGGGTACTCCACCTCGGCATACCAGAACTCAGTGGGCTGGCCTTCGTCCACATGGTTCACTTCCAGCACAGAACCGTCCGGCAGGGTGTAGCTGCGGCGCAGCTTCGGGATGAGAGGTTTGCCGATGATCTTGTGTTCCAGATCCTCAAACAGCGTTTTATCGATGCTGCGCTCGATCTCCTCGCGGGCAAGGCCGCCCCCGGATTTGAAGCAGAGGATGTAGTCCGTTCTGCCGCCGGTGAGGGCTTCTTCCCGGATGCGCACAGTGGGCCGCACGCTGATATAGCCCTGCCGCATGGCAAATTCCTCTCTGAGGGGCAGCCCCTCCGGCCAGCCCTTCACCATCCATTTGCGTTCGATTTCCATAATGCATCCCTCTTTCATGCGGTTTTTTGGCATTTCTTATTTATAATAACATGATTTTGTGCTATTATAAAGAGTAGATTTTTACTCCTTCTGTCTGCAAACGCGGGACGAAGGGAGTTCGTTCATGATAAGGAGAACCATATGAAAGAACGCGCTTACCCTGTGTATACCGTTAACAAACACGCCGAGGGCTTGCTGGTGGGCGGGCATCCATGGGTGTACGAGAACGACATCCTCCATTCCCCGGAAAATGAGCCGGAAAATGGCACTCTGGCCGATGTGGTCAGCACCAAGGGTTCCTACCTTGGCACCGGCTTCGTTTCGCTCAAAAGCAAGATCCGCGTGCGGCTGATCTCCCGCAACGCCAATGACACCTTTGATGCAGCTTTCTGGCGCCGCCGGGTGGAATATGCATGGAGCTACCGCAAAACCGTGCTGGAACCCGCAGACCTTTCTGCCTGCCGCGTCATTTTTGGCGAGGCCGACCAGTTCCCCGGGCTGACTGTGGACCGGTTCAGCAACATCCTCGTCACCCAGACCCTGAGCGTGGGCATGGAAAAGCTCAAGCCCATCCTCTTCCCCATTCTGGCAGAAGTCCTGCGCGCCGACGGCCAGACCATCGACGGCATCTACGAGCGCAACGATGAGGCTCTGCGCGCAAAGGAAGGTCTTGAGCAGAACAAAGGCTGGTTTGAGCTGCCCGGTGAGACTCATCCGGCAAGCACCCAGACCGAGATCTGCGAGAACGGAATTTACTATCATGTGGATTTCGAGAACGGCCAAAAGACCGGCTTCTTCCTTGATCAGAAGTACAACCGCCGGGCGGTGGCACGTCTTGCCGCAGGCCACACCGTGCTGGACTGCTTTACCCATACCGGCAGCTTTGCACTGAACGCCGCTGCGGGCGGCGCTACCCGTGTGACCGCCGCCGACATCAGCGCCGAGGCCATTGCCATGGCGCAGCGCAATGCCCAGCGCAACGGGCTGACCAATATGGACTTTTTGTGCGAGGACACCTTTGAGCTGCTGCCCCGCTTGGAAAGAGAGGGACACCCCTACGATTTTATCATTCTGGACCCGCCGGCCTTTACCAAGGCGCGCCGCACTGTGGAGAACGCCATGCGCGGTTACAAGGAGATCAACTACCGTGCCATGAAGCTGCTGCCCCGCGGCGGCTATCTGGCAACTGCCAGCTGCTCCCATTTTGCCACCGAGGAGCTGTTCATCAAGATGCTGCGCGCCGCTGCAAAGGATGCGCACCGCCAGCTGCGGCAGATCGAGGTGAAGCAGCAGGCACCGGATCATCCGATCCTGTGGGGTGTGCCGGAGACCAACTACCTCAAGTTCTTTTTGTTCCAGGTGATCTGACCATTTAGAATGCCCTCCGCTTCGCTCTGGGCATATTTAAAGGAAATATTATTTTTATATTGGCGTTTGTCGCGGCCTGCGGGCCGCTCCAAACGCATTTTCACAAAAGGGGTCGTAGCGGGTAGTAGCATCTGCGGCTGTCACGCAACGGATAAGCCTAGGTTTTGCAAATGCAATTGTCCGTAACGACTCCTCCCGTGAAAAAACAGTTCCGGCGGGCCCGCAGGCCTGCCGGAACTGCAAATTTAAAAATATTATTTCCGCTGATATTGCCAGAGCGCAAGCGGAGGCAATTCCAAATCGTTCTGTTCCGGTTTAAAGGTTCAAAAGTCATACCAAGTGCGGATGCTCCAAAAATGCAGGAAGCTGTTTGTACAGAATCGTCAGATTTGTCAATTGCCTTTTTGGCCCGCCGGGGCTATAATCAAACCATAGACAGCAACGGCGCTGTGGGTCACCTCCTGACTCGCAGCGCCGTTTTTGTTAAGATGCTTTCGTACTTCTGGGTGCGGCATTGCGGCAGACCAGAATGCAGACGAAAGGGTAAGAAAAATAAGATCAAGTAAGGAGTAGGATTTATGGCAGCGAATGTTATGGAAATCTACGGCAGCAAGGTCTTTAACGAACATGTGATGAAGGAGCGCCTGCCGAGCGCAACCTATAAGAGCCTGAAGAACACCCTGCACAAGGGTGCTCCGCTGGACATTGAGGTGGCAAACGTTGTGGCCAGCGTGATGAAGCGCTGGGCCATGGAGCTGGGTGCCACCCACTACACCCACTGGTTCCAGCCGCTGACCGGCATCACCAGTGAGAAGCACGATGGCTTTGTTTCCCCTGTGGGCGACGGCACCGCCATCATGGAGTTCTCCGGCAAGGAGCTGGTGCGCGGCGAGCCCGATGCATCTTCCTTCCCCTCCGGCGGTCTGCGCGCCACCTGCGAGGCCCGCGGCTACACTGCATGGGACCCCACCAGCTACGCATTCGTGAAGGATGACGTGCTGTGCATCCCCACCGCATTCGTCAGCTACACCGGCGAGGCTCTGGATAAGAAGACCCCCCTGCTGCGTTCCATGAACGCACTGTCCAATCAGGCGGTTCGTATCCTGAAGCTGTTCGGCAAGGATGTGGATTACGTCTCCACCACCGTCGGTCCCGAGCAGGAGTACTTCCTTATCAAGAAAGAGGATTACGAGGCCCGTCAGGATCTGATCCTCACCGGCCGCACCCTGTTCGGTGCCCCCTCTGCCAAGGGTCAGGAGCTGGAAGAGCACTACTTCGGTGTCATTCGTCCCGAGGTCTCCGAGTTTATGAAGGAACTGGACGAAGAGCTGTGGAAGCTGGGCATTCCCGCCAAGACCAAGCACAACGAAGTTGCTCCCTGCCAGCATGAGCTGGCTCCCATCTTCGACACCACCAACGTTGCCATCGACCACAACCTGCTGACGATGGAGATGATGAAGAAGATTGCTCCCAAGTACGGTCTGGTCTGCCTGCAGCATGAGAAGCCTTTTGAGGGCGTGAACGGCAGCGGCAAGCATAACAACTGGTCCATGTCCACCACCCACGAGAATCTGCTCGACCCGGGCGACACCCCCATGGAGAATCTGCAGTTCCTTGTGTTCCTGGCTGCTGTCATCAAGGCTGTTGACGAGTACGCCGATCTGCTGCGCACCTCCGTTGCCACTCCCGGCAACGATCACCGTCTGGGTGCCAACGAGGCACCTCCGGCTATCATTTCCATCTTTGTGGGCGAAGAGCTGGAAGCTGTCATCGATGCTATCGCATCCGATTCCCCCTATGCCGGCCCCGTCAAGATGAAGATGGATCTGGGCGTTGATGTCCTGCCCAAGTTCAGCAAGGATACCACCGACCGCAACCGTACCTCTCCCTTTGCCTTCACCGGCAACAAGTTCGAGTTCCGTATGCCCGGTTCCGCTGAGAACCTGAGTGATGCCAACACCATCCTGAACACCGCCGTTGCAAAGGAACTGAAGGGCTACGCCGACGAGCTGGAGAGCGCTGAGGACTTTACCAGCGCCGTGATTGCTCTGGTCAAGCGCACCATCCGCGACCACCGCCGCGTCATCTTCAACGGCAACGGCTACACTGCCGAGTGGGAAGAGGAAGCCGCAAAGCGCGGTCTGCCCAACAAGAAGAACACCCCCGCTGCTCTGCCTGCCCTGATCGAGCCCAAGAACATTGCCCTGATGGAAGAGTTCGGCGTGCTGACCAAGGTAGAGATGGAGAGCCGCTACGAGGTGGAGATGGAGCACTACTCCAAGATCATCAACATCGAGGCTCTGACCATGCTGGAAATGGCCCGCAAGCAGCTGCTGCCTGCCGTCAACTCCTACATGAGTGAGCTTGCCAATACCGCAGCATCCAAACTGGCCGTCAGCGAGAACATCAGCGTGCGCAGTGAGACCAAGACCCTGACCAAGCTCTCTGCTGATGCCGATGCTATGAGCGACGCTGTCGATACCCTGCAGGATGCAGTGGATGCTTCCAAGGCATTGCCCACCGAGGCAGAAAAGGCCGTTGCTTTCCACGACAACGTGCTGCCTGCAATGGATGCTCTGCGTGCCGCTGCGGACGACGCCGAGACCATCTGCGGTGAGGATTATTGGCCTCTGCCCAGCTACAGCAAGATGCTCTACTACGTCTGATCTTTCATCAGCGTAACAGCAGAATAGCATCCGTAGGCTGCGGAATTTAAAATTGCCATTCTCCTTTTCCTATTTCTTACACCAGCCTAAAGACCTGCTCCCATTCTGAGGGCAGGCCTTTAGGCGTTTTATTTGAAAGGGAAACCATTATGAGCTATTCGACCCAACAGGACATCCTTGATTTTGTGGAGGACAACAACGTCAAATTTGTGCGCTTTGCCTTCTGCGATATCTTTGGAACTCAGAAGAACATTGCCGTGCTGGCAAACGATCTGCCCAAAGCTCTGGAAGACGGTGTCTGCTTCGACGGCAGCTCCATTGCCGGCTTTATGAAGGTGGAGGAAAGCGACCTTGTGCTGCGGCCGGATCTTTCCACCGTGACTATCCTCCCCTGGCGCCCTACCGAGGGCCGGGTGATGCAGTTCTTCTGTGATGTGGAAAAGCCGGACGGCCAGCCCTTTGGCGGCAACTGCCGCGGCTTTCTGCGCAGCGTGAACCGAAAATTCAAAAAGCTGGGCATCACCTGCAATGTGGGCGCAGAGTGTGAGTTCTACCTGTTCGAGAATGATGACCGGGGCCGCCCCACCCGTATCCCCATCGACTTTGGCGGCTACTTTGACGTGGCCCCGCTGGACGCAGGCGAGAACCTCCGCCGGGACATCTGCCTGACCATGGAGCAGATGGGCATGAGCCCTCAGCACAGCCATCACGAAAGCGGCAACGGCCAGAACGAGATCGACTGCCACCACGCAGGCCCCCTCAAGACCGCCGACAACGTGATGATGTTCAAGCAGATCGTGCGCGCCATTGCCACCCGCAGCGGCATCCATGCAAGCTTCCTGCCCAAGCCCCTGCCGGATCAGGCAGGCAGCGGCCTGCACATCAACCTGTCCCTTTACATGGATGGCCGCAACCTGTTTGAGGGCGACATTGCCCCGGACAGCATTGCAGGCAGCTTTATGGCCGGTGTGCTGGCCCACAGCCGGGAGCTGACCGTGTTCACCAACCCTCTGCCCAACAGCTATCAGCGCTTTGGCTGCGATGAAGCGCCCCGCTATGTGAGCTGGAGCCGCCAGAACCGCAGCCAGCTGGTGCGCATCCCGCAGGTAAAGGGCGACAACTGCCGCATGGAGCTGCGCAGCCCGGACCCTGCCTGCAACCCCTATCTGGCCATTGGTCTGGTGCTGGCCGCCGGATTGGACGGCATTGAGAACCGCATGGTGCTCTCTGCCCCCGTGAACAAGAATCTGTTCGATTCCTCCGAGGCTGAGGGGCTCGGTCTCGAGACTCTGCCCGCCAGTCTGGAAGAGGCCGTGCAGGCTGCGGAGGAGAGCGAATTTTTGCGCAGAGTGCTGCCCGAGCAGCTTGCCAGCCGCTACTTTACGGAAGAACTGAAGCGCTGCGAAGCACTGAAGCACGCGTCCGACCCTGTTGAGTATGAGCGTATCCATTACTTCAACGCCATCTGACCCCTGCAAAAGAGGGTGTGTAGGAGAAAGGAGCGAAGGAAATGGGACGTGCACTGATCGTAAGTGCCGGTGCAAGCTCCAACGAGTATATCGCTGCACGGCTGACCGAAATGGGCTACAGCCGCCCGGTGATCATTCCCAGCGGGGCCGAAGCCCGGCGGCGCATGACGGAATCGGATTTTGAGCTGATCGTGGTCAACTCTCCCCTGCCCGATGAATTCGGGCATGAGGTGTGCATCAATGCTGTAGAAAAAACAGATGCCGGTGTCGTGTTTCTGGTCAAGGCCGCACAGGCTGAGCAGCTTTTGGGGCCTTTGAGCGAGCAGGGGGTATTGCTGCTGTCAAAGCCCTTCAGCACCGCCTTTTTTGTGCAGGCCATGCACATGGCGGCGGCGGGCAACCACCGCCTGCTGCGTGCCCGGCAGGAGAACGCCCGCTTACAGGAAAAGATCGCACAGGTGCGGCTGGTCAGCCGGGCAAAATGCTGCCTTGTGGAGCACGAGCACATGACCGAAGCCGAGGCACACCGCTACATAGAAAAACAGGCCATGGATACCCGTCGTGACCGCACAGAAATTGCACAGGAAGTCCTTGAAAATTATGAGGACATGGGTGTATAATATTGGATTGGGAAAAGTATTCTTGCTTTCACCGGCTCATTTTGGGAGAGGCTGAGAGCAAGACCGTTCACCTGAAAGAATTCACAAAGGTTTATAAGGGAAAGAATTCAGAAAAACAAAAATAGAGGAGGAAATTCTATGGCAGAGAAACAAACCAAATTCATCTTTGTCACCGGCGGTGTCGTCTCCGGCCTTGGCAAGGGCATCACAGCCGCATCGCTGGGCCGTCTGCTCAAGTGCCGCGGTCTGAAGGTGGCCAGCCAGAAGCTGGACCCCTATGTGAATGTGGATCCCGGCACCATGAGCCCGCTGCAGCACGGTGAGGTGTTCGTGACCGACGATGGCACTGAGACCGATCTGGATCTGGGCCACTACGAGCGCTTTATCGACGAGAATCTGAACAAATACTCCAACCTGACCACCGGCAAGGTGTACTGGAACGTACTGAACAAGGAACGTCAGGGTGCATATCTGGGCCAGACCGTGCAGATCATTCCCCACATCACCAACGAGATCAAGAGCTACATCTACAATCTGGCCTCTTCCACCGAGGCTGACGTGGTCATTACTGAGATCGGCGGCACGACCGGTGATATCGAGAGCCAGCCCTTCCTCGAGGCCATCCGTCAGGTGGGTCTGGAGCAGGGCCGCGACAACTGCTGCTACATCCATGTGGTGCTGGTGCCCTACATTTCCGGCTCGGACGAGTACAAATCCAAGCCCGCACAGCACTCTGTGAAAGAGCTGCAGGGCATGGGCGTGAACCCGGACATCATCATCCTGCGCGCAGACGGCAGTGTGGGCGGCGACATCCGCCGCAAGATCAGCACTTTCTGCAATGTGAAGCCGGAGTGCGTGATCGAGAACCTGACCATGCCCAGCCTGTACCAGTGCCCGCTGATGCTGCACACCGGTGGTCTGGACGAGGTAGTGGTGCAGAAGCTCAAGCTGGATGTGCCCGCTGCCGACCTGACCGAGTGGAAGCAGGTGGTCAGCCGCATTGCCACCCGCAGCAAGACCTGCAGCATTGCACTGGTGGGCAAATACGTCAAGCTGCACGACGCTTACCTCTCCGTGATGGAAAGCCTGTACCACGCCGGCTTTGAGAACGACAGTCAGGTAGAGATCAAGTGGGTGGAAAGTGAAGACCTGACCGATCAGGCCGCCTGCAAGGAAGCCTTTGCCGATGTGGACGGCATCATCGTACCCGGCGGTTTCGGCGACCGCGGCATTGAGGGCATGATCCAGGCTGCACAGTATGCCCGCGAGAACCATGTTCCCTACTTTGGTATCTGCCTTGGCATGCAGATCATGGTGATGGAGTTTGCCCGGGGCGTTCTGGGCTACAAGGATGCAAATTCCAGCGAGTTCACCCCGGATGGCAAGCACAATGTGATCGCCCTGATGGCCGACCAGCAGGGCAACATTCCCAAGGGCGGCACCATGCGTCTGGGTAAATACCCCTGCAAGGTGGTGCCCGGCACCAAGATGGCCGAGTGCTACGGCGAGACCGAGATCTGGGAGCGCCACCGCCACCGCTACGAGTTCAACAACGAGTTCCGTCAGGAGATGCAGGACGCCGGTCTTGTCATTTCCGGCACAAGCCCCGACGGTCGTCTGGTAGAGACTGTAGAGCTGCCCGGCCGTGACTTCCATTTGGGCGCACAGTTCCACCCGGAGTTCAAGAGCCGTCCCAACCGTGCTCACCCGCTGTTCAAGGCATTCATTGCTGCGGCACTCAAGTTCCGCGCCAGCGAGCAGCGCAGCCTGCTGCACATGTAAACCATAAAAATAAGGTGCTGTCTGTGCGGACAGCACCTTATTTTTTACCCCTATGATCCATGATCCTGCAGGGCGTGGTTCTTTTGCTTGTGCTTATACATCCGCTGGTCAGCCAGACGGGTGATCTTGTCTGTATCCGTGCCTTCTTCCGGGTAAAGGGCAAAGCCGCAGCTGGTGCCGATCGTCAGAAGACTGCCTGCAACATGATAGGGTGCTGCAACAGTCTTACAGATAAGCTCGACCTTGCGGTGGGCCTCTTCCGGGGACATTGCGCCAATGGTCAGCAGGGCAAATTCATCGCCGCCCATGCGAAACGCATAATCTTGATTGCGGATGCAGCTTTGCAGGCGCTTTGCCACCGCCTGCAGCAGCTTGTCGCCCACCTCGTGTCCATAGGTATCGTTGACTGACTTGAAACGATCCAGATCCAGATAGAACAGCACAAACGCCTGTTCCTGGTGGACCAGTGCACGGGTCACAGCATCAAAATAGCGCTTGTTCAGCAGGCCGGTCAGGCCGTCCGTGTTGGCAAGTTCCTGCAGAATGTGCTGGCCGCTCATATCCTGCGAGATCATTATGATCTGGGTCAGACGGCCATTCTGCCAGCCGACAGGCACCACCGTCATCATCAAAAAGTTTTTGCGGTCACGGGTGGCATATTCGAACTTGATGCTGTCCTTTTCCTCTTTGAGCTGTGCACGCAGGTTTTCCGGTGCAAGCATCTGCACGAGCTTTGCGTTCTCGCCGTCGGTCAGGATCGCATACTGCCGGGACAGCCAGCTGAGCAGATCCAGATAGCTGCCCTCGGTCGGGTACAGCTCCTTTCCCCTGCGCTCGTGGTATTCATAGTGGTCATTTTCCAGAT
Source organism: Faecalibacterium sp. AM43-5AT (assembly GCF_003603345.1). NCBI lineage: Bacteria > Bacillati > Bacillota > Clostridia > Eubacteriales > Oscillospiraceae > Faecalibacterium > Faecalibacterium sp. AM43-5AT. The sequence goes on from NZ_QVGZ01000001.1 coordinate 380,761, forward strand.
CACACACCACAAACCGGTCCACGATGCGGGCCATCCCGTGGAACATCTGTTCCGTAAGTTCCTTGCGGCGCTGTAGCTCTATCCGTTCCACTTCCGCTTTTTCTTTTCGCGTTTTTTCCTTATCATAGAAGATCTTTCCGATACCGCCCAGGATCATCAGAGACAGCACTACCAGCAGTGCAATGGTAAACATTTGCACCTGGCGCATTCCCGCGTCCATCACATTGGTGGGCACAATGCCGATGATGGCCCAGTCTTTTACACCTACCGGCTGGTATACCATATAGTAGCGCTTGCGGTTGAAGGTATAGCTCACACTGCCTTTGTACTGCAGCGGCAGGTTCTTGCGCATCTCGTCAAAATACGGCTGGTCGGCCTTGACGTTTGCTTCCAGATAGTCGAACAGGTTGGTCATCTGCTCCGGGATCTCGCTCTTCGGCTCGGTGGAAAGCACGATATTGCCATTGGAGCGAACAATGTAGCAATCGCTCTGTCCCTCATAAGCCAAGCCGCCCAGCATGTTTTCCAGTACGGAGTTATCGTAGCAGATCGCCAGCGAGGTATAGGTAACGCTATCCATCGTGACAGGCTCGATCTGCTGGGCAAACATGACCTTGCGCACACCCTTACTGGAAATGTAGCTGGTCACGATAGGGCCGTCCATAGTGTATACTTCTTCCAGCGCAGACTGCATATGCGGGGCATCTCCCCGTCTGCCGCTGACCGTCCAGAACTGATCATCCGCGTTGAACAGGGCCACCTCGCTGTACTGCCAGTTGGCTTTTTCGTTCACATATCTGCGCCACTTTACCTCGGTATTCGTTTCCTCTGCCAGCTGTGCAAGATCATCAGACCAGATCTCAAGGATGTTCCAGTTGCGCTGCACAAACATGGTAAAGGTCTTGCTTACCTGCCCATAGGTGGAAAGCAGATTTTGCGTGCTCTCGTGGTGGATCTGGCGCTGGGTATAGCGGCTGTATGCCACAATACTGAGCAGCATTACCAGAACAAGCCCTGCCCCAAGAAGGATATTCTTCCTCCGCTGTTTCATAAGCTGTTCCCTCTACTTTTCTTATATCTTCCCAGAGAAATTATACCATTTCCGAAAAATGGGTGTCAATGCACGAAATGGTCGATTCACGCCTGAAAACGGTCGATTCGCGCACAGAGCGGCCTTCCGCCGCCTTTGGAGCCTTCTGGCGCTCTGTTCTGCCGAGTACTTTCCGCATTTCCCGCTGGCAATTGCCTGCATGCTGTTCAAGGTTCCGCTACGCATTGGCTTCTTCCTGCGCCCTATGAGGAATCCGCGTGGGCCGTCTTTTACCGGGACATCACCGCCCCGTCTGCTGCACCGGAGGGAAATTTCTAAAAAGTCCATTTCCTGTATCACACAAAAAGCCACCGGGAACTTTCCGCTTTTGCAGAGAACTCCCGGTGGCTTTGTTCTATCCTTAATTCCCGATCAGCACCACGGCCACATCGTTGACATTCGTGCCGGTCGCGCCGGTGATGATCAGCCCATCCACCGCCTTGAGGGCATGGTAGGCATCGTTGTTCTGCAGCACATCGTACACGTTCAGCTGGTTCTGCGCCAGTGCCGCGGCCGTGCTGCCGTCCACGTAGCCGCCCGCAGCATCGGTTGGGCCGTCGGTGCCATCGCTGCCCACCGAAAAGACCGCTGCATCCAGCCCGGCGATCATTGGTGCTGCAGCAAGGGCCAGCTCCTGATTGCGCCCGCCCAGACCTGTTCCGGTCAGGTGGACGACCGTCTCACCGCCTGCAAGAAAGGCCAGCTTTTTGCCCTGCCCCGCGTGGGTGCGGGCTATGGAACCAAGGAAGCTGCCAGCCTCCCGTGCTTCACAGCAGAGCCTGTCGGTCAAGATCACCGGCTCATAGCCCAGCTCCCGGCAGGCGTTGGCTGCTGCGCTGCACAGCTCCCGCACGCTGCCGGTGATCTGCGTGGCAACACGGTCCAGCACCTTTGGAGTCTCCTGTGCCAGCAGAGCCTTGGCCTGTGCCGAAAGCTGCAGGTGATATTTTTCCGCAATGGCAAGGGCCTGTGCACAGGTGGAGGTATCCGGCACTGCCGGGCCGCTGGCGATCATATCCAGCGGGTCGCCCAGAATATCGCTGAGCACGATGCTGAACACCTGCGCGGGCGCACAGCTCTGTGCAAACCGCCCGCCCTTGACCCCGGACAGGCGCTTGCGAATGGTGTTCATCTCCACGATATCGGCACCGCTGGCAAGCAGCTGGCCCGTGATCTGCTGCAGCTCTGCGCCGGGGATCAGCGGCTTCTCAAACAGTGCACTGCCGCCGCCGGACAGCAGAAACAGCACCGTATCCTCTGCCGTTAAGCCCTGCACCAGTTCCAGCGCTTTCCGGGTGGCGGCAAAGCCATTCTCATCCGGCACGGGGTGCCCGGCTTCGCAGCAGTCCACGCCGGGGATCGTGCCCTTCACGTGGCCGTATTTGGTCACGACCACCCCGCCATCCACCCGGCCAAGAAATTTCACCGCCGCATGGGCCATCTGCCATGCTGCCTTACCGGCAGCCACCAGCAGCACCCTGCCGCCCTGCGGCCGGAAATTTTTCAGCGCGCGGCGCACCGCTTCGTCCGGCAGAACAGCGTTCAGGCTGGCACGGATGATGGCATCTGCATCTCTGCGCAGTGTTTTGTTTTTCAGCATGTCGTTCTCCCCTTTTCCATCGCTTCTTGTCCGCGGACAAAAAACACCTGTACAGTCTCTTCCTATGCAGGAAAACGCAGTACAGGTGTTCTGATCTTTTTTGCTTACTTTGTGCTTGCCGGAGCAACCTCAAAGTCGATCTTGCCCAGGTTCACATCCGCACGCACAATGGTGATCATCATGGTGTCGCCCAGACTCCAGTTCTTGCCGGAGACGGGGTCGGACAGGCGGATGCCCTCGGTGAGCATGGTGCCGGAGGGGGTCAGGCTGGAAGCCGGCACAAAGCCCTCCACACCGTTCTCCAACTCGATGAACAGGCCGCGCTGGGTCACGCCGGAAATGCGGCCCTCGTAGCACTCGCCCAGATGGCGGCGGGCATACTCGGCCTTGTAGCAGTCCTCAGCCTTGCGCTCGATCTGCATTGCAATGATCTCGCGCTCACTGGACTGCTTGCTTGCCTTCTCGGCAAAGTCGCTGTAGCGCAGCACCATGGTATCCTTATCCATGCCCTTGAGCTGGGCGGTCATGATGCGATGGATGGCCAGATCCGGGTAGCGGCGGATGGGGCTGGTGAAGTGAGCGTAGTCCTTCAGCACCAGACCATAGTGGCCCTTGGGCTTTTCCTCATACACAGCCTTGGACATGCAGCGCAGCATACCGGTATTGATGATCTGCTCATACGGGCCGCCGCGCACACCTTCCAGAATGGCGCTCAGCTCCTTGGGGGTGGGCACATCCTTGGCAAAGTGATCGTTGATGCCGCAGGCCTGCAGCAGAGTGTGCAGACGCTCCAGCTTTTCAGCATTGGGTTCCTCGTGCACACGGTACACGAAGGGGATCTGCTTCACGCGGGCAAAGTGGGCAGCGCACTGGTTGGCCAGCAGCATGAACTCTTCGATCATAGCTTCGCTCTCGCCGGAGGTGCGCTTTTTCACATCGATGCAGTGGCCGTCCTCGTCGAGGATCAGCTTCACCTCGCCGCTCTCGATATCCATGCAGCCGCGCTCCTTGCGCAGGCGGGCGCGGTGGCCGTACAGCTCCTTCATGGCGGGCAGCTGGCTGAGCACTTCATGGTACTTGCCCTTCAGCTCGTCGTCAGCACTGCCGGCCAGCAAGGCATTGATCTCGGAGTAAACGCCCTTGACGCGGCTGCGGATGACCGACTTGACAAAGCGGTAATCGATCAGGTTGCCATCCTTATCCAGATGCATCAGGCAGGAGAAGGCCAGACGCAGCACGCCCTCATTCAGGCTGCAGATGCCGTTGGAAAGCTGCTTGGGCAGCATGGGCACCACCTGATCGGCATAGTAGACGCTGGTTGCGCGGTTAAATGCTTCGTTGTCCAGCTCGCTGCCGGGCTTGACATAGTTGGAAACATCTGCAATGTGGACACCCAGCTCAAAGCCGCCCTCCGGGGTCTTGGTCAGGCTGATGGCATCATCGATGTCCTTAGTCTCAGCACTGTCAATGGTGAAGATGGGCAGGGCGCGCAGATCCATGCGGCCCTCGACGTCCTTTTCAGAGACCTCAGCGTTCTCCAGCTTCTTGGCTTCCTCACGAACCTTATCCGGGAAGCGGCTGCGGATATCCTGCGCATAGAGCAGGGCCTTTGCGCAGCGCTTTGCTTCGTCCGAGCTGCCAAACCGCATGGCAACGCCCACGCGGTGATCTTCCTGCCGATTGCCGCGCTGCAGAATCTCCACGGCCACCTTGTCGCCGTCCTTTGCACCGCCCTCGCAGTCACGCATCAACTGCATGGAGATGGCCGGGCAGTCGTCCGGCACGAACTTCAGGCGGCCCTCAATGCGGCGGGCAGTGCCCACCAGATCGTTCTTTTCTTCCAGAATGGCCAGGATCTCGCCTTCATCGCTGCCCTCCACACGGGGGTGCTCAAACTTTTCCACAAGCACCATGTCGCCGGGCATGGCACCGCGGGTAAAACGGCCCGGGATAAAGATATCACTGGTGCCGTCCTCCAGCATGACAAAGGCAAAATTCTTGCCCAGTTTTACCACCTTGCACAGCAGAGCCTTGTCTGCACGGCCGGAGCGCACCGTAAAGAACACGCCCTGACGCTGGCAGATGACCGCCTCGTGCACCAGCTGATCCACAGCCTCCATCACCTTGCGGTCCGAGCCGCGGTCCCCGCCGAATTTGGATTTGAGGTCTTTGACGGTGCACGGCTGATTCTGGATCGCGTGCTCAATTTTATCGCGCATTGCCATAATATTTTTTCTCCTTGCTCTTCCATGGCCGCAGCCTCCAACGTGCCGCAGCGCTGCCAATCGTGGGCCAGCTGCCCCACCCTGCCCAGCGGTCAGACTGCCGCCGACATCCTATCATAACACAGAAAAACAGCCCCGTCCTTTACACGGGGCTGCACGAACCTTGTCAACCTGCCAGACGGCCTGCAAACAGACATGCCAGAATGGCAACCACAAAGAAAACAATGCCTGCAATGCGGGTGGTCTTGGCCAGCATCTGATCAGCCGGGGTCAAACGGGCATTGTTTGCGCCGCCCATACTGCCGTTGATGGCACCGGAAAGGCCCTGACCGTGGGTGTGCTGCATGAGAGTGAGGAAAACGATGACGAGCGAAGCGATCAGCAGGATCACACCGCCAACAATTTCGATAACAGACATGGATTGAAACGCTCCTTTATTTTAATTCAACAAAAACTACGCAGAAATACAAATATATAGTAGCATAACAAGCGCAAAAAAGCAAGCAGAAACCGTGCATTTTTATGCCAGAAGGTCCAGCATTGCGCACAGCCGGGCAAAGATGGCGGCGCTGGAATGTTCCGTGCTCACCTGCCCGTCCTGCAGCACCACAATGGTGTAGCGCGGCTGCTGCGCCGGGTAAAACCCTGCGAACCACAAGTTTTTGCGTTCCGTGCCATCCGGTGTGAACTGCCCGGTCTGCGCGGTACCGGTCTTGCCGCCAGCCCCTTCTTCCAGCCAGGCAGCATCCTGTGCGGTGCCCTCTTCCACCACCTGCTGCAGCATCTTACGTAGGAGCGCTGCATTTTCCGCACTCATCACCCGCCTTGACTGCGGATGTGCAAGCGTTTCCAGCGGCGTACCGTCAGTTTCATCCACCGAGCCACACACAAAGAAAGGCGTGCGGTACACCCCGCCGGAAGCAATGGTGTTCATCATGGCGGCGATCTGTACCGGTGATGCCAGCAGACCGCCCTGCCCAAAGCTGAAATTTGCCAGCTGGCCGCTCTGGGCAAGCTCCCCGGCAGACGGCAGCTTTCCGGCATCGGCGTGCAGCGCACCTGCCACCGGCACCTCTTGCCCGAAACCAAGCTGCCGAGACATCTGCAAAAGCGTCTCTGCCCCCAGCTGCTGCCCCAGCCGGATAAAATAGCCGTTGCAGCTTTTTTCCAGAGCCGCAGTCATGTCCACCGTTCCGTGCGGAACACCGCCTGCGCAGCGGAAGATCTGTCCATCCACCACCACCGCACCGGTGCATTCGTACTCCGGCAGGATGCCCTGCTCCAGCGCTGCCGCAGCCAGCACCGGCTTGAACACTGAACCCACAGCATAGCTTTCCAGTGCGCGGTTCAGGAACGGACTGTCCGGTGCATCCAGACTTGCGGCAAGGTCATCCGGGTCATAGCCCGGTACGCTGACGCTGGCGCGAACCGCAGCAGTGGCCGTGTCCAGAACCAGAATGCAGCCGCTGGTCATGGTGTCTGCGGCCACCGCTTCGGCGGCACGCTGCACCGGGCGGGAGATCGTCAGCTGCACGCCAACCGCACTGCTGTCCTGCCGGGTGAGCTGCGGTGTTTCCCCGGCCCGCAGCCGTCCTTGTGCTGTGACCGCGCACACCAGCGTGTCATGCTCCTTTGTCCCGGCCAGCTGGCTGTCCAGCGCCTTTTCCAGCCCGGCAGTGCCGCGGCCTTCTGCATCCAGATAGCCGATCAGATGCTGGCACAGCGGAACTTCTGCGCAGCGCCGTGCCGTTGCAAAGCAGCGTATGCCGCGCCCGGAAAGGTCGCGGTCCACTTCCAGCAGAAACGGTGCGGAGCGGTTGCGGTTCCGGTACAAAAGTGCCTGCCCGGCACTGTCCGTAAATGCATACAGGCGTGTGTAGTTGTTTTCGCCCGGGAAGCAGAGGGCAAGGTACCGCGTTTCCAGCCCGGTGAGAAGCAGGCCGCTGTGGTCGTAGAAGCTGCCCCGCCGGGCAGGCAGCGAGAGCCGGACCGTGCTCTGTGCTTCGGCCCGGGCAGCATAGGTATGGTTCTCTGCCAGAAAATACAGGCGGCACAAAACTATCGCAAACCCCAGCAGAACAGCTGCATACAACGCCAATACCCGTTTGCCGGACATCTGCTCACCCCTTTTTGATAGAGTGGGCTGCATCTGTGGTTTCTATACAAAAAGAGACGGGGTCTCCGAAGAGATCCCGTCTCCATAAGGTACTTATTGAGTAAGCACGTCTGCTGCTTAGTACATGCCGCCCATACCGCCCATGTCACCGCCTGCAGCAGCGGGTGCAGCAGGGGGTTCCGGCAGATCAGCGACCAGGCTTTCGGTGGTCAGCACCATCTCAGCGACGGAGGCTGCGTTCTCCAGAGCGGAACGGGTGACCTTGGTGGGGTCAACGATGCCAGCAGCGATCATATCGTCCACAAAGACCTCGTTCTGAGCATCAAAGCCGTAGTTGGGCTTGTTGGCAGAGATGATCTTGTCGATGATGACACTGCCTTCCAGACCGGCATTCTTAGCGATCTGGCGCAGAGGAGCTTCCAGAGCCTTCAGAACGATCTTGGCACCGGTGCGCTCGTCGCCTTCCAGCGTGTCGCACAGCTCGCGCACAGCGGGGATCGCATTGATAGGAGCAGTGCCGCCGCCAGCAACAACACCTTCCTGAACAGCAGCCTTGGTTGCGTTCAGAGCATCCTCGATGCGCAGCTTCTTGTCCTTCATCTCAACTTCGGTAGCAGCGCCGACCTTGATGACGGCCACGCCGCCAGCCAGCTTTGCCAGACGCTCCTGCAGCTTTTCACGGTCGAAATCGCTGGTAGCGGCCTCGATCTGGCTGCGGATCTGAGCGATGCGGGCTGCGATGGCATCCTTATCGCCTGCACCGCCAACGATGGTGGTGTTCTCCTTGGAGACCTTCACCTGACGGGCATGGCCCAGCATCTGGACGGTAGCATCCTTCAGCTCATAGCCCAGATCGGAGGAGATCACGGTGCCGCCGGTCAGGGTTGCGATATCCTGCAGCATTTCCTTGCGGCGGTCGCCAAAGCCGGGAGCCTTGACAGCGCAGACGTTCAGGGTGCCGCGCAGGCGGTTGACGATCAGAGTGGACAGAGCCTCGCCCTCAATGTCCTCAGCCACGATCAGCAGTTTCAGACCGTTCTGCATCACCTGCTCCAGCAGAGGGACCAGATCCTGAATCACGCTGATCTTCTTATCGGTGATCAGGATAGCGGCGTTGTCCAGATCAGCCACCATCTTGTCGGTATCGGTGACCATATACGGGGTGAGGTAGCCGCGGTCGAACTGCATGCCTTCCACGATCTCGTTGTAGGTCTCAGCGGTGGTCTTGTTCTCCTCAATGGTGATAACGCCATCGGAGGTGACCTTCTCCATAGCCTCGGCGATCAGACGGCCGATCTCGGGATCGCCTGCAGAAATAGTGCCGACGCGGGCGATATCGTTGCTGTCCTTCACCTTCTGGCTGTGAGCCTTGATGGTCTCAACAGCCTTGGCAACAGCCTTGCTCATGCCGCGGCGGATATCCATGGGGTTTGCACCGGCGGTGACATTCTTCATGCCCTCGGTGACCATGGCCTGTGCCAGAACGGTTGCGGTGGTGGTGCCGTCGCCTGCTGCGTCGTTGGTCTTGGTAGCGACTTCACGCACCAGCTGTGCGCCCATGTTCTCGAACTCGTCCTTCAGCTCGATCTCCTTGGCAATGGTCACGCCATCGTTGGTGATGACCGGTGCACCGAACTTTTTGCTCAGCACCACATTGCGGCCCTTGGGGCCCAGGGTGATCTTAACGGTGTTTGCCAGGGTATCGATACCGGCACACAGTGCCTTGCGGGCATCCTCGCCCTGCTTGATCTGCTTAGCCATAATCAAATCGCTCCTTTAAAGCTCAATTTTCAAATATCAGAGGGGAAACCGCTCAGTCCTCAACGACTGCCAGAATATCGCCCTGACGGACGATGGTGCACTCTTCGCCGTCCACCTTGACCTCGGTACCGGAGTACTTGCTGGTGAGGACCTTGTCGCCGACCTTCACAGTCATCTTGACTTCCTTGCCGTCCACAACGCCGCCGGGGCCGACAGCGATGACCTCAGCCACCTGGGGCTTTTCCTTAGCACTGCCGGTCAGGATCAGACCGCCCTTGGTGGTCTCCTCAACCTCAACAGCCTTAATGACAACACGGTCTGCAAGAGGAATGATCTTCATAGTTCTTGCCCTCCTATAGTAAAAATATAATTTAAAACTTTGCTGTGTCCAAAGGGCCTCATGTCGGCCCTTTGGTTCTTTAGCACTCCATTTCTCTGAGTGCTAAGTGTATTGTACTCATCTTGACCCGAAAAATCAAGACCTTTTTTGCTTCTTTTTGTTAAGAATTTATGACAGATGAAAAAATCAGCCGTACAGCGAAAAAGAGACAGCTTTCTTCTTGGACAAAAAAGCTGTCTCTTCTTCTGGTTTTTCATGTTCGGTCTGCACTCTGTGCCGTCTTCTGCGCTGCAAAGCGCTCAAAAGCAGGCTTTGGCAGAAGGATGCGCCCTGCCAGCGGCTGTACCTGTACAGTGATCTGCTCCTTGGGTGCGCATTCACCGTCTGCCGTGGCAACGATCGGCCCGCGGCCATCCGCAGCGCGCAGGCTCACCTGCTTTGCGCGGCGGTAAATGAAATACGGCTCTGCAGCCCTGACGAGCTGACCGTTCTGGAAGTGCTTGCCGCTCTTGTACATTCCCAGCAGCTTTGCAATGGTCACGCGGCTCACCTTGCGGATGATATATACATCCAGCCAACCATCGTCGGGCTGTGCTTCCGGCGCTGCACAGAAACCGCCGCCATAGGTGCGGCCATTGCAGATGGCACACATCAGGCAGTCCACATCCAGCGTTTCACCATCGATGGTGTACTCCACCCTGCGGCCAATGTGTCCGCACAGCTGTTCCACAATGGAAAGCACATAGGCCATCTCGCCGCCGCACAGCGGGATGCGCCGGAACTTCGGGATGCCGTAGGCAACCTGCGCATCCAGACCGGCAGCGCAGATGGTGGCCGAAAGGCCAAGGCTGGTCTGCATCAGATCGATGCTCACCGGCCCACCGGCCAGCTGGGCATCCAGATCCAGAAACTCTTCCTTTGTACCAAAGGTGCGCAGAAAATCGTTGCCGCTGCCAAAGGGCAGACAGCCCACGGCTGCATTTGCATAGCCATAGATCCCGGTGAGCGCTTCGTTGAAGGTGCCGTCGCCGCCGGCAGTGAAGACCCGCAGTTCTTCCCCGCTCTGCCGGGCCTGCTGCGCAGCGGCATTGGCCAGCTCCCGGGCATGACCGGCGTGATTTGTGACCTGAATGGTATATTCTTCCGGCGCAAGCCCTGCACGCGCGGCGGCAGCATTGATCTGCTGCGGCAGCGTACGGGTGCAATCGGCCTTACCGGCAGTTGGATTCAAAAGAAATAATGTGCGCATGGACTTCCTCCTGCAATTCTGTTGCTTCTATGATAACAGAAAACCAAAAGGATGCAAGAGCCAATCTCACAATGTCCCTGCCCCGTACGCACAAAAAAGGAGCGGATGTCTCCGCTCCCTTCGGGGGGATGTTTACTGTTTGGGGAATGCCTTATTCCATGTCTGGATGACCTTGAATTTCGGGGTCCATCTGTCGGGATCGAAATCCGCATCCAAATAGCCCTGCTCCACGCACCACTGTGCAGCTTTGGCTGTTTCGGGGTCCGTCATATTGGCAAAGGCAGAAGCATTTTCCGGTTCCGGAAAACCCGCCGTCTGCCAGACCAGTTTTGCCAGCTGGGCCTGATTTTTGGGGATCGCCGCGCCCTCGGGCAGAAGATCCTGCAGCATCAGTTCCGTGATGATGGTGTAGCCGCCAAAGACAGCAGCACCCGCAACAGCTGCTGCCACAAGAGCCCCTGCGGCATCGGAGCTGTCGCCGCCCGCACCGGAATCATCCGGGATGGGGTCCGAGATGTCCGGGATAATGGTCAGGCTCTCGTTCAGGCTTACGATGGCATTTTCATAAGCAGGCGCTTCTTCCAGTTTTTCGCCGTCCAGCACCACAGTGTAGCCCACGCCTTCGGCCTGCTTATAGGTCAGTTTTAGTTTCAGAGGAGATTTCCCGGTTTTATTTTCCAGCCTCAGCGTACCGGCGCAATCCACATTCAGATCTGTTCTCCTCTCCTGGGAATCAATATCGATGCTTACATTGTTTGCACCGGAAATATGGACGGAATTTCCCAGTTCACCTTTGACCTCGATGTTCGGATTTTCGTTGCCTTTGAAATCCACCGAGCTCCAAAGATCGTCCTTAAGGTCGACCGTGTATGCCCTGCTTGCAGAGTCATAGGAAACGGTCATGTTTGACATGTCAGCCGGATTCTGCGGAGTATTATCCGGGGTAAGCAAACCGCTATACGTGTAATATTCCCAGAACACCGTCGGTTCGCTGCCGGTGTAAAGTTCCCAATTTGCCGTCACTTCCACCGCATGGTCTGGCATGGTAAAGAAAAAGGCCGTTCCTGTCGGGTCATCGGTAGTTTCTACGTCAGCCGGGAAAAACCAGCGGTTGAATTTCAGGCCCTTTTCTGGCCGGGAGGTTTTCACCCGTACAGTTTCACCTTTGTAAAAGGTCGTGTTATTCTCAGAGTTACTGAGTTTTCCTCCATGCACTGTTACCGGGTAGGTAGTTGCTTTCCGGACGCTGATATAAGCTTCCGAAGGATACCAACTGCGGCATACGAAAGGATCCCCCATACGGCTTTCAAACTGTTCCGTTTCTCTGTTGCTGCCGACATAAATTGCCTTTTCGCCACTATTAGAAGAAACGCAGACCGATATCCACTGACGGATCGCCATGCCGCCCTCACCCGTTGCGATCAGGGTCAGATCACCGCTGATATCGCCAATATCCGCTCGATCTGCCGCCATGGTTTCACCGGTTATGGTCACGTTGTGTGCACCGGTCACGGTCAGTTTTCCGCCGACAGCTGCACCGCTTTCTGTTTTCATCACTACATCAACATAGCCCGCGATGGTAGGATCTACCTTGATCGTCAGATCGCCGGCAACTGCCTGCAGGATCGTCAGGGTGCTGACATCCGTGCCACCTGTATACTGAATCCGGATATTATCGACCTTGGTACTGTTGACAAGCACCCTCTGGTCGTTGACGGTGATCCCGGTATCTTGCCCTTCATCTTCCTCGCTCAAAGCGGCAGTACCGTTCGTCAAACTTAACATATCTGCCGCAGCGGCATTGCCCGTTCCGTCCGGGGCCGCAGCCAATGTTGGCAGTGTCACCGACAGTATCATGGCCGAGGCCACAACTGCCGCCGAAGCGCGCTGGATAAGCTTGTGCAATTTCATACAGTTTTCTCCTTTTTGTTTCGTTTTATTTACGGGGGGGGGTATGCTTTGAGGGAAGCATACCATATTTTTGCAAAAAGTAGAACAAAACCTGCGTGAATCGCGCCAAAACCTGCGTGAATCGCTTCCGCCCGCCCCCTGCAGACAAAAAAATACCGCCCCGGGTCTTGTAACTCAGGGCGGTCCTTTTGAGCTTCAGATGCTTTACAGTGTTGCGGTTTCGTCCTCCCGCAGGACGATAGCACCATCCGCCGAGCAGTCCGCTGTCCAGTGCTGGCCCACGCAGGCCGTGCCGGATGCGATCTGATCCGCAAGTGCCTGCTCCACTGCCCTGTCCACTGCGCGGCGCAGTTCTCTGGCCCCGTAGGCAGAGCGGGCCTTTGCTGCCAGCGCCTGCCCTACCCGCGGTGTGTGATGCAGCTGGTAGCCGCTGCGGGCGGCACGCTGCTCCAGCTGGCACAGCATTTTTTCGGCAATGGCGCACAGGCTGTCGTCGGCCAGCGGACGGAATACGATCATCTCGTCCAGACGGCCTGCCAGCTCTGGCCGGAACCACTTTTTTGCCTCCTCAATGGCCTGCGCAGACTGCTTTTCAAACACGGCTTCGCTGCCCGCCGCAAAGCCCAGCGGCGTGCTCTGACCCGCCAAAAAACGTGCGCCGAGGTTTGAGGTGAGCAGTACGATGGTGTTGCGGAAATCCGCCTTGCGGCCCATGGCATCGGTCAGCTGGCCATCTTCCAGTATCTGCAAAAGGATGTTCTGAATGTCCGGGTGTGCCTTTTCGATCTCGTCAAACAGCACCACACTGTAAGGGCGGCGGCGCACTGCTTCGGTCAGCTGTCCGCCCTCGTCATGGCCCAGATAGCCCGGCGGCGCACCCAGCAGCCGGGCAGCGGTGTGCTGCTCCTGATACTCCGACATATCAAATTTGAGCAGGGCTTTTTCGCTGCCGAACCAGCTGACCGCCAGCGCCCGGGCAAGAGCCGTTTTGCCCACTCCCGTGGGGCCAAGAAACAGCATGGCCCCCATGGGCCGGCCCGGCTCGCCAAGACCGGTGCGGCTGCGCCGGATGGCACCTGCCACTGCAGCCACAGCCCGGCTCTGGCCCACGATCTCGGCGTTGAGACGTTCTTCCAGCTTGTCCAGTCGTTCCCGCTCCTGCTCACCTACCCGCTCCACCGGCACACCGCTGGCCTGCGCCACCACATGGGCGATATCGTCCGGCATCAGCGTGGGCTTTGACTGCTTTGCCTGCTCGGCCCGGATGCGTGCCGCCGCACAGGCTTCGTCCACAAGGTCGATGGCCTTATCCGGCAGAAAGCGCCCCGGCAGATACCGCACCGAAAGCTCCACCGCAGCCTGCAGCGCTTCCGGCGGAAGGCAGACATTGTGGTAGCGCTCATAGCGCGGCGCAAGCCCGTTGAGGATATCCAGCGCCTGCGCAGGCGTAGGCTCCTCTACCTGCACCTTGCCGAAACGGCGTTCCAGTGCGGCATCCTTCTGGATGTGGGTGCGGAACTCTTCGGTAGTGGTGGCACCGATAATTTGTATCTCGCCCCGGGCCAGCACCGGTTTTAAGATGCTGGCAGCATCGATGGCACCCTCCGCTGCACCGGCACCCACGATGGTGTGGAACTCATCTACGAACAGAATGGAGCTGCCGTCCCGCACCAGCTCTTCCAGCAGGTTCTTGAACCGCTCTTCAAAGTCACCGCGGTATTTGGTGCCCGCCACAAGGCTGGCCATATCCAGTGCCAGCAGACGGCGGCCCTTGAGCGCACGGGGCACACGATCCGTGGCAATGCGCTGGGCCAGTCCTTCGGCAAGGGCGGTCTTGCCCACGCCCGGCTCCCCCACAAGGCAGGGGTTGTTCTTCTGACGGCGGCATAAGATCTCCACCATGCGGTCCAGCTCTGCTTCCCGGCAGAACACCGGGTCCAGTTCCCGTTCCGCAGCACGGCGGGTCAGATCCCGGCAGTACTTATCACTGGCGCGGCTGCCGCGCGGCGCACTGACCGTGGTCCGCATCTGATACGGCAGTACGAACTGCCCAGACAGCTGGCGGCATTCCCGCACGGCATCTGTGAGCTGCACGCCCATGGATGCCAGCAGGATGCCTGCTGTGCAGCCGTCATCCTCCAGCATGGCGCAGAGCAGATGTTCCGGCTCGGCCCGGTTCAGGTGCGCGTTCTGTGCCCCGATGATGGCGTAATCCATGGTGCGCTTGAGGTCCGGCGCAAGAGCGTAGCGATCCAGATGCAAAGCCGGTGCGCGGCGGCTCTCGGCCAGCTGACGGCGCACCTCCGGTTCCCGGATCTGCTTGCCCTCCAGAAACCGTGCTGCCGCCCCGTGATCCTGCTGCAGGATCGCCAGCAGCAGGTGGCCGGTATCGGCTTTTTCGCAGCCAAGGTTCCCGGCAAGCTCCACCGCACTGCGCAGCAGCTGATCCGACTCGTGCGAAAAGCCCTTGTACCCGCCAAAGCCAAGTTTTTCCCAAATACTCATTTGCCCGCTCCTTGCTGATGAAATTCGTTTTCACAAGAAGTATAGCCCCGAAGCACAGAAAAAAAACATCTCTTTCTGTCGGGATGGGAAAACAAAAAGGAGATACCCGCAGGCATCTCCCCTTCGCTGTTTGATTTTTTCAGTCCATTTCGGCCAGAGCCTTTTTCAGGTTCTTGGCGATCTGATCCGGGCAGCTGGTATTGCGGAAACCGCAGAGCGTGCCCTCCATGCGGTCGATCACATCTTCGGCCTTCATGCCCTTGACCAGACGGCAGATGCCCTTCAGGTTGCCGTTGCAGCCGCCAATGACCTCCATGGACGCAATGGTGTGGTCATCGTTCAGCACAAAGTTGGTCTGCTTGGAACAGGTGCCGCTGTTCGGGAAGCTGAATTCCTTGCTCATAGTTCAAAATCCTCTCTTTTTGACAGAAATCCCGACGAAGATCGTCTGCTTCTATTATAGAGCAGCGTGCCGGAATGTCAATGTGACCGGGTCACACATCAATACCGCGGCGCTTGTGGGCCAGCTCCAGAATGCGGGCCACCTGATCGTCCGCCGTGGTACAGGTACCCACCGGGTGCGGCACCTTGTGGTTTGCACCGTGGAAGTCCGTACCGCCGGTATGGATCAGCCCATACTGCTCACACAGAGCAGCACACTCGGCCCTGTCCTCCGGGCTGTTGCGGGGGTGCTCCACCTCAATGCCGTCGATGATGCCCTCTTTGGCCAGCTGACGCACCAGCGGCATGCTCTTGTAAACGGTCGGGTGTGCAAATACCAGCACCGCACCGGCAGCTTTCGCCGTGGCGATTACTTCCTGCACCGAGGGATATTTTACCTGATGCAGCACCACGCCGCGCGGCTCCCAGCCAAAGAGATAACTGTACAGCTTGCCGTACACAGCATCGCACAGCCCCAGCTGGTGCAACGCTTCCATAATGCCGCTTTTGAACAGCACACCGCTGTCCTTTGCGTATTCCAGCGCCTGTTCCGTGCGGAACTGCGGGTACAGCGCTTCGATCTCCTTTGCGCTTTGCAGGCCGCACTCGTTGCGGCGCTGTCGCAGGATGTCGCAATGCTCCTTCAGTTCCCGGCTTTCCGGGTCCGGGAAGTAGCACAGCAGGTGCACGCGATGCTTATGCTCATGGTCATAGCCGGTCAGCTCGGTGGCCGGAAGCAGGCGCACGCCGTCCTGCACAGGGTGCTCATAGCAGTAGTTTACGCTGAGCAGGGTGTCGTGGTCGGAAATGGCCATGGTGTCCAGCCCCGCCCGCGCCGCCATGAGCGGCAGGCGGTGGATGGGCACAGAGCCATCGGAACAGGTGGAATGGTTGTGAAGATCGCCGGGCATGGAAAATGAACCTCCCAAGAAAACCAGAGAAAGGCTTCCCCCAAAGAGGAAGCCTTATATCATATCAGTGCTTATAGAAATTGATCAGGCAGCCGTCGGCCAGGATCTTGCGCTCGTCGGCGGTCAGCGGGGCCATGTACAGGCTGAACTCCTTTGCGGTGTCGCCCAGCACATAGGCCTTGATGTCCTGCAGGTCACCCTTGAGGGCCTCGCGGACATTCGGGATAAAGACATAGTCGCCCAGACCGAACGGCGTTGCGCCCACCAGCTGCAACGGCAGCATACCCCAGTTGATGAGGTTGGAGCGGTAGCGCTTGGTGGCGTACTCGGTAACGATGTTGGCACCGGCACCCAGCACACGCTGGCAGCTGGCCGCCTGCTCACGGGCAGAGCCATCGCCGGGCTTGACGGCAAAGATGGTGGATGCGATCTGCACATCGTTCCAAGTCAGGTTTTCGCAGCCGGGCACCTTGTGCAGCTGGGCCAGCACCTCGGCGCTGCCCTCGCCTGCACGGCGGGCCTTTTCTTCGGCCTGCACGGCCTTGGCACGGCCCACATACTCCGGGTCCTTGCGGCTGAGGGTGAACTCGGCCAGACCCAGAGGATTGGAACGGTAAGACGAAGTCTCACCGGAGGGGATCAGCTCATCGGTGGTGGTGACAGGGTCGGTGATGTAAGATGCCACCTTCAGCAGCAGGTTATCGCCCAGCGGTGCAATTTCGGGCCAGTCCTTGATGTTGGGGCCAAGCTTGAGCAGGGCATCGTAATCGCCCTTGCCAAAGCCCTGATACACGCGGGTATCGTAGCTGGAAGGATCGTACTGATACTCCGGCACAGTGGGATCATAGTCGATATCGGTAGCTGGGGTCAGAATGCCGCCGTTGGCCGTGGTGGCCGCAATGCTGCGGGCATCCATCAGTGCCACACCGGAAAGCTGGCCGTTGCCGGGCTTGGAGCCTTCGCGGCTGGGGAAGTTACGGGTGGTATGGCGGATAGACAGCGCGCCGTTGGCGGGCACGTCGCCTGCGCCGAAGCAGGGGCCGCAGAACGCAGTGCGGACGGTGGCACCGCTGGCCATCAGGTCGTGGATGACTCCGGTGCGCACCAGTTCCATCATGATGGGCTGGCTGCCGGGATACACGCTCAGGGCGTAGTCACCGCAGCCGCCGGTGTGGCCTTTGAGGATGGAGGCAGCTTCATAAATGCTGTCGTACAGACCGCCTGCGCAGCCTGCGATCACGCCCTGATCCACACGCAGTTTACCGTTCTCGATCTTGCTGCACAGGTCAAGGCTGACATCCTTACGGCCGATCAGCTTCTGCACATCCTGCTCGCAGGCATGGAGAATATCCTCAAGGTTTGCGTTCAGCTCTTCAATGGTAAATGCATTGGAGGGATGCATGGGCAGTGCGATCATGGGACGGATGGCAGAAAGGTCTACCTCTACCACACCGTCGTAATAAGCAAGGTCGGCCGGAGCCAGCTTCTTATAGTCGGCGGCACGGCCATGCACCGCAAGGAATTTCTGCGTCGTTTCGTCAGTTTCCCAGATGGAGGACAGGCAGGTGGTCTCGGTGGTCATGGCATCGATGGCGTTGCGGGTATCCTGACGCAGGGACGCAACGCCGGGGCCGACAAACTCCATCACCTTGTTTTTGACATAGCCGCTCTTGAACAGCTTGCCCACCAGCGCAATGGCCACATCGTGCGGGCCGCAGCCTGCAGGCAGAGAGCCGGTGAGATAAATTGCAACAACACCCGGACGGGCCACATCGTAGGTGCGGCCCAGCAGCTGCTTTGCCAGCTCGCCGCCGCCCTCACCAATGGCCATGGTGCCCAGAGCACCGTAGCGGGTGTGGGAGTCCGAGCCAAGGATCATCTTGCCGCAGCCCGCAAACTTTTCGCGCATGTACTGGTGGATGACCGCCAGATGCGGGGGCACAAAAATGCCGCCGTATTTTTTGGCGGCGGACAGGCCGAAGCGGTGGTCGTCCTCATTGATGGTGCCGCCCACGGCGCAAAGGCTGTTGTGGCAGTTGGTGAGCACATACGGAATGGGGAATTTCTCCAGACCGGACGCACGGGCCGTCTGGATGATGCCCACAAAGGTGATGTCATGGCTGGCCATGGCATCGAACTTGATCTTCAGATTTTCGGCATCGCCGCTGGTGTTGTGGGCCTGCAGAATGCTGTAGGCCATGGTGCCGGTCTTTGCGTTCTCGATGGCTGCGGCATCAAAGCCCTTTGCTGCCAGTGCGGCGCTTGCTTCGCCGTCTGCAGGCACCCATTCACCGCGGGCATAGTATGCGCCGCCGGTGCTGCACTTGATCATATCCAACATCTCGATTCGCCTCTCTTTTTGTATTTCCCGCCCGCCCTATCTTGCGGGCACTGCCCCAGCAGAGCGGTACGCTGCCCGCTCTGCCCTCTTCTGCCGCGCTGCCAAAGCACGCGGCTACGGCCCGGAAAACCGTATCTGAAGGTTATTATACCATGAAACCACGGAAAGAAAAAGCACTTTTTACAAATGAATCGTGAATGGAGGATGAAGAGACGGGCTCCGTGCTTTTTCTTGACAAAGAAGCCATTCTATTGTATTATTATTAGCGTTGTATGCCGCTGTGGTGAAATTGGCAGACACGAGGGACTTAAAATCCCTTTCTGGAGACAGAGTACGGGTTCGACCCCCGTCGGCGGCATAAAAAGACCCCCCAAGCTTACGCTTGAGGGGCTTTTTATTTTGCTTATTTTACACCTTGCCGCCGTGCAGCTCTGCGTACATCTTGGAACGGCACTCGGCCACAGCCGGGGTCATGTTCACATAGTGCTTATGCGGGCACTCCAGACGCAGCTCGCTCTCCCAGGTCTCCTCGGTGAGCTGCTTTGCAATGTAGGCCTTCTTCTCTGCGATCGAAGGCAGCTCAATGGCCAGCTGACCATTCAGCACATGCGGCACCAGCAGCTTTTTGACCTTGGTGGGGGTAATGGTGACGGTGCGTTCGATGGCATCGGAGTCCAGATTGACCATCGTGACGGGCTTGCCCGCCTCGATGACTTCATCATCCATGGCGATCAGGTCACACTGGGCCTGACCATTTTCATCGTAGAGACGCCACGGCATCTTCTTGCCCGGAATGATGGCCTTGCTGGCGGAATCCGAGCACTTCATCTTGGGAGTGTAGCTGCCGTCCGGCTGCTTGACCGCCACCAGCTTGTACACCCCGCCGAACACGGGGTCGGAAGCAGAGGTGATCAGGTTTTCGCCCACGCCGTAGGAGTCAAAATGGGCGTGCTCATACAGCTCCATGTTGGCGATCTTCTTTTCGTCCAGACCATTGGAAGCCACCAGCTTGATGTAAGGCTTACCGGCCGCATCCAGTGCCTTGCGCAGGCGCTTGGAGCCGCGGGCCAGGTCGCCGGAGTCGATACGAGCGCTCTTGACGCGGCGGTTCGGGTCGTTGGGGTATTTTTCGATGAGGTAATCGTCCAGTTTAATGAGGTTGGGCAGACCGCTCTCCATGATATTATAGGTGTCCAGCAGCAGACTGACCGAATCCGGGTAGGTATCGGCAAAGGCCTTGAATGCATCAAACTCCGTGGGGAAGAACTCGATGAAGCTGTGCGCTACGGTGCCCACAGCCTTGACCTCCGCGCCGAACTTCATCTCGGCCAAACAGTTGGCAGTGCCCACGCAGCCGCCCAGAACAGCAGCATATGCACCATCGTTGCCAGCGCTTTCGCCCTGCGCACGGCGGGTGCCGAATTCCATCACGCTGCGGGGCGTGTGGGTGTTCAGGCCGGTGACGCGGGTAGCCTTGGTGGCGATCAGACTGTGGAAGTTCATGGTCTGCAGCAGGTAGGTCTCGATCAGAATTGCGCCCACGAGGTCGCACTCGATGCGCACCATCTGCACATGCGGGTATGCCACCGTGCCCTCGGGCAGAGCGTACATGTCGCCCTTCCACTGATAGGTGCGCAGATACTCGCAGAATTCCTCACTCATGCCCTTGGTGCGCAGCCACCAGATATCCTGTGCATTGAAGTGGTAGTTCAGCAGAAAGCGGGTCAGCTTGCGCTGGCCGGCGCTGATGGAGTAGCCCTGAGCATCCGGGTTCTTGCGGAAGAACATATCAAACACCAGCGTGGTGTCCTTGAATCCGTGCAGGAACAGGCAGTTTGCCATTGTAAATTCATAAAAATCCACGACCATTGCGGGGTTGTCGTAGTCCTCATCTGGAATATAAGGCACAACCTTGATTTCGTCCATGAACAGTATCCTCTCTTCTTTACACCCGGCAAAGGCTCCTTGCTGTCCCCTGCCGTTCTGACCTGTGGGAAGGTTTGCGCGCCTGCCTGTCTTGACAGTGCGTTTCTATCATGATATCACCAAACGCAGAGCGGTGCAAGCATTTTTGGAAAATCCCGGTCAATTTCCGGTAAGAAAAAGCCGCCCATACACAAACAGCATGGGCGGCTTTCAGAACAAACGTGTTAACCGTTGATGATATTGGGGGTAGCATTCTTCAGCACAACGTCGTGGCTGCCGCCCTCAACGATGGAGGTAGAGGAAACCACGGTCAGCTTTGCTTTCTGCTGCAGCTCCGGGATGGACAGAGCGCCGCAGTTGCACATGGTGCTCTTGACCTTGTACAGAGTGGTCTGCACACCGTCAGCCAGAGGGCCGGCATAGGGCACGTAGCTGTCCACGCCTTCCTCAAAGCTCAGCTTGCTGGAACCGCCCAGATCGTAGCGCTGCCAGTTGCGGGCACGGTTGGAGCCTTCGCCCCAGTACTCCTTCATATACTGGCCGTTGATGCGCACCTTATTCGTGGGGCTTTCGTCAAAGCGGGCAAAGTAGCGGCCCAGCATCACAAAATCCGCACCCATGGCCAGTGCCAGCGTGATGTGGTAATCGTGGACGATGCCGCCGTCGGAGCAGATGGGCACGTAGATGCCGGTCTCCTTATAGTACTCATCGCGGGCCTTTGCCACCTCGATGACAGCGGTAGCCTGACCACGGCCGATGCCCTTGGTCTCGCGGGTGATGCAGATAGAACCGCCGCCAATGCCGATCTTCACGAAGTCTGCACCAGCCTCGGCCAGGAAGCGGAAGCCCTCGGCATCCACAACGTTGCCTGCGCCCACCTTGACGGTATCGCCGTAGTGCTCACGGATCCAGCCGATGGTGCGGCTCTGCCACTCGGAGTAACCCTCGGAAGAGTCGATGCACAGTACATCCACACCGGCATCCACCAGTGCGGGCACGCGCTCAGCGTAATCGCGGGTGTTGATGCCGGCACCCACCACATAGCTCTTGTTCTTATCCAGCAGTTCGTTGGCGTTCTTCTTGTGGGAGTCGTAGTCCTTACGGAACACCATATACTTCAGGTTGCCCTCGGCATCCACCAGAGGCAGGGTGTTGATCTTGTTATCCCAGATGATGTTGTTGCAATCGTGCAGGGAGGTGTTCTCCGGTGCAGTGACCAGCTTTTCAATGGGAGTCATGAAGGTGGTGACAGGGGCATCATCCGGAGTGTGGTTGATGCGGTAGTCACGAGATGCAACGATGCCCAGCAGCTTGCCGCCCGGCGTGCCATCGGCAGTGACGGCAATGGTGGAGTGGCCGGTGCGTGCCTTCAGCTCCAGCACATCGTGCAGGGTGGCAGTGGGGGCCAGGTTGGAATCGGACACGACATAACCAGCCTTAAAGCTCTTGACGCGGCGCACCATGGCGGCCTCGTTCTCAATGCTCTGAGAACCGTAGATGAAGGACACGCCGCCCTGACGGGCCAGTGCAATGGCCAGCTTATCGCCAGAGACCGCCTGCATAATAGCGCTGATCATGGGAATATTCATCTGCAGGGGGCATTCCTCCTCGCCCTTGCGGTACTTGACCAGCGGGGTCTTGAGGCTGACAGCCGTGGGGATATTCTCTGCAGAGGAATAGCCGGGGATCAGCAGATATTCACCGAAAGTGCGGGAAGGTTCTTTATAGAAATAAGCCATGTTCAAACTCCTTTTCTCTTAACGCATCAACATCAATCGGATTCATGTTTGCAACCTATAAATTGATTGTATATACTGTACCACAAAGCCAGCCGGAATACAAACCCCCGCCGCGCCAAACTTTGTAAATGTCCTTTGCAGAAAAACAGGCAAATTGCCCACCAAAATGGCGTAAGGTCATACTTTCCCGCATGAGAAGCCGGTTTTTGCGTGATTTATGGATGCAAAAAAGCTCGTCCAGAACGGACGAGCTTTTTTGCACACGAAGCGGGATACCGCCTGTGCGGCACATGGATCACGACTGTGAAGGAGAACAGCCGGAGGAGGAGAACCTGTGCCCGATATCCCAAAAAACAAGAAGAAAAAGATTTCACACTCAGCAGGATCGTTTGCCCTTGCTGTAACCATATTGTAACTCTTTTGAAACCAATTTGCAATAGCTTTTCTGTAATTTCTTTGTAATAATTTTTGAACTTTTTGTGGACACATATAAAACCCCTGCCAGAAAATTTCCGGCAAGGGCTTTGCAGATCATTATTTATTTTCTTAATAGCACTTTTTGCAAGCAGTGAAGCCTTCCGCTTTTGCTTTCGATAATGTAACCTTTTCCGGGTCTTTCATATTGCTGCAGGTAGACTTGCTGTGATATTTTTTGCCGCCGTGCGTTGGGACCCAGACCATCTGCTCCGTCTTTTTGCCGGCAGAAATGGTCTGAACGGCTGCAGTGGACGGCTTGCAGGCCGCAGTCTGTACACTGGCGGCAGATGCCGCCGGGCACAGCAGACTGAAGCACAGTACCAGAACGGCCGCAAGGACTCGGAGATGTTTTTTCATTTGTTTTATCCTCCTTTGGACAACGAGAAGATCCTTCTAATAAAAGAGTACTCCCTGTTCCTCAGAGGATGCAATTCTCAAAATGCGCCGTTTTTTCTGCACAGGTGACGTTTTTTGCATTGCTCGCTTATTTTCAGCTAAAAGCGGCGCAGCGGTTCTCTTGAGAGATCAACGGTTTACACGTTTGTCTTTCCCACCTCCAGATAGCACTCAAAGCTGGTCTGGCCGTTGTGCTTTCCGATCACATACCAGCCATCCGCCGAAGGGGCATAAAACACCTCTGCCGTTTCTCCCATCGGGATCTCGCGGTGGTAGTTGATAGAAGCAAAGGTCACGGGGCCTTTGCGCATCACTTCCAGCGGCAGCGCATCGCAGACAAGGTCCAGATAGAATGCGTTGTTCAAATGGCCGTTCAGATCGCACTGGGAATAATGCACCGTCCACTCCCCTGCGCTGGTCAGACCATCTTTGCACTTGTGCAGCTGCAAAGGCAGCTCGCCCTCCACCGTATCGTTCCAGAAATTCTCCACCGTCCAGCCCGGTTCCCGCAGGATACGGCCCTCCGTAAGGCTTGCCACGATCCAGCGGCAGTCCACCATAGCCACCTCTTTCCCCTCGGCATCGGTCAGGGTGGTGATGCGTTTGACCGAACCGCGTTTGCTGACCTGCGCCCGGGAGGTAAGGGTCAGCGTTTCGGCACGCTGCGGCACACGGTCAAATTTCAGGGCCTGCTTGCCCACCAGAAAGGTCACACCGCGATCTTTGAAGAACTGGTCATCCATACCAAAGGCGCGGGCGTGGTCTGTCGAAATCTGCTCCACATAGCGCAGCAGGGCGCTGGGCTTGAGCAGGCTGCGGAAGTCGGCATCTGCGTTCATGACTGTCATGGTCTCGGTGTAAAAGAACTGTTCCATGGTTTTTCCTTTCTATAAAAAGAGACCACTGCACGTTGTTCTGTGCAGCAGCCTCCTTTGCGTTTAATACTGATTGCGGTTGCGCCTGCGGACCTTGCGCCAGATGTTGAAGCAGGCCAGCGCTACCATGGCTGCCAGCAGCGCAAGGAACAGCAGACTGCTGCCACCCTCGTCGTAGCTCTTCATTTCGCTCCACTTCACGTCCAGCTCGCTGTTCACATCGTCGCTCAGGGCAGTGAACACCTTTTCCTTGGCGGCTTTCTCTTCGGACGGATAAGCGATCTCGCTCTCCTTCAGATCCTCGTCCAGCACCTCCCACACATCCTGCATGGGGGTGGTGTAGCCGATGTACTCGGCGTTTGCCTTGCCGATGTCCGTCTCACACATGAAGTTGATGAACATTTCCGCAGCTTCCTGATGTTCACTGGCAGCAGGAATGGTCATGCAGTCCACGGAAAGCACGCTGCCTTCCTCCGGGAACACCCATGCAAGGTCGGGATTATCGTCGATCATGGTGATGGCATCGCCGGAGTAGTACACACCGACGGCTGCCTCGCCGCCGATCATCTTATCAAAGATCTCATCCATGACGTAGGCCTGCACTAGCGGTTTCTGAGCCTTCAGCTCTTCCACCACCTCATCCACCTCTTCAGTGGACTGCGGGTTGATGTTGTGGCCGCTCTTAAAAGCAGCAATGGCGTAGGCATCGCGGCTGTTGTTGAACATCAGGATATTGCCTGCGTACTGCTCGTCCCACAGGTCGGCCCAGCTGGTGGGCGCTTTGTCCACCATGGTGGTGTTATAAATGATGCCGGTGGTGCAGAGCATATAGGGCACGGTGTAGGCATTTTGCGGATCGTAATCCGGATCCACGTATTCCTGATCGATCTTTTTGAAGTTCGGGATATTGTCGTAGTTCAGAGGCTTGAGCATCCCCTCAGCGATCATTTTTGCCACCATGTAATCCGACGGAATGACCACATCGTAGTTGGCAGCACCGGACTTGAGCTTTGCGTACATGGACTCGTTGGAGTCGAAGGTGGTGTAGTTCACCTTGATGCCGGTGAGCTTTTCAAAGGCCGCCACCACGTCCACGCTGTCGTCCGAGCCGTTGGAGATATACTCGCCCCAGTTATAGACATTGATGGCCACGTTCTGGCCCTTGAAGCGGGTCCAGTCGTAATCGTCCGACACCGAGACATCCTCGGTGACTTCGATGGTGCCGGCGGCAAAGGCGGGCATTGCACAGCAGACCGTCATTGCCAGCGCCAGCAGCAGCACAGCAAAACGTTTCATCACACGCCCTCCCCTCTCAGCGCCTTCTGGTCGCGGCGGTAGCTGCGGCTCTCCATTGCGTTGGAAATCAGAATGATGCACAGAATGACCACGAACATGATGGTGGACAGCGCATAGATCTCCGGGCTGACCTTTTTACGGGTCATGGAGTAGATGGCGATGGGCAGCGTTTCCACCGTGCCGCAGTTGAAATAGGAGATCATGAAGTCGTCGATGGAATAGGTCAGGCAGATGAGGAATGCCGACAGGATGGCCGGGCTGATCTCCGGCAGGATGACCTTGAAGAAGGCCTGCCTGGGGTCGCAGCCAAGGTCGAGCGCTGCCTCATACAGCTTGATATCCAATTGCTTGAGCTTGGGCGTGACGTTGAAGATGACATACGGCACATTGAACGCGATATGCGCAATGAGCAGCGTCGGGAAGCCCATGATGGTATCCGGCAGCCAGGAGACACCCCCGGCAAAGCGCTGGTAGGCCACGAACAGCAGCATGAGCGAGATGCCGGTGATGATCTCCGGGTTGACCACCGGGATATAGGTGATGTTGGTGACGACAAGGCGGCTCCCGCGGCCCATGGACGCAATGCCCAGACTTGCCGCTGTACCCAGCACAGTGGCAATGACCGCAGAGATCAGAGCCACTTCCAGCGAGACCAGCAGCGCATGCAGGATGGAGGAGTTGTGCAGCAGGCTGGAGTACCACTTGAGGGTAAAGCCGGTGAAGAGCGAATAGCCCTTGGACTGGTTGAAGCTGAATACGATCATGTATGCAATGGGCAGGTACATGAAGCAGAAAAACAGCACGATATAGACGCGCTGCATCAGGCGCAGATGTTTCGTTTTCATCAGGACACGCCCTCCATTTCATCTTCATCAAAGCTGGAGGTGAAGCTCATGCACAGCAGCACAATGATCATCAGCACAAGGCTCATGGCAGAACCCACGTTCAGGTTGTAGCTGTTGCCAAGGAACTGCATCTCGATCAGATCGCCAATGAGCAGGTTGGAGCCGCCGCCCAGCATACGGCTGATAACAAAGGTGGACACCGCCGGGACGAACACCATGGTGATGCCGGTGCTGATGCCGGGCACGCTCATGGGGATGAGCACCCGGAGAAGGGTCTTGGTGGTGGAAGCGCCCAGATCCTGCGCAGCTTCCACCAGGCTCTGGTCGATCTTGGTCATGCTGGTGTACAGCGGCAGGATCATATAGGGCACATAGTTATACACCATGCCCAGCACCACCGCACCGGAGGTGTTGAGCATATTGAAGGGGCCAAGGCCGAACACGCCCAGAACGGCGTTCACCGGGCCGTTGATGCTGAGCAGGCCCATCCATGCGTAGGTGCGCAGCAGAAAGTTCATCCACATGGGCAGCATGACCAGCATGAGCATGATGTGCTGCTTGTTCACCCGCAGGCGGGAAAGAAAATAGCCCACCGGGAACGCAATGACCAGACAAATGACCGTGGCAATGAGTGCCAGCAGCAGGCTGCGGGCAAACACCGAGCCGTAGCCGCTGATGGAGGTGAGGTTATCCAGCGTGAAAGCTCCGTTTGCATCCGTAAATGCATAGTACACCACGATGATCAAAGGCACCACTGTGAACAGCGTCATCCATACAAAGTACGGATAGGCCAGCTTTTTATCGTAAATCTTCATCATTGCGGCTCACCCCTCTGAACGCGCCATAATGTGGATCTCGTTGGGGCCGATGCGCATACCAATGGTCTCACCGGGGGTGCAGGCGCGGGTGGAATGGATCAGCCATTCGCGGCCCTCGCACTCCACATGCATCTCAAAGTGGACACCCTTGAAGATGACATCGTTCACAACGCCGACAAGCTGGCCTTCCACAGGAGAGACCACCTCGATATCCTCGGGGCGCACCACTACCTGCACGCTCTGCTCGCGGGCAAAGCCGCGGTCCACACAGGGGAAGTCCACGCCGGAGAAGGACACCAGAAAATCCCGGTGCATCACGCCGTCCACAATGTTGGAATCGCCAATGAAGTCTGCAACAAAGGCATTCTTCGGCTCATTGTAAATATCCTCCGGCGTGCCGATCTGCTGCACCTTGCCGCCGTTCATGACCACGACGGTATCGGACATGGTAAGGGCTTCCTCCTGATCGTGGGTAACATAAATAAAGGTAATGTTCATTTCGCGCTGCAGGCGCTTCAGCTCCAGCTGCATCTCCTTGCGCAGCTTGAGGTCCAGTGCGCCAAGGGGTTCATCCAGCAGAAGGATCTCCGGCTCGTTCACCAGACTGCGGGCGATGGCCACGCGCTGCTGCTGGCCGCCGGACATCTGGCTGATGCTGCGGCGCTCGAAGCCTTTCAGGCCAACAACTTCCAGCATGTTGCGCACCTTGCGGCGGATGGTCTCTTCGTCCATCTTTTTGAGCCGCAGACCGAAGGCCACGTTCTCGAACACGTTCAGGTGCGGGAACAGTGCGTATTTCTGAAAAACGGTGTTCACCGGGCGCTTATAGGGCGGCACGCCGGTAATGTCCTCACCTTTCAGCAGCACTTTGCCGGAATTGGGTTCCAGAAAACCTGCGATCAGACGCAGGGTGGTGGTTTTGCCGCAGCCGGAAGGGCCCAGCAGCGTTACGAACTCTTTGTCATGGATGTCGAGGTTCAGCCCATCCAGAATGCGCTGACCGTCAAATTCCACTACGATATCCCGCAGTGAAACGATCACCGAGTTGTCCATTTTTTTACTTTATCCTCCTTGTAACTCAGATACGAAAAAAGACAGGGCCATGCCCCATCCCTCGTACCAGGGCGACCCAGCCCCGCACAACATCCATGACGACCGGAGAACCTGCAAAAGCAGGCTCTTATATTGCGCAGTTATTCTGCCCTGTCTCGTCTATCTTAATCAATCTTTGCTGAAATGTCAATCACTCTGCCAATGTTTGCCGAAGCTTTACACGCCGCAACAAAAAAAACATGCGCCGCAGCGGGCTTTCCGCATACGGCGCACAAAGGTTTTTATTCAGCTTTTAAGGCAGTGGCCGTTATCAGAAGGGCCTGCACAGTGTCAAGGTCAACCGCATAGACGGAACTGTCCCCCTCCACCATCATCCAGCAGCCGTCTGCATTTTCGGCGTAGTGGATGGTCACGGTCCCATCGGCAGAGGCGGCCCGCACCGTTGCAAGCGGTGCATCAAAGCCGTAGGCCGAAGGGTCGGCATCCGTGATTTGTGCGGTCACATAGCCTGCCAGAGCAGAGAGGATGCTCTGCACCTTGCTGTCGTCCAGATCGGCAGAGGGTTCATCGGCCAGCCGCCACACGGTCTGATAGGTAGTGGAATCGGCCGCACTTTCCGAGGAATCGCTCTCCGCTTCCGCAGGCTCAGAAACTGCATTCAGTGCAAGGGTGCCGCTGCCCGTCGTAATGGAAACACTTTCCAGCGCGGAGACTGTCAGTTCCGCCGGGTTGAACGTGCCAAAAATGTCTGCTTTGGTCAGCTCAAAGCAGGTCGCCTTGTTGCCAGAAACGGTGTACACGGCATCGTCCCCTGCCTTCTGCACATACAGATCTCCTGTGACCGGGTTCTCGGTGCCAAAGGCAAAGGTGTTCGTCTCGCCTGCCGCCGTCACTGTGACCGTAACAGCCGGATCGGCAAGTCCGTAGTCCTCGCCGGGCTGAGCCGTGAGCTGACGTTTGGCGTTCAGGGATGCCAGCGCCGTAACCATGGTATTGCAGGCAGATGCATCCAGATGATAGTCCGGGTCATCCGCCAGCGTCCAGCTGCCGGAATCGTAATTTAAGGTAAGCGTTTCGCCGCCATAGGCATACCGGATGCTGGTCACATCGCCCGCCGCAAAAGAAGAAAGCAGGATGCTGCCCTCTGTGGCGGCGCTGGAAGCAGCTTCTTCTGCGGCATTGCTGCGGCTGGCAAACCACAGCAGCCCGCCCAGCACAAGCACCAGCACCAGAAGCACCGCAAGGGTGCGCTGTTTTGTTTTCATGGCAGTGCCCCCTTACCTGCGGCGGCGCAGCAGCACCACCACAGCACCTGCAATGAGCACTGCTGCGGGCAGCACGAATACGAACACCATGCCCAGCGTCATGGATGCGGAAGCCGGGACCGTGATGGGTGCAGCTTCCAGTGCTTTGGTGTCGATGAGCAGGCTCTGCCCTACCAGCGAAGCGGCACAGCCCTGCAGGAAGGTCAGGTTGCCCGGGATGGACTGGTACACCTGCTCGTTGTCCATGTTGGGGCAGCCGATCCAGATCACCTCGGCACCGGTGGAGTCATTGCGCGCCCATACGGCCAGCGAGAATGGGCCGTCGGTATCGCCGGCTTCCTTTGCGGAAGAAGAGCTGGCATCAAAGTCCTGCTTGCTGTAGGCATCCTCGGTGGTATACAGCAGCGGTTCCGCCGTCACATCGTCTGTCTCGGTAATGGTGATGCCCTGTGCCACCGAGAGCATCACATGGGTGCTCTGATTTACGCCGTCCAGCGCGGTGCTTTCGTCGGCGGCCGCGTAGTCCGGGAACAGCGAGTACGGGTAGCCGTACAGCGCGTGGCCCGCATCGCCCTCCACCACAAGGCCCGGCTCACGCGCAAGGCCGAACTGTGCCATCACTGCATCCAGAGCGGGCGTTTCGGTATAACCGCTGGTGGTCAGCAGCACCTTGCCGCCGTTTTCCAGATAGGTCTGCAGCTGCGCGATCTCATTCACAAGGCCGTCAGCTGCAAAATCCGAAGCGGGGTCGCTGATGATGAGCAGATCACAGTCCTCCGGGATGGTGCCGGTGAGCAGATCCAGCGGCTGGGCATTGATATTCTGCGCCTTGAGCGCCTCGGTCAGCGAGGAGGTAAGCGCCTGCTCGCCGTGGTTGGTGGTGTAGTAGGCATGACTTTCTGCTGCGGCAGTCAGCTTGTAGATGGCAGAGCTGATCTGCTTTTCGCCGCCAAAGGTCACGTTGGCAGCGCCGGTGGTGTAGTAATCGGAGTAATCGTACTCGTAAAGTTCGGCGGCGTTCAGCACTTCGCTGTTCTCACCGCTGACCACGATCAGACTGCCGGTGGATGCATCCTCTGCGCCGTACTGCGCTGCAAAGGTCGGGTAAAGCGCCGGGTCCTTCTGCTCCCAGTGGAAGTGACCGCTCTCGTCGGCGTAGTGATCCAGCAGCTTGGTGATAATGGCATCCTCGCTGCCGGTCTCGCAGAGGTAGTAGACCGTCACGTCCTGATCCAGGCTCTGCATCAGCTGCCTGGAGCTGTCGCCCAGCGTGTACATTTTGGCGGCAGAGAGGTCGAACTCGGTGTATTTTTTCGGGATGGCCCCCACCAGCAGATTGATCAGCACGGCCAACACGATGGCTGCTGCCAGAATGGCCGTGGAGTACAGCCCACTGCGGAACACCTTGCCGTTTGCGGAGGAAGAAAATTTGAAATTTTTCATGTTGTTCCCCTCCCCTCAGTTCCAGCGGCGCTTTTCCAGCCCCTGCGCCGTGAAGAACAAAAACAGCATGGTCACGGTCAGGTAGTACACCAGCGTCGGGATAGAAAAGCTATTGTTGACAAACTCTTCAAACGGCGTGAACAGGCACAGCCCGCTGAGCACCGCGCTGAACGCTTCGGTCAGCCAGCTGCTCTGCAGCAGGAACAGTGCCGTCAGCACCACACAGCAGCCCGCAAAGGTCAGGCAGCCCAGCGTAAAGCTGCGGGTACGCAGGCCTGCCACCACACTGAGCACTGCCGCAATGGCGGTGAACAGGGCCAGCGCCACTGCGCTGCCTGCGGTGAACATGCTGCGCAGGCTGGGCATCATGTAGGCCAGCAGCAGTGCGGCAACACCTGCCACCGCAGCAATGATCTGATTCTCGGTCAGGCTGGAAAGAAACACGCCAATGGCAATGGCGGCGCAGCCCATGAGATAATAGCACAGCAGAGCGGCCCAGTTTGCCAGCGTGGCCGTGCCGGTGGCACCCAGTGCGGCCAGTACAAGGATCATGACCGCACCGGCAAGGCACGGCAGTGCAAAGATGACGCACAGGGCAAAGAATTTGCCCAGCACGATCTCCCACACAGACACCGGGCTGGTAAGCAGCAGCTGATCGGTGCGGGTGCGGCGTTCCTCTGCAAAGGAGCGCATGGTGAGCACCGGGATATACAAAAGCAGCACAAACGTGGTGCGGTAAAGCGTGTAATAGCTAAAATCCGTCAGGCCGTAGCCCAGATTCAGGGCAACAAAATAGATGGCCGTTGCCGCCAGCATAAAGGCGGTGAGCACATAGCCGATCATGCCATGAAAGCTGCTGCGGACTTCGCGTTTGAAAATGGCGATCATTCCGTTTTCTCCTCCCCTTCATCCGATGGTGTTTCAGACTCGTTTTCGGTCAGTGCAAGGAACACTTCCTCCAGCGTCCTGTTTTCCGCTGCCAACGCCAGCACCGTGCATCCGGCCTGCGAAAGGGCGCGGGACACCTCGGCGCGGCGGTCAGAAGCATCGGCACTTTCTGCGGTAAAGGTCACCTGTCCGTCGGCCTCGGATTCGATCTCCACCTTGCGGATGCCCGGAATGGAGCCAACTGTTTTCAGTACGGTCTTCCCCCCGCCCAGAACGGTAGCGCGCAGACGGCTGCCGGGGTTCAGCTTTTCGGCCAGCTGTTCCGGCGCACCCACCGCCACCAGATGTCCCTTGGAAAGGATCAGTACCTGACTGCACACTGCCTGCACCTCGCTGAGGATGTGGCTGGACAGGATGACCGTGTGGCTTTTTCCCAGCTCCCGGATCAGTCTGCGGATCTCGATGACCTGTGCAGGGTCAAGGCCCACGGTAGGCTCGTCCAGAATGATGAGCTGCGGCGCGCCCAGCAGTGCCTGCGCAATGCCCACGCGCTGGCGGTAGCCCTTGGACAGACTGCGGATGAGCCGGGGCAGCACCTCTTCCAACCCGGTGCGGCGGGCAGCTTTGCGCACCTGTTCTTTGCGGTCGGCCTTCTTTTTGATGCCTTTCAGCTCTGCAGCAAAATCCAGATATTCCTGCACCGTCATTTCCGGGTAGAGCGGCGGCTGCTCGGGCAGATAGCCCACACAGGCCTTGGCCTGCTGGGCCTGCTCCGGCAGGCTGAAGCCCGCCACCTTCACTTCACCGGAGGTGGCGGCAAGGTAGCCGGTGAGGATATTCATGATCGTGGATTTGCCCGCGCCGTTGGGGCCGAGCAGGCCGAAGATCTGGCCGTCGCCCACCGTAAAGGACAAATCTTCAATGGCAGGGTGCGTGCCATACTTTTTGCTCAGATGCGATACTTCGATCACAGCAAACGCTCCTTTTTCATCTAGTTCAATGCTGGTATATTTTAGACGGAAAATGTGTAAAAATTAAGACAATCCTGTGGTGGGATGCAAAAAGAATTCTTAAGAATGATTAAGGCCGCCCTTTCATATGCCAAAAAGGCAGCAAAAAAGCACCGTCTCCCGAAGGAAACGGTGCTCAGAAAACCATAATTACTTACGGCCGAAACGCTTGTTGAAGCGCTCAACACGTCCGCCGGTGTCAACCAGCTTCTGCTTGCCAGTGTAGAAAGGATGGCACTTGGAGCAAACTTCGACGTGGATCTCAGGCTTGGTGGAACGAGTCTTAATGACGTTGCCGCATGCGCAGGTGATGGTGCAGTCAACGTAGTTCGGATGGATACCCTGTTTCATTCTTTTCACCTCATTTCTGGTTCTGACTTATCGGGGCCATATTATGAATGTATGTGCCCATCACAACCTTCAATATCGGCTACCCCGTCGAGCGGCCTTGGAAACGATTGCCTTACTATTATAGCACGATTCCGACAGAATGCAAGAGGGAAAATAAAGTTTTTTAAAAATCAATCGTCCAGATGATCGATTGCGTACTGCGCCTCAGATTCCGTAAACTGCTCACCATATTCCGACGTCAGCTGATCGTAGATTGCTTTGTGAGACATATCCATTGTGCTCTGATAAGTCTTGGCCTTCTGCAAAGCATTTTCATTCCAGTCTGCCGACATATGATCTACTGCATACTGCGCTTCTTCTGTGGTAAATTGCTCACCGTATTCGGAAATCAGCTGATTATAAATACCCGCCTTGGACATATACATTGTGTCACTGTAAGTTTCAGCTTTTGCCAGTGCGTTTGCTTCGTAATCAGCATCCAGATTTTCCACTGCATAATCTGCCGCTTCCTCCGAGAACTGTTCTCCATATTCAGAGGTCAGCTGATTATAAATGCCAATTTTAGACATATGCATCATGCTGCTGTAAGTTTCGGCCTTTTTCAGTGCAGACTTATATTCTGACGGTACATTGTCGTCTGCCTTATCCTCCTGCGGTTCAACAGCAGCAGTCGCTGCTTCCTGTACGGTGGAACTCGCCACACTGGAAGCCGCCGGAACGTTGCTTGCCGGTGACGCTGTCGTTTTCTTTCCTGTGTTAGAACCGGAGCTTCCGATTGCATACAGCACAATAATAATAATCAAAATGATAAACCACGGTCTTTTATAAATTGGTGCCTTGATCTTTGCGCCGCACTTTGGACACGTTTTTGCACTTGTGGCAATTTCTGCGCCGCAGCTCTTGCACACAGTCATCTTCGGTTTTGTCATGTTTAATTCCTCCATTTTTAAGAACTTCTGTTATTTAACAGCTTCACAGCAATAAATATATAGCATTTTGTTTTATATGTCAATATAACAAAATGTTTTGTCTATACTTTCATTAGTAATGTCTTATGAATGGAGGTATTCCTTTGTACGATCGAATCCGCAATCTGCGGGAAGACCATGATCTGCGTCAAATCGATCTTGCTTCCTACCTCAAATGTACTCAGGTGTGCTACTCCAATTATGAGACCGGAAAGCGGGATATCCCTACCGAAGCTCTTATCATGCTTGCGCGATATTACAATACAAGCACCGATTACCTGTTAAATCTTACAGATGAACCCGCACCCTATCCCCCATTAAAAAGATAGCCGTCAGCTGGATGCTTTCCAACTGACGGTTTTTTACTTATTTATAAATATCTCCCCGGTTTCCGGCTTTTGTTACACAGACCGTGACGATTTCTTCCTTCACCATGTAAACGATCCGGTAAGTTCCCACGCGCAGGCGGTAATATCCTGCCTGCCCTGCCATTGGTTTGATGTCCCCATCTTCCGGAAGTTTCGCAATTGCGGCCATGATCCGCATACGCTGCGGAGCAGGCTGCTTTGCAATAAACTTCAGTGCAATTTTATCGATCTGGATGTTCCACTTCACAGTGAGACCCCCAGTTCTTTGCAGGCATCCTCAAAGCTTACAAACTGGCCCTTTTCAGGGTCGTTCTGATACTCCTCCAGAAGCTTCGCACAATATGCATCATCTGCTGATTCATCAGCATCCGCCATCAAAAGGCCCTGCATATAGGCCACAACATAAGCCAGCTTATATTCCGGCAGCTTATCCGCCAGAAGTTCCATCTGTTCTCTTGTGCTCATGGTATACGCCTCCATTCTGGCTCCCATTATACGGGTTTTGATTTCTTTTGTCAAACAAAATCTTTTTGCACAGCGTCAAAAAAATCCCCTGCACTTTCATGCAGAGGACTTTAACGGTTTTACCTTACGCCGTCAGGCCATCAGTGGATGAACACAGGACCCAGCGGGTTGGTGATGGGGCTGACGTAGCCGCCCAGCAGCTTGGGGATCGCCAGGCTGATGTCGGGCACGAAGGTCAGCAGCAGCAGTGCAATGAACATGCACAGGTAGAACGGCAGGGTCGCCTTGACGACCTTTTCCATCGGGCGCTTTGCAACGGCAGAGCCGATGAACAGCACAGCGCCGACAGGAGGAGTCAGCAGGCCGATGCCGCAGTTCAGAACCACGATGATACCGAACTGGATGGGATCGATGCCGATGGAGGTTGCGATGGGCAGCAGGATGGGAGTAGCGATCAGGATGATGGGAGCCATATCCATGATGCAGCCCAGAACCAAGATGATCAGGTCGATCAGCAGAGCGATGATGTAGGGGTTATCGGTGACGCTGGTGATGGCATTTGCAGCCAGATCCGGCACATGCAGCATGGTCAGGCAGTTGCCGAAGACTGCAGAGGTGGCGATCAGGATCAGCACGATGGACAGAGTGTTCACGCACTCATCCAGCGCATGCCAGACACCCTTCCAGTCCAGACCCTTGTAGACGAACACCGACACGAACAGAGAGTAGATAACTGCAATAGCTGCAGACTCGGTAGCGGTGAACACACCGCCAACAACGCCGAACACAACGATAACAACAGCGGCCAGTGCCCAGATGGAAGTGCCCAGCTGCTTAACGAAGCCCTTGATGCTGAACGGAGAGCCCTTGGGGTAATTCTCCTTGACCGAGATGATGTAGGAACCGATCATCAGGACGATGGCCAGCAGAGCGCCGGGCAGATAACCTGCCAGGAACAGGCTGCCGACCGAGATGCCGCCGGCAGTAGTGGCATAAATGACCATGTTGTGGCTCGGAGGAACCAGCAGGCCCTCGCAGGAGGAGGTGATGGTAACAGCAGTGGAGAAGTCGGCATCGTAGCCCTGATCGACCATCATGGGGATCATGATGGAGCCGATGGAAGCGGTATCTGCAGATGCAGAACCGGAAATACCGCCGAAGAAGTAGGAAGCAACGATGTTGACCATTGCCATGCCGCCGCGCATCCAGCCCACGCAGGCATCAGCCAGAGCGATCAGCTTTTCAGAAATGCCGCCGGAGCCCATGAGCACGCCCATGGTGATGAAGAACGGCACGGCCATCAGGCTGAAGGAAGAAATGCCCTTGACCATCAGACGGCAGACATCGGTCAGTGCCTGACCCTGCACCATCATGCACAGCACGCTGGAAAGGCCAACGGCGTATGCAATGGGGAAACGCAGGAAGATCATTACAAAGAAGCTGACAAGAAGGACAATGATTGCCAGTGTCTGAACTGTCATATTACACTTCCTCCTTTACAAAAATGCTCTTGATGTGGTTGTACAGTGCCTCGATCTCGAAGATGATCATGGCAACACCGGCCAGCGGCACCGGGAAGTACATCCAGAAGCGGCTCAGCCAGGGCATGGACACGTAGAAGCCGCGGCCGCCCAGAGTGGTGGCATAGTTCCAGCCGACCACCATCATGATGACACCCAGAATGCACACGGCAAGATCGGCCAGAATATCCAGCACCTTGACGGCGGTTTTGGGCAGATACACGTCAAACGCAGTCATGCGGATATGGGCACCGCGGCGGATGGCCAGAGCAGCACTCAGCACGGCCATGTAGCTCATGCAGGTCAGCACAACTTCTTCCGACCATGCCGGGTCCGGGATGAACGAGACGTAACGACCGATGACCGACATGGTAGTGATGAGGATATCTGCGATCAACAGCAGCTTGCAGATAAACAGGACCACTTTGTAGGTGATGTCGTACGCCGGCTTGATCTTATCCAAAGTGGTAAAGATTTTCGGCATATGAATTCCTCCATATAAAAAACCCGGCAGGTCTGCGGGCGTATCCCGTAGTCCCCCGCCGGGCTATGTACTATCTCAGAACAGGAAAGGCTTTTTCAATTATGCCTTCATGTCCAGCAGCTGCTGATACAGTTCAGCCTGATCGGAGGTGTTCTCGCTGATGACCTTAGCGCAGGCCTCCTGCCAGGGTGCCTTGTCGTCAACATCCACAACGTTGCAGCCGGAGCTTCTCAGCTCCTCCAGGACCTTGTTCTCAGCGGTCTCGGACAGGTCTGCATTGAAGGCCTGCGTATCAGCACCAGCCTCCATGATGGCAGCCTGCTGGTTCTCGGTCAGCTTGCCCCATGCGTTATCGGTGATAACAGCCTGAATAGCACCCAGAGTGTGGCCGTCCAGGATCAGGTTGTTGGCAACCTCGGGGAATGCATTGGACTTGTAGTTTGCGATGGGCTGCTCAGCACCATCCACAACGCCGGTCTGCAGTGCGCTGTACAGCTCACCGAAGGAAACGACGGTGGGGTTAGCGCCCAGACTCTCGACCATGCCGTTCATAACGGGGTCGTTGGACACGCGCAGCTTCAGGCCCTTGAAATCAGCGATGCCGGAAACCGGGTTGACCGTGAAGAAGTGACGGAAGCCCTCTTCGCCGTAGAAGACACCACGAACGGGCAGACCCAGCTCCTGAGGCTCGTTCAGGAACTCAGGTGCCAGATCGCTGTTGGCGAAGTTCCAGAAGTGTGCGCGGTTCTCGAAGGTGAAGGGGATGGACAGCAGCTTGGACTTGTTGCAGCCATAGCTGGTCAGTGCGAAAGCGGAGATACGGCTCATATCGATGGAGGTAGAACCGCCCAGGATTGCGTCCAGAACGTCGTTCTCAGAACCCAGAACGCCGGAAGCCTGCACATCGATGACGACGGAGCCGCCGGTCAGCTCCTCGACCTTCTCCTTGAAGTGGGTAGCGGTCTGGCCAACGATGGTATCCAGCGGGTTGACCTCGGCGTAGACCAGAGTCACCTTGGGATCGTTTGCAGCAGCAGTAGCATCACCAGCAGCAGAAGCTGCGGTGGAAGAAGCTGCGGTAGAGGTGGAAGCAGCAGAATTGCTGGAGCCACCACATGCGGTCAGAGCCAGAGCAGCGGCGGAAACACCGGCTGCTGCCAGAAAGCTGCGACGAGTGATCTTTTTCATAATAAATCGTCCTCCTTAAATCTCCCGAACGGCCCGGTCTGCACAGGACCCGCATACCGTTCATTTACTGTACACACTTTAGCAAATTTTTTTAAACGAAACAAGGGCTTTCAAAAAATGTCCTGCTTTTTGAAAGAATGTCAGAATTTCTTTTGTGAAAAATGCCAAGTGCTTTACTTTTTGTTTGTGCACCTTCGCCTAACAGATGGATACATTTCTGTATTCCAGATAGAAGCAAAGCGCTGGATGCCCTTCCCTTTGGGGTTCAGAGCACACAGCGCTTTGCCGGTTCTTTTTTCTGTTTTCCTGATTTCTTTGCCCATCTTTTCCGGGCTTTGCTGTGGGGCTTATGCCTGCCGGATGCGGGCGATCAATTCGCCCTGCTGGGCAAACCGATCATACATCGGCTGCACAGCAGCACGGAACCTTGCCTTTTCTTCTTCGTCCAGCTCTGTCACCTCAATGCCTGCTGCACGCAGATCACTTTCCGATTCCGCCTCCTGCTGCGCCCAGAGCCTGCGCTCCACCTTGGCGCTCTCCCGGGCACACAGGCGGATGATCTCCGGGTAGCGCTCGTCCAGTGCGGCCAGCTTTTCCATCACAGCAGGGCTTGCAAGCTGCACCTCCGGCACGCGGGTGTGCTCATCCTTTAAAAAGTAAGGTGCCACCTCGTAGTGACCCATGGCTTCGTAGCTGGGCCAGTTGTTCTCTGCGCCATCGATCTCACCGTTGTGCAGGGCGGCATACACCTTGCTGTACACTACCTTTACCGGCTTTGCGCCGAGGTCGGTGATCATTTCGCTCATCATGTCCGATTCCTGCACGCGGATGGTCAGGCCCTGCAGATCCGCAAGGCCTGTCACCTTCTGCCGGGTGTAGATGCTGCGCACACCGGCATCAAACCAGGAAAGGCCGGTCAGCTCCAGCGACTCCAGCGTGGAGAGGAACTCGTCGCCGATGGTCCCATCCAGCACGCGCCACATCTGGTCAGCGTCGGTGTAAAGGTACGGCAGCTGCAATACGCTCAGCGCCGGTTCATACTCAGCCAGCTGGCTGAGGGACACGCGGGAGAAGTCAATGCCGCCGAACTGCATCTGCTGGATCACGCTCTGCTCCGCGCCCAGTTCTCCCCCGCTGTACACCAGCACTTTCACGCGGCCATCGGTGCGCTGGGCCACAAGATCCGCAAAGGCCAGCGCCGCCTGCGTAGTAGGATAATCCTCCGGCTGGTTCTCCGCATAGCGCAGGATCAGTTCCGCCCCCTGTTGCTCCTGCACCGGCTGATGGCCGCAGCCCGCCACCGGCAGTGCCAGCACGGCTGCGCCGAACAGGGCGGTGAGCATCTGACGGCGGGTCACAGGCGGGCCTCCCGTGCAGCCTTGGCCGCTTCCCTGCGGTACTGGGTGGGGGTCATGCCGGTGCGTTTTTTAAAGGTGCGGGCAAAATAGCTGGAATCCTCGTAGCCCACCATGGAAGCCACCTCTGCTGCCGAACGGAACGGGTCGGTGAGCAGCTCCTTGGCAGCGTTGATCCGCAGTTCGGTCAGGCAGTCCAGAAAGTTCATCTTCTGGTACTTCTTGAACTGTGCCGAGAGATACGCCGGGCTGATATGCAGGATCTCGCTCACACTGTCCAGCGAGAGGTCGAACATATAGTTATCCTCCATATACTTGCGCACATGGGCCATGACCAGTGCATTGCGGTCGTTCTCCCCTGCTTCGGCGGCATCGCTCTCCGGGTCAGCTTCCGACTCCGGTTCCACCGGAGCCAGCTCTGCAAGGCGGCGGCCCGCCTCGATCTGACGGATAGCCTTGCGGATGGAAGCTTCCACTTCGTCCGGGTTCACCGGCTTGAGCAGATAATCGCAGGCACCCAGATGCATGGCCTCGTGGGCGTACTGGAACAGACTGTAGGCCGTAACAAAGATCACCTTGCACTCCGGGCGCTGTTCCAGCACGGCGCGGGCTGCATCCAGACCGTTCATACCGGGCATCTCAATGTCCATCAGGATCAGGTCTGCGCCCCACAGCACCGCCGTATCCGCTGCCTTGCGGCCGTTCTCGGCAGTCTCGATGGTCACTTCGTGCTCAAAGCGGCGGGCCACGATGTCCGCCAGCGTTTCCCGTTCCAGTGCTTCATCATCCGCGATCAACAGACGAATCATTCCTCAAACTCCTCCTCATTTTCCACCAATGGCAGATACAGCACCACCGCCGTACCGCGTCCCGGATGGGACCGTATCACAAAGCGGCTGTTCCGATCCAGCAGACGCAGGCGGGCCGCAACATTATAAATGCCGATATGCTCCCAGCGCTCACCGGGCTGGCTGAGCGCCCCGCGCAGCTGTCGTAATTGATCCAGCTGGATGCCCACGCCGTTATCCACCACGCGGATGCACAGCAGTCCCTTCTCCCGCAGAGGGTTCACGCGGATGCGCACCACACCGCCCTCCTCTTTGGGGCAGATGCCGTGCTTGAAGGCATTTTCCACGATGGGCTGTAAAATAAAGGACGGCACCATGGTCTCGGTAAGATCCAGCGAATCGGAAATGCGCCACTCCATACGCACCCGCTCACCAAAGCGGACATGGTAGATGGAGTAATATTCATCCACGATGCGCACCTCACGGGAGAGCGGCACCTGTTCATCGTTGCTCATCAGGCTGTAGCGCAGCAGGTGCGAAAGCGCCATGATGAGCGCCTGCGTACGGTAGGCCGTCTCGGTGCCGGCGGTCTGCTGGATCACATTCAGGGTGTTGAACAGAAAGTGCGGGTCGATCTGGCTGCGCAGCTGCTGCAGCCGGCTGCGCTCCATGCGGTTCTGCAGCTCCAGTGCTTCGGTCTTCTGGCGGTGCAGCTCCCGCTCGATCTCGTTTTTCTCCTGCAAGGTGGTCACCTGCTGGGCCATGGAGTGCTTCATGATGTTGAAGGACTCGGCCAGCTGAGCGATCTCCGGCT
This sequence comes from Faecalibacterium sp. AM43-5AT, assembly GCF_003603345.1. NCBI lineage: Bacteria > Bacillati > Bacillota > Clostridia > Eubacteriales > Oscillospiraceae > Faecalibacterium > Faecalibacterium sp. AM43-5AT. The sequence goes on from NZ_QVGZ01000001.1 coordinate 421,583, forward strand.
GCTTGGGCAGCGGGATGTCCGGGGTGTCGAACTCACTTTTGCCAATGGCGCGGGAGGCAGCGATCATCTGCTGCACCGGCGTGAGCAGACGCATGACCATCAAACCGGTAACGCAGCCCAGCGCCACGCACAGCGCCACCACCACCGTCTGCAGCATGGTGATGCGCTCGTTCAGGGCCGAGATGGTGGTGTAGGTGGTCTGGGAATCCTGAATGGCGGTTTCCAGCAATTGCAGGGTGTACTGGCTCAGGTAATCGCCGCAGGGTACCACCTTTGCATAATACAGCTGGGAAGCTGCGGCATCGTTGCCGCTGAGCAGGTCGTTTTCCAGCTCATTCAGCAGGCCGGTGTAGGTCTGATAGACCGTATCCACTGCGCTGTAGAGCACCCGCTGTTCATCGCTGACGCTTTCCAGACTGTTCAGGCTGGTACCGATGCGCCAGAGCCATGCGTTGCAGGTGGAAGATGCCGACTGCAGCCGGTCAATGATCTCCTCCGGCTCGCTGTTCTCCCAGCGGTAGTTCTCCAGCACGGAAATAGAGCTTTCCACACCGCCCTGAAAGCGGCTGATGGCGTTGAAGCAGCCCATCTGCGCGTCCTGTACTGCCTGCACTGCTCTGGACTGGTAGCCATTGAGCGTGAGCTGCATGGCAAAGGCCGCAAAAAATGCTGCCAGACACAAGCCCATGCGCTGCTTGAGGGTGATCTGCCGCTTGCGGTGCTGCAAAGCCTGCCGCCTCCTTTCGTTTGGTAACGATTTATTGTACCACGCTTTGGGCCGGATTGGCAAGGTTTGCATGTTTTTCTCTTGCCTAAACCACGCAATTGTGGTACGATGCCTATAAATACAAAGGAGGCGACTTTATGTCCCAGACCATCTCCGTTTCCACCACTATGGGTGAGCAGGGCTTCCGCGATTTTGCCGTGTTCGATGCATTCCATCACCGCAAAGCATGGCTGCGTCCCGCTGTTTTTGCCGCCATCATGCTGGCTTTTGCCGCCGTCTGCCTTTCGCAGCTGGGCAAGCGCCCGGATGCCGGGCTGCTGGCTGCTGTGCTTGCCATTGTGGGCATCGGCCTGCCGGTGAGCTACTTTTACTCGTTCTTTCGCAGCGTTTCCCGGCAGATCAAACAGATGCACCTGCCGCGGGCCTTCTACCGTGTGGAGCTGGCCGACACCGGCATTGCTGTGTGGATGTACGGCCAGCAGGACAAGCCCGAACCCACCAGCCGCCACGCATGGGACAGCTTTTACTGCGCCTACCGCACGGACAATGCGGTGTACCTCTACGTAGAAAAAGAGAAAGCTTACTTACTGAACGACCGCATGGAAGTGGTGTGGAAGTTTTTGGCCGGCATCCTGCCCAAAGAAAAGCTGCACGACTGCAGAAAAGGTTAATCCCAAAAAATATGCACACGCAAAAAAGAACTGCTGACATTTCGTTCAGCAGTTCTTTTTTGTATATAAAAAACCCACGCTGCGGCAAAGCAAAGCGCAGCGCGGGTGCGAAGATATCTTAAATTATCGTGTCAGCAGATCAACGGGCCAGCGTATACTTGTGCAGGGTCTTGCGCACAGCGCCGGGGCCTGCAAACAGCTCCTTGGCCATTGCCTCGATCTTCTCGCCCAGACCAACGGCATACAGATCCACGCCGAACACGTCAACACGGCTGTACAGCTTCTTCAGGCAGCTGAAGTCCTGCTCGCCTTCCTTGACCTCCAGCGGAGCCACAATGGCCTGCAGCTCAGCCAGCAGCGGATCGGTGGAAGGCTCAAAAGCCTGACCGTTGTCATCGATGCCCTTCAGGTAGCGGGCGTAGCCTGCCAGCACCAGCGGGATCAGGATCAGGTTGCTCTTGTCCAGACCGCGTGCCTCGTAGGCCTTGATGGTCTCACCAAAGCGGATGGCCAGCTTCTGGGAGGTATCGGTAGCGATACGCTGGGGAGCATCGGGCATGAAGGGGTTGGGCAGGCGGCGGTTGATGACAGCGCCGATGAACTCGTAGGGGTTCAGCACGCCGGGATCGACGACCACAGGCATTGCCTCGATGTAGCCGATCTTCTGGATGAAGGCACGCAGGTCTTCATCGGCCATCTCGGCGGAGATGAGGGTGTAGCCCAGCATGCAGCCATAGATGGACATTGCAGTGTGCAGCGGGTTCAGGCAGGTGCAGACCTTCATCTTCTCGATCTTGTCCACGGTCTCGCGGTCGCAGTACAGCACACCGCCCAGCTCCAGCGGAGGACGGCCATTGGTGTAGTGATTCTCGATGCACAGGTACTGGGTCTCTTCGGCGTTGACGAAGGGAGCGGTAAAGGTGTGCTTCTCGGTGACGATGGTGTAGTTATCCTCAAAGCCGTCGTCGGCCAGCATCTGCTGGACCTTGGCATCCGGGCGCGGGGTGATCTTGTCGATCATGCTCCAGGGGAAGGTGATCTTGGTCTCGTCCTGCACATAGGCCAGGAACTCGGCGGGCACCAGACCCTGCTCCACCCACTTGGCAGCATAGGCGTGGACAGCGTTCTTGACCTTATCGCCGTTGTGGGAGCAGTTATCCATGCTCTGGACGGTCAGGGGCAGCTTGCCGGCCTTGAAGCGCTCGTACAGCAAAGCAGTGACCTTGCCCATGGCCAGCACGGGGGTCAGGCCGCGCTCCAGATCAGCAGGAGCAACGCCGTAGCCCTTCTCAGTGATGGTGAAGGAGATCATCTGCAGGCTGGGGTTCTGGAAGATCTCCACCAGACGTGCCCAGTCCTCGCCGAAGGAGTAGTCAGCCTTCAGGCTCTCGGTAACGGAAGCCACCACCTTCTTCTCGATCTCGCCGGTGGACTTCAGGCAGACCAGCAGGCTCATATTGTCGTAGGGACGATAAGCCTTGTCGATGATCTCGTAGTCAAAGCTCTCGGCCACGATGACACCGCGGTCATACTTGCCGGTGTTCAGCGCATCGTTCAGGATGGCAGCCGGGAATGCACGGAAGATATTGCCTGCGCCGAAGTGCACCCAGGTGGGTTCGGCGTGGGTCTTGGCCTTGACAGCCTCGATATCGAATTTGGGCAGCTCATAGCCCTTCTCTGCCCACTCGGCGGACAGATTGCCGTTTTTGATCTCAGACAGCTTCATATTTATCAGCCCTTCTTTTTCTCTTCATCCAGACGATCCAGCAGATCCCAGACACCCAGCATGTACTGAACGCCCAGAGCACGGTCATACTTGCCGTAACCGGGGCGGCAGCTGCCGGGGCCTTCCTCCCACAGCTGACGGCCGTGGTCGGGACGGATGTAGCCCTCAAAGCCGCAGTCATGGTAAGCACGCAGCACCTCGATGATGCCGGTCTCGCCGCAGCAGTCGCGGTGAGCAGCCTCGGAGAAGTCGCCGTTGGGGAAGTGGTGGATGTTGCGGATGTGACCAAAGGCAATGCGGTCGCAGTGCTTGCGCACGATCTCGGCACAGTTGTTGTTGGGGTTTGCGTTCAGGCTGCCGGTGCACAGGGTCAGGCAGTTGTACGGATCATCCACCATGCTCAGGAAGCGGTCGATGCTCTCAGCATCCACCAGCAGACGGGGCAGGCCGAAGATATCCCAAGGGGGATCATCCTGATGGATGGCCATTTTGATGCCGCACTCATGGCAGGTGGGCATCAGTGCTTCCAGGAAGTACTTCAGGTTTTCCCACAGCTTTTCCTTCGTGACAGGGGCGTAAGCCTTGAACAGCTCGTCCAGCTTTGCCATGCGCTCCGGCTCCCAGCCGGGGAAGGTCATGTTATACTTCTCAGTGAAGGACATGATGTACTCAGCCATAGCCTTGTAATCGCCCTTGACCTTGTCCTTCTCATAGAACAGTGCAGTGGAGCCGTCGCCCACGGGGTGGAACAGATCGGTACGGGTCCAGTCGAACACCGGCATGAAGTTGTAGCAGATGACCTTGACACCGAACTTGGACAGATTGCGGATGCACTGCTTGTAGTTCTCGATGTACTTGTCGCGGGTGGGCAGGCCGATCTTGATGTCATCGTGGACATTGACCGACTCGACCACGTCCATGTCGAAGCCGTAGGCGTGGATCTGATCGGCTACCTTCTGGATCTCGTCGATCTCCCAGATCTCGCCGGGCATCTTATCGTGCAGCGCCCAGACGATGCTGGTCACGCCGGGGATCTGCTTGATGTCGCTCAGGCTGATGGGATCGTTGCCCTCGCCATACCAGCGCCAACCCATTTTCATAGGCATAGGAAAATCCTCCTGTTTTATATTTTCTGCTTTGCATTTTCCGCGCAGCCGTGTGCCGCGCTCTTGTACTTATATTCTAGTATATCAGTTGCGTTTTTTCAATGGTCGCTTTGCCGGTTTTTTATATTTGTTCTTGTATACTTTAGACAAAAAGAACAAAAATCCGTCGGACATCACCCGCCCGACGGATTTTTACGCGATTCAAAATGCCGGTTTCAGCGTTTCAGCTTCTGCCGGATGGACGGAGCCATCACATCCTTGAAATATTCAAAGGTGTCCAATTCCAGAATGGCAGAGCCTGTCAGATAAATGCCCAGACCAACCACCACCTGAATGATCACCGTCAGCAGATCCGGCAGGTGCAGGAAAATGACCAGATACATGCACAGGCCCGCGCCCGCTGCCAGCAGCAGGGTCGGCAGGATATCACGCATCTGTTCCAGATAGCCATAGCCGATCAGCTTTTTGCTGGGCTGTGCATCCAGGATCTGGGTCACGACATTCGTGATCAGCACACCATATGCAATGGCCTCGACGCTGATACGGAATGTTGCCAGCAGAAGAAGGATGCACACCGCTTCGTTCATAAGCTGACGCTTCAGGTAAAGATCGCTGCGGCCCACGGCCTTGGCTGCATTCAGGTTTGCCGTGATGATCGGCCAGCATATATAGCTCAGGCAGAACACCCTGAGGAACAGCACGCAGGGCAGCCACTTCTCGGTGAGGATCAGGCGCACCAGCGGTTCGGCACAGAACGCAGTGCTCATCATCACCGGCGCAATAATATAGGTACAGGTCTTGATGGAGCGGCGGGTCATGTTCTTGACCTGCGCACGGTCATCCTGCAGTGAGGACATGACCGGGAACAAAACGCTCTCAATGGAAGTATCCACGCTTGACGCGATATTATAAGTCAGGTTATCGCCCTGATTGTAATACGCCAGATCCGCCGAGGTGTACACCTTGCCGATGATCAGGCTGCGCAGGTTGTTGTAGATGACGCTGCTCAGCGACGAGGCCAGCAGCTTCCAGCCATAAGAGAGCAGCCCTTTCAGGTGCTGCCACGAAAACTCCATCTTAGGCCGCCAGGAGGACAGCTTCCACAGCACCAGCGTGTCCACCGTGATATTGGATACCTGCTGCACCACCAGCGCCCAGACTCCAAAGCCCATATAGGCAAGGCCCAGGCCCAGGATTGTGGACACGATCGCGCCCGCAAAGGCGGAATAGAAAAAATACTGGAACTTCATGTTCCGGGTCACATGCGCCTGCTGGATCGTTTTGATGCCGCAGACCGCCACTGTCAGGCTGATGCCGCGAAAGATCGGGGTCATGCTGGGGTCATTGTAGAAAGCAGCCAGATACGGTGCCGCCACGAACATTCCCCCATACAGCACAAAGCTGATTACAATGCTGAAAAAGAACGCCGACGAGTAATCCAGCTCGTCCACTTCCTTCTTCTGCACCAGCGCGGTGCCAATGCCGCAGTCCAGCAGGACATACATGATATTGTTGAACACCGTCACCAGTGCCACCTTGCCATAATCATCGGGTGTAAGGATGCGCGCCAGAAGGATGGACACCACCGCTGAGATCAGCTGCACACCGCACCGCTCTGCAAAGCGCCAGAAAAAACCGTTTACAATAACATTTTCTTTTTTCTCGTTCATTCCTGCGTCCACTCAAATTCCTTTCAAAAAACCGGTCGGTCTGCACCCTGCGCAGAAATGCATTTCCGCCGTATCCTTATCATCTTCTTCCCTGCTGCCAAAACAACTGAGCAGAGATAGTTAGTTATATAGTATCACACCCATCCATGCATTTCAACCAACATATTCTTAAGGAATGACGGCCCGAAAATTTCATTTAAAAAGAGAAAAAGCGCTTGACTATCTGCCGGGAACGTGGTAATATATTCAAGCAGTCCGCATCACGGTCTTTCACCTCAGAGATTTCAGGGCTGCGAAAACAATACGGTATGCGAGGGTGGCGGAACTGGCAGACGCGCACGTTTGAGGTGCGTGTGGTTTATCCTTGGGGGTTCGAGTCCCCTCCCTCGCACCAAAAACCAGTACACATTGTGTACTGGTTTTTCTTTTTGGGCGAGGGAGCAGACCTCGAACAACACTATTTATTATATAAAAGAAAGCGCGATGAATTCTGAGAACTCATCGCGCTTTTTCTCTTATGCGGGTAGTGGGGGTCGAACAACAAAAAATGATTGAGTGATGTCAAAAACATATCTGCAACGCGTCTAAGCACTTGCTAAAAAGGTAGTGGGGTTGGTTTGTAGCCCATGTATTTTGCTACGTTTACAAAAAAGAGTGTTACCAAAACTGTTACCAGAATCACCCTTGAGCCTTCCTGAATGCCGCGGTGGTAGCGGCAGCAAGATCTTCCCTCTGACCGTCAAGCTCGTGCCGATACACTCCGGCAGTGTCCATGTTCTTGCTGTGACCGACCAGCATCTTCAGCTGGCTGTCGGTCAATACGCCGGATTCAATGCTGACGAAAGTGTGCCGCATCTCATACAGCGTGACCTGAGGCTCAATGCCATTGTCACGCTGGTACTTCTTCCAGCGCTTGAATAAAGCTCTCTGGTTCGGGATCTGGAACAAAGGGGTGGTATAGTTCAGCGGGATATCGGAAGCCTTCAGCAAGGCCACCTGCGCTTCGTAGGCCTCATGGGCTTCCTCGCCCATGTCAAATGAGCGAATGGCGTTTTCGTTCTTGCCGGTGGTTTCCTCATCCAACCGGTTGATGCTGCGGCGCAGATTGACCGTGTTCCCTTTGATGTCACCATACCAGAGCCCCACAAGTTCACCCGGGCGTACACCTGTAGCAACTGCAAACCGGTAGGCATAGATATACTCGTCAAAGACCAGCTTGCCATAGTAAAGGCGGGTGTCCACATCAAACAGAACTTTCAAAGCGGTCGGCTGTAAAATCTTTTTCTTCCCCATGCGGGCATTCTTCGGGATAGACAGCTCAGGGAACATCGTACTGTACCTGTTCCGGCGGCACCATTTCAAAAAGCTGATCTCCGTTGAGCGGATCGTCATAATGGTCTTGCGGCTCAAAGGCTTGTCGCTTGACCTACGCTGACGCTCCTTTTTAAGGCATCGCTTTTTGAAAGACAGATTGATGGCCTTTTGCAGATCGCCTTCGGTCAGCTCGTCAATGCGGATGTCCCCACAGACAGGCAGAATATAGTAATCTCCGTATTTTTTGCACTGCTCAACATAGGATGTGCCGCAGGTGAGCTTCAGCTCTTCCACCCACTCTGAATAAAGGGCGCTGACCTTCTTTTTTCCGTCTCTGATACTATCATCAAGCCATGCATCCGCTTTTGCGTTTGCTTCCCGTTGTCCTGTTCGGCCCGGCGTACTGCTGTAAAAGCGCTTGCGGGTGCCGTTCTTCTGCACTGCGATGCACCAGCGTTTTTCCTTTTCCACCCAAAATGCCGTGTTCGTTCTCTTTTTCATTGTTTCCACCTCCAAAAAGGTACACTTTGACAAGCCTGCCTGGAGGTGGTACAATACAAGTGTTCATGTTGGATTGTACCCTCTGGGGCAAGCCACTCTGCAAACGCTCTCGGTGTTGGTAGCACCGGGGGCGTTTTTGTTTTTATTGAGCTGTTGCAGATTTTGCAACGGCTGGAAGCAATGTGCAAAATTTGCACATTGCTTTACTCCTTCAGATCCTTCACTGCCCTATCAAAGTCCGACACGATCTTCTGCGTAGGATTGAACAGGTCATACTCAGCTTCTGCCTTTTCTCTGGCCTGCCTGGCAGATATCTTGCCCTTGTCTGGCAGGATGTCATACCGCCGGAAGGACAGAAACTCGTTGATGCTGGCGGCAAACTGTTCCATGGTGAAGGTATTTTCCCGTTCGATCAAGTCCTCGATATAGTCAAAATAGCCCGATACGGTACGCTCCAACTGGCGGATCTGTTTTTCGGACAGGTAGTTTTTTGCCACCGACACGTCCGATTTGAGCACACGGCCTTCGGGGGCGTTCTTCCATGTGGTCAGCCCCATGTGGTCTTTGGTATGGTCGGCCTTATTATACACGATCTCTGCCGCCGTCTGGCCGGTGATAGCGTAGTGGAACTTGTTCTGCACCATGGCATAGAAGTCCTTGGTCACCGGTGAATTGCGGTCATAGTCGATGCTGCATTCTGCAAAAATATCCGTCACCTGCTGCCAGATCCGGCGCTCGCTGGCACGGATGGAGCGGACGCGCTCCAGCAATTCACGGAAGTAGTCCTTGCCAAACGCATCTTTGCCCTGCTTCAGGCGTTCGTCGTCCAGAACAAAGCCCTTGCTCATGTACTCTTTGAGGATGCCGGTAGCCCAGATACGAAACTGCGTAGCCCGGCGGGAGTTGACCCGGTAGCCAACCGAAATGATGGCATCGAGGTTGTAGAACATACGTTCTCTGCTGACCATTCTGAAGCCTTCCTGTTCAACCGTTTCCATTTTGGAAATAGTTGCTTCGGTCTGCAACTCGCCTTCCTCATAAATGTTTGCGAGGTGCTTATTGATTGCAGCAGGTTGCACACCAAACAGCTTTGCCATGCCCTTCTGCGTCAGCCAGATACTTTCGTCCTTCACAACGGCATTGATGGAAACATCTTCTTCCGCAGAACGATATATCAAAAATTGAAAGTTGTTTTCCATTTCCACCCCTTTTATCTCCCTTCTCGCCCACCGGCACGCCCGGCGGGCGTTTTCTTTCGTCCTTATATCAGTTCACCTTTTCAAACACCATTGTTGCCTGAATGCGGTCGCCGCCCATCAGACCCTTGCTGCCGCCGTTGGCCGTGGTGATGGTATGCAGCCGGTAGCCTTTGGCGGCCTGCTGGTTAATGACATTCTCCAGCTCAGTCAGGTTTCCAGAGCCGGTGCCGATGAACTTTTCCTTCAGTGTGACTTGAAGGACCACGTACTGGTACGAATTGCCGGATGCAGTAGAGTAAGAAGATTCTTTCTGTAAAGTATCCATAAAGCCCATGATTTTGTCCTCCTGTATTCTTGTTGATTTTCCCGGCGTTGGCGCACCGGGGACGTTTTTGTTTAGTTCACATCAGTTATTCAAAGCCTTTGCGCGCACAGTCGGGCTTGCTGCCTTGAACAGATCATATGCGTTCAAGACATCCGTAATTGCCTGACGCTCTTCGGGGGTGACTGTGTGGTCGATGCTGCCACCATCGCCGCTGTATCGGATAATGATTTCATCAGCGCTCAAAATATTCTTAAACCACTGGATATCTTCATCATCGCCTACAAAGGAGGTCAGTTCCCAATACTGCTTTCCATCATAGCCACGATCCACATCCGTCCAATCAATCGTGTAGGTATATTTATACTCGCCCGCGCGAATCGTAATCGTGTCCAAGTACACATATTTGTTGCCGCTACACAGAACCATGAAAAACATTGACGGATCATTGGTGCTGCCATTTGCAAAGAAGGGCAGTATATAGCTTTTGCCTTGATTGCTCAGTCGGTCTTCCGTGGGTGACACATAGCTTCTTGCGTCCTCGACCTTATCATAACTGATTTTCAGCTTTGCAAGAGCGTCTTTCAGTCCCAGTACCTGCTGGGCTTCTGCCAACACCGCAAAGTTACTGACCTGTGCCTTGCTTGCATCGTCCAATTCATTATAGGCATTCACGGCAGCCACAATTGCCGGGCGGCGGGCAGTTGTTACTGTTCCAATCTGACTGATAAGGTTCTCTACCGCGGCCACTGTTGCTGTGTTGCACTGTTCCAGAACGGCTGTGCTTGTATACTCTGCCGGGCTAACAGCCATTGCCGGCGCTGCCACAGATACAAGCGTTGCGGCAATGCACAGCGCTGCAGCGGTCTTTTTCATAGTTTTCTTCATACATAACACTCCTTCGCTATATAGACTGGAATGACTCCGATAATCCAAAATTACCCCACCCAGTGCGTCCAGCCTACAGCCTTGCCCTCAATGTGCACCTCTTCCAGCTGGGGGCCGGTGTAGACCATTGGCGCATAGGCCGGGTTTGCAGGCATCAGGGTCAGCGTGCCTGGGTTGTAATATACCCGCTTGAGGGTGGCTTCACCATCAATGCGCACCGCTGCGATCTCGCCGTTCTCCACCTCCGGCTGGATGCGGATATACACCACGTCTTTATCGTGAATGCCGGCATCCACCATGCTGTCACCGTGGCAGGTCAGGGAAAAATCGCACCGGATGTTCTCCGGCACATCCACCATTTTTTCAATGTTCTGCTCTGCCGTGATGGGTTCCCCGCAGGCAATGGCTCCGATCAGCGGGATCTTCTTCATCTTTGGCATCGGCTCAAAGCCCGGGGGGATGGTGGGCTTCTTGGGCTCCGGCTGTTCTTCCCAGCCCATCAGGTAGGCGGGGGATACTTTCAGCCGTTTGGCAATAGCGTCAACCTTGTCTGTCGGTATATTGGTTACAATATTATTTTCATACTTATATACAGCCTGCTTTGATACGCCGATGTAATCGGCAAGCTCCTGTTGGGTTACATCTTGCTCTTGACGTACCTGTCGAATGCGATCGCCTACAGTCACCGTGAGCACCTCCTTTGATGTCTATAGTATAGCAGATAAACCACCAGTTTACAATATTTTTAATTCAATTATCAAAAATAACTTGACAGGTTACAAATATGATGCTATTATACTTGTGACCTCATAAGTTACACAGGGGCCGTTTGGAGGTGAAAAGTGTGGTAAACGTCAATTTGCTCAAGTCGTACATGGTCAAAGCAGGCTACACTCAAAAAATGTTGGCTCAGGAACTTGGAATTTCTGAGCAGACCTTAACACGCAAGCTCAAGAAACGTGTTTTTGGTACAGATGAAGCCTCAAAGATTGTGGAACTTTTGAGTATCGACAATCCGCAGGCCGTATTTTTTGGCCATTAAGTAACTTGACAGGTTACATTTCAAGGAGGGTGAAGAAGATGAAAAAGCCTAATTTGCAGGAAACAAAATCCGCCAGAGTGATGCAGGTCATTGAGACCGTTTCTCTGGCGGGCGATGGTACGGATGCGAATCCGGTCTATGAAGTTCACCAGTACTGGACTCTGGACGGAAAGCTGTTGGCGAAACCAGGCTCTCTCGAAATGGAGCAGAATCTAAGCGACCTTTCGACCGGACAGCTTTTGAAAGAACTGGTAAAGCGCAACGACGTAAAAGTCATAGAACATCACCTGTCAAACAATTGCATCAACGTATCTTTGCAGATTGGCCATTTCGGATGCTACGAGATTCAGGATTTTACCAAGAGTGATGATTGTTCAAGATGAACGACGCTGTTCCTGCTTATCCTGATCTATCTCAAAAATTTCTTGATACAGTTCGTTGCGGTCATGCCGGGCAATGTACCAATCTTTGAGAAGCAATTCCAGAACCTTAACGAGCTTCTGAGCCTCGCCGGGGTCGATATCAACGATCAGATTTACATCTTTCTCCATGTGAGCGCCAATATTTCCTAAGCGGCGAATACCGTTGAGGACGCGATACTCGTCGACTGAAATTTTATCTTTGATTAAATCGATCTCGCTCGCAAGGTTTCCCGCTTTAACTCTCCAATAGTCCCGAATCATACCCTGCAAACAGCGGCGAGCCAACGTAGCAGCCGCCCTTGGACTAGCATCCAGAATAGCACAAGCTTCTAGATAGTCTGTTTTGATGGGTTCCGGGATATAATCCGGCAGAACTATTCCCGTATACGGAGGATACGTCAACGAGAAAGCATTGTCGAATCCGGTGATTTGAACGGAATATCCTTCACACGCCGGGCAGCAGTGGTAGCGGGCTTGGATTCCATGATTAAGCCATATGTAGCCAGTTACCGCTAATTCGTCCGCATCTCGGCCGAAATCAATCGTTCGGAGTTTTGTATTATCGCTTTTCTCGATGAATTCAACCCCGCAATACGGACATCTAAATTTTGTTTCAGGCATTTCAGCATCTCCCTTCCGCCCCAGTATACCGCAGGAGCGAGGTGCACACAAGGAGGTGAACCACATGAACAACAATAAAAAGCCCGGCGAACCGCTGGAACCGGAACGCTGGGCGCTGAAACGCTTTATTGATGAGAACTGGCACACCATTGCACTAGCAGCGGCCACAACCATTGTAATCCGTTTATTGCTAGGTTGGTAACAACACTGACAGCGATAGGAAGCCAGAGCGATTCAAAAAACTGATTTTTTCTTTTTTCACGCCGGTAATCTCTATATGTGTCATAAAAATCCGCGATATGGAAGTGATGCATATTAAGACCTTTTTCGGTTTCCATTGGTCTTATCAGCCCATAAAGATAAAGCTGCCATACATCATCTTGATTACACTTCATATCTGGATTTTTTTGAATCTGTTTTAGCAACTCTTTTTCCTTTTTTGTCAGTACAATCCGCTCACACTGTTCTTTTCGTTCCATTTTTACACCTCCCTTTCGCACCTCTATTCTACCGCAGAAGGGAGCCACCCACAAGGAGGTACATCTTCACCATGAACGACTTGACCACATTCACTAATCCCGAGTTCGGGCAGGTGCGCACCGTCGAGATCGACGGCACACCGTGGCTCGTCGGCAAGGACGTTGCCGTGGCGCTGGGGTACAAGAATCCCCAGCGTGCTATCCGCGACCATGTTGATGCCGAGGACAAAGGGGTGACCAAAACAGTCACCCCCTCCGGTGAGCAGGAGATGCTCATTATCAACGAAAGCGGCCTGTACAGCCTGATCCTGAGCAGCAAGATGCCCAAGGCAAAGGCTTTCAAGCGCTGGGTGACCAGCGAGGTGCTGCCCGCCATCCGCAAAATAGGCGCTTACGAGAGCTTTCAGGCACAGCAGCACATTGAGCAGTTGGAAGCCACCAACACCCGGCTGAACGCCGCCATTCAGGCAGTAGGCAGCGCAAAAGCAGAGCTGGCCGACGTCATCAATCTGCGCAACGACTTCATCAAGCACCGCGACAACTACAAAGCCCGGTATATGCAGGCCAAAACCGATTACGGCAAGATCTGCGACAGCCTGCGGCAGGCGGAATGCCTTGTGGCCAAAGCGCAGTCCAATCTGGACAGCCGCATCGACCAGCTGAGCATCGTGGCCTTTGGCCTGCCCGGCTTCGACGAGATCATGAACGCCGTCATCGGCACATTGCCCGCCAAGAAGGAGGAATAAAATGTTGAACACATCAACCATTCGCGGCACCTTCCGGCAGATTCCGTACTGGAAGCTGCGGGGCCGGTTCCACAGTCGCGGGTTCCGGGATCAGGAGATTGCAAATGCAATCGGCATCGGAACTGACACAATGAGCAAGCGGATGAACGGGAAGCAGCCTTGGACAAGCACTGAGATCGCAGAAATTTGCAAGACGCTTGATATCCCGCAGGATGAAATCGGGGAGCTGTTCTTCCCTACTGTTGAGAAAGGAGAATCCGCATGAGCAAACCTTACACCCTTGCATCCGAGCGGGCCGACGCGCCCAACGGATGCGCGTACGTGGCACCGACGTTCTGGAACAAGTGGTTCCGCTGGGATGGAAGCCGGGCATCCGGCTGCTATCAGCTGGGCGGGCAGGTCAAGGACGAAAACCACACCGGCCTGCAGATTTTTGCAGATGGCGAATGGCACCCGGTCGTTGGATGGGCATTGGACAACTGCGGCCCTGAAATCGACTATCAGGAGGCGGAAGCATGAAAATCAACCCGAACGCTCAGTTGAAAATCCAGCTGGGATCGGATGGCAACCCCCAAATTTACGCCTGCGGCACACAGATGGAACAAGCGGCTCTTTGCACCGCATTGGTCGCGGGAATCTGTATGGACAGCAAAGACCCAGCAGAGACAATCATCAACATCATGACAGCTGCCGCCGATCTTATGGACAGAATGGAGGAAACCCACCAATGAAGATTAAATCCGGCGTGTGGTATTGGCTGGCCGTGGCCAGCGGGGCCGTGGGCCTGCTGTACGGCATGGGGCTGGAGGGCAGCTTCCAGACCGGCGGCACTGTTTCGGATGCCGACTTCATCACGGCCATGGTGCTGATCCTGCTGGCGGTGTTTTTTGCCCGGCTGGGCTTTGCCGCCCATGACCGGGAGCAGCAGGAGCGCCGCAAGGTTCACCAGCAGCCCCGCAACACCGTGAAGAGCGGAAGGAAGGCGGGCTGACACCACCCATGAATAAAGGAAAGCACTTTACCCGCGTTTGTTTGGACTGCGGCAAGGTGATGGAAAATGTTGCTGGCAACCTGCGCTTTTGCGCTTCCTGCCGCAGAGAGCGCCACAACCAATATTGCAGGGATTACAGGGCGCATAATGAAAAACCTGCCCGCGTCATGTGGTACACCGTCTGGGACGCAAAGACCGGCGATCTACTGGCATCCGGAACGTCCGAGATGTGTGCCCGGCGGCTGGGCTACAAGAGCGCGAACAGCTTTGCGTCTGCCGTCAGCCATGGGCTCAGCGGCAGCCATCGAACTTACAAGTACACATTTGCGCGGGAACGTATCGACCGCAGCGAGGTGGACAGCCTGCCGCCGGTACGCACTATACGAAAAAAGCCCGCCGGTGCGCCAACACCGACGAGCTGCAAGGGATGATGAATTTGAACGACTTCATCACCCCGATGATATCACAAAATCGGAGGTTTTACAATGAAAGGAATTTTGATCGAACCGGGCAAAGAACCGGTAGTCACCACCCTGCCGGACACGCTGCAGGGCATCGAAGCACTGCTGCGGTGCCCCTGTGAGCAGAAAGTCCTGCCACGCACCCCGGCAGTGCTGGTGTACGGCATCATGGGCAGAGACCTGAACCGTATCTATCGCGGCCAGCATATCTACGGGCCCATCCTCTGCTACGGCTGGAAGGGCAACAACATCCAGCCCATGAGCAAGGATGTGCAGGCCGAGATGCTGGACAGGCTCAAGGACACGGAGGTGCGGGCATGACGGACTACACCATCAGTTCCAAGCTTTCCAACAAGACGGTTTATGCCTGTTACCGCGGCCGGTTCTGGCACTGGAACGGCAGCATTTGGAAAGAAAGCCGTATCATGACGAATAGATTTGAGCTGGCCAGAGCGGCAGACAAGAATCTGACCCCACAGGCGTTCCTGACCAACGGCGCGGAGTTCGCCCCGTTGGATGAGTACGAAATCGACTGCGCAATGCTGGACGCGTTGGAAAATGCCAAGCCCTGCAAGAACGCGCCCATCGAACCGGTGGAAGAACGCCCTACCCCATCCGCGCAGTGTTCGGATGCTGCCACTGCTGCGGAAAGCCAAACTGCGGCATCCCCGGCAGCGCCGGAGGGGTCAAGCCCTACGACGGAGACGGCAGATGCTGCCAGCGGCTCCGATGCTCCGGGCAATGCAACCGGAAAGAATGCTGCACTATCCGCCACCTCCGGCAGCTCTTTGAGTAATCCCGCCGCACCCACCTTTGACTTTGGTGCAGACGACCAGACAAACGCCCTGCTTTTGCAGGATGCGCAGACCTTCATCACCGGCAACATGGCCCGCATTATGGCCGCAAAGCACGCCCACGATCTGACCGCAAACCACTATCAGGGCAGCTGGGGCAAGTGGTGCACCGCTGTCGGTATCAGCCGGGACACCGGTGACAACATGGTGAGAGTTGCCGAACAGTTCGGCAACATCCAGATTGAAGGCAAGTCCATTCTGGACGTGCAGCCCCTGAAACTGCTGTATGCTGCGGCCAAGCCCAGCACCCCGGAGGTGGTCAAGCAAGCCGTTTTTACCGGTGACATCACTACTTATAAAGAGTATCAGGAGCTTATGGCCCAGCTCAAGGCCGAAAAAGAGCGCGCCGATGCTGCCGAAAAGTCCGCTCAGAACGCCCGCAAGGAAAATGCCTATTTCAAGGAGCTGGTGAAAAGCGCCGAAGCCCAGACACATAAAGACGCAGAAAAGCGGGAAGAAGCAGAAAGCCGCTATGAATCCGCTCTTGCCGACATCAGCGGCCTGAAAGAGCAGAACGCCCAGCTGCGACAGCGCGCCGACACCGCCGAAGCCCGGGAAGAAGAAGCATGGAAGATGCAGAGCAAGGCCGAAGCCCGGGCCAAGAACGCCGAGGGCCAGCTTTCCGGCTCCCGGCAGGTGGCCGAAGCGGCAAAGCTCCGGGCCGACAAGCTGCAGGAAGAAAATGCGGCCCTGAAAAAGCAGCCCATCGCCGCTGTGGTGGATGAGGAAGAGGTAGACCGGCGGGCCAAAGCTCTGGCTCACCAGTGGGATGAGGAAGAACTGGACCGTCTGGCAGCAGAAAAGGCCTGGGGCCTTGCAGATGCCCGGAATTCTGAACTTGCCAAGGATAACACTGCCCTGCGCAAACAGCTGGCCACACTCCAAGCCCGCGCCAATGACAATACACAGGCCGATTTTGAGACCGCTAACTATTGCGCCAGCCTGTTCCGTTCGGCATGGGACACCTGCAAAGGCAGCTATTCCCGCCTGACCGGTGAAGATCTGGAGAGCACCTTTCAGACCCTGTGCGGCGCACTGAACAGCATCATGGAAGAAGCTTCCCTGCTCTGCCGTCAGCCCGCAGATTATGACGGAGGTGCAGCTGATGAACCCGATGTATGATCTTGCGCTGGACGGCTACGGCCCGCCGCTTGAGCCGCCCGACAACTATTACTTTTTGCCACGCGAACAGGAAGCAGAACAGGAGGATCCCGAAAATGACGAATGAATTGACCGTCCGGGTGGAGCACCCGGAACTGCCCGCGATCCGGTGGAACGAGACCGAGGTGCAGCAGAATCTGACCGAGATGCTGGCCGCCTACACCGGCCGCGTCTACACCCCGGACACCATCAAGGATGCCAAGGCTGACCGCGCCGCCGTGAACAAGCTGGACAAGCAGCTCAGCGATGCCGCCCGCAGCGCCAAGGCTTTTTACATGAAGCCGTTGGAAGAGTTCTTGCAGAGTGCCAAGCAGATGCAGGGTCAGTGCAAGGCTGTCTCCGATGCCATTGACCAGCAGGTCAAGGCTGTGGAGGAAGCCGAACGGCAGGACAAGGCCGACGCCCTGCGGGCTGTCTATGCCGACTGCATCGGAGAACTGCGGGAGCTTATCCCCTTTGACCGCCTGCTTGTGTCCCAGTGGCTGAACAAGACCTATGATCTGGCAAAGGCCAGCCGGGAGCTGCGCCGGGATGTTGAAACACGGCGGAAAGAGTTGAAAATCATTCAGGACACCTGCGGCGAAGATGCTGAAGCCTGCAAGCTGGGATATCTTCGTGTGCTGGATCTGAACGCCGCGCTTGCCGAACACCTGCGCCTGCAGGACAACCGGGAAAAGTTGCGCCGCGCAGAAGCAGAAAGGCAGGCCGCAGAACGTGCCCGCGCAGCCGCACCGGTGATCATCCCTCCCACCGAGGAAGAGCGTCAGCTCAAGGCGGAAGCTGAACAGAGCGCCCAACGCAACGCCTTTATCACCGCTTCCGGACGGCTGGACTGTGAAGTGCTGCAGCGCTTTGCAGCACCTGCACAGCCGGAACTCCCTGCCCGCAAGCAGTATCGTTTCTGGGTAGAGTTCACCCGCGAGGATATCGCATGGTTCAAGCAGGGAGCCGCAGAGCGCGGTTTCCGCTATGGTTCTATCAAATAATTTTGGAGGTATTTACTTATGGCACTTACTCGTTCCGGCGCACCCGCGCCTACTTCGTCCGTTTCCAATGCACAGGCTCTGGCAAACCGTTCCGTCCAGAACGCCAACCGTGCAGGCAGCACTGCTATGCAGGCCGCATCCCCGTCCGTTCCGGTGGAGATCACTGCTGCCGATGGCCAGCACCTCGTCGTCAGTTTTGACGAAGTACGGCGTTTTATTTGCGACAAAGCCACCGACACCGAGTGCAAGATCTTTCTGGAAACCTGCAAACAGTATCACCTGAACCCCTTCACCAAGGAAGCCTATCTGATCCACTACGACAATAAAAACGAGAGCGCCGCCAGCACCATCGTGCTGGGCAAGAACTGCTACATGCAGATGGCCGAGCGTAACCCCAACTTTGACGGCTTCGAGGCGGGTGTGATCGTCCTGACCGCAGATGGCCAACTGCTGAACCGTGAGGGTTCCATCGTCTATGATGGGAACGCCGGCGAGACCCTTCTCGGCGGCTGGGCAAAGGTCTACCGCAAGGACCGCACCCGCGCCAGCTATGAGGAAGTCAAGCTCAGCGAGTATGACACCGGCAAATCCCTCTGGAACGGCAAAAAGGCCACCATGATCCGCAAGGTAGCGCTGGTGCACGCCCTTCGTGAAGCGTTCCCGTCTACCTTTGGCGCTCTGTACGATGAGAGTGAGGTGCGTGTGGATGCCGAAAGCACCGCTCGTGAGGTGCCGCCTGAAGAACTGCCGGTGCTGGATCCTTACACAGGTTCCCACCGCCATCGCAAGACGGCAGGCACCCTGATCCCTGCCCCGGATGCACCCTCTGCAGAGGAAAACGCCGATGATCCGTTTGGCGGTGATGATGCATGATCGTCCAGACCAAGAACGGCATCATGCTGCACGGCGAAATTGCCAAAGACCCGGTGCTCCGGGATGCCGGGCAGAAGCGGGTGCTGAAGTTTGACCTGAAAGCCAGCCGCACACAGGACGAGACCGGAAAATGGCAGAGCTTTTTTGTAGGCGTGAACCTCTGGCACGGCATCGACCAGTGGGATGGGATGCTGCAGAAAGGCGATCAGGTCACCGTTTTTGCCCAGAATCTGAAAGAGCGGGAGTATAACGGCAAGGTCTATTACGACGTGGACGCGGATGATGTTCAGCCCGGCGGGCTGGTGACATTCCGCTGGCTGCAGCAGATGATCGACCTGATGGCACAGCCCGGCCCTCCGCCGGAACCTGCAGAACCGGCAGCAAACCCGGCAGATCTGCAGGGTGCGCAGATGTACCCCGGCGAAAGCCTTGCAGACTACGCACCGCACATCGCTTCCGCGCCAGAACCGGCTCCATCTACCGAGTATGACCCCATCAACGAAGACGCAGGAGATCTCCCCTTCTGATTTTGCAAGCTGTGCTATCCGGCTATACGGGCATTTCACACGAAAGGAGGTCGGGCTGTGGGCATCGACACAACACGCGGCTTCGTAGCATTTCCCCGCGGTCTGATCGACTGGGAGTGGTACACAGAACCCAACACTGCCCGCCTGTTCTTTCATCTGCTGCTCACGGCCAACTGGCAGGAAAAGCAGTGGCAGGGCATCACCATCCACCCCGGAGAACTGGTTACAAGCCAATCTCAGCTGGCAAAACAGCTGAATTTGTCAATTCGGAATGTTCGGACTGCTTTGGAGCACTTGCAGGCGACAGGCTATGTGACAGTCAGAACCGGGCCAAAATACAGCGTTGTTTCAATCAATAATTATAATTTACTCGTTGGTGCTGACAGGCAAAGTGACAGTCAGGCGACAGGCAACCGACAGGCTGCCGACAACAACTTAACAAATATAACAAAGAAACCATTAAAACAATCGTCGTCTGCGCGTGCGCGCGAGACTGCCGGGACGAGGACGACGAACCATCCCGCAGTGGATGAATTTGAATCCTGTATCTGTAAGCTGAGTGCCACCAGTAAAGCTGAGCTGATGGCCTACGCGGAACGGCTGGGTTCAGAACTGGTATCTGCCGTGATCCTGAAGTGTTCTGATCTGGGCGGGCACAGCTGGGCCTATGTCCGCAAGGCGCTGGCAGAAGCTGAATCGCAAGGGTGCAGGTCCGCCGAGGAATACCGCCTGACGAATCCGATCGGTGCCGGACGGAATAAACGTGTAGACCGAACCGGACCCAGCGGGAATGACTGGCTGAAGAATGCCACGCGGCGCAGGCCGCTGATAAAAAAAGAAGCAGCAAAGGAGGACGCATCCGATGTATCGGAACCCTGAACACTACCCGGACCCGACGGCGGGTGCCGCCCTCTGTCAGCTGCGCAGAAAGGAGAACCGTTTGAATACCGGAAAACAGTTTGAAGCGGACTGGAAGAAGTCCATGCCGCCGGATGCCTGGTGCTATCGGCTGAAGGACAGCGCCGCTACCTACTACGGCGGCAACGAAAACTTGAGCTTCTCTGTGGACAACATCTGTGACTTCGATGTCTACCGTTACCCCATGCACCACTATTTTGAACTCAAGACCATCGAAACACCCAGCATCCCGCTGACGAAGATCTTTGGCAGCTTTGACCGGGACAAACAGAAATATCATAAGCTAAAACATATCACCGACATGGTCGCTGCGGCTTCCTACAAGGGCCAGACGGCCCATGTGGTGATAAACTACCGCGGCAAGGTGAACCGCACCTTTGCCGTGCCCGCCAGCGCTGTGCTGGAGTACATGCAAACCCAGACCCGCAAAAGTATCCCGTGGCAGTGGGCCGCCCTCAACGGCATTGAGGTGGAGCAGCACCTGCTGCGGGTTCACTGGCGGTATGACGTGAATGGGCTGCTGAAAAAATTGGAAGGAGGGAATGCTGGGAATGTCTGATATCAGAACATGGACCCCTGAAAGCGATATCCTAAAGCCGGGCGAGCCCTGCAGTGTGCAGGAAATCAGGTCATGGTTTGAACGCCTGCCTCGGATGCGGGCGCTGATCCGGCAGCAGCAGGAACACATCGAAAGCCTGCGCAGCGCCGCCACCACGACTACCTCCAGCAACTCCGGTGCGCCGGGCCACTCCGGCACCAGTGACAAAGTTGGCACCAACAGCGATGCAGCCATGGACGCGGAAGCAAAACTGGCCGAACTGAAATGCCAGTATGCTGAGATGCAGAAAGATGCCATTGATGTTGCCTACCTGCTTCATGCTGATCCGGTATCGATCAAACGCAGTCGGTGTCTGATTCTGTCTTTTGTGGAAGGCAAGCGACATGCCGAGATCGCGCCTGAAGTCGGTTATTCCAATCCGTCTCAGGTCTCAAGGGCCATTTCTGAAGGTCTGGCGCAACTGGCAGAACTCACGAATGAACTGAATCTTAGTTGAACCTGTACATTTTGCACAATGTCAGAGAGTATTGTTTTTACACGCTCTGGCATTTACTTGTTATCGGCATCTGTGTTATCGTGGTACCATCGGCAGAGCCGGAAAGGCCAACCGATATACGCAGTCTCCGAAACGAACCTCCATGATAATTTTCTCCTTTTGGCTTTGCAGGCGTTTTTCTCTCTTCACGTTTCGCGGGCTGCTTCTATGCGATACACTGAAACAAAGGCAGCCTGCCGCTCATGAGAGACAGGAGGCGGTTCGATCCCGCCGTATCGCACCGTATGGCGCATGGACTAGACAACCCGCAAGGCCGCACGTGCAACCTCCCGTGCCAAGAAAAGGCCTTAGAATCCTTGCCAAGGTGTAGCTTTCCTGACAGGATGTGCGCCAACCAACAGCCCCGGCGGCGAACCGGAGCTGTTTTTATATGGCCGCCTGAGCGCAGTTTGGAGCGCGGCGCGTGTGTGTAGACACGGCTGGTTCGATTCCAAGGGCGGCGTTTTACTCTGGTAGCTCAATTGGCAGAGCGATGGTCTCCAAAACCGTAGGTTGCAGGTTCAAGGCCTGCCCAGAGCGCCATGCAATGTACAGTCGGGGGACGGCTGTGCAAAGCATAGCGGGGCATCTGGCCGCGAAAGTTCCAGATGCAGCAGCACCCGCCTGTTTTACGCCTGTCCGTCAAGCTGAATGCATGGGTGCTGCTTATTTTTTTTGATATCTTTGCCGTTCGGATCTTCCGGGCGGCTTTTTGATTTTACGGCAAGAGAGGTGGTGACGTGGCGTACCGCAAAAAGCAGCCGGTGGGTAGACCCCCGAAATTTAAGAACAAAGAAGAGCTTGAAGCAAAGATCCAAGCATTTTTTGAAGATTGCGAGGGTGAAGTTCTTCTCGATGATGGCGGCACGCCCGTGCTGGACAAGTACGGTAATGTCATTTGCATCCACCAGCGTCCGCCTACCGTGACAGGCCTGGCCCTTGCATTGGGCTTTGCATCACGACAGTCTCTGCTGGACTATCAGGGCAAAAAGGAATTTCTTGACACGATACTGCGCGCAAAGACCCGATGCGAACAGTACGCCGAAGAACGCCTTTACGATCGCGACGGCACCCATGGAGCACAGTTCAGTCTGCGGGCCAATTTTGGATGGAACGATAAGCCGAAGGAGCAGACAGAAGCACTGAAGGAAGAGGTGCCTGTGGATGATCTGAGCAAGGCACTGTTTGAGTTGAGCGAGGGCAGTCATGGCACTGGGTGAAAAGCAGCTGCAAATTTTGCAGTTCCGATTTTCGGATTACAGCTATCTGATCTGTGATGGTGCCGTTCGTTCTGGCAAAACGTCCCTGATGATGGTCGGCTTCGTAGATGATGCGATGGCCCGCTTCAATGGCAGGCGCTTCGGCATCTGCGGCAAAACCGTGGACAGCGCCACAAAGAACATCGTGCAGCCTTACATGGCGATGCAGTATGCTCAGCGAAGCTACAGCTTCAAATGGAGCCGCACTGACAAGACCATGACGGTTTCCAAAGGCAGCGTCACCAACGTGTTTGAAGTATTTGGCGGCAAGGACGAAAGCAGCTACGCGCTGATTCAGGGCCGCACGCTGGCAGGCTGTCTCATTGACGAGGTGGTGCTGCAGCCGCGTTCGTTCGTAGATCAGGCCATGATCCGCTGCTCTGTTACGGGCGCAAAGGTCTGGTTCTCCTGTAACCCGGCAGCGCCATCACACTGGTTCTACACGGACTGGATTCTCAAAGCTGACAAGGGCGAGATCAACGCCAAGCACATCCATTTTGTGCTGCGGGATAATCCTGGCCTGTCGGATGAGACCATCCAGCGCTATGAGCAATCCTTCACTGGGGTGTTTTACCAGCGGTATGTGCTGGGTGAGTGGGTTGCTGCCGAGGGCCTTGTGTATCCTTTCTTCTCCGCCGGGCAGGACACCTACCTCTTTCACGGTGATGCTTCCCACATCGACGGGCAGTTTTATGTGTCCATCGACTACGGCACCCACAACCCCTGCAGCATGGGCCTGTGGGTCATTCATGATGGCAAGGCCCTGCGCATCAAGGAAAGCTATTTCGATAGTCGTGCCGAGCGTGTGCAGCGCACCGACGAAGAGCACTATGCCGAGCTGGAACGCCTGACCAAGGGCTATTACATTCAGGCAGTGGTGGTTGACCCGTCCGCTGCTTCCTTCATCGAGACCATCCGCCGGCACGGCAAGTATCTGGTTATCCCCGCTGATAACGACGTGCTGAACGGCATCCGCTGCGTGGCATCCCTGATTCAGGCCGGGCTTGTGACTATCCACGAAAGCTGCACGGCATCCCGCCGGGAGTTTGGCCTGTACTCTTGGGACGACAAGGCGAAGGAAGATCGTGTCGTCAAGGAGAACGACCACGCCATGGACGACATCCGCTATTTCTGCTATACGATACTGGCCCCGCTGATCCGCTGGGCAGACTGGAGACGAAAATAATGTTTGATAGACTGCTTATCTGGCTGCGGGAGAAAGCGCGGCTGCTGTTCGGTGAAAATACCACCGTCAGCGCCAGCGTGTCCTACAGCATGGAGAATGCGATCATCCTGTGGGCGCAGATGTACGATACCGGCGGGCCGTGGTGCCACGGCGGCAAGAACGCCCTGCACAGCCTGAAGCTGGCCCAGAGTGTTGCATCGGAGCTGGCCCGTCTGACCACGCTGGAAATGGAATGCCTTGTTTCCGGCAGCGCCCGCGCCGACAGCATCAACACCATGCTGCAGCCTTTCATTGCAGATCTGCGCACCCCGGTGGAATACGGCTGTGCGCTGGGCGGCATCCTGTTCCGGCCTTTCCTCGATGCAGAGGGACGCATCCAGATCGATGCTGTGCAGGGTGACTGCTTCTGCCCTACCCGCTTTGATAGCTCTGGCCGCATGACCGGGGCTATTTTTTATGACCATCTGGTGCGCGGCAACCGCATTTATACCCGTCTGGAAGATCACGAGTTTTCCGGCAGCACGCACAGCATCACGGTCAAGGCATTCCGCTCCATGACCAGTACAGATCTCGGCATCGAGGTCCCGTTGACCGATGTGCCGGAGTGGGCCGCGATTTCCCCACACACTGAGTTTTCCGGTGTAGACCGCCCGCTTTGGGGCTATTTCAGAGTGTCCAGCGGCAATTCCACTGATCGGCACTCCCCGCTGGGCGTAAGTGTCTATGCCGCTGCTGTTGACACCATCCATGATGCCGATGAACAGTATGGGCGGCTTCTGTGGGAGTATGACGGCGGGCAGCTGGCCCTTGACGTTGACCAGACCGCCCTGCGGCCCGACATCAACGGCGAGAGCGTTATGCCGCAGCGTGAGCAGCGCCTTTACCGTAACTGGTTGAACGGCAGCTCCGGGGCCAATGGCCGGAACCTTTACGAGGTGTTTGCCCCTGCCCTGCGCGATGAAAGTTATCGTCGGGGGATGGATGCCATGCTCAAGCGGGTGGAGTTCCAGTGCGGCCTTGCCTACGGCACCCTGTCCGACCCGCAGAACGTGGACAAGACCGCCGAGGAGATCAGGAGCAGCAAGCAGCGCAGCTACACTACCGTCAAGGATCTGCAGCGGGCGCTGGGCAATGCGCTGACCGATCTGGTATACTCCATCAGCAAGCTGCTGGATGCCCAGTGGAACAGCGGCGCAGCCGTTTCCCCGCCGGGCGACTGCAACGTGACCTTTGACTTTGACGATAGCATCATCTCCGACCCCAAAGAGCGCAAGCAGATGTATTGGGGCTACGTTACCGCAGGCAAGTTCCCGTTCTGGCGGTATCTGGTGGAGTTTGAGGGCTACAGCGAGGACGATGCCAAGGCAATTGCCGCCGAAGCGGATGCCGAGAACCGCAGCCCTGAAGCCCTCACCTTCGGGGGTGCCTGATGCTGCCGCCGTCTACCCTCGACCAGATGCCGGATGCCTTTGTGCAGCTCTGGCAGCAGGTCGAAGAGCAGATCCTGCAGGACGTTGCCCGGCGCATCGGCAAGATGGACAAAGTGACCGCTACTGCAAACTGGCAGCTGTGGCGCTACCAGCAGACCGAAGCGCTGCGCAATGATGTGGTGAAGCTGCTGGCCAAGTACACCGGCAAGAGCGAAACGGCCATCCGCAAGCTGCTTTTGCAGGCTGCGACCGAAGCCATGGAGCGGGAAGATGCGATCTACTACCACTACGATATGGAGCCGACCCCCTTTGAAGAGAGCGCCGCCCTGAACAATTTGCTGGATGCCGGTGCGCGGCAGACCTGCGGCACATGGCAGAATCTGACCGCCACCACGGCAAACACCGTCACAGGGGCCTTTGAGCGCACGCTGGACGCTGCATGGCTCAAGGTGAGCACCGGTGCCTTCGACTACAAAACCGCCGTCAAACAGGCCGTGGACAGCCTTGCAGACGACATGCCCATGGTCACCTATCCCAGCGGCCACACCGACAGCATCGAGGTGGCCGCACGGCGTGCCATCCTGACCGGTGTCAACCAGACAGCTGGCAAGCTGCAGGTGGCCCGCGCCGACGAGATGGGCGTGGAGTTCTTCGAGACCACCGCCCACGGCGGGGCACGACCTTCCCACGCTGAGTGGCAGGGCAGGCAGTTCCACCGGGGCGGCGCGGTCGATTACAAGGGCAAGCACTACCCGGACTTTGAAGCCGCCACCGGCTACGGCACGGGAGCAGGGCTTTGCGGCTGGAACTGCCGACACCAGTTCTTTGCCTGCTTCCCGGAGCTGGGCGACCCGCCCGCGTGGACGCGTGAGCAGCTGGAAGCCCTGAACGCCCGGAACATCGAGTGGAACGGCAAAAAGTACACCGCTTACGAGATATCCCAGATGCAGCGTGCCCGGGAGCGGAACGTCCGCCGCTGGAAAAAGCGGTATCTGGCCGAGGATGCCGCCGGGCTGGATACCACCGATGCCGCTGTGCGCCTGAAAGCGGCCCGCCAGAGCCTTGCAGAGTTTGCACAGGCCACCGGCGGCCGTGTGGACAGCGCCCGCACCAGCGTGCCCAAGTTCGGCAGGAGCGAAGCCAGCAGAGCAAGCGCACAGGTGCGGAAGGCATCCTCTACATACAGCAGCTTGAACACAAAGGCGAAACCTGTTACAATGCAGTCAATCGCAAATGTTAAGGCGTTCAGCTGTGACACACTGGATGCCGCCGGGCAGCAACAGCTGAAAAACGCCCACAAGCGCCTTCTCATGGTCGCTTCAAAGCAGCCGGAAAATGTTGAAGTGGGCAGGGTGTTCGACATCAAGATGAAGCCGCTGACGAAAGATATCATCGGCTTGCCGGATGGTCATTCTGTTCAGCTACCAAACCCGGATGTACCCTATATTGCGATTCATACCCATCCTGCATGCGGTAGCTTTTCAAATGGTGATCTGCGGCAATTTACGCGAAACGCAAATTTGAAGTTGCTTACTGCTCTTGGGCATGATGGGCATATTTACGCAATCGAAAAGACTTCTACTTTTCAAGAAAGCTCCGCGAAACAGGCCATTCGGAAAATGGATTGCGCAATTGATGAATTGCTCAAGTCCACGCTGACGGATGAACAGGTTCTTGAAAAGGCAGAAGGGGTTATTTCGGACTGCATAAAGGAGTTGCAGAAAAATGGTGCCAAATTCTACGAATAAACCTTCTTACACAGAACAGGAAGTCAGGGAAATGCAGCAGGTTCTTCTGGAAACTCCTGTAGACCCGGCATATGACGATATTTGCAACTCATTTTACGATGGGTGGGACAGAACTGTACACCGTCAGATGTATGCTCGTGACTGCTACAGTATTTTGAAAGAACTTGGAAAGCTCCCGCCCGGCATCGAATAACCTTAACCACCATCCACCCGGACGGTGGTTTTCTTTTGCCCATTTTTACAGAAAGGAACGAACCATGAAAAAGATTCTTCTCGCCCTTGCGCTGGCCGCATCCATTCTGCTGTGTGGCTGTTCCAGCGAAGCCGAAAAGGCCAACTACAACATCTCCAAGCAGGCAGATTACTTCGAGAGTGAGCGCAAGATCACCGTCTACAACGCCCGCACCGACAAGGTGATCATGGAAGCCGAGGGCTACATGTCCATCTCCAACAACTCAAACAATGAGCTTGTCTGCACGGTGAAGGTCGGCCCGGATTCCTACCGCAAGAACTACATCTATCTGAACGACTACACCATGTATGTGGTAGAGGACATCACCGGCACCCATACCGACCCCTACCACTACAAGCTCTATTTCCACACTGACATCCTGCCCAGTGTGGAGGTGAAGCCGTAAAAGTCATTCACGGAAATGCCCCATTTTAACCACTATGTGCCCAGAAAAAGGCTTCATAGTGGTTTTTTCATGCCGTTTTAGCTCATGTTGGCAGAGCACCGGACTTTTAATCCGGGGGTGGCGGGTTCAACTCCCGCAAGCGGCACCACAGCGGAAGGCGGCGCGTACCCCGTCTTGTCCCGTGCGGAATGAGAACCGCGATACTAAACAGAAGGGACTTATCCACCCAACAGACAAAAGAAAGGAGCACATCGCAAGTGAAACGCGAAGATGTGAGCAAGATCATTCCGGGTATCACCTCGGACCAGCTGGACAGCATCATGAACCTGCACGGCGCGGATATCACGGCCAAGGTGAACGAGATCACCACCCTCAAGGCCGAGAAAACCACCCTGACCGAACAGCTGTCCACTGCAAACAGCAAACTGGAGGGCTACGACCCGGAGTGGAAGGCCAAGGCCGAGCAGGCTAAGACCGATGCTGCGGCTCAGGTCGCTGCCCTCGAAAAGGGCTACGCTCTGGAACGCAAGGCATCCGGCCTGAAGTTTTCCAGCGAGAGCGCCCGCAAGGCGTTCCTTACCGAGGCAAAGGCCCAGAATTTTGCCATGAAGGACGGCGAGATCATGGGCTTTGATGATTATGTCAAGGCTTTCAAAGAGAGTGATCCCAGTGCTATCTTGCCGGACGGCGGCATGGCACGTTTTTCCGCATCGGCGACCGGCGCACCCGGCCAGCCCGCAAACACACATGAGGCCGCAAATGCTGCATTCCGCGCAGCATTCGGCCAGAAAGGTTGATGATCTATGGCGATCGATTCTATTGCCCGCAGCAATGCGGAAGCCCTTATCCGCGAACAGCTGGTGAACACCATTCAGCAGGATGTTCCCAAAAGCTCCACCGTCATGCAGCTGGGCACCCGCCTTGCCAATATGACCTCTAACCAGACCAAGATCCCCGTGCTGTCCATGCTGCCGCTGGCTTACTGGGTCAACGGTGACACCGGCATGAAAAAGACCAGCAAGCAGGAATGGGACAATGTCTATATGACCGCCGCAGAGCTGGCCGTCATTGTGCCCGTGCCCGAAGCTGTGCTGGCAGATTCCAGCTTTGACATCATGGGCGAGGTACAGCCCCGCGTCCGGGAAGCCATGGGCGCAAAAATCGACAACGCCATCCTGTTCGGCGGCGAGCGCCCCACCGAGTGGACGACCGATGTTCTGACCCTTGCGGCCAAGAACAAAGTCACCGGCCCCATCGACTACGCAAAGCTGCTGGGCAAGGACGGTCTGTTCTCCAAGGTTGAGGCTGGCGGCTTTGGTGTGGATGCCGTGGTCGGCGATCTGACCGCAAAGGCAGAACTGCGCGGCCTTGTGGATACCACGGGCCGTCCTCTGTTCCGTTCCGATATGCAGGGTGCAACCACCTACGCGCTGGACGGTGCCCCGATGTACTTCCCGGAGAACGGCGGCTTTGATGCTTCTAAGGCCCAGCTGATCGCAGGCAACTTCAAGAAGCTGGTGTACTCCATCCGTCAGGATGTCACCGTGAAGCTGCTGGATCAGGGCGTTATTCAGGATCCTTCCACCAAGGAGATCGTTTACAACCTCGCCCAGCAGGATATGGTGGCCCTGCGTGTGGTCATGCGCATGGGCTGGGCACTGCCGAACCCTGCAACCCGCCTGAATGCCGACCGCTCCAAGGTTCCGTTCGCGTTCCTGACCGCCGCTGCCGTCGCAGCGTAAGGAGCCGCCATGCTGTACTGTACCTACGACGAATACCTCACGGCGGGCGGCACGGTGCCGGAAGCGGCCTTCGGGGTGCTGTGCAGCCGGGCTTCCCGCATGATCGATGCCGCCACCTTTGGCCGGGCAGAACCCCACGCTGCCGGGTGCGAGGCCTGCCGGGAAGCATTGGCGGACGCCTGCGCCCAGATCGTCGGCCTGCTGGCCGCTGCGTCTGCGGTGAGCGCTGTGCCGGGCGCTGCCAGCGTCTCCAACGACGGCTACAGCGTCACCTTTGGCAGCAATGCCAGTATGACCGCAGCCACCCGGCAGGAAGCCTATGAAATCATCCGCACGGCCCTCGGTGCTGACCCGCACGGCCTGCTGTACAGGGGGTGCTTCTGATGCAGACTGCTGTCACCGTGGTCAACCTTATCCGCGACATCGCCACCGAGACCGACACCCCGGAGTGCTGGGTGTTCCCCGGCTGCAGCTGGCGGGAATGCCGCTCCACGTCCGGCTCCGGCACTGCCAAGGACCCGGAGCGCACTACGCACATCCGCATTCCGGCCAGCGTGTGCACCATGGGCTATCTGCCCTACGCTCAATGGGCGGCTCTGCCTGCTGCCGAAAAGGCCAAACACTGGACCCTGAAACGCGGCTGGAAGCTGGTGCAGGGCACGGTGTCTGCCTTGACCGCCGAAGAGTATGCCAAACTCGAAAAAACACACCTGTGCTGCACCGTGTCGGCTGTCTCGGACGACCGGGAACCGCTGCTGCCGCACTGGCATGTGGAAGGGAGCTGACACCATGAGCTCACCGGTTTTTGATTTCAAGATCACCTTACGGCCCGGCCTGCAGGCGGATATGGACGCAGGCTTTGCAAAAGTGCAGTATGCGTTTTCCCAGCAGGTAGCCAAAACCGTTGACCCCTATGTGCCCTTTGACACCGGCACCCTGAAGAACAGCGTCAATCAGGCATCGGACTTCAAGAATGGTCTGCTGGTCTATAACACGCCCTACGCCCGCAGGCAGTATTATCTGCACGAGCAGGGCGCTGGACTGCACGGTGACAACCGCCTGCGCGGCTCCTACTGGGGCCAGCGGGCCATTGCCGACCACAAGGACGAACTGGAAAAGTTCGCCCACGATGCCGCAAAACAGTATCTCGGAGGTGAAAAATGAGTGAAGCCAAACCCACCATTGCCGCCCTGCGGGCGTGGCTCAAGACCTGCCCGCTGATCGCCGACGAGCAGGAAGCCACCGGCGCGGCCTTCCGCATTGCCGGACTGGACGAAGAGGCCACCGCCTTTTCCATCGAGGACAGCCCCGGCGACCCGGTGCTCACCGAGTATCTCTCCGGGCGAGACATGGCAAAGAATTACCTGTTCCTCTCCCGGCGGGAGTACGGCGAGGCGGACGTGCTGACCGTCCAGAACAGCGGCTTTTTTGAGCAGCTGACCGACTGGGTGCTGGCGCAGAACGACTGCGGCCACCTGCCCGACCTCTCGGAATGCGGCCGGGACAAACAATCCCTCAGCGTGTCCGTCACTTCCACCGGCTACATCGTCACCAGCAGCGCGGGCAGCTGCCGGATGCAGATGCAGCTGCGTCTGACTTACTACCAGCCCAGATGAAAGGAGTTTTGATATGACTGTTTCTGAAACTCTGGCTAAGCTCAAGACCGATAAGGGTATCGAGCCGAAGGCCAACTACACCGGCGTCGAGCGCGCCGATGACTTTATCTTTGCCATCCAGACCTGTGCCGAGCAGACCAAGGTCGGTGACTGGATCGTATGTGCAGAGCGCGTCAAGGAGCATTCCGGTGCTCTGAACGCCACCACCGAGGACAACTCGTATATCCGCGCCGGCACTGTGACCGAAAAGGGAGAGGTTCAGCGCACCTTTGCCCTGAACGGCAACCGTTGCGTGGGTGACGCTGCGCAGGATTTCCTGCTGAGCCACAAGGTCAAGTTCGGTTCCGGCCAGAGCGTGATTTTCCCTTACGTCTACTTCAGCGTCAAGACCGGCAAGGGCGAAAAGGGCCATGCAGCATTCATCGTCACCAGCGATACCAGCGGCGCTGCTGGTGCTGCCGCCGGCTTTGCCTGCGACGTCAAGGGTATCGGCACCCCGTCGGAGTACGATTCCCTGACCGACCCCGACATGCAGACGCAGGCAGCTCCCGGCAAGGCTGTCAAGGCCTGATATCCGCTTTCCCGTTCCGCCCCGGAACGGGATTTTTCATGCCGTGAAACAGGTTTCTCCGGGGCAGTACCGGGGCACGGCGCAACGAAAGGAGCCAGAAAATGGTTATTTGTGGACAGGAATTTGAGTTTTCCATTCTGAACGCCAACGATATGGACCGCTTTGAAGATGCCAACGAGCAGATGCAGCAGGCCGGCAGGGCCGAAACTGAGCGCTTCAACCACGGCGGTATGCGTCTGGGTGATTATATGCGTGCACAGGCAAGGATCGTCATGCACTGCATCGACGAGATCCTCGGTGCAGGTGCATCCGACCGTCTGGGTCTGGACGAGAACAACGCAGCACCTATCTACGATGTGCTGGATGCCATCAACGAGGCCTGCAAGGCTGAAAAACAGCACTACGCCGACCGTATCCCGAAGCCACAGCC
Source organism: Faecalibacterium sp. AM43-5AT (assembly GCF_003603345.1). Lineage (NCBI taxonomy): Bacteria > Bacillati > Bacillota > Clostridia > Eubacteriales > Oscillospiraceae > Faecalibacterium > Faecalibacterium sp. AM43-5AT. Next base: position 453,502 of record NZ_QVGZ01000001.1, read on the forward strand.
CATGAACCGCGCCCAGCGCCGGGCCGAAAAGAAAGCACGGCAGCGCACCCAGACAGCAGGCCACATCGTCAGTCAGCAGCCTGTAAGCTTCCCCGCACAGCCGCCTGCCGCTCAGATGGTGGAGCGTGTGGACAAAGCTGCCCGCCGTAAGGCCCTGCTGGCCGAACTGGCTGCTCTGGAAAATGACTGACCTGCTGACGGATGCCCTGCCTACCGTTTGGGAGGGCAGACGCATCGACCCGGATTTCCGGCATATGGTCTGGCTGCTGAACACCTACCGCCGGGCAGAAACTGACGAAGAAAAGGTCCAGCTGATGCGCGACGCAGCAGAGCGGTTCTTTGCAGAACCGGTTTCAGACCCGCAGCTGCCGGATGCTTTTGCGTCCCTGATGCGCTTTTTCCGCGGTTGTGCGGACGACGCTCCCGGTGGAGAGCCGCCGGAGGCCGATGCCGGTGCCGGTGAGATCACGCTGGACTACCACTGCGATGCAGCCTATGTTCTTGGCGCATTCCAGCAGGCCTACGGCATCAATCTGACCATTGACAAGGTGCACTGGTGGCGTTTTATGGCGCTGATGCAGGCACTGCCTCAGGAGACCGCGCTGTCGCAGATCCTGCAGATCCGCACCACGGATACCAGCGAGATGGACCCAGCAACCCGACAGCGATACGAAGCGGCAAAGGAGCGGTACGCCCTGCCGCCGGAGCTGAAAGGAGGTGCGCGCGATGTTACCCCGCAGCAGCATGATGCCGCATTCCTCGCGCGGTTCCGCTGAGGACAGTACCCGCGTGCCGGTGCGCTGCCCGTATTGCAGCAAGCCGCTGCCTGCCTGGGCAGAAGCTTCCGCCAGCGCTCACGGTGTGTGGGTCAAATGCAAAAATCCCGCCTGTAAGCGGGAGGTAGAAATCAAGTTATAACAGCCTGTGCCCTTGTGCCCGCGCTCTTTTGGAATGGAGAGAGGTGGACACAAGTGGCATTCGATTATTCGATCACCGGCAACACCAAACTGGATACCAGCGGTTTTACCAATGGCATTTCCAGCATGACGGTGGCTGCTGGTAATCTGATTGCTGACTTTGTAAAATCGGCCAGCAGCAAAATGGCCGAGCTGGTGACTTCCTCGGTCGATATTGGTGCATCGTTCGAGACAGCCCTTGCCAAGGTCAGCACCATCGCCGACACGAGCAAGGTCTCTGTGGGCGATCTGAACAAGCAGATCCTTGATACATCCGGCAGCATGGGCGTTGCCGCTGCAGACATTGCCGAAGCAGCCTATCAGGCCATCAGTGCCGGACAGGACACGGCAAACGCCGTAGCTTTTGCCGGACAGGCTTCCAAGCTGGCTGCTGCTGGCTTCACTTCCAGCAGTTCGGCGGTCGATATCCTGACCACCGCGCTGAATGCCTATGGCCTGAGTGCAGATCAGGCCACCCATGTATCGGATGTGCTGCTGACCACCCAGAATCTGGGCAAAACCAGCGTGGATGAGCTTTCGTCCAGCATGGGCAAGGTCATTCCTCTGGCTGCAGCGTATGGCGTGACCGTCGAAAATCTGTCCAGTGGTCTGGCCGTCATGACCGCAAATGGTATTGCCACGGCAGAAGCCACCACCTACACCAAGTCCATGCTCAACGAACTGGGCGATGCCGGTTCTACTGTCGGCAAAATTTTGCAGAAACAGACTGGCAAGAGCTTTGCTCAGCTGAATGCTGAGGGCAAGAGCCTGGGCGACGTTCTCCAGATCTTGTATAAGAGCGTCGGCGGCAGCAGCACTGCCTTTGCAGGTCTGTGGTCGAGTGTGGAAGCAGGCACCGGCGCATTGTCTTTGGCATCCGGCGGCGCTGAACATTTCAACGATGTGCTCAGCCAGATGCAGAACAGCGCAGGCGCTACCGAGACCGCCTACGAGACCATGACCGACACCTTTCAGCACAAGGTGGAGACCATGCAGACGGCTGCCCAGAACTTCAGCATCACCCTGTATGATTCGCTGGAGCCTACTCTGGGCGATGTTGCTCAGTGGGGCACCGACTGCATCAGCACCCTGACCACTGCCCTGTCTGAGGGCGGGCCGGAAGCTATGCTGGCCGCTGCCGGAGAGATCATCTCCGATCTGGCGGCAGGCATCGCGGCACAGCTGCCCGGCCTGATGCAGACCGGCGTGGAGATCATCACTCAGCTGACCCAGAGCCTGACCAACGCCATGCCTGCCATGCTGGACACCGCAGGCGAAGTGCTAGGCACTCTGGCGCAGGGCATCATCGACAACCTGCCGGAGCTGATCGTCTGCGCAGCACGCATTATCTCCGAGCTGGTGAACTACCTCGGCGACCACGCTGACGACATCATGGATAAGGGTGTCCAATTCGTTGAGAGTATTATCACCGGCATCACCGCAGCACTGCCCCAGCTCATCACGTCGGCGGCTGGCCTGATTGCCAAATGGGCAGCTGCCCTGATCGCCCACCTGCCGGACATCCTCAAGTGCGGTGCAACTATGCTGACCACGCTGGTGGACGGTATCATCCGCAGCATCGAAAATCTGGCCGAAGCCGCCCTCGCCTGCGTAGCAAAGCTGGTGGGTGTCTGGGACGGAAACATGGACGAGTTCGGTCATATTGGTGAGAACATCGTTCAGGGCATCATCAACGGCATTGCAGGCATGTGGGGCAAGCTCACCTCGTGGGTGTCCGGCCTGATTGCCAACCTCGTTGGCACGGCCAGCAATGCCGCTGTTTCCGGCATCACCGAGGAAACCACAGATGTACCTTCCCGCAAGGGCAGCACCGTCACCGATGCCGACCGCACCCGCCGCCAAAAGCTCCACGATGAACGTGTGAAGCAGGCGCAGGAGGAAAAGGCCGCGGCCGAAGCTGCTGCAGCCGCATCCACGAACGCAACCGGCATCATCACAAACAATGCGGGTAAGGCCGCAAAGGCCACCAAGCAGGCCACTGCCACTGTAGTCAAATCCATCTCGGACACCACGACCACCGTAAAGGACGGCGTGACCCGGACGGTGGAAACGGTCAATGAGACCTTGTCCAACGGCAAAAAGCAGCAGAAACAGACCATCACCGAGACTTCCCGGCAGATGGTGGATGGTGTGCTGAAGGATGTCAAGACCATCACAGAGGTTGCTGCGGACGGCACCAAGACTGTCAAGCAGACCATGGAGGATGTCAAGGCATCCGTACAGACCACGGTCAAGGACACCCAAACCAGCATCGTGGGCGGTGCGCAGGTCACGGTGGAAAAGACCACCGAGACCCTGACTGATGGCAGCGAGCGGGTGTCCACCGTGACTACCCGCACCGGCACCGAGGTCATCGAGGGAGTAGAGCGCACCGTCAAGACCGTGACCACCAAGACCGCCGACGGTGTGGAGACCACGGTCAAGACCATTGAGGATGCCGGTCCGCAGTATGCCAGTGCCGGAGAGCTGTTGACCACTCAGCTGCGCACCAAGCTGGAAGATGGCTGGAAGAGCATCAAGAAGGACATCCAGACCGACGCGGTCGGTGCCATCAAGACCCTTGCCAACGCGCTGAAAAACGGCGATCTGGAACAGCTGGGCTTCTGGGCAGCTTCCTACTTCTGGCAGGCGTGCACGGATAAACAGAGGGAGCAGATCACGGCCATTGCGCAAGGTGCGCTGGACCAGCTCGGCAATGCGCTGTCCGGTGTTGGCAACAAGCTGGCAGCTCTTGCATCCAGTCTGGTTGCAAAGTTCGTGCCCGCTGCAACGACGGCCACCGGTGCGCAGGAGGGGCTTAACGTTGCCATGGATGCCAACCCCATCCTGCTGGTGATTTCTCTGATCGGCATGTTGGTGGGCGCACTGCTCAACTTTGCCAGCACAAACAAAAACGTCGCAAACGGCATGAACGATGTATGGTCGGGCGTGGCCGATTTCATGTCTTACATTTTTGAGGGCCTGATGTACGTCCTTGGCTTGTTTGTGGAGCAGTTTGTCATCGAGATCAATACGCTGATCGGTGCCTATAATCTCATCGCACAGCTTTGGGACGGCCACATCGACTATGTGTCCAACCCCGCATGGGACTATGCCAAGAAGATCCAGAAGGAGCGTGAGGACCGCAAGAACGCCCGCCTCGCCAAGCAGGAGCAGGCCGAGCTGGATGCGGAGTATGCCCGTCAGTCCGGCGATGCCGAGAAAAAGCAGCTGGATGCCGAGTACGCTAAAAAGGCTGCCGAACTTGCCCGGGCGAAACTTACCGAGGATGACCCCGGTATGCTGGATGCCGAAAAGGCCGTGGCTGCTGCGGACTATAAAAAATCCGTTGCCGACCTCGAAAAGAAACTGCTGGATGCCGAGTACAAGAAGCAGTCGGCGCAGATCGGCAAAAAGACTGCTGCCGATGCAACCGCGCTGGCGGATCTGGAAAAGCAGCTTGTCGAGGCCGAGAACACCCTGCGGATGGGCGACCTTGAGCGGGAACTGCTGCAGCTGGACTACGAAAAGACCCTCCGAGACCTGGAAGAAAAATACAAGCCCAGCACCCCCGCCGAGCCGGAGAAGCCTGATGCCTCGACGGACCTCGGCACCCCCGGGACTACGCCGGATAAGGATAATACCGATGCCATCCGGGACAACACCGAGGCCCTGCTGGCCGCAAACAGCAAGCTGGCCGAGATGGTGCGGCAGGCAGACAGTCTGGTTCTGTCGGACAACATGGCCATCTCTCGCAGTGTGGCCGCTTCCGGCACGGCAAAGGTGGCCGCAGCCGCCAACCAGTACCACCGGGAGGGCGACACCAACATCACCCAGAACATTTACAGCAAGGCCCAGACGGCGGCAGACCTCCAGCGGGAAGCACGCTGGGAAGCCGACCGGGCCAAGGCCCAGAAACGATGAAAGGAGGGCTCTGAATGCCATTTCGCAAAGACCATTTGCGGCTCGTGACGGATGCCGGGGCCGCTCTCGACATCGGGTGGGACTACGGCACGCCCTACTCCCTCGATCCCATCAATGGTGTGAACGTAGATCTGCAGACCGCACAGGGCGTGAACCAGATCGGCAACACGGTGGAGAAACAGAGCGTGGCCGGGGTGAGCCGTGAACTCATCATCCACTGCCACAGCCCCCACGGCGATGCGGATGCCGCCCTGCTGCTGGAAAAACTCCCCTACTTCACCAGCGGCACCATGTACTTTGAGGACAAGTATTTCTGCCGCTTTGTGCTTTCCAAGACCCCCTACACAAAGAGCATCCACCCATACCCGGTCCTTGACATGATGTTCTTCTGCCCGAAGCCCTTCTGGTACGATCTGACCGCTCAGAGCTTCTGCATCAACGGCTTTGTGCCCAGCTTCAGGCTGCCGGTCAACTACTCCAAGCCCCACCGGTTCGGCGTGCGCACCTCGTTTGGCTGGCAGAACGCGGTCAACCCCGGGGCGCTGGCTGTACCCTTCACGGCCACCCTCAAGAGTGACGGTGCGGTGGTCAACCCCTGCGTGCTGAACATCATCACAGGCCAGAGCATCCGCATCCTGACCACCCTGACCCCGGGGCAGGTCATCGAGATCTACCGCACCACCACCGACAAGCTGGCCGTCAAGCGGACAGAGGACGGCACGGAGGAGAACATCTTCTCCCTGCTGGACGAGGACAGCGACTTGCTGGAGCTGGCTCCCGGAGACAACCTGCTCAAGGCCACCGCCGACAGCGGCGAGATCCTCCTGCAGGTCACGGTGCAATTTTATCCCATGGTTTCAGGCATTCTGCCGGAGGTGATCGCATGACGCTGGATGTTTTGGATGAGACGACCCTTGCCCGGCTGGGCCGGGTGGAGGTCTGGGTGAGCCTTTACTGGGACGAGCCCTACAACACCGAGGGTGAGTTCACCCTCGAAGTCAGACCCACCGAAGAGAACCTGTCCCTGCTGCGGGAGGGCCGCTGGCTGCGCCGCAGTGACAGCGACGTGCCCATGCGCATCTGCCACCGGAGCAACGAGAACACCGACAGCAATCTGGTGGTCACCGGCTTCCCGGGAACGTGGATCTTCACCAAGCGGGCCTGCACCGCCATCGTGAAGAGCGAGAACGCGGAGCAGGCCATGCGCAGGCTGGTCAATTCCATGGAGCCGTGGCCCAAGCTGGAGCTGGGTGAGCTGGTAGGCTTTGACACCACCTACACCGCACAGACCTCCGGCGGCAGCATCATGGACTACCTGATGACCATCGGCGCGGCCTGCGACCTAGGCTTCCTGGTACGGCTGGCAGGCAAGAACGCAGATAAGAAGCTGCTGTTCGAGGTCTACCGGCCCACCGCTGACCCCAACAACCGCTTTTCCACCAAGTGGGGCAACCTGACCGGGGCCAGTTGGGCCTTTGGGGACAGCGACTATGCCAACGTTGCCGTTGTTCAGGGGGCCGGTGAGGGCGATGCCCGGGCCACCGTGACCGTGGGCCTGACGGATGCCACCGGAGCCGACCGGCGGGAGCTCTATGTGGATGCCCGGGACGTGCAGCCGGACGAGGAAAAGGGCGAGAGCAACAAGAGCGAAGCCTACCTCGAGCGGCTCATGGCCCGGGGCACCAACAAGCTGCTGGAACAGCTGCGCACCGGCTCCATTGAGCTGACCATCGATGCCGAGGGGCTTTCCCCCGGCGACGTGGCCTTCTGCACCATCCCGGAGCTGGGCTACAAGGCCACCGTCCGGGTGGCCGATGTCATCACCCAAAGCCAGAGCGACAGCACCACCCGCACCGCGCGGCTGGGCACACCGGTCTGGCGCAAGCTGTAAGGAGATGATCTTTTGAGCAAAATCGTTTTATACCCCGCCGACGGCTACGACTTCGATGCCGCAGACGTGGCGGCCTACCTTGCGGGCCTCACCAGCGGTGTGTTCAGCTCCGCTGAGGACTTCCCGGTGACAGCCGCAGACGGGCTGAAGGTCACCGTGGGCGCGGGCCGTGGCTGGGTGCACCCCAGCCGTTTCACCGGCTACTCCATCACAAAGCGGGAGGCCGATACCCTGACCCTGCCGCTGGCCGACCCGTCTCTCCCCCGCATCGACCGCATCGTCATGCGCTATGATGCCGGTGCCAGAGCCGCCAGCCTGCAGGTGCTGCAGGGCACGGCATCCAGCACACCCACGGCCCCGGCCATCTCCCGCACTGAGCTGATCTACGACCTCTGCCTTGCCGAGATCACCCGCCCGGCAGGCTCCACCGCCGTCACCACCGGCCAGATCACCGACACACGGCTGGACGAGAAACTCTGCGGTATCGTGCGGGACGGCGTGACCGGCATCCCCACCGACGAGCTACTGGCCGCTGCCAGGGAACGCATCAACGCACTGGAGGAGAAAGCCACCACCAGCGCCGCTGCGGCCAATGCCAGCGCTGCCGCCGCCAAGAGCAGCGAGACCAAGTCCGCCGCCAGCGAGAAGAACGCCAAGGCCAGCGAGACCGCCGCCCAGCGGGCCCTGCAGGACACGAAAACGGAGCACACCACCGCCTTGCAGGACATCGCACAGGCCCGCACCACAGCCCTGACCGACGTGGCCAACTCAACCAGGACGGCCACCACCGCGGCAGAAACCGCCACCCAGCAGGTCACCGCCGCTGCGAGGAGCGCTTCCACCGCCGCCACCAAGGCCGAGGAGGCATCTGCCAGCGCGGATGAAGCATCCACCAGCCGTCAGGACGCAGAAAAGGCTCAGAAAGCCGCAGAGGATGCAGCTAATCTTGCGGGCACACGGGCAAACACAGATAAGACCCTGAGCATCGCCGATGCCCCTGCCGATGCAAAAGCGACCGGTGACGCGCTGGCGGGAAAGGCAGATAAGACCCACACCCACGATCTGAGCGCGCTTATCAACGCGCTGAGCGCGGGTACCAGCACCCCGCAGGATGCAGATTACTATGTGAGCCAGTATGTCGGCGGCGGAGACACAACGACCATTTACCACCGCAGGCCTATGAGCGCCCTGTGGGCGTATATCAAGGGCAAGGCGGATGTTGTGTTTGCAGCCAAGAGCCACACCCACAATTATGCCGGGTCCGGCAGCGCTGGCGGGTCGGCCAACAGTGCCGTCAAACTCGATACCGCAACCGCGGGCAGTGCGACGAAACCGGTATACATCAGCGGCGGCAAGCCGGTGGCCTGCACTTACTCGCTGGGCAAGGATGTACCGGCCAACGCCGTTTTTACTGACCACACTTACGCCAAGATGACCGCCTCCACTGCCAGCGCGGCTGGCAAAGAGGGCCTTGTGCCTGCACCCGCAGCCGGTGCACAGGGTAAATTTTTGCGCGGGGATGGGACGTGGCAGGCCGTTGCGACCAGTGGCCTGTCTGCATACCCTGTCGGCAGCATCTACCAGAGCACCAACTCCACCAGCCCTGCCGCCCTGTTTGGCGGCACATGGGAGCAGATCGCATCGGAGCGCGTGCTGATGGGTGCCAGCAGCAGCCACAAAGCGGGCACCACCGTGAATGCCGGACTGCCGAACATCACGGGTACGGCCAATGGCGGCGTGTTGTCCATGGTCACTCCAAGTAGTGATGGGGCTTTTGGGGGTAAATACTATGACACTAGTTCCAGGCACGGCGGTGGAGACAGGGGTGATTGGTTTAGCACTTATAACCGCACTTTTGACGCTTCCAAATCGAACCCGATCTACGGTGCAAGCAATACCGTGCAACCCGCCGCCTACTATGTTTACATCTGGCACCGCGTGTCATGAGAAAGGAGGTTTTGAGCGATGATCCCTGTGACATTTGACACTGTGGCAACATTGCAGTTTGGCAGTGAGGGTCACCCGACCAGTCTGCACTTCGCCATCCCGAAAGAGTGGAAAACCTGCAAAATCAGACTCCACCTGCGGCGCAGCAACGGTAGCTTTGTGCCCCCGATGCAGCTGGACGAAAATGGGTGCGTAAAAGTAGACCGCCGTGACTCCGGAAAGACCGGCGGACAGTGGATGCTGTCGGCTGAAAGTCCTGACGGAAAAGTATCTTACTCGCGAATCGGCAAATATGTGACCCCCATGGAGGTGACACAATGAAGATCCTTGACGAGACCGGCGCGGTCGTGGAAAACCCCGACCTGACCCTTGGCTACCTGACCACCAGCACCGAAGAAGTCACCCACCCCGCCGTGGAAGGCGTGGAGGAAGTGAACCACTACGAGACCGTAGCGGAGTATCCCAACGGCGGCAGGGATGTGCGGAAGGTCATCGACGTGCCGGGCGTGCCTGCGCAGGCCGCATGGACCGAACAGGTGCCGGTGCAGAGATACATCCGCTACACCGCCGAAGAGCTTGCGGCACAGGAGCAGGCGAAGAAGGATGCCGAAGAGCGGGAGAAACTGCCCAAGACGGTGAAGGCACTGCAAAAAGAAAACGAGATGCTCAAGCAATGCTTGCTTGAAATGAGCGAGATTGTCTATGCATAAAATCACACAAAAAATCGAAAGGATGGTACTTATGATGGCTATGTTATGGGCGCAGGAAATCATGTCCGCTGAGACCGTGGAGGACGCAAAGGCTCTGTACGAGCGTTGCCCCCGCCTGCTGAAGGAAAAGGTCAAGGCAATTCTTATCAAGAGCGGCTTTGAGGAAATCACGCAGTAAGGAGGACGCTGAGGACAAGGCAGATCAGGAGCTGGAAGAGAACGTGAAAATCGGGGCCTGACCCCGTGAAAGGACGTGATACATATGGCAATCAAACAGTACAGTTTGAAGAATGATGGTGCAAAGCAGCTCTCTCCCGCATTCCGTGTGCGTGAGTTCCGCTGCCGCGACGGCACCGACACCATCCTCATTGACGAGGGCCTTGTGGTGCTGCTGCAGTGCATCCGGGAGCACTTCGGCAAGCCGGTGACCATCACCAGCGGCTACCGCACGGCCAGCCACAACACCAAGGTGGGCGGCTCAAAATCCAGCCAGCACCTGCTGGGCCGCGCTGCAGACATTCAGGTGCAGGACACCGACCCGCTGGCCGTTGCCGCCTACGCTGAAAGCCTGATGCCCGGCTGGGGCGGCGTGGGCCGCTACCCGGTCAAGGCAGGCCGTGCAAAGGGCTGGGTGCACGTGGACACCCGCCCGAACAAAAGCCGGTGGACACTGTGAGGAGGTGGCGCATGAAAGATTATTTTTGCATGGCAATCGGCGCGATCGGCGGCGTGATTGCCGGTCTTTTTGGCGGCTGGGATGCCGCCCTGCAAACGCTGGTGATTTTTATGGCCATCGACTACATCACCGGCCTGATCGTGGCCGGTGTATTCCACGCATCGCCCAAGACCAAAAACGGCACGCTGGAAAGCCGCGCAGGCTGGAAGGGCCTGTGCCGCAAGGGCGAAACGCTGCTGATCGTGCTGGTGGCCTGCAGGCTGGATGCCGTGATAGGTTCCACCCTTGTGCGGGATGCCGTTGTAATCGGCTTTATCTGTAACGAGACCATTTCCATCATTGAAAACGCGGGCTTGATGGGACTGCCGATCCCGGCAGCGATCACCAAGGCTGTGGACATTTTAAAGCAGCGCTCGGAAACCGAGCAGAAAGGATAAGCTCTTATGAATGAATTTCTGAAAGTCGCACTCACTGCCTGCATCCCCGCAATGACCGTCATTTTTGGCTGGGGCCTGAACAAGGGTGTCAGCATTGCAAACGGCTACATCAACAACAAGTTTGCGCAGACCTGTCTCCAGAATGCCGCCAACGCGGTGTTCAACGCCGTCCAGTATGTCAACCAGACCTACGTTGATGCCCTGAAGGAACAGGACAAGTTCGACGAGGATGCGCAGCGCATTGCCTACAACCGCGCACTGACCGCAGCGAAGAAAGCCCTGACGCAGGAGACCATCACGTTCATCAAGGAGACCTTTGGCGACCTCGACAGCTACCTGAAGCCGATGATCGAAGCGCAGGTGCGCAGCCAGAAGACCTCTATGTGACGTTTCTGTAGCGCCAACAAAATCATAGTATAGCAACAGCCCCGGGGAGCCTGACGGTTCCTCGGGGCTGTTTTTGTTTGGCGTGTTTCGACGCTTTACGACGTATATCGACGCAATTAACAAATTTCAAGTGTTTTTCGGTTAGAGTTGACGCAAAGAAAGGATGTGTCAACTATGATTGTTTCCGAATTATCCACTCAAGTCAATGATCTGCTGCGCCCGATGGGCATTACACGTAACCTGAGTGCCTACAGTATCCTGTGCCAGTGTCTTGAGCTGGTCTGTGAGCAGGAAGACCGCCTGCAGGCCGTGGAGAAAGATATCTATACCCCTATCGCCGACCGCAGAAGGTGTGAGCCAAAAGCGATTCAAAGCGCTGTCCGTCGGGCAGCTAAAGGTGCATGGCTCACAAACCCGGAGTATGTGCAGCAGCTGGCAGGCTATCCGCTGACCGGTGCGCCCAGCGCGGTGCAGTTCATTGAAATGCTGTATAATGCGCTGGTGAGAGCAGTCTGAAAACTTAATAGTGTTACCAAAAGTGTTACCATGATAAGAAAAAACACGCTGGTTCTGTACGAACCAACGCGCTTTTCTTTGTATGCGGGTAGTGGGGGTCGAACCCACACGCCTTGCGGCACAGGAACCTAAATCCTGCGCGTCTGCCAATTCCACCATACCCGCGTATTCTTCTATTCTGCAGCTGCGGCCAAACCGCCTTAATATAGTATCAGTTCCGGCGGCAAAAGTCAATCACTGCATTGATATTTCCGCCCTTCACAGCGCATACTATCGCCGGACGATCGTATCATTTTCCATGGCGGAAAGGGGCTTTTGCCGATGCGCAGATCAAAACTACGCCGCGCTGGCAGCATTGCGGCAGCTTATCTTCTGGTGGCCGCGCTGGCGGTGCTGGGCTGGCTGTGGCACAGTCTGCCTGCTGAAATTTTGCTGGAACCCGGCCAGACCCTTACCCTGCCCCGTTTTGCCTATGTGCAGCCGCTGCGCACCGCTGGCTCCCGCAACGCGGCCAGCACGCAGGCTGCGGGCAGCTATCAGGCCACTTTGTCCATTGGCGGGTGGCTGCCCGTCAAGACTGTGCGCGCTCTGGTGGAAACACGTCCGGTGGTAACAGTGTGCGGTACGCCTTTCGGCGTTAAGATGTTCTCCGAGGGCGCGCTCATTGTGGGCTTTTCCGACCTGAACACCCCGGACGGCACCGCAAACCCCGCCAAGAAGGCCGGGCTGCGGCTGGGCGACCGGGTGGTGCGCATGGATGACACCCTGACCGAGACGAACGACGCCGTGCACGATGCTCTGGAAACGGCCGCAGGCGCGCCGGTGCAGGTGGTCTATATCCGCAATGGTGAGCAATTCCAGACCCGGCTGACCCCCGTGTGGGACAGCACCGCCGGGCAGTGGCGCGCCGGGATGTGGGTGCGGGATTCTTCCGCCGGGGTAGGCACCATGACCTTTGTGGACAATGCCGCCGGGGTGTTTGCCGGGCTTGGCCACCCCATCAGCGACAGCGACACCGGTGAGAGCGTGGCCCTGCGCAGCGGCGAGATCGTCCCCTGCCAGATCGTGGGGTGTACCAGCGGCACCGTGGGCAGCCCCGGTGAGCTGAAGGGCCGCTTTTTGAGCACCCATGCGCTTGGCAGCATCTGCATCAACAGCAAGACAGGGGTCTATGGCAGAACACGGGCTGCATTTTCCGGCCCGGAGCTGGAGATGGCTTTTGCGCAGGAGGTTGTGCCGGGCGATGCCGAGATCTGGACGACTGTGGACGGCGAGGTGCCCAAGGCATACCGCATCCGCATTGAAAAGGTAAACGACGCAGACCCCCACCGCAACATGATCCTGCGCGTGACCGACCGGCAGCTGCTTGCCAAAACCGGCGGCATCGTGCAGGGCATGAGCGGCAGTCCCATCCTGCAGAACGGCAGACTGGTGGGTGCAGTGACCCATGTGCTGGTAAACGACCCCACGCGGGGCTACGGCATTTTTGCTCAGACTATGCTCAAGCAGGCCCGCGCTGTTGAAAAAACAGACGATACAGCGCACACGCAGGCCCAAAACGCAAAATAATTTGCGGGTTTCGATTTTCTTTGCCAAAATTTACCAAAATAAGCCGTTGAAAGTTCTGGAAAATTATGGTAAAATCCATGGTGTTAAGGGAACTGCACACATTGGAGGAAACAACCATGGACAAAGTTAGATTTTTGATGTCGGATACTGGTGCCCCGTTCACTGCCGCCTGCCGCGAAGCGCTGGAGCAGAAGGGCGTGGACGTGACCGTTGTGGAAAAGGACGGCAACAAGGTCCTGCAGAAAATGCTCACCGTGCGCCCGCAGGTGGTCCTGCTGGATGCTTTTATGCCCGGTCTGGATGCCCTTGCGGTAAAGCAGCGCTACAATGCCGCCGGTGAGCGGCACACCTCCTTCTTCGTGACCGGTGCCTTCCAGAGCGAAGAGATGGTTCAGGAGCTGCTGGACGAAGGCTTTGCCTACTACTTTGTAAAGCCCTTTGATGAGACCGTGCTTGCCGCACGGGTGCTCAAGGCGGCACTTGGCCCGGAAAAGCACATCCTGCACACCAGCGTGGACAGCGATGAGCTGACCGTTACCGAGATCCTGCACCAGATCGGCGTTCCCGCCCACATCAAGGGCTACCAGTTCCTGCGGGATGCCATCCTGCTCACCATGAACGAGCCGGAGTACATCAACGCTGTGACCAAGCGCCTGTACCCGGAAATCGCCAAGAAAAACGGCACCACCGCCAGCCGGGTGGAGCGCGCCATCCGTCACGCCATCGAGGTGGCATGGGACCGGGGCGATGTGGACACCCTGAACAGCTACTTCGGTTATACCATCCATAATCTGCGCGGCAAGCCCACCAACAGCGAGTTTATTGCAATGATCGCCGACAAGATGCGGCTGGATAAACGGCAGAGAGTGGGCTGATTTTTTTCATAGAATCCGCCGTCGTTCATATTCTGATAAGAGCAAACCAAACAGACAAAGGAGGTTTTGCTCTTGAAGCTTGCAGAATATCTCGCACGGCGCAGGCGGGCCAGAGTTGCGGCCGTGATGCTGTTCGCCCTCATTATGGGGTTTGTATCTGCTGCGCCGCCGGTCGTCACCGGATGTCAGGCGCAGGATCTTACCCCGGCACCGGACACTTCGATGCTCTCCCCCGCCATTTCGGCTCTGGCACAGGAGCAGCAGGAGCCTGCTGCCCAGCCGCTGCCGGAAAAGTGGGTCTGCCTGACCTTTGACGACGGCCCCAGCAAGACCACACCGGATGTGCTCAGCGCGCTGAACGCGGCCGGAGTGCACGCCACATTTTTTGTGGTGGCTACCGGTTACAACGAGAAGTATCTGCCCCTGCTCGCCGAAGCGGTCAGCGCCGGGCACCAGATCGCGCTGCACTCTGCTTCCCACGAGTACAGCGATATCTACCGCAGCAGCGACGCTTATTGGGAGGACATTGCCCTTTTAAAGGAGCGCATTGCGCCCTATGTGGATGCCGAGAGCATCCGGTATCTACGGTTTCCGGGCGGCAGCACCAACACCGTCAGTCGGCGCTACGGCGGCAAAGGCCTGATGAAGCAGCTGAAAGCCGAAGTAGAGCAGAAAGGCTGGCATTGGGTGGACTGGAACGTGTGCGCCGAGGATGCCGTGGGCGGGCACCCAAGCGCGGGCACCATCTACCGCAATGTGGTGCACGAGACCGGGCAGCAGACGAACTGCATCGTATTGATGCACGATTCCTCCACTACACGCACCACGGCAGAGGCCCTGCCGGACATTATCCGGTGGTATGCCGACAACGGCTACACCTTTCTGACGGTGGCCGAAGCGCTGCCGCTGGGGTAATGCGCCTTACCGCCACCTTTCAAGGCAGCGTTCCAGCAGCACTCCGGCAGAGGCCAGCACCGCCAGCCAGAGCCAGCCTGCGCCGCCGGTCACCACCCACCCCGCCGCCAGAATGGCGGCAAAGGTACATACCGGCGGCACAGCGAGGCGCAAAAAGCGCAGCAGCTTCTCCCGCCGGAGCGGCAGTCCGGTGTCCAGCTGCTCGGGATGCACAGCATCGCAACAGATTTCGTCCCGGTACTTGCCCGGGTTGCGGTAGGCCTTATACGCGATGCCGTCCAGCAAAAACTCCGGGTACATCCCCTCTTTGGTCAGGGTGAAAAGCATCCCTTTTTCCTCTGCATAGGCTCGCAACGCCGCCGTAAATTCCTGCGGGGTGTTGATGCTGCCCTGCGGGATAAAGAAAAAGTGCTTTTGATGCTGCACCTTCGCCAGCGTGCAGTAATCCTGCAGCCAGCCGGAGAAGAACCCCTGCTGATGGGCAGGGCTTTCCATGCGGGTCAGGCAGGCGTCCACGTCCAGCGTGTCCGTCTGCGGAGCCTGCCGGGCAAGGTCGGCGCAGAACTGCATGGCTGCCGCCAGCTGCGCTGCCTGCTGCTCCAGCACGGTCTGCTGGGCTTGCAGCGCCTGTTGCAGGGGCTGTTCCCCGCGCAGCACCGCCTTGATGGTGGGCAGCGGCACATCCAGCATGCGCAGCATCCGGATGAGTTTAAGGGTACGGATATCCCCTGCGGTATAATCGCGGTAGCCATTGCCCTGCCTGCGCGCCGGGGTGAGAAGTCCCTCTTTTTCATAAAAACGGATGTTGGGAGCCGAAACGCCACTCTGTTCTGAGGCCTGTTTGATGTTCATCTGATTCACCTCCGCACCTACATTACACCTGAAAGTCGGTTGAAGGTCAAGCTTTTTGCGCCAAAAATAAAATATCCGCAGTATTTCCGCTGGTTTTTGCAAACCGGGAAGCGCTGCGGATATTTTTTCAGGCACAGAACTTACTGCTCAGCCTGGCAGAACAGCGAGAAAGTGCGGTAAGCCATGTACAGGTCGGTCTTATGGATGACCTCGAAGGGCGAGTGCATGGACAGCACCGGCACGCCGATGTCCAGCACCGGGATGCCGCGGTTGGCCACGTACTTGGCAATGGTGCCGCCGCCGCCAAGGTCCAGACGGCCCAGCTCACCGATCTGCCATGCCACGCCGTTGGCATCCAGCAGGCAGGTGATATCCCCTACCAGCTCAGCGGAAGCATCGCTGGCAGAGCTCTTGCCGCGGCTGCCGGTGTACTTGAAGAAGGCCACGCCGCGGCCTGCGTAAGTACCGTTCTGCGGCTCGAAGGCATTTGCCCAGGAGGGGTCGTAGGCGGCGGTCACATCGGCGGAGAGACACACGCTGTTCTGGAAGGCAAGGATGTCGTCCTGACCGGCGGCGCGGCACAGCAGCTGCATAAAGTGGAATACATACATGCTCTGCATGCCGGTCACACCGTCGGAGCCGATCTCTTCCTTATCGGTCAGCACGCAGACGGTGGTGTGCACAGGATCTTTCGTCTCGATCTCAGCCATAAGAGCGGGGTATGCGTCCACACGGTCATCGTGACCGTAGCCGCCCACCATGGAGCGGTCAAAGCCCACGTCCCGGGCCTTATGGGCGGGCACCACCTCGATCTCAGCGCGGGTGAAGTCCCGCTCGGTGATGCCGTACTTTTCGTGCAGCAGCATCAGGGTGTTCAGCTTGACGGCCTCCTTGATGTCGGCATCCTCCACAGCGTCGGAGCCGATGAGCACGTTCAGCTCCTCGGCCTTGATGCCCTCGCTGAGCTTGCGGTCGTTCTGCTCGGCACCCAGATGGGGCAGCAGGTCGGTGATGCAGAACACGGGGTCATTCTCGTCCTCACCCACTGCAAAGGACACGCTGGAGCCATCGGCACGGGTGAACACGCCGTGGATGGCCAGCGGCATGGTGCCCCACTGGTACTTGCGGATGCCGCCGTAATAGTGGGTCTTGAAGTAGCTGAGGTGGTCTGCTTCGTACAGCGGGTTCGGGCGCAGGTCCAGACGGGGGCTGTCGATGTGGGCGATCACCAGACGGAAGCCCTCCTCAAAAGATTTCCGGCCGATGGTAGCGGCCACCACCGCCTTGTGCTCCTGCACAAAGTAGATCTTCTGGCCGGGGGCATAGGTCTTTTTCGGCTCAAACTTTTCGTAACCGGCCTCCAGCAGCAGCTTTTCGCTGGCGGCGGCAGCTTCGCGCTCGGTCTTGGCAGCGTTCAGGAAGGCTTTGTAGCCTTCGGCAAAGGCTGCAGCCTTCTCCTTCACGTCGGCGCTCTTGTCGGCAGCGTACTCCGGCTTGTAAAGCAGCTGTTCGGCAGCCTGCTTTGCGGTAAGTTTCTCGCTCATGTTCCTTATCTCCTCTCAGCTTTCTGCATAGATACGCTGATACCGCGCATAGCAGGAAGTGATCTTTTTTACGTAGTGGTTCATCTGGTTATAGGGAAAGCCCTGCAGCGTTTCGCCGTCTGCGGAGTGCTCTTCCATCTGTAAAAGAGCATCTACCGTGCCCCACCCGCTGTGATAAGCGGCAGCGGCAGTGGCAACATCGCCGTTGTAGCGCTCCATGCACAGGTGCAGGTAATAGCATCCGAACCGGATGCTGGTCTCCGGGTCGTAGAGATTTGCAAAGAGCAGTCCTTCGTCCGGTGCGATCTTGCTGCGCAGCCAGATAAAGGTCTCTTCGGTCATCTGCATCAGGCCCCGGGCATCCACAGTGGAGGTGGCCTGCGGGTCAAAGCCGCTTTCGGTGCGGATGAAGGCATCCACCAGAAGCGGGTCAAGGCCGTAAGTCTCCGCCCACTGGTCCACCAGCGCTTCGTACTTGCGGGGGTATAAAAGCCGTTCTGCCCTGCCCCACAAGTTGGGCACCAGCACAAACAGCAGGATCAGCGCCATGCCCAGCAGGAACAGCCTGCGGCTGCGCATTTTTTTGCGGCGGCGTGCCTTCTGGGCGCGGAGAGCGCGGCGGATGCGGGCCGTCTCCGGGTCGTACTGCGGTGCAGGATCTTGTTCGTTATATCGTTTGTTCAAAATTCTTTTCCCGCACCTCCTTCTGCCAGAAGCTTTGTGCAGAGCTGCTCTGCCGCAGCCTGCAGATGTGCAAGGCTGGAATCGTTGCGCAGCACATAGTCTGCCTGCGCGGTGAGGGTGCTTTCCGGTGTCTGGGCGTTCAGGCGGCGGGCGGCCATCTCGGCCGAGATGCCGTCCCGGGCCACGATGCGGGCCACACTGGTCTCAAACGGTGCCGTGACCACGCACAGGCGGTCACACTCGGCCTGCGCCGCAGTCCCCACGATGACCGCGCCATCCAGCACGAACAGCGGTGCACCGGCATCCAGCGCCGCCTGCTTTGCCGCACGGATGCGGCGCACGATCTCCGGGTGGGTCAGGCTGTCCAGCGCCGCCTTGCCTTCCGGGGTGGCAAAGGCGCGGTCAGCCAGCAGGCGGCGGTCCAATGTGCCGTCTGCCTTTAAAATGTCTGCGCCGAACCGCTGGGCCAGCCGGGGCAGCAGCGGCGAGCCGGGCAGTAAAATCTCGCGGCTGATCTGGTCGGCATCGGCCAGCGGCACACCGTGGGCCGAAAACACCGCCGTGACCGTGGATTTGCCGCAGCCGCTGCGGCCCGTGATGCCAAGCGCGATCATAGCTTGATCACCCGGAAGGCCGCAGCGCGGATCAGGCGGTTGTACACCGCCATGGAAAGGCCGTCCTTCTGCGGGCAGCGGGCGTAGACCACGGCATCGCCCTGCTCATCCAGCGCGCGCAGGCAGCGGAAGATGTGCTTTGCCTGATCGGCACCGTCGCCCTCGCGGCCATACTCCACGCAGGGCACACCCAGCTTTTCCGCCTCGCCGGTAAAGCACAGGCAGCTGGGATCCTGCTCGGCGTGGGCATCCACATAGGCTTTGAACTGCTCAAAGGTGCCGTCCAGCAAGGTCACATCCGCCTTGGGTGCGTAGTGCTTGTACTTCATGCCGGGGCTGCGCACCACAGCACCCTCCGGCAGCTTTTCAAGGATGGCTTTGGACACTTCCACCTCTTCGCCGAGGGCGCGTTCGAGGTCTTCCAGCGTGATGTGGCCCGGACGGAACAGAGTGGGCTTTTCGCCCACCACCGACACCACAGTGCTTTCTACGCCCACGTCGCACTCGCCGCCGTCCAAAATCAGCGGCAGGCGGCCGTCCATATCGGTGAACACATCCTGCGCGTTGGTGGGGCTGGGCTTGCCGGAAAGATTGGCGCTGGGGGCAGCAAAGGCGCAGCCGCTCTTTTCAATGACGGCGCGGGCCACCGGGTGGCTGGGCATCCGGATGCCCACGGTGTCCAGACCGGCACAGCACTCCGCTGCCACCTCCGGGCCGCGGGGCATAATGATGGTGAGCGGGCCGGGGCAGAACGCAGCCATCAGCAGCTGGGCGCGCTCCGGCACCTCGCTGACAAGGCCGGGCAGCATTTCCGGTCCGGTGACGTGGACGATCAGGGGATTGTCCTGCGGGCGGCCCTTGGCCACAAAGATCTTCTTCACAGCCTCGCCGTTGCGGGCATCGGCAGCAATGCCGTAAACCGTCTCGGTGGGCAGGGCCACCAGCTCACCGTTCTGCAGCAGGGCAGCGGCTTTTTCAATGCTCTTTTCGTCCGATGCGGGCAAAATTTCAGTTTTCATTTCCATACGGATCATCGTTCTTTCTATCTGTAAAGTATTTGTGCTTTTCAGCATTTATCGACAGGATATCGTTTTATTTTCAAAACCGCATTTCAGCCCTGCTCGTTGAGCTTTTGCAGCTTTTCGGCCTGTTCGCGGGTGGCCAGTGCGTCGATCACCTCGTCCAGATTGCCGTCCATGATCTTGGAAAGATTGTGCACGGTCAGGCCGATGCGGTGGTCGGTGCAGCGGTCCTGCGGGAAGTTGTAGGTGCGGATCTTTTCGCTGCGGTCGCCGGTGCCCACCTGCCCCTGACGGCTGGCGTTAATGGCATCCTGCTGCTGTTTCTGCTTCTGGGCCAGCAGGCGGCTGCGCAGGATCTCCAGTGCCTTATCCTTGTTCTGGAACTGGCTGCGCTCGTTCTGGCATTCTACCACCATGCCGGTGGGGAGATGTGTCACACGGATGGCGCTGGAGGTTTTGTTGATGTGCTGACCGCCCGCGCCGGAGGAGCGGAAGGTGTCGATGCGCAGGTCCTTCATGTCCAGCGCAAAGTCCACCTCTTCGGCCTGCGGCATCACAGCTACCGTGGCCGTGGAGGTGTGGATGCGGCCCTGCGTCTCGGTCTCCGGCACGCGCTGCACACGGTGCACACCGCTCTCGTACTTGAGGCGGTTGTAGGCCCCGGCACCGTCCACCGAAAAGATGGCCTCCTTCACGCCGCCAAGCTCCGTCTCGTTGAGGTTGAGCATTTCCAGCTGCCAGCCCCTGCTTTGCACATACATGGTGTACATGCGCAGCAGGCTGTGGGCAAACAGGGCAGCTTCCTCCCCTCCTGCGCCGCCGCGGATCTCCACAATGACATTTTTGCCATCGTTCACATCCTTGGGCAGCAGCAGGATTTTGAGATTATTTTCCAGCTTTGCCATATCTTGACTTTTTTCGCTGATTTCCTGCTGTATCATCTGCTTGAAGTCCGGGTCAAGTGCGCCCGGTTCTTCCAGCAGAGCTTTGGCCTGTGCCAGATGATCCTGTGCGGTCTGCCACGCGCGGTAGGCCTGCACCACAGGTTCTGCATCGTGGTACTCCCGCATCAGCCTGCGGAAAAGCGCAGGGTCTGCGGCGGTATCCGGCTGATTCAGGCGGATGGAAAGCTCTTCAAAGCGGTGGCAGACAGCATCCATCTGGGTAAACATGTTCGGCATAATTCCGGCAGTTCTCCTTACAAACTCAGATTCATGTTCGTGCAGCCGAACGGCTCCGGGGCCTTTCCGCCCCGGATGCGTGCTGCGCCGGGCGCTAGGCCTGCCCGGGTTTTACCACCTTTTTGATGTTCTTTTCAATTTTAGCACGCGGCAGCATCACCTCGCGCCCACAGCCGGTACACCGGATCTTAAAATCCATGCCGACGCGCAGTACCTCGAAGCTGGACGCTCCGCAGGGGTGCTTTTTGCGGGTGAGGATGGTATCGCCTACAGCAATGTCCATAGCTCTGCTTCTCCCTTCTGCCTGCCCAAAACAGCAGGCGGTGTGTGCGCAAAGCCCGGCGTGCCGGTTTGCTGCGCATACAGATATAGTATAATGCAAAGCCGCACAAAATGCAAATATCCGCCCATGCGGATGCATAAGTTTTAACAGAAAGGCCGCTGCCGTTCCAAGCACGGCCTAAAAAGCAGAGAAAGAGGAATGAAAGATGATGCAAGCTTACCGTACCGAAGGCAACTACCGTTCTGCCGCGCGCCTGTCCCCCGCTGAACTGCGCGCCGCCATGGCAAACCGCGAGATCCTGCAGGCCACTGCTCTGGCCTTTGATACCCAGCGCCAGCTGCGGTTCGAGATCGGCGGGGTGAGAGCCGTGATGCCCTTTGCCCAGTGCGCCGATGGTGCCGCAAACGGCACCGTGCGGGACATTGCGGTGCTGACGAGGGTGGGCCGCCCCACCTGCTTTGTGATCGAGGCGCTGGACACCGACGAGAACGGTCAGCCCTTCTACCGGCTCTCCCGCGCGCTGGCGCAGCAGATGTGCAAGGCCGACTATCTGGACAGCCTGCAGCCCGGCGATATCCTGCCCTGCACCGTGACCCATATCGAGCCGTTTGGCGCGTTCTGTGATGTGGGCTGCGGCATCAGTGCCCTGCTGCCCATCGACTGCATGTCGGTGAGCCGCATCTCCTCCCCCGCCGACCGGGTGAGCGTGGGCCAGCAGATCTTGTGCGCCGTCAAGAACCGGGATGTACAGGGCCGCTTTGTGCTGACCATCCGGGAACTGCTGGGCACATGGGAGGAAAATGCGGCCGGGTTCACCGTGGGTGAGACCGTGGTGGGCATCGTGCGCAGTGTGGAGGAATACGGCACCTTTATCGAGATCGCGCCCAACCTCGCGGGCCTTGCCGAGAGCTGCACCGACCTTGTGCCCGGGCAGGCGGTGAGCGTCTACATCAAGAACATCCTGCCGGAAAAAATGAAGATCAAGCTGGTGATCGTGAACCACGCCCTGAGCCAGCGCCACCGGTTCGAGCTGAAGTATTTCATCACCGAGGGCCATCTGGACCACTGGGTGTACTCCACGCCGGAAAGCCCCAAGCGCATTGAGACAGATTTTGCCGCTGCGGCTTGCAATCCGGCGTGAAAGCCTTTATACTATAAAAGAAAAGGAATGCAAGGGGGATGTATGGAACGATGGCCGTCAATGATGCTTTTACTGCCGGTGTACGTCCCGGCGGGTTGACCAGCAGCACCGAGATCCGGCTGCTGCTGTGCTATCTGGTCAAAAATGCCGGACCCATTGCCCGGCAGGAGATCGAAAACGCCCTGATGGAAGAAGCGCTGGTGAACTATTTCGAGATCGGCTCGTGTCTGGACGATATCACCAGGCAGCAGCTCGTCACCCTGACAAAGGGCAGCTACACCATTACCGAGAAGGGCCGCAAAGTGGCGCAGGAGCTTGCCTACGACCTGCCCCGCAGTGTGCGGGAGCGCGCTGTGGCCGCTGTGCTGCGCTGCCAGACATGGGCCCGCAAGGAAGCCAAGTACAGTGCCAGCATTACCGAAAAAGAAGACGGCCACTGCACCATCCGCTGCACGGTGAAAGGGCTGGACAGTGAGCTGTTCTGTCTGGACCTCGGCACACCGGACCGGCTGACCGCCGAGCTGGTAAAAAAGCAGTTCATCCTCAAGGGCAACGAGATCTACCAAATGCTCATCAATAAGCTGACCGAAGAAGAAAAGTGAACAAATAAAGAGGGAGGCACCCGCGCGGCGCTTCCCTCTTCTGTTTTGTAGCGGTCAGATCAGAATGCAGATCAGCCCGGTGCAGCCCTCATTGATGACCCGTTCCAGCGTTTCCTGCAGGCGGGTGCGGGCCTCCTGCGGCATGTGCAGCAGCTTGTTCTGCAGCCCTTCGTTCACCAGCTCGTGCAGGCTCTTGCCAAAGATGTTGGATTCCCACAGCTTTTCCGGGTCGTCCTCAAAGCCGGCCAGCAGGCTGCGGGCAAGGTCCTCGCTCTGCTTTTCGGTGCCCACGATGGGGCTGATCTCGGTGTGGATGGTGGCCTTCATCATCTGGATGGAGGGCGCGCAGGCTTCCAGCCGCACGCCGTAGTTCGTGCCCTGCCGCACGATCTGGGGCTGTTCCAGTTTCAGCTCGCTGACCGTGGGCATCACGATGCCATAGCCGGTGGCTTCCACCTGCTCAAGGGCACTGCGTACCTTCTCGTACTCCCGTTTGGCCTTTGCCAGCTCCATGATGCAGGGCATCAGGCCCGCTTCGTCGCCAATGGCAAGGCCGGTCTGCTCGCTCAGCACCTGATAGAAAATTTCCGGCTTCAGCTCCACCGTGATGCGCACACTGCCGTTTGCAAGGTCGATGCCGCTGATGGCCGAGCGCTGCACCGCGTCACATTCCAGCGCAGGTGCGTCTGTTCCGGAGGGTACATCCTTCATGCGGGAGACCTTTGCCGCCAGCTGCATGGCCGCATCGTACACCTGCGTTTGCAGCCAGTGGCCATTTTCCAGCATCGTGACCCAGCGCGGCAGGGCAAAATCCAGCTCCTGCACCGGGAACTCGTACAGAACCTGCCGCAGAATGCTGCCGAGTGCCTCCGCGTCCAGATCCAAGCAGCTCACCGGCAGCACGGTGTGGTCGTAGTCCCGGGCCATGCCCTCGGCCAGCTGCTTCGTCTCCGGGGCATCCGGGTGAGTGCTGTTGAGCAGGATGATGTAGGGCTTGCCCAGCGCATCCAGTTCTTCCACGATGCGCTTCTCGGTTCTGGCATAGCCCTCCCGCGGGATGTCGCTCACAGAGCCGTCGGTGGTGACCACGATGCCGATGGTGGAATGTTCGCAGATCACCTTGCGGGTGCCGGTCTCGGCGGCAAGGTCGAAGGGCACCTCGTGGTCGAACCACGGGCTTTTGACCATGCGGGGCTTGTCGTTCTCCTCGTGGCCCATAGCCCCCTCCACCATGTAACCCACGCAGTCGATGAGCCGCACCCGGCACTCGCCGCCGCCCTCCAACTGCAGGGGCACGGCTGTTTCCGGGATGAATTTTGGTTCCGTGGTCATGATGGTGCGGCCCGCTGCCGACTGGGGCAGCTCGTCCCGGGCACGCTCCCGCGCAGCCGCCGGGCCGATGGCGGGCAGCACCAGCTGTTCCATGAAACGCTTGATAAAAGTGGATTTGCCGCTGCGCACCGGGCCAACCACCCCAATGTAGATATCTCCGCCGGTGCGTGCGCCGATCTCGCGGCAGATGCTCTTCTGTTCCTGATTTGCCAAATTGCTCTCCCCTTCCCGTTTGCGCTGTGCACCGGACAGGATTCCGGTCCGCTTGTTGTAATCGTATGTTGGGAAAAGGCCGGATATGACAAAAGGCTCCCATGCCAGCAGCACAGGAGCCTTTACAAACATTTTTACAATTACGGGGTCAGACGGTTGGGGCCGCGGAACAGGAACTCGGCATCCTTGATGGTCAGGCCGCACAGCAGCATGGTCAGGCGGTCGATGCCCAGACCGAAACCGCCGTGGGGCGGGCAGCCGTACTGGAAGAACTCCAGATAGAACTTGACATCATCGGCCAGACCCTTTTCCTCGGCCTGCTTCTTCAGCACCTCGTAGCGGTGCTCACGCTGGGCACCGGTGGTGATCTCAACACCACGCCAGATCAGGTCGTAGCCCTGGGGCACGCCGTTCTCGTCGCGCATGTGGTAGAACGCACGCTTCTCGGCAGAGTAATCGGTGATAAAGAGGAACTCGTGGCCGTAGTGCTTCTTCACCCACTCATAGCTCAGGCGCTCGGCCTCAGTGGTCAGGTCGCCCTTTTCGCTCTCATCGACGGTGTAGCCGAACTCTTCTTCCAGACCCTTGTACAGGTCTGCCAGCTTGACCACCGGGAACGGAGTGGTGGGAACGATCACTTCCTGCCCGAACATCTCCTTGATCTGGTCGCCATAGTTGTCCTTGACGGCCTGCAGACCGGCAGTCAGCAGCTCTTCTTCCATCTTCATCACGTCTTTATAGGAAGTGATGTAGCTGAACTCCAGATCGAAGCCGGAGAACTCGGTGGAGTGCTTGTTGGTGTAGCTCTTCTCTGCGCGGAACACAGGGCCGGTCTCGAAGATGCGCTCAAAGCCTGCAGCCATGGCCATCTGCTTGTAGAACTGAGGGCTTTGTGCCAGATAGGCATTGCGGTCAAAGTAGTCCACCTTGAACACCTCAGAGCCGCTCTCGCTGGCAGCAGCGATCAGCTTGGGGGTGTGGATCTCGATGAAGTTACGGTCCAGCAGGAACTTGCGCATGGCGTTCACAAAGCAGCTCTGTGCCTTGAACATGAGCTGGTTCTCGTCGGTGCGCAGGTCGATCCAGCGGTAATCAATGCGCTGGTCGATGCTGGAGCGCTCCACAGCCTTCTTTTTCTTGGTGGCTGCGATCTCCTTGCGGACGATAGGCAGAGCGTTGGCGATGCTCTCGATCTCGATGCTCTCGGGGATCATCTCCACGCCGCCCATCTTGACGTAGTCGTTCTCCACCACCTTGCCGGTGACGGTGATGACGGAATCCGGGGTGAGCTGATCGATGGTATCCACCAGATCGGGGTGATCTTCCTTTTCCACCGTGATCTGCAGCTTGCCGGTAATATCCTTCAGCACGATAAAGGCCATATACTTGCTGTTGCGCAGGTTCTCGATAAAGCCCTGCACCTTGACCGTGCCGCCGATGGCCTTTTGAGCCTCGTTGATATAGGTGCGTTCCATAATACAGGAATCCTCCTTTGACGTCTTGTGTACTGTTTTATTATACGCTTTTCCGGGGATAAATCAAGAGATATGGCGAACGAACTCCTTCCGTCATCGCTGCGCGATGCCACCTCCCTCAGGGAGGGAGGCTTTGGCATGGCGGCAGAAGGAGTCACTTTTCCTCTTCGTGCAGAGTGCCGGTGCCGCCCTCCACCACGCCGTCGTGCTTAAGCACCGCGGCAATGGTGCCAAAGAAGCATTTCACATCCAGCCCAAAGCTCAGATGCTCCACATACCAGCCGTCCAGCTTGGCCTTCTCCGCGATCTCCAGCTCGTCGCGGCCGTGGATCTGTGCCCAGCCGGTCAGACCCGGGCGCACATCGTTTGCATGGTACTTGTCGCGCTCTGCCAGCAGATCATACTGGTTCCACAAAGCAGGCCGCGGGCCGATGACCGCCATATCACCTACAAAGATGTTCCACAGCTGGGGCAGCTCGTCCAGACTGGTCTTGCGCAGGAAATGACCCATGCGGGTGATATACTGGTCCGGGTCGTGCAGCAGATGGGTGGGCATATCGTGGGGCGTATCGATGCGCATGGTGCGGAACTTTAAAATGTAAAAGTGCTTTTTGCCAATGCCCACACGCTTCTGTTTGAAGAACACCGGGCCGGGCGAGTCCAGCTTGATGGCGACGGCCAGAATGAGAAAAAGCCAGGACAGGCAGATCATGCCGCACAGCGACAGCACCACCGCCAGCAGGCGCTTGATTCCATTGCGATACATGGGTTTCCTCCATTTTCCGATTCAAAGTAGCAGTTCCAGTATAACAGTATGGGCCGGAATTTGCAATTGCATCCGCCGCCTGCCGCCGATATTTTTATGCTTTGGCTGCGTTCTGCCGGTTTTGTGGCAAAAAAGTGCCGGTTTTGTCTCTTGTTTTGCAGCGTGGCCCGGGGTAAGATAAAGAAAATGAGAAGTCCACTCCCCAGTCTCTCTTTCGCTCCACAGCCCCCTCGGAGATGGGGCCTTTGGCAAAACCTCTCACTTTGAGAGAGGCGGCACGCCGAAAGGCGTGACGGAGAGGGCAAGGATGCTACAAGGAGGTCCCCTATGATCCAGCGTTTCCGTTTTGGCCTGCCCCTGCCCACCGACAGTGTGGTGCAGGAGATCCCAGTTTCCGCCGGGCCAGTTCCCTTCCTCACAGCCGAAGAAGACGGCTGGGCCTACCGGATGGCTCCGGATGCCATCGTGTACGGTCTGGGCGAAATGCCCCGCGGCATCAACAAGCGCGGCTGGCACTACGTGACCAACAACACCGATGAAGCCCGCCACAGCGAGGATAAGCTTTCCTACTATGGTGCGCACAATTTTCTGCTCATTGATGGCGGCGCAGGCCGTGAATGCTTTGGTGTGTTCATCGATTTCCCGGGCAAAGTGCGTTACGATATCGGCTACACCGAATACGATGCCCTGCGCTTTGCCACCGAAGAGCCGGACTATGAGCTTTACATCATCACCGGCGACGACCTGAACGATATCAGCCGCCAGTTCCGGCAGCTCATCGGCCGCAGCTATATCCCGCCCAAGTGGGCCTTTGGTCTGGCACAGAGCCGCTTTGGCTACAAGACCGCTGAGGACGTGCGGGAGGTGGCCCGCCAGTACAAAGAGAACGATCTTCCGCTGGATATGATCTGCATGGACATCGATTACATGCAGGACTACGCGGATTTTACCGTAAACAAGCAGCGCTTCCCGGACCTTGCCGCCCTGAGCGCTGAACTGAAAGCACAGGGCATCCGGCTGGTGCCCATCATCGATGCGGGTGTGCGCATCGACCCGGAAAACCCCGTCTGTGCCGAGGGCCTTGCAAACGGTTACTTCTGCACCAAAGCCGACGGCACCCCCTTTGTGGCGGCGGTGTGGCCCGGCAAGGCTTACTTTGCGGACTTCCTGCGTCCGGAGGTGCGGGAGTGGTTTGGCCGGCAGTACAAGGCACTGACCGACTGCGGCATCGAGGGCTTCTGGAACGACATGAACGAGCCTGCGCTGTTTTACTCACCCGAGCGGCTCAAGGCTTTCTTTGAGAGCATGGACGAACTGAGCCGGAAGGACAACATCGTGCAGGATGAATTCTTTGGCAAGGTGGTGGGCGGCGCGCTGGGCCTGATGAACGCCCCGGAGGACTACGCCAGCTTCTACCACGATGTGGACGGCCAGCGGGTGCGCCATGACAGGGTGCACAACCTCTACGGCGGCACTATGACCCGTGCGGCAGGCGAAGCCTTTGCCCGCCTGCGGCCCGGCAGACGCACGCTGCTCTACAGCCGTTCCAGCTTCATCGGCAGCCACCGCTACGGCGGCATCTGGCTGGGTGACAACGCTTCCACATGGGCACAGCTTCTGGCCAATATCCAGATGATGCCCAACGTGCAGCTGTGCGGCTTTCTTTATACCGGTGCCGACCTGTGCGGTTTTTCCTACGATACTACGCCTGATCTGGCTCTGCGCTGGCTGGAGTTCGGCCTGTTCACGCCGCTGATGCGCAACCACGCCACCGACGGCTCCCGGATGCAGGAATACTACCGCTTTGCGGATATGCTGCCTGCCCTGCGGAAGATGCTCCGGCTGCGGTACGCCCTGCTGCCCTACCTTTATAGTACCTTCATGAAGGCGGCATTGGAAAATACCAGTTACTTCCGGCCCTTGGGCTTTGATTTCCCTGCTGACCCGGATGCCCGCGAGGTGCAGGACCAGCTGCTGCTGGGCGAGGGTGTGATGGTAGCGCCTGTCTACACCCAGAACGCCAGCGGACGGCATGTCTACCTGCCGGAAGCAATGAAGCTCTACCGCATCCGCAGTGTAGACGACTACGACACCGAGCTTCTGCCCGCCGGGCACCACTACGTCCGCTGTGCACTGGACGAGGTCCTGCTGTTCATCCGCCCGGGCCATGCGGTGCCGGTGGCAAGACCCGCCAGCTGCACCGCCCAGCTGGACGACACCGCCCTGACCCTGTGGGCCTGCCCGGACGAAAATGGCAGCGCCCGCTGCCGGATGTACACCGATGACGGCGAGACGAGCGATTTTGCCGCACCGGAGCACTGGAAGGTGCTTGAATCGAATTGAAAAGCCGTTTTCCTGTGGCATTGCCGGAAAAAGCTGTCTTTTTTCGGCGGTGCCACTTGTATTTTTCTGCGCCGCGCGTTATAATATGCCTTCGGTTCCCTTTATTTACGAAAAATTTACATTTCAGATGCTGTCCTCCCAAGCAGTGTGCAATGCTTCGGAAAACGGCTTCTCAGAGGAAACATAAAAAGGAGGCATTTATTCCATGGCACAGTCAAGCCGCTCCGCTGACCTGACCAGCGGCCCGATGCTGCAAAAGATCATCCTGTTCTCCATCCCGCTGGCAGCTTCCAGCATTCTGCAGCTGCTGTTCAACGCTGCGGACGTAGTGGTCGTGGGCCGCTTTGCGGGCAGCACCGCACTGGCCGCAGTGGGCTCCAACGGCTCTCTCATCAATCTGCTGGTGAACCTGTTCGTAGGGCTTTCGCTGGGCGCAAACGTGGTGGCCGCCCGCTGCTTTGGTGCAAAGGATGACCGCGGCGTGCAGGACACGGTGCAAACCTCGGTGACGCTGGGCCTTGTCAGCGGCGTGCTGCTGGCTGTGGTGGGGTTCTTTGCGGCCCGTGGCCTGCTGGAGCTGATGAGCTGCCCGGAGGATGTGATCGACCTCTCTGCGCTGTACCTTAAAATTTATTTCATCGGGATGCCCATGACCATGCTGTACAACTTCAGCAGTGCGCTGCTGCGCGCCGTGGGCGACACCAAGCGCCCGCTGTACTGTCTGGCAGCAGCCGGCATCATCAACGTGGTGCTGAACCTTGTGTTCGTCATTGGCTTTTCCATGAGCGTGGCAGGCGTGGCGCTGGCTACCATCATCAGTCAGACCGTTTCCGCCTGCATGGTGACGCGGATGCTGATGAAGGAGGAGGGCGCGCTGCATCTGGATCTGCATCATCTGGGCTTCCACATGGGTGCCCTGAAGCAGATTTTGCTCATCGGCCTGCCTGCCGGTCTGCAGAGCACCGTGTTCAGCCTGTCCAACGTGGTCATCCAGTCGGCCATCAACTCCTTTGGTTCCACGGTGGTGGCAGGCAGTTCGGCCTCCGCCAATCTGGAGGGCTTCGTCTATACCGCCATGAACGCCTTTTCGCAGGCTGCCGTCACCTTTACCAGCCAGAACATGGGCGCGCGCAAGTACCAGAACCTGAACCGTGTTGTCCTCAACTGCCTGCTGTGCGCCATCGTGACCGGCGTGGTGCTGGGCGGCGGTGCGGTGCTGGCAGGCACCCAGCTGCTGCACTTCTACTCCTCGGATGCGGCGGTCGTTGCCGCCGGATACGAGCGCCTGCGGGTGATCTGCGGCACCTACCTGCTGTGCGGCATCATGGATACGCTGGCCAGCAGCCTGCGCGGCCTTGGCTACAGCGTGCTGCCCATGGTGGTGAGCCTTGTGGGCAGCTGCCTGCTGCGGCTGGTGTGGATCGCCACCATCTTCCAGCTGAACCGCACACCGTTCATGCTGTACATCAGCTACCCCATCAGCTGGGTGCTGACGGCTGCCGTGCATCTGGCCTGCCTGCTGGTGGTGCGGCACAAGATGAAAAGCAAAGAGCGGTCTTTGCAGGCAGTCTAAAGGGCAAATGGACATTGTTATTGACAATTCCTGCAAAAATCATTATATTATAAATAGAAAAGGTACTGTCCGCATGGTCAGTTCCCTACCCGTTTAGCCAAAAAGATTGACTGTACAAGTTGGTAGCTGGGCAGTCAATCTTTTTTGTTGCCACTGGCTTTGTGCTGGTAAAACTTTTCCATGACCTCAACGGTCAGACGGATCACATCCACGATCAGACTCATCAGAGCGAGTACGAACGTGAGCAGTGCTAAAGTTTCCAACAAAGTCATCCGACATCCCTCCCTTCGCCTTCAAGGCTCCGGGCAGGGGTACTTCCAAAAAAGTTCCACTCCCGGAACCTCTGCTTCGTTCTATGTAGAAAGAGCAGTGATAACGGGTAGGAATCATGACCACCTGCGCTTGCAGACAGTACCTTAACGCCACCCTTATGGGTGGTGTTTTTAGTTTAGCACAGTTTTTTACCTGTTACAACTTCTTTTTATAGTTTTCTCGCCAGCAGGTAGCGGTCGTGGCCGCCATACATTTCCCGCCGGGAGACGATGGCAAAACCGGACGCAAGGGCGTTGTGCAGGCTGTACTGGTTCTGCGGGCTGACGGTAGCACCGATGTGGGTGATCTTTTCCGGGAAAAGCGGCAGGGCCGCTTCCAGCATGAGCCGTTGCAGGCCGTTGCCGCGAAAGTCTGCGTGGACGATGGCGCTGTCCGCATTGGCCCAGTGCTCCCACTCGGTGCGCGGCACATCCATGAAGGCCGCATAGTTGTGTGCGCTGCGCCCGCAGAAGCGCACGATGAGATACCCGCCAAGGCGGCTGCCCTGCCATGCGCCGATGCACAGGTCATTGCGGACATAGGCCGTGATATTTTCCAGCGTGTCCGGCACGAACTGCTCCGGGTCCGGCATGGCGGCGCGCACCTCGTTCTGCAAGGCGTACACCGCCGGGGCCTGCTCCGGCGTGCAGCGGCGCAGCTGCATGGACACCGGCGGCTGCACCGGCTGGCCGCAGATCTTGTGCAGAAAAACTTCCATCTTGCGTTTCCCTCCAAAATAAAATCATACTTTTTCGCTGTTTCCAGTATAAATGCCGCTTTTATAAATGTCAATTTATGTTATAATAAAGTATAAAGGGGTCTGCGGCGTATGGCGTGGTCACAAAGGTGCCGTGCGGCGCAGGCTTCAAGTCCCGGCGGGGCGCATCCCCTGCCCGTGAACGGAGGAACCGAACCATGAAGGAATCTGCACTTACCTCTTCCAACCGATTGGGCGGTGCTGTGATCAGCGACCGCATCGTTGCCAGTCTGCTGGAAGAGCTGCGCACCGGGCGCTATGCCCGGGCCGACCGTCTGCCCGCCGAGGTAGATCTTGCCGCTGAGCTGGGTGTGAGCCGCACCGTCATCCGCGATGCTTTGAGCGAGATGGAGCGCGCAGGCTATGTGGAGCGCGTGCGCGGCATTGGCACGGTGGTGAACCGCGCTGTGCTGGGCCTGCGCAGCCGGCTGGACCAGAAGCTGGAATACTACCCGCTGATCCGCAGCTTTGGCAGCTACCCCCACGCCGATGGCATTCAGGTATTTCCCATCCGTGCCGGTGAAGAGCTGGCCCACGATCTGGAAATTGAGCCGGGCGACGACGTGATCTGCATCAAAAAGCGCATTCTGGCCGATACCACCCCGGTGATCTACTCCATCGACTACCTGCCCAGAGCACTGTTCGGTGCCAGAGACTACACCCGCATCGACCTGACCGGCGGCGTGTTCGATATTCTGGAACGGGAATGCCACCAGCAGATCTCCTCCAACGTCGCCCACCTGAAGGCAAGCTGCGGCGACGATGCCATCCGCTCCGCCATGCGCCTTGCTCCGGGCGAGGCCATGCTGCTGCTGGACGAAGTGTGTTTCAATCGTTTGTGCCGCCCGGTGATGCGCTCGCTGAGCTACTACACAAACTTCTTTGATTTTTCCATTTTACGCAAGCTGCTCTAAACCAAAAAACTGACGGAGGTATGCACCCATGCGACATCTGATCGACCCGTTGGATTTTACCCAGCAGGAAATTTCCACTCTGCTCGACCTTGCCGACCGCATCCATGACGACCCGGCCGCGTATCAGGAGGTGGCCCGGCATAAAAAGCTGGCTACCCTGTTCTACGAGCCTTCCACCCGCACCCGCCTCTCCTTTGAGGCAGCCATGCTGAACCTTGGCGGCCATGTGCTGGGCTTTCCCAGTGAGAACGTGTCCAGCGCAAGCAAGGGCGAAAGCGTTGCCGACACCATCCGCGTGGTGTCCTGCTATGCGGACATCGTGGCCATGCGCCACCCCAAAGAGGGCGCACCGCTGCGCGCTTCCCGCTACTCCCGCATCCCGGTGATCAACGCGGGCGACGGCGGCCACCAGCACCCTACCCAGACCCTGACGGACCTCATGACCATCCGCCGCCGCATGGGACGGCTGGATGACCTGACCATCGGCCTGTGCGGCGACCTGAAATTCGGCCGCACCGTGCACTCCCTCATCAAGACCATGGCCCGCTGCAAGAACATCCGGTTCGTGCTTATCAGCCCGGAAGAACTGCGCGTGCCGGACTACATTGTGAAGGACGTGCTGGAGGCCAACGGCATCCCCTACAAGGAGACCCGCAGTCTGGAGGAATCCATGTCGGAGCTGGACATCCTGTACATGACCCGCGTGCAGAAGGAGCGCTTCTTCAACGAGGAGGACTACATCCGCCTGAAGAATAGCTACATCCTCACCAAGGAAAAGATGAGCCTTGCAAAGCCGGATATGGCTGTGCTGCATCCCCTGCCCCGCGTCAACGAGATCGCACTGGACGTGGACGACGATCCCCGTGCCGCCTACTTTGAGCAGGTGCAGAACGGCGTGTATGTGCGTATGGCACTGATCATGACCCTGCTGGGCCTTTGCGACCCCAAGGCACCCAAGGAGGAGAACTGATATGCTGAACATCGATGAAATTCAGAACGGCATCGTGATCGACCACATCAAGGCAGGCACTGCCATTGGCCTGATGGACCTGCTGGGCATTGCGGGCAACCGCACCGCCAGCGTGGCGCTGATCCAGAATGCACGCAGCAGCAAGACCGCCAGCGGCCGCAAGGACATCATCAAGGTGGAGGGCGATGCTTCCTGGCTGAACCTGGATGTGCTGGCCTACCTTGACCCGGGCATCAGCGTGACCATCATTGAAAACGGCAAGGCCGTGCGCAAGGAAAAGCCGATGCCCCCCAAGCGCCTTGTGAACATTGTAAAATGCCGCAACCCCCGCTGCATCTCCTCCATTGAGGAAGAGTGCGACCAGATCTTTGAGCTGAGCTCCAACGGCAAGTACCGCTGCATCTACTGCGAGCAGGAGCTGCAGGTAAAGCCGGAATAACGACACAGAAAAAGAGCTGCTGTATCAGGCAATTTTGCCGTACAGCAGCTCTTTTTTTGCAATAAAAAATCTGGCGGAACTCTCACCGACGCAAATGCCCTGTGCGGCAGATGCTCCATTCCCACAAGCAGCACCTGCCGCACAGAAATGCGACGTACCGAGTGACTTTATCAGCAGCAAACCCCAAAGTTCGCCGTTGAAAGCCCCGCCAGATGAGCTGCGCAGCGCATGAGGACTGCACAGCGAAGAGCAAAGGGAAAGCAGACAGCTTAACACGCACCGCTGCCCGGATCACTGCACAGGGGGGCAAAGCTTCACCAAATTTTCCTTTGGCCGCAAATCCGCCCTGCCCCGGCAGGAGGTCACCTTTACTGGCCTTAGTATAGCATTGTTGCGCGCCCGTTGCACAGAACATGTCATAAATTGTCGGTACTCATGTCATGAACTGCGCACGGGATGGCGCAGGTAAACCGGAACCATCGGTCGCGGCAGCTCACGGTGTACTCGGCACCGTACTTGCGCAGCACGTCCTGCACGTTGGCAAGGCCCATGCCGTGGCCGCTCTCCTTTTTGGTGGTGCCGGGCAGCTTGCCCTCCTCCAGCAGCAGGTCTTCCTGCACGCGGTTGCGCACCGAGATCAGATATTCTTCCGGCGTTTTGCGGATGCGCACATGCACCTCCGGCGGCAGGGCCTGCGCTGCGGCACGGATGGCGTTGTCCAGAAGGTTGGAGAGCACGATGACCATATCCATGCTGTCGAAGGGCATCTGCTTCAGATTGCACAGGTCAAAGTAAATGTTCACGCCAACTTTTGCCGCTTTTTCGTACTTTTTGCTCAGAATGGAATCCAGCAGCGGGTTGTGGGTATCCATGATGGTGGTGCCCGCCGCCACCGTTTTGCTCACGCTGGCAATGTAGGCCTGTGCGCCTTTCAGATCCCCCTGATCCAGCAGGGCGGTAAGGGCTGTCATGTGGTTGGTGAACTCGTGGGTCAGGCGGCGCTGCTCCGTGTAGGAATCCAGCAGGGCTTCGGCACGCTGCTGTTCCAGCTGAGCACGGTAGCGGGAGTTCTGCCGCTGCACCACCTGATCGTTGAACATCTGCACGATGGCGATATGCACCAGAACCGCCACGCTCATGCCAAAGGTGAGCAGCATGGTCATCCGGGTAGCGGGCTGCTGGGTCCCTGTGACCATCAGCACAATGTTCAGCACCACAGCTACCCCGGGGAAAAAGGACATCACCAGCGCCTGCAGCGGCTGCAGAGCACACTTCTGGTTCCAGCTGTACAGGGAATGCGCAACTGCTGCACCCACGATAAGGTTCGCGGCGCACAGAGCGATCAGGCAGCCGGGGTGCTGCCATGCTTCGCCGGTGCGCACCCCGGTGAACCAGGAGTAGGTATAGTTGACCGTGTTCTCCACCAGCAGGCACATGGTGCCGTTGATCAGGCAGGCGGTGAGCTTATCGGCAAAGTTTCCGCCAAACAGCTGCGCCGTAACAAAAAGGTACAGCACATTGAGCAGGACGCTCTGCACATTGAAAAATGACATTCCTGCTGCGAGTGACAGGCCCATCTCCCCCATGCACAGCAGCTCTGCCCACAGAACCGGCCAGCGCAGTTTTCCCCTGCCCAGATAGGCCCATTCTACCAGAATAAAGGCGTTGCACTGAATCAGACAGACCAGATGCCCCAGCATCATTTCCGCAAATGCATCACTCATCCCCATACTGCCCCTTCCATTCCAGATATGCGTTCTGGATGGCCGCATAGCCTGCGCGGCTCACGCTCAGCTCCACCCCGTTTTTCAGCAGGGCGCGGTAGCTGCGGATGCTGCGCACATATTTCATGTTCACCACATCGCTGCGGCTCACCTGCAAAAAGCCGTTCTCGTAGAGCATGGGCGGCAGGTCGGCGATCTTGCCGTAGTAGGTGCAGATGGGCCGGCGGGCAATGTCACCGTAGACGTTGATCTGGCGCAGGTCGCTTTCCAGATAATAGATCTGATCCAGCGGAATTTCCGTTTCGGTGCGGTTGTGGTGCACCGTCAGAGTCTTGCGCTGGTCGGTCAGGGCGGCAAGCAGGTCGTCCAGACACTTGGGCAGGGTGCGCGCAATGTCCCGCTTGAGCAGGTAGCGGTAGGCGTTCACCGTGTAGCCTTCCAGCGCAAATTCCAGATAGGCCGAAACATACACCAGCATCAGGCCGGGGCACTTCTGCTTGAGCTGACGGCCCAGCACCATGCCGTTTGCACCGGGCATGTCCACGTCCAGAAACGCCAGCTGATACAGCTCCAGCCCCGGCGTTGCAAGCACCTCGGCTGCGCTGGTGCAGACGGCGGTGTGCACCTGCACGCTGCGGGCGGTAAAGTAGACGGCGACATATTCTGCCATGCGCGCGCCGAACGCCGCATCGTCGTCACAGATCAGGATATGCATGGAAGGTTCCTTTCTGCCGCAAAAGGCCCCTCTTGCAGTAAGAGGGGCCAAAGTAACTATCAGAGAAATTTATCGTAGAGGCCAAAAGCAAAGATGAACAGCACGATCACCGGCAGCACGCAGGTCAGGTAACCGCGCATCCAGTCGTGCATCTTGAGGCCCTTGCCGGTGTTAACTTCCTTTTTATAGTTGTCCCAGCCCCAGCCGTAGTTGGTAACGCAGAACAGCAGGTACACCAGGCTGCCCAGCGGCAGGAACAGGTTGCTCACGAGGAAGTCCTCCAGATCCAGCACAGCGCCGCCGAACACGGCAAAGCCGTCCCATGCCCACACGTTGTAGCCCAGCACGCAGGGCAGCGAAAGCAGAGTGATGAGCACGAAGTTCACCAGACTGGATTTCTTGCGGCTGCAGCCGGTCAGCTCCATGCCGCAGCAGATGATGTTCTCGAACACGGCCAGCACGGTGGAAAGCGCCGCAAAGGCCATGAACAGGAAGAACAGGGAGCCCCACAACCGGCCCATGGCCATGTTGGCAAAGATGTTGGGCAGGGTAATGAAGATCAGGCTGGGGCCGCTGGTCTGGTCCACACCGTAGGTGAAGCAGGCCGGGAAGATGATGAGACCGGCGGTGATGGCCACGAAGGTATCCAGCACCACGATGCGGGCGGACTCGCCCAGCAGGGAGTGCTCCTTGCCGATGTAGCTGCCAAAGATGGACATTGCGCCAATGCCAAGGCTCAGGGTGAAGAAGGCCTGATTCATGGCGGACACCAGCGTGTTGACCACGCCCACCTCTTTCATGCGCCCGAAGTCGGGCACGAGGAAGAAGCTCAGGCCTTCCTTTGCGCCGGGCATGAACAGGCTGTTGACGGCCAGCACCACCATGATCACCAGCAGGGCGATCATCATGACCTTGGTCACGCGCTCAAGGCCGTTCTGCAGGCCCTTGGCGCATACAAAGATGCCCAGTGCCACCACGAACACCATCCAGAAGGTCATCACGCCGGGGTCTGCCAGCATTTCGGTAAACTTGCCAGCCACCTGATCGGCGTTCAGGCCTGCCAGCTTACCGGTGGCGGTCATGTAGAAATAGTGCAGCATCCAGCCTGCCACGGTGGTGTAGAACATCATGAGCAGATAGCAGCCAATGAGGGTAAGATAGCCGTGGATGTGCCACTTCTGGCCCGGTTTTTCCAGTGCCTGATAGGCCCGCACCGGGCTTTTGCGGGAAGCGCGGCCCACTGCAAACTCCATGGTCATAATGGGCAGGCCCAGAATGACCAGAAAGAGCAGGTAGAACAGCACAAATGCGCCGCCACCGCCCTGACCGGCAATATAAGGGAACTTCCACACGTTGCCAATGCCGATGGCACAGCCCGCCGAAAGCAGAATGAAGCCCAGCCGGGACTTCAGTTTTTCTCTTTCCATGATTCCAAACTCCTTGTTTTCCGTTCTGCTCTGCCCTGCCCTTTGCGGGGCCGGGCGAAGCGTTGCTTTTGTATTATAGCACAAATTTGGTCGAAGAACAGGGCGCTTCAGTGAGATGAACTTTTGTTGTCAAAAGTATTCTTTGTCTTTCCCGCGTGCACAGCCCGTCCTGCCGCAGGGCCGTACCGCAATTTCCGTTGCAGGTGCGTCCGTTTTTGGTGTATTTGCGGCGGGATGCAATTTTTCTCACCTGAAAGGTGAAGAGCTGACAGTTATTCACTTATATAAAAATGCCTTGCATAACAGCCGAGAACCATCTCTTGACAAACCAGCAAAAAGAAACTATACTACAAATAGAGAAGGTGCTGTCCGCAATGGTCAGCTCCCTCCGGCTAATTGGTCAATAAGAAGAATGACCGCTCACCGTTTGGAGACTGGGGCGGTCATTTCTTATTGTTATGGATCTCTTTGAAGATTGCCCATGCGATCTGAAATGTAATCCCAACTGTGCCGCCAACAATGACGAACAGCTGCAGAACATCGTTCAACACCATGATGCATCCCCCCTTCCGCGTTTGCGAACGGGGGAACAAACAATAAGCTTTTACGTCCCCCGGACGCTTGCCGGAGGGAAGCATGACCACCTGCGCTTGCAGGTCGGGTTGCGGCACCCAGCATCCGCTTCGCTCTCGCTTGCGTCTTGCTGGCCGCGGCCCCAACAACTTCTCCTTGTTTCTGCCACTGGCAGCAGTCGTCGTTGTTGCAGCACCGAATCACCGCCTTTTCGGGCAGCATCTTTATGATATCATAAAAATAACATTTTACAATAAAGAAAGCACCCGCTGTACAGGTGCTTTCTTTTCGTTTATATAGGTATATAGGCTTACTTCCGCTTCTTCGGGGCAGTGCCCTTGCCCACCGGGCCGCGGGGGCGGCGCTCGGCAGCCTTGGACTGCACTGCGGCGCTGTGGGTCTGGGCGCGGCCCTTGGCGGCAGCGGCACGCAGACCGTTGATCTCTGCCTTGCTCAGCTCACGGTAGGTGCCGGGCTTGAGCATTCCCAGCTTCACCACGCCCTCGGCGTTGCGCTTCAGGCGCACCACCTCAAGGCCCACGGTCTCGCACATGCGGCGGATCTCGCGGTTCTTGCCCTCTTTCAGGGTCATTTCCATCACGGTGCGGCCCGGCTCGTCGGTAACAACGTTGATGGCGCAGGGCATGGTCTTGGTGCCGTCGTCCAGCACAACGCCGCTGCTCAGCTTCAGGATCTGGCTTTCATCGGCGCGGGGCTGCACGGTGACGCGGTACAGCTTGGAGATGCCGCCCGACGGATGGGTGACGGCCTGCGCAAACGCGCCGTCGTTGGTCATGAGCAGCAGGCCCTCGCTGTCCTTATCCAGACGGCCCACCGGGTACAGGCGGGCGGGGATATCGCTCACCAGCTCCATCACGGTCTTGCGGCCCAGCTCGTCGCTGGCGGTGGTCACATAGCCGCGGGGCTTGTACAGGGCCAGATAGTACATCTGCTGATCCTTGCGGATATAGATGCGCTCGTCGTCCACGTGCAGCACGTCGCGGTTGGGGTCCATCTTGTCGCCCACCTTGACGGGGTGGCCGTTGACCTTCACGCGGCCCTCGGCGATGATCTGCTCTGCCGCACGGCGGGAGCACAGACCCTGTTCAGCCATGATCTTTTGAATACGTTCTTCTGCCATAATAAAACTCCTTGTGCGCCTCCCGGCGCTCAAAACGCGCACCTCTCCCCTGTTTTGGGGTGCGGGTGCGCCTGTATCAAAACTGTGAGTTGGAAGCTCACAGTTACGGCGATGGTGATTAGCAGGCCAGCAGGGAGCTTTCTCCGCGAACAGCCCGGAACCCACGGTTCCGCCCCAATACTTCGTATCGGGGCCCCACTTCCCGGTCATTCGCTGGAGAAACTCCCTGCCGTCCTGCCGGGATCGGCACCGGATACTCCGGCAAGATGCGCAAAGCCATGTCTAAAGTGCAGGCTGCGACTAAAATCGACAGAAAAGCCCGTCGGGAAGTGCGAGGGCTACACCACGCTGGTGGTCTGGCGAGCGCAGGCGGGACGGAGTGTCCGGTGCCAAGCCCCCTCCCTTACTGCTCCGCAGGAGCAGCAGGCTCTTCCTTCTTTTCGTCCTTCTTGATGAGGGCGGCAACCTTGTCCACCAGCTCCGGCAGCATAGTCAGGGCACGGCTGATGGTGTCGGCGTTGTCCGACAGCTGGATGGTGCGCACGCAGCCGTCCTTTACCACGAGGAAGGCCACCGGCTGGATGTTCACACCCGCACCGGAGCCGCCGCCAAACAGGTCCTTGTTGGCGGCGTTCTTGCCGTCAAAGTCGGTGCCGCCGGAGGCAAAGCCAAAGCTCACCTTGGAAACTGGCAGGATGGTGGTGCCGTCCTCGGTAATGATGGGCTTGCCAATGATGGTGTTGGAGTCCACCATCTGGTGGATCTTCTCCATGGTAACGTTCATCAGGCCCTGAATGGGATGCTCAGCCATAAAACAGCTCTCCTTTATCGGTTTGATTCGGGCAAAGGCCCGTTGTCTGCAGATCCGGATACTCCTATAGTGTACCACATTATAGGAAGATGTCCAATACTTTTTTGCGCCAGAACTCGTACAGCACCCGCACCGCCGCAAGGACGATGAACAGTGCCTGCGCGCTCACCCGGCAGGACACCCGGTCCTCCACGGTGGGCTGCCCGCTGCCAAAGTCCGGCAGGATGCGCAGCTCATCGAACTGCAGCCAGAGAAAGCGGTCCAGCACGCCCAGCACCGGGTACAGCCACGCCTGCAGCTTGCCGTAGCTGCGGGCAGCGGCGGCGGGGTCCTCCCCGCGCACACCAAGGCGCACCTGTATTTTTGTGATGCGCAGCGCACCGAACACAGCTTTGGTCAAAGTGCCCGCACCTTTGAGCATGGTGCAGAGGATCTCCAGCGTGATCTTTGCTTTTTTGCGGGGCTGGGCGGGCTTGTTTGCCTTGGCGGCAGCGGCGGCGGCCTTTTTGCGGGCCTTCTCCTCTGCCTTTTTCCGCTTGCGCTCAGCGCGCCATGCAGCAAATTTTGCTTTCACTTTGCCAAAGCCTTTGGGTGGGGCCGGGTTTTCCGGTGCGGGCGGCGGCTCCGGCTTCGGGTACTGGAACACCGGGAAGGTGATGCCCAGCGCACCGGCCTTTACGGTGAGCACACCGTGCTCCCAGCACAGGTCTGCGCAGAAGGGGCACAGCAGCAACAGCACCAGTAAGATCAGCACCACCAGCAGCAGAATGCCGACCACCCGGAGGATGAACAGCAGCACTGCGCCCAGCGCGGCGAGGAATGCTCCCATGCGTTACCCCTCACTTTCTGTCGGTGATGCGTTCGTTTCCGTCTCTTGTCCGTGCACCGGCGGCAGGTCGGCCAGAGAAGAAAGGCCGAACACCCGCAAAAAGGTGTCGGTGGTGCGGAAGCTCACCGGCCTGCCCGGCAGGTCAAGGCGGCCGGCTTCCTCAATGAGGCCCTTTTCCAGCAGGCCCGACACGCTGGACGAGGAATCCACGCCGCGCACCTGCTCGATGAAGGCGCGGGACACCGGCTGGTTGTAGGCGATCACGGTCAGGGTCTCCATGGCGGCGGGGCCAAGGGGCACTGCGCGGCGGCTGTCCAGCAGGCGGCGGATGCAGTCGGCCCACTCGGTCTTGGTGGCAAGCTGCCAGCGGGTGTTCAGGTGCAGCAGGCACAGGCCGCTGTCCTCCCGGGCGTAGCGCTCCCGCAGGGCTTCCAGCGCGGCTTCCACGCTGAGCTGCGGCAGCTGCACCGCCTGGGCCAGCTTGTCGGCACCAATGGGGTCGCCGCTGGCAAACAGCATGGCTTCCACGGCTGCACGGATCTGTTTCTGGTTCATTCCTTCTCCTTATCACGTTGGATGCGGCCCCGCTGCATGGTCAGCCGGCCCTCGTCGTCCAGCGTTACGCGGCCGCCGCGCACCAGCTCCAGCAAGGCCAGAAAGGTGGCCACGTTGGTGCTGCGGGTCTGCTGGCGGCTGAACAGCTGGCTCATTTTTGCCGCTGTACCGGCAATCAGGTGCCGCAGAATGTACACCACCCGGCTCGTCACCGACACCATGGGCGCTGTGACCAGCGGCTCGAACTGCTGCTGGGTAGGCTCCCGGCGCAGCTTGGTGCGGCCGGAAAGAACGGCCCAGTAATCCGCCAGCACCTGCGGCGCATGGTGCAGGTCGTAGGTGTTATCGAACTCCATCTCCATGGGCGGACGCACAAAAACCGGCGCAGCTTCGGCCTTTTGGCGCAAAAGCGCAGCCATGCGGCGGCACTGGTCGTACTCGATCAGCTGGCCGGTGAACTCCTGCTTCATGCGCTCGCCCTCTTCGCTGCGGGGCAAAAGCAGGTAGCTTTTCATCTCCACCAGCCGCGCGGCCATCTCGATGAAGGCGCTGGCGGCTTCCGGGTCCGGGTCGGCCCGCGCCACCGTGGCGGTGTACTGGTCGATCAGCTCCAGAATGGGGATGTTGTGCAGGTCCATCTTATGTTTGGCCACAAGCGCCAGCAATAATTCCAGCGGGCCGTCAAAATCTTCCAGATGGAAGGTCAGTTCTTCTGCCACGCTCACACCACCGTCCCAAGGCCGGCATAGTAGATGGAATACGCGATCTCATCAATGTAGCCGGTGCCCTTGCCCAGCAGCTCCCACACAATGTTGTTCAGGTAGTACAGGGGGGTATCCAGTGCGCCGAACCACACTGCCGCCAGCAGGGCGATCATGATATAGCGCTCGTACTTCATCAGGCCAAAGTAGATGCGCCGGGGCAGCAGCACCAGCAGGATGCGGCTGCCGTCCAGCGGCGGAACCGGGATCAAGTTGAACACGGCAAGGCTCACATTCATCAGCACAAGGTACTGCAGGAACATGGCAATGTAGATGGCGGCATCGTTCACCGGTGCCCAGTAGTACATGAGCTTCCACACCACCATGCCCACATAGGCAAGGAGGATGTTCGCCGCAGGGCCAGCCAGCGCGGTGAGGGCCATGCCCCACTTGGGGTTTTTGAAATTGCGGGGGTCGGTGGAGACGGGCTTTGCCCAGCCCACGCCCGCAAACACCATGCACAGCGTGCCCAGCAGGTCAAAGTGGGCAAAGGGGTTCAGCGAAAGCCGCCCCTGCCGCTTTGCGGTGTCGTCGCCCAGCAGCCATGCCGCCAGCGCGTGGCCGCACTCGTGGAAGGGGATGGCCACCAGCGCCACCAGCGCGCGGATGAGATAATAGATGCCCTGAGAGGTCATTCGATATTCCTGCCTTTTTTCAGTATACCATATATAATACTATTTTTTGAGGTTTTAGACAAGGGGTGTCCAGACGATTTAAAATGATCTCCGCTTCGCTCTGATCATTTCAGCTGAATTTTATTTTTAATTCGTGATTTGTCTACGAGTTGCGGCACCCAGCATTCGTTTCGTGCCTTGAACGGCACTCACGTCTTGCTGGCCGCTGCCCCAACAGCTTCTCCCTGTTTCCGCCACTGGCGGCGGTCGTCGCCGTTGCAGCCTGCGGGCTGCTCCAAATCACATTTTCACACAAGGGGTCGTAACCAAAAACAGCATCTGAGTGCATCGGGGCAGTTTTCCAAAAAACCGCAATATTTTTTGAAAAAAGGCTTGCATTTTGCCCGGTAATCTGATACAATAGTCAAGCTGATTATTTTGATTCCTTA
The DNA here is from genome assembly GCF_003603345.1 of Faecalibacterium sp. AM43-5AT. Classification (NCBI taxonomy): domain Bacteria; kingdom Bacillati; phylum Bacillota; class Clostridia; order Eubacteriales; family Oscillospiraceae; genus Faecalibacterium; species Faecalibacterium sp. AM43-5AT. Next base: position 496,921 of record NZ_QVGZ01000001.1, read on the forward strand.
CTTCACTGCAGGAGGTGCAAGTACCATGGCTAAATGTGAATGCTGCGGCAAGGGTGTTGCCTTTGGTATCAAGGTTTCTCACTCTCATCGTCGTTCCAACCGTACCTGGAAGCCGAATGTCCGTCGTGTCAAGGCGGTCGTTGAGGGTTCTCCCAAGTACGTCTACGCATGCTCCCGTTGCCTGCGCGCTGGCAAAGTTACCCGCGCTGTCTAATTTGGTGTATGTGGCCGGTCACTTTGTCGAGTGGCCGGCTTTTTTTGTTGCTGTAAGGAGGCAAAACACATGGCTCTGCCCAACGATCCCATCATGCTGCTGAGCGTGGTGAACCTGAAGCTGCGTGATTTTTACAAAAACCTCGATGCTCTGTGCGAAGACATGGATGCCGACAAGGCCGGCCTTTGCGCAAAGCTCCGGGCCGTGGGCTACGAATACGATGCCCAGCGCAACCAGTTCGTGTGATATTTCCAGAGAAAGCTTTCTTTTGATCGCCAACGACCGGCACCGACGTGCAGCGACTGCGCCCGAGCCGGTGAATATAGAAACAAGGAGTGCTTGATTTATGATCCAGGGTACCTATTACAAAGAGTGGAGCAGCGTGCTGAACCGCGAGATGGAGTTCAAGGTATACGGCAGCGCCGGTGTGCCGGTGCTGGCCCTGCCTGCCCGCGGCGGCCGCTTTTATGATTGGGAGAACAACGGCATGCCCGATGCCATTGCCCCGCTGCTGAACGAGGGCAAGGTGCAGCTGTTCTGCGCCGACAGCATTGACGGCGAGGCCGTACTGAACGGCGACATCCCGGTGCGCCGCCGCGCCGAGATGGAGGAAAAGTACTTCGTCTACCTTACCGCCGAGCTGGCACCCCGGGTGCTGGCCCTGAACGGTGCCGCAAAGGATGCTAAGCTGTGGTGTGTGGGCATCGACCTTGGCGCTGTGCACGCCGTCAACTGCCGCCTGCGCCGTCCCAAGCTTTTTGCCGGTGCCATCGGCCTTTCCGGCATCTACGATCTGGCCCGCTTCTGGGGCAGTGAAGCCGACGATCTGGTGCTGCGCTGCTCTCCCCTGCAGTATCTGGCCGAGAACGGCATCGCCGACAAGCTGGCTCTGGCCAAGGCCAAGGAGAACAGCCTGATGCTCTGCGCCGGTCAGGGTGCCTACGAGGACGATGCCAAAGCCGACACGCAGGCGCTGGCCGATGTGCTGGCCGCACAGGGCCTGCCCGCCCACCTCGAGGTCTGGGGCGGTGATGTCTCCCACGAGTGGTACTGGTGGGGCAAGATGCTGGGCCTGTTTGTGCCGCGGATTCTGGAGAAGTAAAAGTGATTTGATAGAGGGAAGGCATTTGCAGTGCCTTCCCTCTTTTTGTTTGTATTTTTCAATTTCCTACTTGATTTATCGGGTTTGCTGTGCTATACTCATGCTGTAAGACACATACCCCCTATGGGTAAAGGAGATATTTTATGGACAACGAGAAAAAGCCCTGCTGCTGTTGCGGCACGCCCGCCCAGCCCGAAGCTGCCACGGCTCCGGCCATTGACGCATCCGCTGTGCCCACCGAAAGCGTCACCCCCTCCTGCTGCCGCCACAAAGACCGCACCCCTGAGGAACACAAGGCCCTGCTGAACCGGCTCAGCCGCATCGAGGGGCAGGTGCGCGGCATCCGCGGCATGCTGGAAAAGGATGCCTACTGCGTGGACATCCTTGTGCAGGTGGCGGCGGCGAACTCGGCGCTGAACAGCTTTTCCAAAGAGCTGCTGGCACAGCACATCTCCACCTGCGTGGCGGACGACCTGCGCGCGGGCAGCGAGGCAAAGCTGGACGAGCTGATGAATCTGCTGCCCAAGCTCATGAAATAAGAAGCCCGTTCCCGTGCATACTCAACGTAGGAGTGATATTTTATGGAACAATACAACGTTACCGGCATGAGCTGCGCAGCCTGCTCCGCCCGGGTGGAGAAGGCTGTGAGCAAGGTGCCCGGCGTTGCCAGCTGTTCGGTGAGCCTGCTGACCAACTCCATGGGCGTGGAGGGCACCGCCAGCTCTGCCGAGATCATCAAGGCCGTGCAGGATGCCGGTTACGGTGCCAGCCCCAAGCGTGCAGGCGCGGCGGCTTCCAGCTCCACCAGCGCCGACCTTGACGCGCTGGCCGACCACGAGACCCCCAAGCTCAAGCGGCGGCTCATTGCGTCGCTGGGCTTTCTGCTGGTGCTGATGTACTTCTCCATGGGCCACATGATGTGGGGCTGGCCTCTGCCCCGCTGGTTCGACGGCAACCACATCGCCATGGGCCTTGTGCAGCTGCTGCTGGCGGGCATCGTCATGGTCATCAACCAGAAGTTCTTCATCAACGGCTTCAAGGGGCTGATCCACGGCTCGCCTAACATGGACACGCTGGTGGCCATGGGTTCCATGGCAAGCTTTGTGTGGAGCACCTACGCCCTGTTCGCCATGACCCGCGCGCAGGTGGACGGCAACAGTGAGCTGGTCATGCATTATATGATGGAGTTCTACTTTGAGTCCGCCGCCATGATCTTGACCCTCATCACGGTGGGCAAGATGCTGGAGGCCCGCTCCAAGGGCAAGACCACCGACGCGCTCAAGAGCCTGATGAAGCTTGCCCCCAAGACCGCCACCCTGCTGCGGGACGGTGCCGAAGTGACCGTGCCCATCGAGCAGGTGCAGAAGGGGGATATTTTTGTGGTGCGCCCGGGCGAGAACATCCCCGTGGACGGCATCGTGCTGGAAGGCACCAGCGCCGTGAACGAGAGCGCCCTGACCGGCGAGAGCATCCCCGTGGACAAGGCTGCGGGCGATAAGGTGAGCGCTGCCACCACCAACCAGTCCGGTTTCCTGCAGTGCCGGGCCACCCGCGTGGGCGAGGACACCACCCTTGCCCAGATCATCCGGATGGTCAGCGATGCCGCCGCCACCAAGGCTCCCATTGCAAAAATCGCCGATACGGTGTCCGGTTTCTTCGTGCCTGCGGTCATTACCATCGCGGTGGTCACCACCATCGTGTGGCTGCTGCTGGGCCGGGAGCTGGGCTATGCACTGGCCCGCGGCATCTCCGTGCTGGTCATCAGCTGCCCCTGTGCGCTGGGTCTGGCAACGCCGGTGGCCATCATGGTGGGCAACGGTCTGGGTGCAAAGAACGGCATCCTGTTCAAGACCGCCGCTTCGCTGGAAGCTGCAGGCCGCACCCAGATCGTGGCGCTGGACAAGACCGGCACCATCACCAGCGGTGAACCAAAAGTGACCGATATTCTGCCCGCCGAGGGCGTTTCCGAGACGGAGCTGCTCACCCTTGCCGCCGCACTGGAGCGCAAGAGCGAGCACCCGCTGGCAAAGGCCGTGCTGGCCTGCACCGACGCGCAGAAGCTCACCGCCCCCGAGGTATCCGGCTTTGCCGCCCTGCCGGGCAACGGTCTGGCCGCAAAGCTGGACGGCGTGGAGATCTTTGGCGGCAATGCGTCCTTTATCGGCACCAAAGTCACCGTGCCCGCACAGCTGCAGGAGAAGGCCGCAGCCCTCTCCGCACAGGGCAAAACGCCCCTGTTCTTCGGCGGGGCGGGCCGTCTGCTGGGCATCATCGCGGTGGCCGATACCATCAAGGAGGACAGCCCGCAGGCCATCCGGGAGCTGCAGGCCATGGGCATCCGCGTGGTCATGCTCACCGGTGACAACCAGCGCACTGCCGACGCTATTGGCAGGCAGGCCGGTGTGGACGAGGTGATCGCAGGCGTGCTGCCCGACGGCAAGGAAGCGGTCATCCGCCAGCTGCAGGCATCCGGCAAGGTGGCCATGGTGGGCGACGGCATCAACGATGCCCCGGCCCTGACCCGTGCCGACACCGGCATCGCCATCGGCGCAGGCACCGATGTTGCCATCGACGCGGCGGACGTGGTGCTGATGAACTCCAAGCTGTCAGACGTGCCCGCCGCCATCCGCCTGAGCCGTGCTGCCCTGCGCAACATCCACGAAAACCTGTTCTGGGCGTTCATCTACAACATCATCGGCATCCCGCTGGCCGCAGGCGTGTTCATCCCCTTCGGCCTGACGCTGAACCCCATGTTCGGTGCTGCTGCCATGAGCCTTTCCAGCTTCTGCGTGGTAAGCAACGCCCTGCGCCTGAACCTGTTCGACGTGCACAGCACAAAGCACGATCGTGCGGCAAAAAATGCTGCTTCCCTGCCCGCTGTCTCCGCACAGCCCGCAGCGGTTGCAAATAAAGAGAGTACCAAGGAGGACACTGCTATGAAAAAGACCCTGAAGGTGGAAGGCATGATGTGCGGCCACTGCGAAGCCCGCGTGAAGAAGGCTCTGGAAGCCCTGCCCGAGGTGGACGAGGCCGTGGTGAGCCACGAGGCCGGCACCGCCATCGTCACCCTGAACGCCGAGGTCGCCGACGACGTGCTGAAGAAGGCCGTTGAGGATCAGGACTACCCTGTGACCGGCATCCAGTAAACCGCCGCTGAATACTCCCCATCAAATGGAAAGGCCGCTGCATGTGAACGCAGCGGCCTTTTTTATGAATCGTTTGGTGTAGGTGATCTTGTAATTCATTCGTCCGCACCGTCCAGCGCTTCAAACAGTGCGTCCACAGTGTCGAACACCGGCTGCTCCCCTGCCGCAATTTTGGCCTTTGCTTCGTTGATCTCACTGCGCAGCTCGTCCAGATACTTTTTGGGGTAAACGGCTACCGGCATCAGCTCGATCACGCCATCCTTCTCCACGATCTCCAGCTTGTCGCCCTCACGCAGGCCCATCTTCATTACAATATCCTTTGGAATGGTGATCTGGGATTTTGTCCTCAATTCCGTCAGCATCCTTCATCCTCCTTTGTGCGATTTTCTTACTTTCTCACTTTTATTATACTCTGCTTTTTTCAAAAAGCAACCATGCACCATAAAATTTTACAAAGCGTCGTTTCTGTGTCTTCTTATTGTATTTCGTCAGAAAGTATGTTAAACTAAAAATACCGCCCGAAAAGGCGGTGATTAGGTGCTGTCTGCAAGCGCAGGTGGTCATGCTTCCCTCCGGCAAGCGTCCGGGGGACGTAAAAGCTTATTGTTTGTTCCCCCGTTCGCAAACGCGGAAGGGGGGATGCATCATGGTGTTGAACGATGTTCTGCAGCTGTTCGTCATTGTTGGCGGCACAGTTGGGATTACATTTCAGATCGCATGGGCAATCTTCAAAGAGATCCATAACAATAAGAAATGACCGCCCCTGTCTCCAAACGGTAAGCGGTCATTCTTATTGATCCAACCGGAAGGAGCTGACCATTGCGGACAGCACCTTTTCTATTTGTAGTATAGTTATTTTTTGCCGTTTTGTCAAGAGAAGGTGCCCGCCTTCTCTTTTTCTTTTCCCATTTTCCGGTGTATTTTCACCCCGGAAGCTGTGGCTTTTTGCGCAAAAACTATTTGTTGACACGTTGTTTTTTCAGAGTTATACTTATAGCAACAACATTTGGTTTTGCTTCCAGTTATAAACCACAGCGAAAGGAGAAATGTATTTTGGGAGTATCCATTCAGGACCGCACAGACTTTCTGAACATGCTGGATGCCTGCCGGACCGAGCAGCAGCTGTTCAGCCGCCTGACCTTTGCGGTAATGTTCCACCAGACCGACCCGGATGCACGGGAAGACCTGCTGGACGACGTGCGCGGCGCAGCCTGCAACATGCAGCTGCCCGCCGTCAATTACAAGATCGATCAATGGCTCAACACCTGCAAGCAGGCGTGGCAGGCCGACCCCGCAGCCTTTATGGCAGCCGCGAACGCGGACGCAAAGCAGCGCAAGCTTGCGCTGGAGGGCAGCGCGGCGCAGCCCGGCCTGCTGGCCGATGTGCCCATGCAGAGCGTGGCGTGGCTTGTGCCGCAGCTGCTGCCGCTGGGCGAAGTGTCGCTGCTGGGTGCCGACGGCGGCACCGGCAAGGGCATCTGGCAGGCACAGCTCATTGCCTATGTGACGGCGGGCAAGACCTCCGGCTTTTTTCCGCTGCCGCCGCAGCAGACCGGCAAGGTGCTGCTGCTTGCAGGCGAGGACGACCCCGGCAAGGTGCTCAAGGCCCGTCTGCTGGCGGCCGGGGCCGACATGAACCGGGTGCTGGTGCTGACCGCCGACGACTACTTTGGCAAGACCGGCCAGCCCCTTACCCTCAAGGATCAGGTACTGGCGGATTTTGCCGCCAAGGCCGGGCCGCTGCTGCTCATCGTGGACCCGCTGCAGAGCTTTCTGCCCTCCGATGTGGAGATGGCAAGCCGCAACCAGATGCGCGGTGCCCTGCTGCCGCTGCGCGCCATTGCCGCAAAGCAGGGCTGCGCGGTGCTCATCGTGATGCACTCCAACAAAAAGCAGGGCGTTTCCGGCCGCGCACGTCTGGCCGACAGCTCGGATATCTGGGACATGGCCCGCAGCGTGCTGATGATGGGCCGCGCCAAGAACGACGGCAAAATTTATCTCAGCCACGAGAAAAACAGCTACGCCCGCCCCCAGCAGACGGTGCTGCTGCACATCGACGATGTGGAGGTGGAGGGCGTAAAGACCGCGCGGGCCGTGTTTGACGGCTACACCGACAAGAAGGATGCCGACTTCATTGAGGAGCGGCGGGTGCGCACGGCGGAGACCCGGCAGGACACCCGCAGCGCCATCCTGAACGTTCTGTCCGAGAGCCGCCTTGGGTCGATGGCAAATCCTCAACTCAAAAGTGCTGTACTTCAGGAGATCAAGTGCAGTGAAGCCACTTACAAACGCTCGTATGCTGAGCTTGTACGGGATGGCGACATTGCAAAATATCAGCTGTGCCAAAAGGACGGCGCGCGAGGGTGGTTTACCCGGCTGGCCTACCGTGGAGAAACACATGATACAGTGAGAAATATATAACTTACTTATGTCTCTTTTTGCCAGTGTATCAGGTTGATACACTGGCCTGCCCTGATACACTGACGCACTGTATCAATCAAGGGGGCACTGTATCAGCTTGATACACTGCATTTTTCATCGCATCAGCGTCAATAATCTGCCACTGTATCAGATAACACCTCCACCGTGATGCAGCACACGGCAAAGGCCAGCAGGGCGCAGTCCAGCGGCACGCGGCGCAGCACCACCACCCGTTCGGTCAGGGTGGTAAAGGTCTGCACGGCCTGCACCGGCACGGTGCTGCCCAGCCAGAACAGCGCCACCGAGAGCGGCAGATGCACCGCCCGCGCTGCCAGCAAAGGCCGCAGCGAGATCTCGGCCGGGCAGATGGTGCGCACCTGCAAAAGCACCGACACCCCCTGCACACTGAGCGCCGCACAGCACAGCGTGCTGGCCCACAGCCCGGTGCGGGCGGCCTGATCGCAGCCGGAACACACTTCCAGCAACATGGCGGGCAGCGCCGCCCACGGCTGTGGCAGCAATGCCCCGCACCCTGCCGCCAGCAGCCGGAAGTACAGCACAAAGCCGCAGAGCTTCAGGTAGGTCACTGCCGCCTGCGCGATCACCGCATCCAGTGCGGGCAGCTGAATGGTCTCCCCCTGCGCGGGCGGAGCCTGCCCGGCCCCGCCCTGCATCCGGCACAGCAGCGCCGCCGTGAGGTATCCCGCCAGCAGCTGGGCCGCAAACAGCCGCACCCCCACCGCGCGGCTGCCCAGCATCTGCTGCCCTACCGTGAGGATGACAAAGGACGGCCCGCTGCACACACAGGCGGGCAGCAGCGCCGAGGCCTGCCGGGAGGTGAGCTGACCGGTGCGCACGGCTTCGGACGCAGCCACCGCCGCCGGTGCAAAGCCCCCCAAGGCCCCAATGAGCAGCACGCCGCCCGCACTCTTTGCCCGGATGCCCATGAGCCGCGCCGCAGGCCGGAACACAAAGCCCAGCCACTGCCCGGCCCCGCAGCCTGCCGCCAGCGCCGATACGATGAGGAACGGAAACAGCGATACCAGCAACGGCCCGCCGCACAGCCGCAGCCCCGCCTGCAGGGCATCGGCACAGCGCTGCGGCGCGGCAAACACCAGAAACGCCGTGTACCCTGCCAGCGCCAGCAGCACGCCCCGCCGGAAATTCCAGCTTCGATTCATAACTCAGCCCTCCGCATCCATATATATGTAGCAGCGCGCCGCGGGCAGAACTGCGGGATGGGAGGGAATGGGATGTGTGCCAAGCGCAAAAAGCGGCTTAGGCCGCAAAGCTGGCTGGCCCTGCTGTTCCGTCAGCCGCCGCAGGGCTTTTACCACGCCCCTGCCGTCTACCTGAGCGGGGGCCGCATGGAGGTGGAACACTTTTGCCGCATTCTGGCCTACAGCCCCGACCGGCTGTGCCTGCAGATGCCCCATGGCCGGTTGACCATCTACGGCGACGGGCTGAAGATCGTCACCCTTACCGCCAGCCGCCTGACCCTGCGGGGGCGGTTCGTGCGCACGGACTTTGCGGATGACTAGGAGGTGCCCATGGAACCGGTAAGCCTTTGGGCCGCGGTGGAGTTCACCGCATGCAATGGCAGCACCGAAGCCCTGCTTACCGCTGCCGCCCGGGCCGGGCTGCATCCCTACGGGGTAACGGCCCTGCCGGGAGGGTTTGGCGGGCGGTGCGCCGCGTGGCAGTACCCGCGCCTTGCCGCGCTGGCCCGCAAGCACCGGGTGCGGCTGCGCATCCGCCGGAAGCTGGGGCTGTATTTCCGCCTGCGCCCCTTGCTGCGCCGGGCCGGGCTTTGGGCGGGGCTGACGGTGTTTGTGCCGCTGCTGCTCTTTGCACAGCAATTCGTCTGGTATGCGGACACCTCTTCCCTCACCACCGGACAGGCTGCGCGGGCCTGCGCCGTCCTGCGGGAAGCGGGCCTGCAGCCCGGTGCGGCTGTGACCGAGGCAAAGCTCACCGCCGGGGAGTACGCCCTTTTGCACAGCGGCGAGTTCTCCTGGGCCAGCCTGAATTTTGCCAAAGGGCGGCTGGTGGTGGAAGCCGCCGCGGCCAGGCCCAAGCCGGACATTGCCGCCGGAACGCTGCACGGCATCCGGGCAAAATGCAGCGGCACTGTTCTGCGCACGAACCTTACCAGCGGCACCATGCTGGTGCAGCCGGGCCAGCAGGTGGAAGCCGGGCAAGGCCTCATTGGCACAGCCCGCGCCGAGCGGGACGGCACCCTGATCTTTGCGCCCGCCGCCGGAACGGTGGTTGCGCAGTTTGAGTGGAGCGACACCCGCACCGTGCCCTTGGAAGAGACGGTGCAGCAGTACACCGGCGTGTGCACCCGCGCATACCGGGTGACAGCGTTCGGGCACACCTTCTCCCTGCCCGCCGCGCCTGCGCCGGAACATGCGGCGGTGGTCCTCCGGCACTTCCAGCCGGAGGTGCCGCTGCTGGGCCTTGCCCTGCCCTGCTCTGTGGAGGAGACCTGCCGCTATGTGCAGCAGCCGGAAACGCTGCACCGCACCGAAGCGCAGGCCGCCGCGCTGGCCCGGCTGCAGAGCCTGCAGGCGCTGTACGCCGCATGGCCGGACGCGGAGCACATCGCCCGCAAAGAGGACTGCACCGTGAACGGCAATGTACTGGACTATACCGTCACCTACACCGTGGCAGCGGACATCTGCGGGTGAAAGGATTCCCGTTGTAATTCGTCAAAAAGTATGCTAAACTAAAAATGCCACCCCGAAGGGTGGCGTTAAGGTGCTATCTGCAAGTGCAGGTGGTCATGCTTCCCTCCGGCAAGCGTCCGGGGGACGTAAAAGCTTATTGTTTGTTCCCCCGTTCGCAAACGCGGAAGGGGGGATGCATCATGGTGTTGAACGATGTTCTGCAGCTGTTCGTCATTGTTGGCGGCACAGTTGGGATTACATTTCAGATCACATGGGCAATCTTCAAAGAGATCCATAACAATAAGAAATGACCGCCCCAATCTCCAAACGGTAAGCGGTCATTCTTATTGACTATCTAGCCGGAGGGAGCTGACCATTGCGGACAGCGCCTTTTCTATTTGTAGTATAGTTGTTTTTTAGCGGTTTGTCAAGTCCCCTGCTCTGCAGCGGCACGTTCCGCCGCCTGCGCGTCGTACTCGGCAAGCAGGTCGTTCAGGTCGTACCGGTACTTACTGTGGCAGAAGTGGCACACCACCTCGCAGGCGGGGTCCTCGTCGCGCATCCTCACCAGCTCCTTGCGGCCAAGGCTGAACAGCATCTCCTTGGTGCGCTCGGCGCTGCAGTCGCACTGGTAGTGCACATCGCGCTCGTCCAGCACGTTGGGGTCAAAGCCCGCCAGCGCCAGCTGCATCATGTCCTCGGGGGTCTTGCCCTCGTGCAGCAGGGTGGTGACGGACGGCATGGCCGCGATGTTCTTTTCCAGCTGATCGATCTCCGCATCGGTGGCACCGGGCAGCAGCTGCACCATAAAGCCGCCTGCGCACAGGATGGACAGGTCTTTGTCCACCAGCACGCCCAGCGCCATGACGGTGGGCACCTGCTCGCTGTAGGCGTAGTAGGCGGTCAGGTCCTCGGCGATCTCGCCGGAGACCAGCGGCACCTGCCCCACGGTAGGCTCCTTCTGCAGGCGGTTATCCCGGATGACGGTGAGCACACCGTCTTTGCCCACAGCGCCGCCCACATCCAGGTGGCCGTTCGGCTTTGCGGGCAGCTCCACCAAGGGGTGATCGATGCAGCCCTTCACGTTGCCGGTGCCGTCGGTGCAGGCAATGACCACGCCCGCCGGGCCGCCGCCGGACACACGCAGGGTGATCTGGTCACGGTCGTCCTTGAGCATGGAGCCCATCAGGGCCGCGCCGGTGAGCAGACGGCCCAGTGCCGCGCTGCAGGTGGCGCTGGTGGTGTGCAGCTTTTCGGCCTTGCGGACGATCTGGGTGGAATCCACGCCGCAGAACACGACCCCGCCGTTCTCCGACAGGCCGCGGATCAGATTTGCCATAAAGTTATCCCTCCAATTGTGTATACTGCTTGACTGCGCAGAAGAAATAGCGCTGGCTGTCCTCGGTCAGCGGGCCGAAGGTCTCGCCGTCGCAGACGCTTTCCAGCGCAAAGCCGTGCTTTTCCAGCGCGGTGCGGATGGTGTCAAGGTCATAGGTGTACTCGCAGAACTGCTCGTGGAAGTGCTCGCCGGTCTCGTGGTAGTCGATGTCCACGGTGATCTCCACGCGGCGGTTGGCGGCATCGTAGTGGTTGCGCCACACACAGGCGGCATCCTCTTCCTCAAAGGTGAACGCGTTGTCGCCCAGCACGTTCCGGTGTTTGTAGGGCGTGTTCATATCGAACAGGAACACCCCGCCCTTCTCCATGAAAAAGCCCGCGTTGGCAATTGCGGTGTCGAGGTCCGGGATATGGTTGAAGGTGTCAAAGGTGGACACCGCGCCCCGGATGGTGCCGTACAGATCCAGCTTGAGCAGGTCCTGCCGGAGCAGCAGCAGCCTGCCGGAAAGGCCCAGCTGTTCGGCCTTATCGCGCACAACGCAGAGCATCTCCTCGGACTGGTCAATGCCGATCATATCATAGCCCGCCTGCGTGAGCATCAACGTCAGCTCACCGGTGCCGCAGCCAAGGTCGGCAAGGATGCCGTCGTGGATGCCGTGCTCCTTGAGCTTTGCATGGATGTGGGCATACAGCGCGTCGTAATCGGCCTCGCCGTTGAATTCATCGTAGAAATAGGCAAATTCGTTGTAGGCCATGGTTTACTCCGCTTCCTGTTCCCCGGCCACAGCGGCGTTGAGCACCGCCTGCAGCTCCGGGATGCCGTAGCCGTTCTCGCCGCTGGTCAGCACCACCTTCTGGCAGCCATAGGGGCGGCAGAAGTTCTCAAAGTCTTCCAGCGTCTTGGCCAGCTGGCTCTTTTTGAGCTTGTCGGCCTTGGTCAGGGCCACCACGTAGGGGATCTGGTGATAGTGCAGGTAGCGCAGCATCTGCTCATCGTCGGCGCTGGGTGCGTGGCGGCAGTCCAGCAGCTGCACCAGCAGAGTGTGGTGGCGGGGTGCTTCAAAGTAGCTGTTGATGAGGTCGTCCCAGCGCTCACGGTCGGCGTTGCTCACCTTGGCGTAGCCGTAGCCGGGCAGGTCCACAAAGTAGCAGTCGTCCACCGAATAGAAATTGATGGTAGCCGTTTTGCCCGGCGTACTGGACACGCGGGCAAGGTTTTTGCGGCTGCACAGCTTATTGATGAGGCTGGATTTGCCCACGTTGGACCGCCCCGAAAAGCTCAGTTCCGGGCGGTCGCTCTCGGGCAGCTGGCTGGAAATGCCGTAGCTGGCAATGAAATCAGCTTTGTTGTAATTCATAGAGCTTTCCTTTCTTTGATAAGGGGATTGTCACCGGACACTCCGTCCCGCCTGCGCTCGCCAGACCACCAGCGAAGGCAAGCCCTCGCACTTCCCGTCGGGCTTTTCTGTCGATTTTAGTCGCAGCCTGCACTTTAGACATGGCTTCGCGCATCTTGCCGGAGTATCCGGTGCCGATCCCAGCAGGACGGCAGATAGTTTCTCCAGCGAATGTCCTGGGGGTGGGGCCCCGGCGCGCAAGCGTTGGGGCGGGACTGGAGTCCCGGGCTGTTCGCGGAGAAAGCTATCTGCCGCCCTGCCCTATTCTCAGCACACCGCGCCGGGCTGGGGCTTTTCTGCGGTGGGCGGCACAATGGCGGCGTCTGCCGCCTTTTTCTTTGCATGGGTGCGGCTGGGAGCCTTGGCCTTCTTTGCGTTCTGGGGCTTGAGCAGGGCCGCGTTCAGCACCTGTGTCAGGCTCTGCATGGGCAGGAAGGTGAGGTTCTTCTTCACCTCGTCGTCCACCTCATACAGGTCGGGTTCGTTGTCCTTGGGGATGAGCACCGTTTTCATGCCCTCGCGGTAGGCCGCCATGCTCTTTTCCCGCAGGCCGCCGATGGGCAGCACGTTGCCGTGCAGGGTGATCTCGCCGGTCATGGCCACATCACCGCGCACCGGGATGCCGGACAGGCAGGACACCAGCGCCGTGGTCAGGGTGACACCGGCAGAAGGGCCGTCCTTGGGCACTGCGCCCTCCGGGGCGTGGATGTGCAGGTCGCACTTCTTGAGCTTTTCCGGGTCGATGCCGTACTCGGCGGCGTGCACGCGCACCCACGTAACGGCCAGCTGTGCGCTCTCCTTCATCACGTCGCCCAGCGAACCGGTGACGGTGATCTTGCCGCTGCCGTTGTCCATCACCTGCACCTCGATGGGCAGGGTCTCGCCGCCCACGCTGGTCCATGCCAGACCGTTGGCGATGCCCACCGCGTTGGTGCGGTTGAGGAAGTCGGGCTTGACGAAGCGGGGGCCAAGCAGCTGTTCCAGCATGGTGCCGGTAACGGAGACGCTTTCCGTCTCGCCTGCGGCGATCTTGCGGGCGCACTTGCGCAGCACGCTGGTGATGGTGCGTTCCAGATTGCGCACACCGGCCTCGCGGGTGTAGCCGTCAATGATGCCGTACAGCGCGCTCTGGCTCAGGGTGACCTTGCCGGTCAGGCCGCAGGCCTTGAGCTGCTTGGGCAGCAGGTGCTTGCGGGCAATGTTGTATTTTTCCACGCGGGTGTAGCTGGGCAGCTCGATCACGTCCATGCGGTCGCGCAGGGGGCCGGGGATGCTGCCAAGGTCGTTGGCAGTGGTGATAAAGAGCACATGGCTCAAATCGAACGGGATATCGATGAAATGATCGTTAAAGGTGCTGTTCTGCTCCGGGTCCAGCGCTTCCAGCAGGGCTGCGGCCGGGTCGCCCCGGAAGTCGCCTGCCAGCTTGTCGATCTCGTCCAGCAGCATGAGGGGGTTCGCGCTCTTGGCAGAGATCATGGCAGTGATGATCTTGCCGGGCATCGCGCCGATGTAGGTGCGGCGGTGGCCGCGGATCTCGGCTTCATCCCGCACGCCGCCAAGGCTGATGCGCACATACTTGCGGCCCAGACTTTCGGCGATGGAGCGTGCAATACTGGTCTTGCCCACGCCCGGAGGGCCTACAAGGCAGATGATCTGTGCCTTCACGTCCGGTGCCAGCTTGCGCACGGCCAGCGTTTCCAGAATGCGGTCCTTCACCTTTTTCAGGCCGTAGTGGTCGCGGTCCAAAATCTGCTGTGCGCGGCTGATATCAAGGTCGTCCACCGTAAAGGTGTTCCACGGCAGGTCAAGGCAGGTGTCCAGATAGGTGCGGATGACCGTTGCCTCCTGATTGGAGCCTTGCATCTTGGCAAGGCGGTCCACTTCCTTGAGCAGCTTCTTCTCGCTGTCCTCGGCAAGGTGCAGCCCGGTGATCCTGCGGCGGTACTCGTCGGCCTCGGCGTGGGTGTCGTCGCCCTCGCCCAGCTCGTCGCTGATAATGTGCAGCTGTTCGTGCAGGTAGTAATCGCGCTGGTTCTTGTCCATGGACTCGTTGACCTTTTCCGCGATCTCCTTTTCAATTTTCATCACCTGACACTCACGGCGCAGCATCTCGATGAGCTTTTTCAGCCGTCCGTTCAGGGTGCCCTCGTCCATCACAGCCTGCTTGTCCTCGTAGCGGAACAGCAGGTTTGCGGGCATGTACTCGCTGAGGAAGGCGGGGTCGTCGCTGGAAACGATGGCAAACACCACGTCCTTGCCAAGGCGCGGGTTCATGCCAAGGTACTCGTCAAACCCGGCCTTGAGGGCGCGCAGCAGCGCTTCGGTCTCCACGGCATCGTCGGCCTTGCCTGTGCGCACCGGGGCCGGGCGCACCTCCGAAAGCAGAAAATCGCCGCTGGCATCCAGTACACTGAGCTTTGCGCGGTACTTGCCCTCCACCAGGACCTTTACAAGGTCCCCGGAGACGCGCAGCACCTGCTTGACCTCGGCCACTACGCCGTAGCTGAACAGGTCTGCCTGCTGCGGCTCGGTGGTGTCCATGGACTTCTGTGCCACCAGAAACACGTTGGAATTATTTGCCATTGCCCACTCCACGGCGGCAATGCTTTTTTCGCGGCCCACCTCAAAGTGGACGAGATTGTTGGGGAACACCACCAGCCCGCGCAGGGCGATGGTGGGCAGATGCAGCTTTTTGCGCTCCACCTTGATGGTAACTTTTTCACTCATAGTGCAAACACCTCCCGGCTGCCGCGCACTTTCCCACGGCGGCAGCGCTGTATGCAAGAGATTTTATCTTTAAATTAGCAGGTTGTTTCCTTATTATACTGATTTCCGGCCAAAATGCAACTGTGATGCATGGACGGTTGGTTATTCCCCCCGCTTTTCCTGCGTGGAGAAGCCCATTTTGCCAAGAGCCGGCAGCAGGGCCTTGAGGGTGATGGAGGTCAATGCGCCCATCACAAGGCCCAGCACCAGCATGACCGGCGCGTAGTAGAAGGAGAGCGAGGACGAGATGATCACGCCTGCACCCAGCAGCTGGCCGATGTTGTGGGCCAGCGCGCCGCACACGGACAGGATGAACCAGGTGGGCCGCACCGGCAGCAGGTAGTACAGCACCCACATCACCAGCAGGGACAAAAGGCCGCCGCACAGCGAGAGAAGGCCCGCCGTGAAGCCGGACACCAGAAACACGAACAGTGCCTTGAGCACGTCCAGCACCAGCGCCTGCCTTGGCCCCATGAAAAACAGCGCGTACATCACCACGATGTTGGCAAGGCCCAGCTTCATGCCCGGCAAAAGGCCCGGGATGGTGAGCGTGCCCTCAATGAACGAAAGTGCCATGGCCAGCGCAAACAGCAGGCCGGAAAGGGCGATGCGGCGCGTTTTTTCGTAACTGCGTCTGTTTTGGGGCATGCGGCACCCTCCTTTACTCTTCGGTCTGCTGGCTCTGCTCGTAGCTTTCCTGCTCTTCCATGGCAGCTTCCCACGCGGCAAACAGCTCTTCCTGATGGAAGCGCAGGTCGCTCAGCTCGTCGCTCTTCTGGCGCAGCAGGTCGGGGTCGTTGTACACTTCCGGCGAGTTGATCTCGTTATCCAACTCCACTTCGCGTGCGCCGCAGGCTTCCATCTCGTCCTCGCAGGCCTTGATCTTGGCCCGCAGCTCGGCGCGGCGGCGGCGCTGCTCCCTGCCGTAGCCGGTCTTGGCCGGTTCGGCGGCCTTCTGCACGGCAGGGGCCGGGGCGCTGCGGCCCATCAGGGCGTCGTAGCTGGGGTAGAGGGTGGCCTTGCCGTCCTCAAGGTAGAGGATAGGACAGGCCAGACTGTTCATCAGGTGGCGGTCATGGGTGACCAGCAGCAGCGTGCCGGTGTAGGCCATGAGGGCCTCGGTCAGGTTTTCGCGGGTGTAGATGTCCAGATGGTTGGTGGGCTCGTCCAGAAACAGCAGGTTGGGCCGTTCCAGCACGATCTCCGCAAAGCGCAGGCGGGCCAGCTCGCCGCCGGAAAGCGCCTCGCAGGGCTTGAACACCGTCTCGCCCCGGAAGCCCAGCTTTGCCAGATGGCTGCGCACCTCCAGCTCGGTCATGCGGGGGTACTTGTTCCAGATCACATCGATGACCCGGCCCTGCCCCAGACGGTTCTGCTGCTGGGCAAAGATGCTGGGCCGTGCGCCGGTGCCCAGCCGCACCATGCCGCCGGAGGGGCGGCGCTTGCCATCCAGCACCTGCATCAGGGTGGACTTGCCCGCGCCGTTGGGGCCTGCGATCACCAGCCGCTGGCCGCGGCACACCGTGTAGGTAAAGGGTTCCAGCAGGGTGCGCTCCCCTATTTTGATGGTCAGGTTCTTGAGCAGCACCAGTTCGTTCCACGGTTCTACGTCATATTCAAACCGGAACTTGAGCTGGTTGGTCTCGTCCTTGGGTGCTTCGGTGATCTCCAGCTTTTCCAGCTGCTTGCGGCGGCTCTGGGCCATTTTGGTGGTGGAAGCGCGCACAAGGTTGCGGTCCACATAGTCCTGCAGCTTTTCGGCCAGTGCCACATCTGCATCGTGCTGCTTCTGGCGCAGGGCATCGGCGGCTTCCTTCTGGGGCAGGTAGGCCGAGAAGTTGCCCTTGTAGGTGGTCATGGTCTGGAAGGAGACCTCCCAGATCTTCGTACACACGTTATCGAGGAAGTAGCGGTCGTGGCTGACCACCAGCACCGCACCGGAATAGCCCTTGAGGTAGTTTTCCAGCCATTCCATGGTGGCAAAGTCCAGGTGGTTGGTGGGCTCGTCCAGAATGAGCACGTCCGGCTTTTCCAGCAGCAGCTTTGCCAGCCGCAGCCGCGTCAGCTCGCCGCCGGAGAGCACCGCAATGTTCTTCTGCCATGTATCCTGCGCAAAGCCCATGCCGGACAGCACCTTTTTGATGTTCACATCCATGTTGTAGCCGTCGGCGGCATCCACGATGTTCTGCAGCTGGTCGTGCCGGGCCAGCAGCTCCGTGTCGTCCGGCTGCGCGGCCATTTTGCGTTCCAGCACCTGCATCTGGGCCATGGCATCCAGCACAGGGGCAAAGGTGGAGCGCATCTCGCCGTAGAGATCCAGCGTGGCATCCAGCTTTGCGTTCTGTTCCAGATAGCCCAGCGTCACGCCGTGGGTCACGCTGAACTCGCCTTCGTAGTCCTGGTACTCGCCGGTCAAAATCTTGAGCAGGGTGGTCTTGCCCGCGCCGTTCTGGCCCACGATGCCGATGCGGTCCTCCCGCTCGACACTGGCGGTCACATCGTGCAGCACGATCTTCTCGCCAAAGCTCTTGCCTAGTTTTTCCAAATGTATCAGCATAGTTTTATGATCCCGTTCTCCATCCGCTTATTGGCTCAGCACTGGTGGCGGCGGTTCTTCAGGCCCACATTGGCCAGCTCTTCCTGCTCCATCACCAGCGGGTACAGCTCTTTCAGGTCTGCGATCTCGTAGGTGGGCACCACCTTGCCGGGGTTCTCGGCGTGGCTGGGGTTATACCAGCAGGTGTCAAGGCCCGCATTCACGCCGCCCTGAATGTCGCTGCTCAGGCCGTCGCCCACCACCAGCACATGCTCGCGGTTCTCCACGCCAAGGGCGCGCAGGGCCGCATCAAAGATCTTCCGGTTGGGCTTTTCGCTGTCCATCTTCTCGGAGACGAACACGTCCTCCATAAAGTTCAGCACACCGCTCTCGGCCAGACGGCGGGTCTGCACCTTCTGGAAGCCGTTGGTCACAACGGCCAGCGTTGCCACCTCGGAAAGCTCCCGCAGCACATCCAGCACTTCCGGCCCCATCAGGTCCGGGTGGGTGGAGAGCTGTTCCAGATAGAAGCGGTTCATCTCGGCTCCGTCACCGGCGGCATCAATGGCCTTGAGGAAGCGGGTGAACCGCTCCGCCATGAGCTTTTCCCGCTTGATCTGGCCTTTTTCCAGCTGCCGCCACAGCTCCGAGTTGATGGTGCGGTAGGTCTGCACCGTTTCTGCGTCCGGCTCAATGCCGTAGTTCACCAGCGTTTCGGCCAGTGCCTTGCTTTCGGCTGCGTCAAAGTTCAGCAGGGTGTTGTCTGCATCGAACAGCACGCAATAATATTTTGCCATAAACCTTCCCTCTTTTCCTTCTGCCATGGCCTCAGCTGCCATGCGCTCAACAACAGGCAGAAGCCAGCCCTGCCGTAAACAGAGCTGGCTTCACATCATTCTGTTACAATTTCGTACGGTAGTACGTCCGTCTGCTCCGGATCGTTGTCCGGGCAGGTGGTTTTGACATCACAGGGGGTGGCAGCACACTTTGCCATTTCCTCTTCCAGCGCGCCGTTGTCCACGTTCTCCCAGTCGGTGCCGTAATCGTCCACGCTGCCGTCGGTCACATTCTCTTCCCCGGGCAGCGCCGGGATGCGGGGTTCCTCGTAGTACATGCAAACGCCTCCCTTCCTGCCAGCCTATGCGGCACAGCAGGCCGGGGTGACAGTCTCAGGACGCGGAGTCCGTGGATGCGGACTGCTCGTTGGCGGCTTCCTTGCTGGCATTGGATTCCGAAGCCGCATGGGAGCTGCCAGAGCTTGCAGAGCTGCTCTCGCTGCTGGAGCTGCTATGGGAAGCCGAGCTGCTCTCACCAGAGTCCGCGTGGGACGAGCTGGTGCTGTGGGAAGAGCTGGCTGTTCCGTTGGAAGCAGAAGCTGAGCCTGCCGGGGAAGCCGTGCTCTCACTGCTGGAAGAGCTGTGAGACGAGCTGCCGGAGGTGGATGTAGCCCCGGAGGATGCCCCGGAGGTGGTGCCGGACGATGCACCGGAAGAGCTGGTGCTGCCGGAAGAACCGCTGCCCGACGTGCTGCCGGACGAGCCGGAACTGCTGCCGGAGCTGGACGAAGAGCTGCCGGAGCTTACGCCGCTGACCGTCACATTCAGGGTGTTGCTGGTAACGGTGCAGCCGTTGTAGCTTGCCACTGCGTACACCTTAAAGGTCGCATCGAGCATGGAGGGGTCGATCTCCACCTTGACGGTGGTCTTGCCCGCCGCCTGCGGCACTTCCACACCGTTGGCGTACCAGCGGATGCTGTCGGCAGTGAGGTGCTTGCCGCTCAGCTTTGCGGTAAAGGTGTAGGAATCGCCCAGCACAGCCTTGCCGGTGCTGCTGATATGCACGGAAGCCGCTGCAAACACGGCGGTCACGTCCACGTTCTGCTTGAAGTTCGTATCGGTGCGGGTCTTCTGGGTCACACCGTCGCTCCACTTGACGAACACATAGCCGTCCTGCGGCACAGCCGTCACGCTGATGGACTGGGCGGCGCTGGTCACTTCATAGGAGAGGGATGTCTTGCCGCTGTCGCTGCCGCTAGAAAGGGTGCCGCCGGTCTTGTCCACCCGGTAGCTGGCCTGATACAGTACACCCTGCTCTTCGGAAGAGCCTGCAGCCTCCGAGCTGCTGGGTGCTGCCACCGCAGAACTGGGGTTCGGGGTATACTCGGCGCGGGTGGGGATGTTGGCGGTGTCGGGGCGGCGGTCGTCGGTCTGGTAAGCGTGGGTGCGTAGATAGCTCAGCATGGCCTTCAGGCCCACGGGCTTCAGGTGGATATCGCCGGTCTGGTAGTAATCCTCGCGGCCATAGCCGTTGGCATCCTTCAGCGCTTCGGCGCTGTTGAGGAACTTCAGGCCCATCTGCTCACACATGGACAGCAGGGCCATGTTGAAGTCGTCGATCTTGGTCTGGTCCATGTGGGGGTAGTTTGCGTGGTTTGCAGGCACCGGCGGCACCGTGTTCACGATGATGTCGGTGTAGGGGTAGCTTTCCTGAATGGCCTGCACCAGCGCGGTGTAGCTGCTGATGAACTCGTCCACGCTCATGCCGGTATCGTTGGTGCCCAGCATGATGACCACGCGGCGGGGCTTCATTTTGGCCACGGCCTGCGCGATGGTGTAGGTGCTGCTGTCCTTTTTAAAGGTAACGATGCCCTCGTTCAGGGCGGCATGGGTGCCAATGCCCTCCTTGGCGCAGAACTGCTGCAGGCTGATCAGGCCGTTGGCGTACAGGCGCACCGTGTTGGAATCGCCGAGGAACAGCGTTTCCTTCTGGTAGCTCTCGCCCGCGTCGGCGGTCTCCGGCAGCAGGGCGGCAGAGGTCTCGCTGATCTGGTAGTGATCCGAGATATCCTCTTCGCCCGGCACCAGCACCTCGCTGGAGGGCTGTTCCCCCGGGGCCGCAGGGGTCTTGCCGCGCTTGAGCAGCGTCATGGTAATGGCAATGGTCAGAATGGCTGCCAGCGCGCACACACTGCACACCAGCACAGCCTGCTTCTGCATAGGAGTAAGCGC
Source organism: Faecalibacterium sp. AM43-5AT (assembly GCF_003603345.1). Taxonomy (NCBI): domain Bacteria; kingdom Bacillati; phylum Bacillota; class Clostridia; order Eubacteriales; family Oscillospiraceae; genus Faecalibacterium; species Faecalibacterium sp. AM43-5AT. Next base: position 517,521 of record NZ_QVGZ01000001.1, read on the forward strand.
TTGCTTTTCCGGTCGTGTATTTCTCATATTTCTCACCATTCATTTCGTTTCCGGCACAGGGCCTTCCGGTCATGCCTGTCCGTTCAGGATCTGGTCTGCAAGGCTGGCGCAGCTTTCGGCCAGCAGCACCGGGTGGAAGGGTTCCAGCTCTTCCCTGCTGCCGTAGCCGTACAGCGCACCGGCGGCATCCAGCCCGCAGTCCGCAGCGCCGCGCATGTCGTCGTTGCGGTCGCCCACCATCAGTACCCGCCTGCCCTGCATCATGGGCTGGGCCAGCACATGGCGCACCACGTCGGTCTTGGTGTCGCGGCTCTCGTCCATGGACGCGCCGCCGATAAAATCAAAATAGCCTGCAAGGTCCTTTTCTTCCAGAATGGGCGTGACGACCTGCGTGGGCTTGGAGGTAGCGGTGCACAGCACAAGGCCCGCGTTCTTCAGGCGCTGCAGCATCTCTGCTGCACCGGGGTAGGCGGCGCACTCGTGGCTGCCCTTGACGGCGTAGCTGTCGCGGTACAGGTCGGTGGCCTTTTCAATGAGGGCCGGGTCGGTAAAGTGCTCACCAAAGCTCTTGCGCAGCGGCGGGCCAAGGTAGCGGCGCAGGTTCACATTTGTGGTGTCCACGCCCATCCTGGCAAAGACTTCTTTTAATGTATTTATGATACCGGGAGCGGAATCGATCAGGGTCCCGTCCACATCAAACAGGATCGCATCGTAGTTCAGCAATTTGTAAATTTCCTCACTTTCATGGTGATACATTGTATAGTATAGCACAGAATCCCGTTATCAGCAATTCCAACAAATGGTTTTTACAAAAATTATGCATTCAAGCAGAGAAAAGGCCCGCCCGGCATCCGGACAGGCCTTTCAGCATCTTCTTACTTCGCTGCGGCATCCGCAGGCGGATAGTACAGGTTGTTGGAGACGAACTCCAGCTTATCCTTGAGCACCAGCTCCAGGTTTGCCACGGCGTGCACCATGTTGGTGGCCGAATCGTTCACTTCCAGCAGCTTGCACAGGTCCAGACCGTCCAGCTTCATGGCGGCGTCCATCTTCCGGCTCTCGGCGCACAGGATGTGGCTCAGGGCATTTTCCTGCAGAGCGATGCTCTCCACAAGGTCAACGACCGCCTGCTCCAGCGTCACCTTGGGCAGGCAGGGGCAGGGGCAGCGGGTGGTATCGATACAGTTCTCAGCAGACATGATAAAACCTTCCTTTCGTTCATCCGGTCAGGGGCGGTGTACGCCCCATTCTATGTCTGCCGGGTACGCCGGTGTTACTCCTGCTTTTTAGGGTTCTGGGTGCCGCGCACCTTTTCGATAGTCTCGCGGTAGCCGCCGGAGCCGTACTGGATGCAGCGGTTGATGCGGCTGATGGTGGCCGTGCTGATCTCCACTGCCTTCACGATCTGATCGTAGGTTCTGCCGTCCAGCAGCATCTTTGCCGCTTCCAGCCGCTGCGCCATATCCGAGATCTCCTTTACAGTGCACAGGTCTTCAAAGAAGTTATAGCACTCCTCCCGCGTTTCCAGACTGAGGATGGCATCGAACAGTGCATCGGTGGTCTGGTTTCTTCTGGAATTTTTATCTGTCATGAATGTTCTCCTTGCCGCCGCAGCGGACTGTCCGGTTTTGGGAGCGTTCCCTCTTTTAAATGTTTCGGAAATGTTCCGGTTCTTTCCTGCATCATCACTTTAGCACATCAAAGTGTGAAAGTCAAGTCCTTGGCGTGAACTCTTTTCATTCGTGTGGGTGTATAGTTTTTTTCGTTTCACGCATGAACAAAAATCATCTAAAAATTCTTGCAGAACGCTTTCCCGAATTAGTGTATCCTCCGAACTTGTTCCAAAGATATTGACAATTTGTGAATCCCGCACTAAAATACGGACAATCATTCGGCAAATGCGATGAACAGGACATGATTCTTTGCAGCACCCTCTCCCAGAGAGCCGCCCATCTGATGCAAGGGCAGCAGTCAGGAGCAAAGCGTTCTCCCCTGCGAGCAGCCTGTGTGAACAAAGGCGCTGACCCCGCCTTCCAGTAATGCATGGCCGTTTTGCCCACGTTACGGGGCTGCGTATGTATGTACGCTGGGAGTGGCTGCCCTGTGCAGCAAACGAAGTGGTATCGCGGAGTATTCCATACACGATGTGCAGTGTATGTGATGGCCTTCGTCTTCGATGGTTCGTCCCAAATGGAACGAACGCAGGAGGACGGGGCCTTTTTTTACACCCTGCCGCACCCATGCCGCTGACATTTGCCGGATGCCAAAAAGGAAAGAGGTAAGAACAATGAATACGCTGGTCATCGTATTGATCGCAGCCGTGTGTCTGTTTGGCGCTTATATGCTTTACGGCCGCTGGCTGGCAAACAAGTGGGGCATTGACCCCTCTGCCAAGACCCCGGCAGTTGTCCATGAGGACGGCCGGGACTACGTTCCCACCGACGGCTGGACCGTGTTTGCACACCAGTTCAGCTCCATTGCCGGTGCAGGCCCTGTTACCGGTGCGATCCAGGCCGCTGCTTTCGGCTGGCTGCCGGTGCTGCTGTGGGTGCTGCTGGGCGGCATCTTCTTCGGTGCTGTCACCGACTTCGGCGCTCTGTATGCTTCCGTCAAGAACGACGGCAAGAGCATGGGCATGCTGATCGAAAAGTACATCGGCAAGACCGGCCGCAAGCTGTTCCTGCTGTTCTGCTGGCTGTTCTGCGGCATCGTCATTGCCGCCTTTGCCGACATGGTGGCCGGCACCTTCAATGCCTACGGTGCTGACGGTGCTCTGGTGGAGGCTGCCCAGACCAACGGTGCTGCCGGCATGGTCTCCATCATGTTCATGGTGTTCGCCGTGATCTTTGGCCTGCTGCAGAAGAACCTGCACTTCACCGGCTGGAAAGAGAATGTGATCAGCATCGTATTCATCGTGCTGTCCTTTGTGGTGGGTGCAAACTTCCCCATCATTCTGGGCAAGGCTGCATGGAGCTACATCACCTTTGTGTACATCTTCTTTGCCGCTGTCCTGCCCATGTGGCTGCTGAAGCAGCCCCGTGACCACATGACCACCTTTATGTTCGTGGCCATGATCGTGGGTGCTGTTCTGGGCCTGATCGTCAACCATCCCGTCATGAACCTGCCGGTGTTCACCGGCTTTACCAACGCCAAGCTGGGCACCATGTTCCCCATCCTGTTCGTTACCGTTGCCTGCGGCGCTGTTTCCGGTTTCCACAGTCTGGTGTCTTCCGGCACCTCCTCCAAGACCGTTACCAATGAGAAGGATATGCTGAAGGTCGGCTATGGTGCCATGGTGCTGGAAAGCCTGCTGGCTGTCATCGCCCTGTGCGTGGCCGGTGCTTCTGCTGCTGCAGACGGCACCCCCGCAGACGGCACTCCGTTCCAGGTCTTCAGCCGCGGCGTTGCCAGCTTCTTCGTGGGCTTCGGCCTTGACCAGCACTTTGCCTCTGTGTTTATGACCATGTGCGTTTCCGCACTGGCCCTGACCAGTCTGGATGCTGTGGCCCGTATCGGCCGCATGAGCTTCCAGGAGCTGTTCAGCGTGGACGACATGGAGCATGCTGAGGGCTGGCGCAAGCTGCTGTGCAACGTGTACTTCTCCACCTTCCTGACTCTGGCTTTCGGCTTCCTGCTGACCAAGATCGGCTACGCCAACATCTGGCCCCTGTTCGGTTCTGCAAACCAGCTGCTGAGCGCTCTGGTTCTGGCCACCCTGTGCGTGTTCCTGAAGGTCACCGGCCGCAGCAACAAGATGATCTTCCCTCCGCTGATCATCATGCTGTGCGTCACCTTCACCGCTCTGGTGCAGCGCCTGATCGCCATGGTCAAGGCCATCAGCAATGCCGCTGCTGTCACCATCCCCGCTGGCGAGACCACTTGGGGTGCTGTGTTCATTGCAAACGGCCTGCAGCTGATCCTGGCCGTGCTGCTGATCGTTCTGGGCCTGAACATCGTGTTCCACTCCTTCAAGGCCTATAAGAATGCTGAGCACAACAGCGAGGCAAAGGTTTGAGTTTCAGATCCTGCTGAACTGAATCTGTAAATGCAAACTGCCGCTGACGGCGTAAAAACCGTCAGCGGCGTTTTTTGTACTCAGAGATTGGCCTCTTCCCAGCTCTGCAGCACGGCCAGCTGCAGCGGGGTGTGGAACCAGTGCTCCCCGCCTTCCATGATCGTCAGATGCGCCCCGCTTTCCTGACGGAAGCGCTCGATCATGGTGCGGCTGGTCAGGGCATCCCTGTCACCATACAGCACCTGCGTGCGGCCATGCCAGTGCAGCGGATGTTCCCGCACCCAGCACAGATACGGCCATGAGAGGGTCTCCCCAAGATCCGTGGGGATCTCCCCTGCCCGCTGCAGCTGTTCCTCGGTCACATGGGCATATTGCATCATATTCGTGATGAGAGCTTCCATATCCACCACCGGAGAGACCAGCAGGGCCTGTTCCGGCGCGTCTCCCTGCAGCGCCTGCATGGCAAGCCACGCGCCGATGCTCACGCCATACAGCCGGATATGCGCCCACACCGGCTTCATGCGGGCGTATACGGCTTCTATCTCCGGCACAGCCACCCACGGCAGAAGCCGCTCCGGGCTGTTTTTCCGTGCGCCATGTTCGGGCAGGTCGATAGCCAGCACCTGCCAGCCAGCTGCACAGGCTGTAGCGGCGAAACGTTCTGCTTCTTCCTTGCAGCCGTTCTTGCCGTGGAGATAGAGGTAAACATTCCGGCTCCGGCTGCCGTACAGGATGGCAGGGATGCCCGCAAGAGTCATGGTTTGTTTTTTCATAAGGGACTCTCCTTATCCGATCATGCTCTCCATTCGGAGAGACGTTTTGTTTACACTGCGCATTGCTTTTCGTCCTCCCTTCTTTCCGTTTTCTCTATGATAGCACATCCGCCCGCCAAACACAAACAAAAAAGGAGCCGCAGTGCCCTGTTACGGGTACTGCAGCTCCCAATTCAACTTTGGAAGTTAAATTACTTCACCATGCTTGCAACTTCAGCAGCGAAGTCGTCAGCACGCTTCTCCAGGCCTTCGCCCTTCTGGAAGCGGGTGAACTTGACGATCTTGATGTCGCCGCCCAGATCCTTAGCGACCTTAGCGGTGTACTGAGCAACGGTCAGGTCGCCGTCCTTGACGAACTCCTGATCGACCAGGCAGTTCTCCTTGAAGAACTTCTTGATCTTGCCCTCGATCATCTTCTGCTTCACAGCCTCGGGCTTGTTCGCGGTCTTGGGATCGCCAGCCATCTGAGCCAGCATGATCTCCTTCTCCTTGGCCACGACCTCAGCGGGGACAGAAGCCTCATCGACATAGCCGGGGTTAGCAGCTGCGACCTGCATGGCGATGTCCTTGCCGTAGGTAACGAACTCGTCCTTAGCCTCGATGCCGTTGGTGGTCTCGAAGTTGACCAGAATGCCGTGGGTGCCGCCGCCGTGGACGTATGCAGAGCAAACGCCCTCGTAACGGACGAAGCGGCGAACCTTGATGTTCTCCTTGATGACCAGGATCAGGTTCTTCAGAGCCTCGTCCACGGTCTCGCCGTTCTCGGTCTTGCAAGCCATCAGAGCCTCAACATCAGCAGGGTTCTGCTTCATGATGACCTGAGTAGCCTCCTTGACGAAAGCAACGAACTTGTCGTTCTTGGCAACGAAGTCGGTCTCAGCGTTGACCTCGATGACAACACCCACCTTGCACTGGGGGCAGTAGTCAGCGTAGACCATGCCCTCGGCAGCGGTACGGCTTGCCTTCTTGGCAGCGGTAGCCAGACCACGCTCACGCAGGATCTCGATTGCCTTCTCGAAGTTGCCGTCAGCCTCGGTCAGAGCCTTCTTGCACTCCATCATGCCGCAGTCGGTCTGCTTGCGCAGTTCCATAACGTCCTTTGCAGAAATAGCCATTTTCGTATTCTCCCTTACACGTTATTTTGTTGTTTGTGGGATGGGAAATCAGGCGTTTGCTGCATCCTCAGCGGGAGCGGCCTCCTGGTTGCCCTGCTTGCCTTCCAGCACAGCGTCAGCCATAGCGCCAGCGATCAGCTTGACAGCGCGGATCGCGTCGTCGTTGCCGGGGATCACGTAATCGATCTCGTCGGGGTTGCAGTTGGTATCAACGATAGCCACGATGGGGATGTTCAGCTTGCGGGCCTCAGCAACAGCGATGCGCTCCTTGTGAGGATCGACGATGAACATAGCCTTCGGCAGGGTCTTCATGTTCTTGACGCCGCCCAGGTACTTGTCCAGCTTCTCCATCTCCAGCTCCAGCTTGGCAACTTCCTTCTTGGGCAGCAGCTCGAAGGTGCCGTTCTCCTTCATCTTAGCCAGCTGATCCATACGGTCGATGCGCTTGCGGATGGTGCGGAAGTTGGTCAGCATACCGCCCAGCCAGCGAGCATTGACATAGTGCATGCCGCAGCGCAGAGCCTCGTCACGGATGGACTCCTGAGCCTGCTTCTTGGTGCCGACGAACAGGATGTCGCCGCCCTCAGCTGCAACTTCCTTCACGTAGTTGTAAGCCTCGTCCAGCTTCTTCACGGTCTTCTGCAGATCGATGATATAGATGCCGTTGCGCTCGGTGAAGATGTACTTTGCCATCTTGGGGTTCCAGCGGCGGGTCTGGTGACCGAAGTGCACACCTGCTTCGAGAAGCTGCTTCATAGAAACGACTGCCATAGTAAAAATACCTCCAGATATTGTTTTGCCTCCGCACACCGTGATCCCGGGCCGTATCGGACGGTTCGGGACTGCCCTCCACCCATTTGGGCACAAAAGGGCATAGTGATGCGTGTGTAATGCCTTGTTATAATATCACAAACAAACGCCGGTTGCAAGAGTTTTTCTCTGTTTTTTACAAAGAAATCGTCTGTTTTTCGCTCATTTGCCTGTGTCCACGCCGCTCAGGCCCGCAAGGCCCATGCGCTGCAGGGCGTATCCCCTGCCGAACATCAGGTCGTACTGCAAAAGCCAGTGCTCTGCGCTCCACCGCTGCTGGAACTCGGTAGGCTCCTGCGTGGTGGTGCCGTCCAGATTCATGGTGGTTCCGCGGGTATTGGTGCGGCTGGCCACGCGCAGCTGACGGTTCAGGAACTGGAAGTAGAGCGGCTCTTCCAGACCGTAAATGTCCATCATCACCGGCGAGATATCGTAAGCGGCAATGGTGCCAAGGTCCACCTGCTGCTGGCTGTAGTTGGACCACATCAGCAGCGTGGTCTGGTGCAGGCGGGGGTCTGCGCTGGAATCGCTGGCATAGCCGGTAGTGGTGTAGACATCGTAATTGGAATCGATGGGGTTATAGTGGTCGCCCCAGAACACCAGAATGACCGGCTCGTCCACCTGCGAGAAGTATTCGGTCAGTTTGCCCATCATGGCATCTGCATCCCGGATGCCGGTAGCAAAATCTTCCAGCGCGCCCACGGTGCTGGGCTTGAGGCCCGCCGGGTGGGACAGCACCTTCACCCGCTCGTCGTCCGGGTAGTTGTCCTTGTTATAATTGGTATGGTTCTGCATGGTGACAGCGTGCAGGAAGATGGGCTTGTCCGAGCTGGACTTCATGCTCTCGTACTGCTGGATGATCTGGTCGGCCATGGAATCATCGGTGACAAGGCCGCTGGTCCAGTAGTGCTTGCGCACCTTGGTCACGTCATGCATATCCTCAAGGCTGATAAAATCGTCAAAGCCGAGGTTGGGGTAAGCCTTGTCGCGGCTCCAGTATTTTGCCCAGAAGCAGTGCACGGCTGCGGTCTGGTAGCCCTTGAGCTTGAGGTAATTGGGCATGGCGAACATGGGCTTGGTCACATGCTGCTGGTAGGGCTTGCTGCCGCTGGGCAGGAAGGATACCGAGTAGCCGGTAAGGGCTTCAAACTCCACATCGCAGGTGCCGCCGCCAAAGCTGGGGCTGTAGGCCCGGCCATAGGCGCTGGTCTGCTGCAAGGCGTGCAGGTTCTTGGAAACATCGGTATCAAAGGTGATGTCGTACTGTTCCAGCTCCGAGACATCCCAGTAGGACTCGTCCATCACATAGATGATGGTGGGCTGCTTCACCTGCTCGTCCTTGGGGGTCACGGCGCTGTAGCTGGTGGAGTACAGCGGGCTGGTGGCAAACTTCTGGCTCTCGTCCACATTGTCCAGCAGGGCATCCACCGCTTCCTGCGAGTATTCCTCGGGCTTCGAGATCTCCAGATTGGTGAGGTTGGTCATAAAGCCGGTGATCACGCCGTAGTAGCGGTAGTAGCGGTCCTGCATCCATGCATCCGGCGTAATGCCCAGCACCTGCGTGACAGCGGGCTGCAGGTACACGCCGAACACCAGCAGGCAGAGGGCCGCCGCGGTGGCGGCACTGCCCGCCAGCCGGGGCAGCCAGCGCTGTTTGTGACGGCCGCGGTACAGGAAAAAGCTGCCCGCCGTCAGCACCAGCACCACGATGATGGCCACGACCATGCTGGGCTGGATCTTGAGGCCCGCAGCGGATGCCACACCGGCAGCCTCCGACACCTGTGTCAGATCCCATGGCAGGAACGGCTCGCCGCGCAGCTGCAGGGTGTAAAAGTTCACCGCGCAGGGCGCACAGCCCAGCACCGCCATGCCCAGCGTGGACAGCGGCGGACAGCGGAACACCCAGTCCAGCAGCAGCCACACCAGAAACAGCAGCAGCCACGCCAGCAGATAAGCCCCGATGTGCGGGAAGATAAAACTTGCAAAAACGTCTGCGCTCAGGCTCCCGCGGGCGATCCCCTCGCCCAGCAGCAGCACGATCAGCGATGCCGCCAGTGGGAATACCATCCGCAGCGCCAAAAGCGGTTTGGGAGTTTTCATAATTCCTGTTCCTTTCCTCATCCGTGAAACCTCAGATCAAACGCAAAAGCACATTTCTTTACGCTTTTTGCACAAAGCTTCTGCGATTATTATAGTCACTTCCACAAAAAAGTCCACCCTGTTTTTGCAAAAAATTTACAAACCCAGCTTCACGCGCAGCTTTTGCCACCATTTGAGCTGTTCCGGCTGCGGCGGTGCTTCCGGCAGGGCCGTGTGCACCAGCACCGCATCCGTGCCAATGGTCTCGATCTCCTGCCATGGAATGGTCAGGCTATCGTCCCGGCCAAGCAATCCGAACAGCCTTGGCCGCCCCAGCAGGATCAGGCTCTGCAGCCGGGCGGTGGCAGGGTCAAAGGTCAGGTCGTCGGCCCGGCCAAGGCAGACCCCCTGCTCCAGCTGCACCACCTCTTTTTCACACAGTTCCCGGATGGTCAATGCCCTTCTCCCCTTTCTGCCACAGCTTATGCAGCTGCCGGGCACATCATGCAAAAAGCAGTGGAAACCGCATGGCAGATTGTGGTATACTGTGGGCAGAGCATTCCATGAGAAACAGAGGAAATTTTAAATGTATAAAAGCATCGTGTTTGATCTGGGCGGTGTCATGGTGGATTTTGCCCCCCGCGCCTATCTGGTAGACCGCATTTGCAATGAAGAGATCGAGGAGCAGGTGTACGACCTGACCTTTGGCAGCGAGGAGTGGAAGCAGCTGGATGCGGGGCTTGTCTCCCGCTTTGACGGCAATCAGGCCATGCTGCGCAACGCCAAGGCCGCCGGGCGCGAGTTTGAGGTGCAGGGCGTGCTGGACGACTGGCTGCACATCCTGCGCCCGCGCCGCCGGATGCAGGAGCTGGTGCGCCGCCTGAAGAACCATGGCTACAGCGTGTACTATCTCAGCAACATTCCGGAGGACGTGCTGGCCCTGCTCAAGGAGCGCGGCGTGCTGGACCGCTTTGACGGCGGCGTAGCCTCCTGCGAGGTGCACGTCAACAAGCCCGACCCCCGCATCTATCAGGCCCTGCTGGATCAATACGGCCTGAAGGCCAGCGAGTGCGTGTTCATCGACGACAATCTGGCCAATGTGCAGGCCGCATTCACGCTGGGCTTCGTGGGCATCCAGATGAAGGAAAGCGTGGGCACCCTGATCCGCAGCCTTGCCACCTGCAATGTGGCCCTGCGCTGACCTCCGTGACCCAAAACAGCTCCTGCCGGAAATGCTCTGGCAGGAGCTGTTTTGCTGCTTTAGGAATTACTTTTTCTCGTAGCTCTGGCAGTAGTGCGGGGTCTCCACCTGCTGCGTATCGCAGGTGCACTGCTCGGTCACTTTGATCTGGGGCAGGTCACACTTGCAGCCGCTCACATTGTGGCAGCACTCGCAGACATCACAGGTAACGCCGATGTTTTCCATATTTATCACCTCTCTGTCCACAGTATGGCCTGCGGGCAGGGTGTTTATTCTGGAAAACTCAGCCAGCCTTTTTCGCTTCGCGCTTAGACCGGAGTGTGACTGCTACATGCCGGATGGAAAGCACCGGGTGCACCGGCAGCATCCGCGGGCCTGCCCAGCGCATCACCGCGCGGATCTTCTCCCGCATTTCCGGCTTGTAGCAGTGCACTTTGCAGGCCGAACAGAAGGTCTTGGTCTCCATGAACGGGCATTTGTCAATGCGGGTCAGGGCGTAATCGTGCAGCTGCCGGCACTCCGGGCACAGGCTGCCTTTGGGTGTTTTGTGCTGCCTGCGGCAGTAAAGAGCGATCATCTCGCTCACCAGCATCTTTTCATCTTCGCGTTTCTGATCCAAGTTCTTCGGGATATCCTGCATGGGACGGGGCCTCCTGCTGCCTTATTTTTTTCTACGGCCCGACCGCATTGCAGCGCGGCGCACCGCACGGCGCAAAAATGCAAAGCCTACCGTAACACCAATTGCTGCAGCCACTGCCATATACACCGCTTTCTGAAACCAAAGCGGCAGGAGCGCAGACCTTTCCGTCTGCTGTCCCCTGCCGCAGTTTTGATGCATTCTGTACAGAGGCTGCTGCTTTTGCGTGAAAGTTAGCATTTACTAACTTTCAACTCTGCAAAAACACCGTTTTTCGGTGTTCTCATAGTTTATCGCACCCGTCTCTGTTTGTCAAGAGAAGCTTCTCCTGCTTACCATGCAGCCAGATCTGCACCCAGCTTGCGGCATGCAGCCTGAACATCATCGTCCGGGGCCTCGTTGCAGATTAGGCCCTCACCGTTCAGCACCTGTGCGCCGTCGCCCTGAGCACGCTCCACCCAGTCACGCATCCACTGGCCGTCGCCCCAGCCGTAGGAGCCGAACAGGGCGATCTTCTTGCCGTTCAGAGAACCCTCCAGATCAGAGAACATCGGCTCGAACTCGCTCTCCTCCAGCTGCTCCGCGCCCATTGCAGGGCAGCCAAAAGCCACTGCATCAAACTCAGCCAGCTTTGCGGCGTTCATCTCGCTGCAGGGCACGATGGTGCCGTTTGCGCCCTCTGCCACACAGTTTGCCATGGTCTCGGTGTTGCCGGTTGCGCTCCAGAATACGACTGCTACTTTGCTCATAAAGATCGTCCTCTCTCAAATCAATATTAGTTAGATATCTCTAACTTTATGTTCCATGAAAATGCGTCCAACCACGCAGACGCATTTCCATTTGGTTAGTATCTTCTAACCACCGATAGAATACCACAGCTTCCCTGTCCTGTCAAGCCTTTTCAGCGAAAAATCATCGCCCACACCGTCAGCACCGCGTAGATCACCGGCTGATGCAGCAGATACAGCACCAGCGAGTGCCGCCCCATCCAGCCCAGTGCCGGGCAGACCGAACGGCGCAGCGGTTCCATCCGCGCCCGGCCCACCACGCCGTGCAGAAAGTACCCTGCCCAGAACAAAAACAGCCACGGCAGCAGGGCAAAATAATCGGTGGAATAAAAATCGAAGGGCAGAAAGCCGAAAAACGCTGTAAAGTAATTCGCGTACCATGCATCCGGCAGCGCAAGGCGCAGCCCGCCGAAGCCGAGCCAACGCTCGTCCAGATGATAAGTCAGTGCAAACAGCACCGCCGAAACCGCCAGCCCTGCGGCGGGCGGGATCTTTTTCAGCAGCGGTTCCAGCAGGCCGGTAAGCAGCATGGCGCTGCCCAGAAAGGTCAGCACGCCGAACACTACCCGATCCTCCGGCATGAAGAGCAGCGTCACCGCCGTGACCAGCGCCCCGGCGGCAAACACCTGTGCGCCGCGTTTCAGGGTGTGATGTCCCAGCGGCACGCAGAAGCCGGACAGCAGGATGAACACCCAGCAGATGCTCTGCTGCCACAGACGCCCCGGCATTCCCGCGTACCAGTCCATCCAGATGCCGAACAGGAACATCATGTCCCAGCAGGCATGGTACAGCATCATGCTGACCAGATCCAGCCCGCGCAGCTCGTCCAGCAGGGCGTAGCGGCCCGCCGGGGCCTTTTGCCGGGTGGTATGTCCGTTTTTCATTTCCCCGTCTCCCCTTTCGCAGTTCATTGAACACGAGATAAATTATAACCCGCCGCCGCTGTGCCTGTCAACGGAACCGTTCCGTAGGTTGAACAAAAAACCGCTGCACAGCGGCAAAGCCATGCAGCAGTCAGAATGGATAACCGGGGAAACCTTATCAGACTTCGGTGTTGAAGTAGCGCTTCAGCAGGCCCTCAAAGCCGCGGCCGTGACGGGCCTCGTCCTTTGCCATCTCGTGAACGGTGTCGTGGATGGCATCCAGATTCAGGGCCTTTGCCTTCTTGGCCAGATCCATCTTGCCTGCACATGCGCCGCACTCGGCCTCGGCACGCATCATCAGGTTCTTCTTGGTGCTGTCGGTGACAACTTCGCCCAGCAGCTCTGCAAAGCGGGATGCGTGGTCTGCTTCCTCGTAGGCATAGCGCTTGTAAGCCTCAGCGATCTCGGGGTAGCCCTCGCGCTCAGCCACACGAGCCATTGCCAGATACATGCCGACCTCGCTGCACTCACCCTCAAAGTTTGCGCGCAGGCCATCCACGATCTCCTGCGGCACGCCCTCGGCCTTGCCGATGCCCACAACATGCTCGGTGACGTAGGTGTTGCCGGTCTTTTCCACAAAAGCGGAAGCAGGAGCCTTGCAGACGGGGCACTGTGCCGGGATCTCGCCTTCAGCAATATAACCACAAACGGTGCAAACGTACTTCTTCATAAGAATAGACCTCCATCATTCTTTTTATATCAGTTAGAAAACAGGCTGGGCGGTGTTGGTACTCACCGGCCCTTGTCATGGCTCTATTATAGCGAATGATTCTTAGTTAGTCAAGGATAATTTTAAGAATAATTCCTATTTATTTTGCCTTACAGATAAATTCCGGCAGGGTCACTAAAAACCATCATCAAAAACTGTGTGCTTTGCCCTGTGCACCTTAAAAACAGCAAAGCCGCCCTGCACACACAGGACGGCTTCTGCCTTGTTCTTCCTTCTTCTATGGGAGATCAGACCTGCAGGTTGCTGCTGGTAGCGGCTTCGGAGCCGTCAGCAGCATCAAACTCGTAGTCGTTGCCGGGCAGGATAGCGTTCAGCAGGATGCCTGCGATCGCGGCCACAGCCAGACCGGACAGGTTGATGGTGACACCTGCAACGGCAAAGCTGACGCCGCCCACAGAGTTGAAGCCCAGTGCGCACACCAGAATGACAGCAGCCACGATCAGGTTGCGGCTGTTGGTAAAGTCCACGCGGTTCTCCACCACATTGCGCACACCGATGGCGGAGATCATGCCATACAGCACAAAGCTGATGCCGCCGATGATGCCGGTGGGGATGGTGTTGATGACAGCCTCAAACTTGGGGCTGAAGCTCAGGATGATGGCCAGCACAGCCGCAATGCGGATGACCAGCGGATCGTAGATCTTGCTCAGAGCCAGCACACCGGTGTTCTCGCCGTAGGTGGTATTGGCCGGGCCGCCCAGCAGGCCGGCCATGGTGGTAGCAAGGCCGTCACCCAACAGGGTGCGGTTCAGGCCGGGGTCGTTGATATAGTTGTGGCCCACGGTTGCGCTGATGGCGGCGATATCGCCCACATGCTCCATCATGGTTGCCAGTGCAATGGGGATGATGGTGAACAGTGCGCTGATGAACTCCGGGCTGCCGTCGATGGCAAACAGGCCCATGGCCTCCTTGTGCAGAGGGATGCCCACCCATGCAGCCTCAGAAATGCGCTGGAAGTCCACTGCACCGGTCACCAGTGCCACTGCATAGGACACCAGCACACCGATGAGGATGGGCAGGATCTTGACCATGCCCTTGCCCCAGATGTTGCACACGACCACGGTGCCCAGTGCCACAAAGGCCAGCAGCCAGTTTGCCTGACAGTTGGAGATGGCGGAGGGAGCCAGGATCAGACCGATGGAGATGATGATGGGGCCAGTGACCACCGGCGGGAAGAACCGCATGATGCGGCGGATGCCGAAGGTGGAGATCAGCAGGCTGGCCACCAGATACACCAGACCGGAAAATGCAACGGCGGCGCAGGCGTAGGGCAGCATCTTGGTGTTGGCAACGGTCAGGTTGCCGTCCGCATCAGCCAGCATGGGGGCCACGATGGAGAAGCCGCCCAGATACGCAAAGGAGGAGCCGAGGAATGCAGGCACCTTCTTTTTGGTAATGAGGTGGAACAGCAGGGTGCCCAGACCTGCGCACAGCAGGGTGGTGGAAACGCTCAGGCCGGTGAGCAGCGGCACCAGCACCGTTGCGCCGAACATGGCAAACATGTGCTGCACGCCCAGAATGAACATGCGGCCTGCGCCCAGCTGGCGCGCGTCGTAAATGCCTTTGGAGTAATCGATCTTTTCGCTCATGAAGTTTTTCTGCCTCCTACAGAACTCGCAGCCCCAAAAAAAGAGGCACCGCCGTCAGCAAAACGGCAATGCCCCTGAAATTTGGGAACAATGATCCCGCCCGGAAATGAGAAGTGCAATACAGCGCAGTCGATGATTCTTGTGCAGCATGGTGCGCTCCCCCTTTCATTCAGGCTCTTTCCAAACCGCCGCCAAAAGCCCCGCAAAAGGCCGCAGCGAGCAGTCCTTCAAGAGATTATAGCAGACTTTTTGCCGCCGTGCAACTATTTTACTTAATTCTCCTGTATTTCCAGCCCGGAAGTTTGTGCCGCTTCTCTTGCAATCCGGCCCAAAGCGCACTATAATATAACCTACCATTGCAATCTGTATTATAAGAGAATTATCAGGAGAGTTTATGATCTATCTGGATTATTCCGCCAATACCCCGGTAGACGAAGCGGTTTTACAGCGCTTTTGCGAGGTGGAGCGCAATTGCCCGGGCAATGCCAATTCCCGCCACGCAGCAGGCACTGCCGCAAAGGCTGCCATCGATGCCGCCACCCAGAGCATTGCTCGCAGTCTGAACGTGCAGCCCGCCGAGGTCATCTATACATCCGGTGCCAGCGAGGCCAACAACTTTGCCATCAAGAGCATCGCCCGGCTGGAGCGCCGCCATGGCAGACACATTATTTCCACCCCGCTGGAGCACTCCTCGGTGAGCGGCAGCCTGACCGCCCTGCAGGAGCAGGGATACGAGATCGACCTTGTGGACATCCGGCAGGACGGCACGGTGGACCTTGCCCACCTGAAAGAACTGCTGCGCCCGGACACCATTCTGGTGGCCGTCACTGCCGTGGACAGTGAGCTGGGCGTGGTGCAGCCGGTGGCCGAGATCGCGGAAATGTTGAAGGCCTGCCCCCACTGCCACTTCCATGTGGATGCCACACAGGCCGTGGGTAAGCTGCCGGTCAGCTTTGCGGGCATCGACACCATGAGCCTGACCGCCCACAAGTTCTACGGGCTGAACGGCATCGGTGTGCTGGTCAAGCGGCGCGGCCTTGCGCTGGAGCCGCTCATCCATGGCGGCGAGAGCACCACCCTCTACCGCAGCGGCACCCCCACCGTGGCGCTGGCCTGTTCGCTGGCGCTGGCGCTGGAAAAGGCAGTGAGCGAGCTGCCCGCCCGGGTGGAGCACATCCGCGCCCTGAACGCCCGCCTGCGCACCGGGCTTGCCCAATACCCCAAGGTGCGCATCAACAGCCCGGACACCGCCGTGCCGCAGATTTTAAACCTGAGCGTACAGAACGTGAAGGGCACCGTGTTCCAGCGGGAGCTGGATGCCAGGGGCGTATGCGTCTCGGTCAAATCGGCCTGCTCTTCGGACGGCCTGCCCTCCCGCGCCGTGTTTGCCGTGAGCCATGACCGGCGCAACGCGCTATCCTCGTGGCGCATCAGCCTGAGCCACCTGACCACGGAACAGGAGATCACTGATTTTATGCAGGCGTTCGATGCCTGTTACAACGCCCTGACGCAATAAAAAGGAGTATTATGAAGCAAGATCCCCCCGCCGACCAGCAGCGAGGGGATCTTTTTTACTGTTTTTGAATGCCGAACAGTCTGCGCAGAATGCCGCGCAGCGCCTTGGGGCTTCGGATCACAACTACCTGCATATGCTCCCCGCCTTTCCGTTTTCTGGCCCATCCTATGCAGGCAGGGGCCGGAACGTTCCGGCAAGGGCAGCAGCGCTCAGTCTGCGATGGTCTCCACCACCACCAGCGCACCGCTGCGGGTGGAGATGGTGATGCAGTCCGACCCGGCAGCGTACTCGTTGCTGACGCCCAGCGGGTAGCTGGCGGTCAGCTCCGCATCGGTCAGCTCATAGTAGGAGCCGCGCTCGCACACGCCCTGCGCCCTGCCCTCCATCGGGAAGGCCGAGAAGAAGAAGTACTTCTCCTTCGGGTAGCGGCGGGTCTCGCCGGGCATCACGTAGGTGATGCGGCTGCGCTCATCCAGCAGGGTGGTGCGCACACCGCGCTGTTCCAGCCCAAGGCCGGTGCACAGGTTTGCAAGGGTGTGCTCCACCCGTCTGCCGCCAAGGCCGCCCAGCAGCAGCACCTCGTCAAAGCCCTTTTCCGAGACCAGCTTTGCAGCATACTCGGTGTCGGTATCGTCCTTCACATGGGGCAGCACGATGATATCGTCGTCCTGCTGTTCCGGGCAGGGGGCGGTGTCAAAGTCACCCACGATGATGTTGGGTCTACGCCCCAGAGGTGCGCAGTTGCGGTAGCCTGCATCACAGGCAATGATAAAGTCGTCCGGCCGCAGGGCCTCTGCCAGCTCCGGAGAAACCGGGCAGGCCGAAATGATCACACAGCGTGACATGAATCTCTTCCTTATCCTTTATACTTTCGGGCGCTGCCAATCCTTCACGTCCTTGACTTCCTCGTACATGGCGCAGTAGCTGTCGTACCGGGTCTGGGAGAGCCTGCCCTCGGCCAGTGCGGCGCGCACGGCACAGCCTTTTTCGCTGCGGTGGGAGCAGCCGGTGAACTGGCACTGGCCCAGATAAGGCCCGAACTCCGGGAACGCATGTTCCAGATTTTCCTTGGGGATGAACCCGGCGCGGTTCGCTTCCAGACTGGCAAAGCCCGGCGTATCCGCAATGCGCCCGCCAAAGGCTTCAAAGATCGTCACCTCACGGGTGGTGTGGCGGCCGCGGCCCAGCTTCTGGCTGATGGCACTGGTCTCGCGCTCTGCTTCCGGCAGCAGATGGTTCAAAAGGGTGGATTTTCCCACGCCGGAGTTGCCGCAGAACGCACACAGCCTGCCGCTGATCCACTGCTTCACCTCGTCCAGCCCGCCGCCGGTCTCGTAATCGATGCGGATGAACGGCAGGGTCGATCTTTCGTAGGCCTTACGCAGGAATTCCGCCTCGGCCAAGTCGCCCTTGGTGCACACGATCACCGGCTGCACGCCCTTGTCCACCGCAATGGCGGCAAGCTTATCCAGCACCAGCGTGCTGGGCGTGGGCTGGGTGGTGCTGGCCACAAGGAACAGCACATCCAGATTTGCCACCGGAGGCCGCACGAACACATTTTTGCGCGGTGCGATCTCGGCAATGACGGCTGCACCGTTCTCGGTCTCCAGCGTCACCTCATCGCCCGCCACCGGCGTGATCTTCTGTTTGCGGAAAATGCCGCGGGGCTTGCATTCCACAATGCCCTCCGGCGTTTTTACATAGTAAAAGCCGCCGATGCCCTTTGTGATATATCCCTTCATGCACGCCTCCGTCAGCTCAGCAGCGAGGACCACCAGTCGGTCAGCGGTTTCTGCGAAGAGTCGCCGCTGCCCGCTGTGCCCTGTTCGGTGCCGGTCTCGGTGCTGGAAGAAGAGGAGCCGCTGCCAAACAGGCCGCTCCACCAGTCGCCGCCGGTGGTGCTGTCGCTGGGTGCTTCCGGTTCCGGTGCAGGCTCCGGCCCTGCGCTTACCACAATGTTCACGCGGCCGTTCAGCTTTGTGGTAGAGCCTGCCGCCGGGTCCTGACTGATGACAGTGCCCACCGGCTGGTCGCTGTACTGCTCGGTCTGGCTGCCAAGGCCCAGATGGTTCTGCACCAGCAGGGTGCGGGCATCAGCGGTGCTCATGCCGGTCAGGGAGGGCACCTTGGTGGTGGTTGCCACCTGCGGGCGGCTGATATACATCACCACAGTGCTGCCTGCAGCCACCTGACTGCCCGCCGCCGGGTCGGTGCGGATCACCGCGCCGGATGCCACAGAGGTATCCACAGCCTGCGTTACCAGCACCGAGACACCCAGCTCCTTGAGCTGCTGCTCTGCATCGGCCTGCACATAGTTGGTCAGGTCCGGCACGGTAACGTACTGGGTGCCAAGGCTCACAGTCAGGGTCACATTCTGGCCCTCGCGCACCGTGCGGCCGGACACCGGCGACTGCTTGTAGATATAGCCCGCCGCATAGTCACTGTTGTACTCCTGCTCCCAGGTAACGCTGATCTGGCCGGAGACCACCTGCTCGGTGGCAGCAGCCTCGTCCTGCGTCATGCCGATATAATCGCCCAGCGTGATATCGGCCTTGTTGTTCATCAGGTTGGAGGAATCGTTCAGGATCATCCAGCACAGCGCAAGGCACGCCAGTGCAAATGCAATGGTAATGCCGAACAGTGCCGGCAGGAAGATGGTGCGCTTTTTCTTGCGCGGTGCGGCCTTTTTGCCGCGGGGCGCAGGCTTTTCGGCCTGACGGTTTGCACGGTTCTGGTTCATGGTACGTTTCACCACCTTTTCGGGAGCATCTTCTGTAATATACTTGTACTCGAACATCACGGAGGGGTTGTGCACGTAGGTGTCCAGCGCATCCAGCATTTCGCGGGCGGATGCGTAGCGGTTCTGCGGCAGCTTTGCCATGGCCTTTTCGGTGATCTCCACCAGTGCATTCGGCACCTCCGGCGCGATCTCGTGCAAAGACTTCGGCTGATCGGAGATCTGCTTGATGGCAACTTCCACCATGTCGTCTGCATCAAAGGGCAGATGACCGCTGAGCATCTCGTACATCATCACGCCCACCGAGTAGATATCGCTGGTGCAGTCGGTCTCATCGCCCTTGGCCTGCTCCGGGCTGATATAGTGCACGCTGCCCATGGCCTTGCCGCTCAGCAGCTGGTTCTCGGCACGGGAGATGCGCGCAATGCCAAAATCCATCATGCGCAGCTGGCCGTTGTCCAAAAGCATGATGTTCTGGGGCTTGATGTCCCGGTGCACCACACCGTTGGCGTGGGCATGTTCCAGCGCCTTTAAGATCTGGGAGATGAAGTGCACGGTTTCCCGGTTGGTCAGCCTGCCGCCGCGCTGGTTCAGGTACTCGCGCAATGTCATGCCGTCCACATATTCCATCACGATATACTGCAGATCATCATTCACCGATACATCGTACACTTTTACGATGTTGGGGTGGTTCAGCAGCGAGATGGCCTTGGATTCATTTTTAAAGCGGCGCACAAGGTCCGGGTCGTGCATATACTCCTGCCGCAGCACCTTTACCGCCACCACGGTACCGGCAGGCACCGGGCCGTTGTGCCCCAGCATGACCGCCTTGTAGACGTTTGCCATGCCGCCGGAACCGATCAGCTCCCGCACCTCATACAGGCCGTCCAGCTTTTTGCCGATCAGGTTGTCCATCAGCGCACCTCCTCCACACGCAGCAGCAGCGCGGTGATGTTATCCGGGCCGCCGTTCTCGTTGGCCGTGCGGATCAGAAGGTCCGGCAGGTCGTAGAACCTGCCGGTGCGCAGCAGCTGTTCCAGCTGTTCTCTGGGCACGGCATTGGTCAGGCCGTCCGAGCACAGCAGCAGGATATCCCCTTTCTGCAGCGGTGCGGTGGTGAACTCCGGGTCCAGCCGGTAGTCCACGCCCAGCGCCTTGGTGATGATGTTTTTCTGAGGGTGGTGCTCGGCTTCCTCCACGGTAATGGTGCCACAGTCCACCAGCTCCTGCACATAGGAGTGGTCGTGGGTGAGCTGGGCAAGCCTGCCGTCCCGGTACAGGTACGCCCGCGAGTCGCCTGCATGACACAGGAACACCTTGCCGCCGCGCACCAGTGCGCACACAGCCGTGGTGCCCATGCCCGCCAGCGATTCCTCACGCAGGGCCTTCTGGAACACAAAGCGGTTGGCGCTGAGCAGGCTCTTTTTCAAAAAGGTCTCCTCTTCGCCGGGCAGGCACTTGGAAGCATACTGCTCCTGAAAGCAGCGCTCGATCACATCGCACGCGCTCTGGCTGGCTTCCCTGCCGCCGCGTGCACCGCCCATGCCGTCGCATACCAGCAGCCATGCGGCATCGCCGGGCAGTTCTCCTGCGCGATAATCGTCCTGATTATCCTGCCGGACCCTGCCGACATCCGTTTTTCCTGCAAGTTTCATAGGCTTCTCCCTTTAATATTTACGCTTTCCCGTTCATTTCGTCACGGCGCAGCTGGCCGCAT
This sequence comes from Faecalibacterium sp. AM43-5AT, assembly GCF_003603345.1. Classification (NCBI taxonomy): domain Bacteria; kingdom Bacillati; phylum Bacillota; class Clostridia; order Eubacteriales; family Oscillospiraceae; genus Faecalibacterium; species Faecalibacterium sp. AM43-5AT. The sequence goes on from NZ_QVGZ01000001.1 coordinate 538,151, forward strand.
GCGGCGCTGATCTCGCTGCCAAGGCGGCGGCGCACCGTAGCGTTCACGCCAAGGCTCTCCAGCTTTTGCTGGAAGCGGTGCACGTTGGCTGCATCGGTGGCCGAGTACGGGCTGCCGTCCACCGGGTTGATGGGGATCAGGTTCACATGGGCACCCATGCCCCGGATCAGGTTTGCCAGCTGTCTGGCGCAGGCATCGGAATCGTTGACACCGCGCACCATGGAATATTCAAAGCTCACGCGGCGGCCGGTGGTGTCCTGATAGCGGCGCACGGCCTGCATCAGCACTTCCACGGGATAGGCATCGTTCACCGGCATCATGCCGCTGCGAATTTCATTGTTGGGTGCGTGCAGCGACACCGAGAGGGTCAGCTGCAGCTTTTTCTCGGCCAGCTGGTCGATCTTGGGCACCAGACCGCAGGTAGAAAGGCTGATGTTGCGCATCCCGATGTTCACGCCCTCGGGCGAGGTGATGTTCTCCAGAAACTTCATCACTTCGTCAAAGTTATCCAGCGGTTCGCCAATGCCCATGAGCACGATGTGGGAAATGCGCTCCCCGATATCCTTCTGGGCGGTGTAGATCTCAGAGCAGATCTCGCCTGCTTCCAGATCGCGCACGCGGCCCGCCTGGGTGGACGCGCAGAAGCGGCAGCCCATGCGGCAGCCCACCTGCGTGGACACACACACCGTGTTGCCGTAGTGGTAGCGCATCACGACGGTCTCGATGCAGTTGCCGTCCGCCATGCGCAGCAGATATTTTACCGTGCCGTCCTTTGCTTCCTGCCTGCGCTCGATCTTGGGCGCGGCAATGTAGAAGCTTTCTTCCAGCTTTGCCAGCAGGGTCTTGGGCTGGTCGGTCATGGCAGAAAACTCGGTGACCAGCTTCTGGTGCACCCAGTGGAAGATCTGCTTTGCCCGGAAGCCCGGCTGACCCATCGCTTTCAGTTCAGCGGTCAGCTCTGCCAGCGTAAAGGAAGAGATACAGCGTTTTTGTTCCATTGTGTTCTCCTATTGTTTTTTACGAACAAGCCACCTGTTTCATTGCAGCTTTTCCCCGTTTTTCTGCATGGCACACAGGAAAAAACCGTCCATGCCGGTGCGGGTGGGCACCGAAAGCGCGCCGTGCTCCCCTGCCGTCATCCCGGCGGGCAGCGCTGCGGCAGGCTCCACCACCGTAAACTCCGGGTGGCGGGCCAGAAATGCCGCGATCTGCTGCTGGTTTTCTGCCGGGTCGATGGTGCAGGTGGAGTACACCAGCCTGCCGCCCGCTTTCAGCAGCTGTGCCGCCGTATCGAGGATGGCCGACTGCGTGGCCAATAATTCAGCTTCGCGGGCCGGTTCCAGCTTTTTGTAGCGCAGATCCGGCTTTTTTGCCAGAATGCCAAGGCCGCTGCAGGGCACATCCGCTAAAATGCGGTCGGCCTGCGGCAGGGCCGGGTTCACCTTTGTGGCATCGTTGCACAGGGCTTCCACATTGGTCAGTCCCATGCGCTGCACTGCCGTGCGGATCAGGCCCACGCGGTTCTCGGCGGCATCGCAGCTGTAAAGCCTGCCGGTGCTGTGCATCTGCTCGGCCAGCAGGATGGTCTTGCCGCCGGGCGCGGCGCACAGGTCGATGACTGTTTCTCCGGGCTGTGCGTCCACGCAGAGCGCCGCCAGCTGGCTGGCCTGCCCTTCCACATGGAAGTACCCCTGCCGGAACAGCTCATTTTCCGCCGGGCTGCCCTCGAACCGGGCCAGCACACTGCCGGGCACAATGCCCCGCTTTGCTTCCTTTGCGCCGGAAGCCAGCAGCTTTGCACAAAGCTCATCGGCACTGCCTTTCAGCGGGTTCGCCCGCAGGCTGGTCATGCCGCCGTCGGCCTTGTAGGTAAGGATATCCAGTGCTTCGTCCGGGTAGTTTTTGTGCAGGAATTCCGCCACATCCCGCCCGGCAGAGCCAAGCACCATGAGCCGCTCCACTTCGTTTTTGAAGCTTGCGGTGCTCAGGTCGTAGCTGCACGCCTTGCGCAGCACGGCGTTGACCAGACCGGATGCGCTGGATTTTTTGAAGGTACGGGTCAGCTTGACGGCTTCGTTCACCGCAGCGGACACCGGCACCTGCATATAGCGGGCCTGCGCCAGCGCCGCGCGCAATATTTCGCGCACCGGTGCATCCAGCTTGGCAAGGCCCTTGGGCAGGAACTGGCACAGGATGTAGTCCAGCGTGCCCTGGTGTTCCAGCACCGTGTAAAAGATGGCGCTGGCAAAAGCTTTATCGCGGCCTTCCAGCTGCTGGCGCTTGAGTTCGGCATCCAGAACAAGGTTGGAAAAACCATCCTGCTCCTGCCGCACCAGCGCCGCCACTGCCGCCGCGCGGGGATTCGCCGCCATCAGAGGATATCCCCCGTTTTCAGGCGCTGACCGGCCGCAAAGGCGGTGCCGTCCATGGGCTTTTTGCCTTCCGGCACCACATTCAGCAGCTGGACGGCCCCCTCACCGCAAGCCACCGTGAGCGGCTTTGTGGCCAGCACGGTGCCGGGCGCTTCGCCGTGAGCTTCCACGGCACGGCACTCCATCACCTTGAGCTTTTTGCCGCCGGAGGTGACGAACCATGCACCGGGCCACGGGTTCATGCCGCGCACCCAGTTGTGGATGTGGGCAGCCGATTCGGTCAGGCGGAACTCTGCCATCTCCTTGTTCAGCATAGGTGCAAGGCAGGCGTTCTCATGATCCTGCGGCTGGGGTTTCAGCGTTTCGGCGGCGATGGCGGGCACCACCTCACACAGTACCCGTGCACCCACGGCAGTCACGCGGTCAAACAGCTGGCCGCTGGTCTCCTCCGGGTCAATGGCGATCTTCTCGCAGCAGAGCACATCGCCGGTGTCAAGGCCCTCGTCCATCTGCATGATGGAAACGCCGGTCTCGGCATCGCCGTTCAGCACGGCCCACTGCACCGGGGCGCTGCCGCGGTACTTGGGCAGCAGGGAGACATGCAGGTTGATGCAGCCGTACTTCGGCGCTTCCAGCACAGACTTCGGCAGGATGCAGCCGTAAGCCACCACCACGATCAGTTCCGGGGCCAGTGCGCGGATGTTCTCGTCCTCGCTGCCGTCCCGCAGGGTGCGGGGCTGGAACACCGGCGTGCCGTGGGCAAGGGCCACTTCCTTGACCGGGGGTGCGGTAAGCACCTGCTTGCGGCCAACCGGCTTGTCCCGCCGGGTGTACACCGCGCAGATGTCATGCCCGGCGGCATACAGGGCTTTAAGGCACTCTGCGGCAATATCCGGCGTGCCCATGAACAAAATGCGCATTACTTGTTTCCTTTCGCTTCGCGGGCAGCTTTTTTGCCCTCTTCGGTATCCTCATAGAAATACTCGCTGGACTGCATGATGGTAATGCCGTCCAGATGGTCGTTCTCGTGCTGGATGCAGCGGCCCAGCAGATCCTCAGCTTCCAGCTCGAACCACTCACCGTGGCGGTCCTGTGCGCGCACCTTGACCGCGGCGGGGCGGGTCACAGCGCCGTTGTGGCCCGGGAAGGACAGACAGCCCTCGTAGGCGGTCTCCTCTTCCTCGGATACGGCCAGGATCTCCGGGTTGACGAAGTCGATGAACTTGTACTCGTAATCCTCCGGGATCTCCTCGGGCGCGTCGGTGGTGTCCCACACCACGAACAGACGGCGCAGCATGCCCACCTGCGGGCCGGCCAGACCCACGCCGTCGGCGGCGATCATGGTCTCGTGCATGTCGTCCAGCAGGGTAGCCAGACGGTCATCAAAGGTGGTGACGGGGCGGCAGACCTTGTTCAGGATGGGATCGCCCTCTTTTACAATGTTACGGATTGCCATTTATGGTACCTCCAAATCAGATGTCACCGTCCGAGTGCAGGTCCACCGCAACGGTGGCCTTGGACGGAAGTTTTTCCTGTTCGTATCGTTCCAGTGTGCTGCGCACGAGGTCGCGGAAGCGGCGGTCGTTGCGGCACTTGATGGTAAGTTTGTAGCGGTAGGTGTCGTTGATCTTCTCAATGCTGCCGGGCGTGGGGCCAAGCACCCGCAGCGGCAGGTCCGGCTGTTTTGCCGCCTGCTGGCCCAGCAGGGCCGCAAAGCGCGCCGCCGCCCGTGCCACCTCGATCTCCTTTGCGCCTGCAAAGCCAATGACGCACAGCCCGCAGAAGGGCGGGTACAGGCCGAGCTTGCGATATGCAATTTCCTGCTCAAAAAAGGCATCGTAGTCCTGCGCGGCGGCAAGGTTCAGCACCGGGTTATCGGGGTCGGTGGTCTGGATGATGGCAAAGCCGGGGTCTTTGGCCCGGCCGCTGCGGCCCACCACCTGTGTGATGAGGCTGAACACGTTCTCATACGCGCGGAAGCCCTGCGCAAACAGCAGCGAGTCGATGCCCAGCACGCCCACAAGGGTCACATCCTCAAAATCCAGTCCCTTGGCCACCATCTGGGTGCCCACCATGATGTCATATTCGTGGTTCGCAAACCTTGCCAGCAGCTTTTCGTGGGCATCCTTTGCGGCAGTGGAATCCTGATCCATGCGCAGCACCCGCGCATCCGGGAACAGCTTTGCCAGCTCTTCCTCGGCTTTCTGGGTGCCGAATCCCCGGTACTGCAGCTTGCCGCCGCAGGCGGGGCAGACGGTGGGCGGTTCCATCTGGCTGCCGCAGTAGTGGCACAATACCTTGTGCGCCGCTTTGTGGTACACCATCGGCACGCTGCACTTTGTGCACTTGAGCACCTCGCGGCAGTCCTCGCACTGGGCCATGGTCTGGTAGCCCCGGCGGTTCAGCAGCAAAATGGTCTGCTTGCCTGCATCCAGATTGCGGCGGATGGCATCTTCCAGCGCAAGACTGATCTCCCGCGGGTTGCCTGCCGCCAGCTCTGCGCGCATATCCACGATCTGCACCGTGGGCAGCGGGTTGCCGCCGTAGCGCTGGGTCAGCCGCACCAGCTGGGTGCGGCCATGCTGGGCCGTGTAAAAACTCTCGGTGCTGGGGGTGGCGCTTGCCAGCAGAAGCAATGCACCATTTTCCGCCGCGCGCTGCCGGGCCACCTCGTGGGCAGAATAGCGGGGCGCGGATTCCGAGCGGTAGGTGTGTTCCTGCTCCTCATCGATGATGATGAGCCCGATGTTTTCCAGCGGCGAAAAGATGGCGCTGCGGGTGCCCACCACGATGTCTGCGCCGCCGTCCTGGATCATCTGCCACTGCAAAAGGCGTTCGGTGTGGTTGAGGGCAGAGTGCTGCACCGCCACCCGGCGGCCAAACTGACTCTTGAGCCGCAGGATCATCTGCGGGGTCAGGCTGATCTCCGGCACCAGCACCAGCGCACGCCTGCCCTGCTCCAGACAGCGGGCAACGAGCTTTAAGAACACCAGCGTTTTGCCGCTGCCGGTCACGCCGTAGAGCAGCGCCGAGTGGGGTGCATCGTCTTCCAGCTTTGGCAGCAGAGCATCGTAAGCCGCCTGCTGCTCCTGCGTGAGGGTGATCGGCTCGTTTTTCAGCGGAATGGACGAATACAGGTCGATGGATTTATTCACCTTGCTGCATTCCAGCACGCCTTTGGCGCACAGGTTATCCAGCACGGCACGGCTAATGCCCTTGTCTTCCAGTTCGTTCAGGGTGCGCGGCCCGCCGCCCAGCAGCGCCACTGCCGCCAATTGCTTGGCCGTCGGCTTCGGCTTTGGCGGCAGCCCGCCCACAAGGCGGTAGGAGTTCTCGGTGTGGCGGGTGAGCTGCTTTTGCAGCACCGGCGTTACACCGTCCGCCGCCACAGCGGGCTTGTACTGCGCACCATAGGGAATGACTGCCTTGACCGCTTCATAATAGGTGCAGAAGGTGCGCTCCTTCAAAAAGTGCACCAGCCGCAGCAGTTCCGGGGTCAGGCAGGCGGATGCCGGGGCCACGTCAAAAAGATATTTCAGCTTTGCACTTTCCGGTTCGGCATCGCAGGCCAGCACCACGCCCATGCGGGCGCGGCTGCCGCGGCCAAAGGGCACCAGCACCATGCTGCCAAGTTTTACCGCATTCTGCTGATCCGGCATGACGGCATAGGTATAAAGCTTATCAAAGTGGAAGGTCGCATTGCTGACGGCAACGCCTACCGTTTTGGGCATTCGTCCAGCTCCTTCAAAATGTTATTCTGCGGCACCAATGCGCTGGCAGATGGCCTGATACAGTGCATCGGCGCAGGTATCGACCTGGTCGTTGACCAGCTTCAGGGTGAATTTATCCTGCTGGGCCAGCTCCTGCCGGGCGGTGGCAAGACGTTCCTGAATGCTGTCCTCGGTCTCGGTGCCGCGGCCCCGCAGACGGCGCTCCAGCTCCTCCACCGACGGCGGCAGCAGGAACACGGTGGTCGCGCCCGGGAACATGCGGCGGATGTTCGCTGCGCCGTGCACATCGATGACCAGAACGACCACCTTCCGGGCTGCAAGGCGCTTGTCCACTTCCTCGCGCAGGGTACCGTAGTAGTTGCCATTGTAGAAGTTGTGCTCCACCACCTGATCGTTCTCGATCAGCTGCTGGAACTGCTCCCGGGTGCGGTAATAATAATCCACGCCCTCCTGCTCACCGGGACGCGGTGCGCGGGTGGTGGCGGAAACAGTCTTTTCGATCTCCGGGTGTGCTTCGCGCAGTGCCTTCACCACGCTGTCCTTGCCGGTACCGGCCGCGCCGGAGACCACAAACAAATATTTATCGTTCGCCATGGGTCTGTTCCTCCTCTGCTGGTGTTTTGCCCTCCTGCCCTGCCGCACGGTTGGCCACCGTTTCCGGCTGAAGCGCCGAGAGCACCACGTGATCGGAGTCCATGATAAGCACTGCACGGGTGCTGCGGCCATAGGATGCATCGATCAGCATTCCGCGCTCCCGCGCTTCCTTTACAAGGCGCTTGACCGGGGCGGAGTCCGGGCTGACCACTGCCACCACACGGCCTGCACTGACCATATTGCCAAACCCGATGTTGATGAGCTTCATAAACCCCTCCGAATTTTCTGTATCACTCCAGATTCTGGATCTGTTCGCGGATCTTTTCGATCTCCGCCTTCATATCCACCACGATGCGGGTGATATCCAGATCCTGACACTTGGAGCCGATGGTATTGGTCTCGCGGTTCAGCTCCTGCGTCAAAAAGTCCAACTTGCGGCCCACCGGCTCGTCCAGCTTGAGGATATCGCGGTACTGCGCAATGTGGCTGCGCAGGCGCACCGTTTCTTCATCCACAGCGGTCTTATCACCAAAAATAGCGGCCTCGGTCAGCACGCGGGCATCGTCGATATCGCGGTCCTCCAGAATGACCTTGAGTTTCTCGTACAGGCGGTTGGTGTAGGCTTCCACGCGGCCTGCGCTCAAAGTCTCCACCCTGCCCACGCACTCCTCGAGGAAGTTCAGGCGGTTTTCCACGTCTGCCTTCATCTTGGCACCCTCGGCGGCGCGCATCTCCACAAAGCGGTCCAGCGCCTGTGCGGTAACGGCAGAAACATCTTCCCACAGCTGTTCCTCGTCCACATCCGCGTGGCGGGTGGTGAGCACATCCGGGAAGCGGGTCAGCACGCCCGCAGAGATATCGTTCTTGACACCCAGCTGTTCCGAAATATCCCGCATGGCCTGCTGGTAGCTGCGTGCCAGCTCCATGTTGACGGCCACCACCGTATCGGCAGCGTCCACATTCTGCACGGTCATGCTCAGCTCCACCTTGCCGCGGGAAATGCGTTCGTTGAGCTGCTTTTTCAGGCGGCTGTCCAGATAACTGCAGGTGCGCGGGATGCGCGAAGAATACTCAAAGTAGCGGGAATTCACGCTGCGCAGCTCCACCGTGATCTCACGGCCATTGCGCACAGCAGTCCCCCGGCCAAAGCCGGTCATGCTTAAGATCATAACGCTCTCCTGTTCTTACATTTTCAGTGTTTCAGCTTACAAGTTTCAGTATACGTATCCGCCTTTGGGTACACAAACCCATGTTACGATACATATAGTTTCATTTTACTATTCTTCGGCCCAAAATTCAAGGTGCACTGTTGCGTGCCGCCGCCAAAACCGGCCGCAATACACGGTGCAAAGCAAAAAAGCTCTGATACAAAATCTTCCGATCCTGTATCAGAGCCTGTTTCAGTTGGTTTTATATACGCAGGTCACGCTGTTCTGCAGCAGATTTGCGTTCAGCAGCGCGCGCTCCACCCAGTGGATATTGTCCGCAATGGTATCGCGGGAGACACCGTATTCTGCCGCAATGTTCTCCATGCTGCGGTACTCGCGGCGGTAGAGCAAAGTCAGCACCAGCTTATCCTGCATTGTGATCTTGGTAAAATGCGGCCTGCGCCGGTGCTCCTTGCAATAAGCCGCATTCAGTGCTTCCAGCATCTGGGCAAATTCCTTCCGAGTGATGCCGAAGGTAAATTCATAATCTTGCTCTGTAAATTCCGCAAGGCGCTGTACCGTGATGCTTCTCATGCAGATCACCTCTTCTTTTTCCGGGGATGCCCGGGTGTCGGCTGCATCCATTTTGATTCATTATAAAATGGATGGATTTTCATGTCAATGAGCCGCCGCCCATTTTTGGGGCCAGATCCGGTGCAAAACACAAAAAGGAGCCTCCCGCCGCAAAAGCGGGAAGCTCCTGAATCCGTTATGAAAGATCAGACGGGATGAGACTGATTGGTGTAGTCCACATGGTCGCCGTCCACGCCCTGCTTCTTGGCATTGCGCTTTTCAAAGAACTTGGGTGCCACCTGCGGGAACATTGCGTAGGTCAGCACATCCTCTTCCTGCGTTGCCCACTTGGCAGCTTCTGCCTTCAGCTTGTCCATCTCAGGAGCCAGAGTATCAGCAAAGCGGCAGGTAATGGGCTGCTCGTCGCCCAGGATCTTCTTGGTGAACTCGGGCTTGATGGGAGCGGGAGTCTTGCCGTAATCACCGTGGACCAGACCCTTGAACTCCTTGGTGACCATCTTGTAGCGCTCGCCCAGGATCACGTTGAACACAGCCTGCGTACCAACGATCTGGCTGGTGGGGGTGACCAGCGGCGGATAGCCTGCATCCTCGCGGACGCGGGGGATCTCTGCCAGCACTTCGTCCAGCTTATCTTCCTTGCCGGCATCCTTCAGCTGTTTGAGCATGTTGGAGAACATGCCGCCCGGCACCTGATACAGCAGGGTGTTTGCATCCACGCCCAGGCTCTTCGGGCTGATCTGGCCGTTGGCAATGTACTTCTCGCGCAGCTTTGCAAAGTATGCGCGCACAACGTTCAGCTGCTTCAGATCCAGACCGGTGTCGTAATCGGTGCCCTGCAGGGCAGCGACCAGACTCTCGGTGGGCATGTGGCTGGTGCCCAGGCTCAGGGGGCTCATGGCGGTATCGATGATGTCGGCACCCGCCTCGATGCCCTTCAGGATGGACATGGAAGCCAGACCTGCGGTGTAGTGGCTGTGGATGTCAACAGGGATGCTGACGGTCTCCTTCAGCTTCTTCACCAGATCGTAGCAGGTATAGGGGGTCAGCAGACCGGCCATATCCTTGATGCAGATGGAGTTTGCGCCCATCTCCTCCAGGGTCTTAGCGTAGGCTGCAAAGTACTCGTTGTTGTGCACGGGGCTGAGGGTGTAGCTGATGCAGCCCTGCACATGAGCGCCTTCCTTGTTGGCTGCCTTGATGGCGGTCTGCAGGTTGCGCGGATCGTTCAGTGCATCGAAAATACGGATCACGTCGATGCCGTTTGCAACAGACTTCTGCACAAAGTACTCAACGGCATCGTCTGCGTAGGGGCGGTAGCCCAGCATGTTCTGGCCGCGGAACAGCATCTGCAGCTTCTGGTGGGGCAGCTCCTTGCGCAGGATGCGCAGGCGCTCCCACGGGTCTTCGTCCAGAAAGCGGATGCAGCTGTCGAACGTAGCGCCGCCCCAGCACTCCACGGAGAAGTAGTTGATCTTATCCATTTCCGGCAGGATGGGACGCATCTCATCCATGGTCATGCGGGTGGCCAGCAGAGACTGGTGGGCATCGCGCAGGACGACCTCAGTAACCTTGATCGGCTTTTTGGCCATGATTGTCACCTCTCCCTTAGTTCATGGAAACCAGAACGTCACCGGAGTTGACGGTGTCGCCCTTGTTGACGTTGATGGAAGCCACAGTGCCATCCTGCGGAGCAACGATCTCGTTCTCCATCTTCATGGCCTCCAGGATCACCAGCACGTCGCCAGCCTTCACGGATGCACCGGCCTTGACCTTGACATCCAGAATGTTGCCGGGCATGGGAGCCTTGACGGCAACGGCACCAGCAGCGCCTGCAGCAGCCTTGGGAGCAGCAGCGGGAGCCGGAGCAGCCTTAGGAGCAGCGGGTGCGGCAGGAGCTGCAGCAGCAACCGGAGCAGCACCAGCGGCAGTCTCCTCCACGGAGACGCTGTAAGCAACGCCATTGACGGTAATATTGTAGTACTTCATGGAAGGATCCTCCAAATCAAAATCGTATCAAAAAGATTTATACAGACGATTACAGAGCCATGTTGCCGTGCTTCTTGGGCAGGCGGGCAGCACGCTTGGTGCTCAGCAGTTCCAGTGCGGCAACAACGCTTGCACGCACATTGGCTGCATCGCAGGTCAGGTCAGCAGCGCCGCAGGCAACTGCATTTGCTGCGCTGCACACCTCGGCGGTGTAAGCAGCAGCCTTTGCGTTGGTGGCTGCAATGATGTTGTCGGAAGCATCGATCTCTTCCTTGTACAGGACGCTGACCGCTGCGCTGGGTTCCAGTGCGCTGACGGTGCAGCCAGCCACGGCAATGCGCAGATCGGCAGCAGCCAGAGCGGTGTAAACAGGGCCGACGGCCTTGCCAGCCAGCACAGCCACCTTTGCGGTGGTAGCGTCGGCATAGGTAGCAGCCAGACGGGCAGCCTCACGGATGCCGCCTGCAATGTCGTCGGTCGCGCTGGGCACAAAGCCCTCGGTATCCACAATGGTGATCACCGGCACGCTGAAGGCATCGCACAGACGCACAAAGCGGGAAGCCTTGGCCACGCAGTTGTGGCACAGGGTCTTGCCGGTGGCCACAACGCCCACGGCGTTGCCGCCCACGGTGGCAAATGCAGTGTAAACAGACTTGCCAAAGCCTGCATACAGCTCCACAGCGCTGTCCTTATCGACCACGGCAGCAGCAGCCTTTGCAGGCTCTGCACCGGCAGCCAGAGCAGCAGTGGGCTGCTCGAACTCAAAGATCGCAGGGCCGGTCAGGTTGTTGGCCGGCAGCAGGCCCACGATGTGAGCAGCTTTCTCGGCAGCTTCCTCAGCAGTGGGTGCCACAATGGCGGCCACGCCAGCCTTTGCAGCGGCGGCTGCGGTGCCGGCATCGGTCACCTTGTCGCCCTTGGCAGCAGAGGTGAACGGAGCGGTGAAGAACAGCTCTGCGCCCTCAGCCATGATGCAGACATCTGCATTGGCAGCGCTCAGTGCGCTGGTGCCGCCGCAGACACCCAGAACAACAGCCACCTGCGGGATCACGCCGGAAACCTTTGCGATCTGCGCATTCAGCTTTGCGCTGGCGGTCAGCACGTCCAGACCCTCAGCCAGCTTTGCGCCAACGGAGTTATAGAAGGTGACGACCGGGCAGCCAGTCTGTGCTGCCATCTCCAGAACCTTGATGTTCTTTTCAACATCCTTTACGGTAACAGCTTCGCCGTTCTGGTAAACAGCGTAAGCCTGCTGACCTGCCGCATAGCCGCAGGCAGCGCTCACTGCACCGTCAGCAAACAGTGCAGTGTATTCCCCGTCATCAAAAAACTTGGCGAGGATTTCTCCCTTATTGATCTTTGAAGCCATGGTAAGACCTCCTGGTTGTCTGTGTGAGCTTTCAAAATTAGTTTTATTATACTGAATTTTCCATAAAAATGCAAGAGATTCTATAAAAGTCCATGCGAATCAACATCTGTCGCGCAAAGTTCTACAATTTTTTAACGATTCATCGTTTCTCAACTTTCTCGCCTTTTTGCGGGCATTTTGCGCCGCATACTCGGCTGTCAAAAATTCTCTTTCAATTTTGTGGATTCTGTCTGTCCCTGCTGCATTTTATTTTATAAGAAGTTATGTTACACTATATTTAATATGTAAATTTTTTTCGCAGAACAGCCCGCCGGGAAGCTTCGGGGCGGGTCATTTTGCAGAATATAAAAAGAAGGCCATGTCAAATTGAAAGATCTGCTCACTTCACTCCGCGCCTCCAACGAAACCTACAACTCCATGAAGCGCTCTGCCCGGGCTGTCATCCGCCGCGCCGAGATCCCCCTGCTCGCGGTCATCGTCCTGTATAAGGCTGCGACGAACCTGCTGTTCGTCCCCCTGATGCAGCAGCTCTGGTCGCTCACGCTGCGGTTCGCACCCATGCACTACCTGAGCAACAACAACGCTTCCGATATCTTTTCCTCCCCCGCGATCATCCTGTGCATCACGCTCATTGCCATCCTGACCGCGTTCTGGGCGCTGTATGAGTTTTCCGTCCTGCTGCATGGGCTGGATCTTGCCCGCAAGGGCGAAACGATCCGCCTGCCTGCCCTGCTGCGCACCTCTCTTGCAGATATCCGCCACGCATTCCTGCCGCAGAACTGGCTCGTTCTGGTCTACAGTGCCGTGCTGATCCCGTTCACCAATTTTTTTCTCTCCTATAACTATATCACGCAGCTTGCCGTGCCGGAATACATCATGGGTGTCATCCGGGCAAACAGCCGGTATTACCTGCTCTATCTGGCTGCCGGTGCCGCCCTGCTGTTCCTCTGTGTCAGCTGGGTGCTGGTGCTGCCGCTGTTCGTGCTGGAGCGCAAAAGCCTGTGGCAGTCGGTAAAGGAAAGCTTTTGCTGCATCCGCAGGCGCGTCTTCCGTGCTTTTCTTTTGCTGCTGCGCTGGAACCTCTCGGTCGTCCTGCGTTCCCTGCTGCTGACGGCAGCGGTTGCCGTGCCGCTGTACGGCATCATCATCGCGGTCGGGCTGCAGAGCACACAGGCCATGTTTGCACTGTCCCGCGCGGCGCTGGCCATTGAGATGCCTTTCTTCCAGTTCCTGATCGACTGCGCCATCACCATGGCGCAGTGCACGATCCTCGTCATGCTGCACTGCCGCCTGCGGGAGCAGCTCCCCTCTGAGCCGGAGCCGGTCCAGAGCGGAAAGCATCACCGTTCCACCGGCAGGCTGCTTCTGGGTGCATCCGTTGCGGGTGCTACTCTGCTCACCTTTGCGCTGGCATTCTGTTACCTTGCCCTACCCAGAGACGACGAGCTGCTCTCCATGCTGGGCGGCGTTGCGCCGGTAGTCACCGCGCACCGCGGCTACTCCGCTGCCGCACCGGAAAATACCCTGCCTGCTTTCCAGCTGGCCATCGATCAGGGCTGCGAGTGGGCCGAGCTGGATGTGCAGATGACCAGGGACGGCGTGGTCATGGTGACCCACGATACCAGCCTGCGCCGCTGCACCGGCCGCAACGAGAACATCTACGACCTGACCTATAACGAGGTTCGCAAGCTGGATGCCGGGCGCTGGTTCGGCCAGAAGTACACTGGTGCCAAAGTTCCCACACTGGAAGAAGTGCTGGATCTGTGCAAAGGTAAGATCCAGCTGAACATTGAGATCAAGCCCAATGCCGCCACCCCGGAGCTGGAAGCGGAAACCATCCGCATCATCCGCGAAAAAGGCTTTGCGCAGGACTGCACCATCACCTCGCAGAGTTATGAGACCCTCTGCAAGGTCAAGGAGCTGGCACCGGAGATCCGGACCGGCTATATCCTTGCACTGGGCGTGGGCAGTTATTACGATCTGCCTGCCGCAGATTTCTTCAGCGTACAGTCCACCTTTATCACCTCCGGTATGGTGCAGCAGATCCATAAGCGCAGCAAGACGATCTCCGCATGGACCGTCAACCGCGAAGAGGATGCCAGCGAACTGCTGAGCATCGGCGTGGACGACCTGATCACCGATAAGCCGGATATGATCCAGCAGCTGCTGAGCGAGGATGCCGACCTTGACAACAGCCTCGTCCTCCTGCGCGACTCCATCCGTGACCTGTTCGCTCCGTCCGATGTCGATGAACCCACTCCTGAGGAAGAGACCATCGAAGAAGCCATCGAGGACCCGGACGAATTGCTGGATGCGTCGTAATCGCGGCAAAGATCAAGTATTCTGTTAAACTACCCGTACACACATAAAAAGCCCCCTGCCAGTTCATCACCGGCAGGGGGCTTACAAGTTTACCTGATCCAGTTTTATCAAGAAAGCTTACTCGAGCTCGGTAGGTTTATTTCTTTACTAATCAAATTTGTTTAGTAAATCTATCCTTGGATGTTCACTTTTCCATGAGATTGCTGTGCTAGATGTGGCTTGCTGATTTTTTAGTATCAGGATAGTATCACGCAACCAGCGGGATCTCTGTGAATATTATAGCAGTAGATTTTAAATTGTGCAATCCCCCTTTCATAACAATGCCGCCAACTTCTGTGTTTCCGACTTTCCCCCATAGGGGGATGTCTTTATTAAGCGAAGTTTATATTTTTCCATTGTCTCCAGTCTTCTTTGAATTCTTCGCAGATCGTCAAAAACAACTTTATAGATGAGTCGATAATCTTTTGCATATAAAGGCTCTTCACTCCATCTCGGAAATTTGTCATCCATATACTTTAAATGTCCCCTTACAACCTGATATGTCCGAACTATAAAATCCTTATATGCTATATCGCACTCATCAAAATATTTATGAGTCACAATTCTCTCAATATTTTCTGTTAGTGCTTCAATTGTCTCTTCATAAGTTGATTCAGTTATCGCTCCACTTATTTTATGGTTCAGCTCATAGCTGAATTCGCAGAAAAAGCATTTTCCTTCTTCTTCATCTATAAACTTCTCCCATGCCAAAAGATATTGATTTAGCAAAAATATTTCGTATCGATGTTCTTTTGAGAAGATTGATATATATTTTTTCATTTTATGTTTTTCAGGAATATACACTTGTACGACATAAAATATGTATGCTGCTATAATGCTTACGCAGATATTATAAAAAGTTTTATCTCCTGCTGACTCAGAACAAAACAGAAGTCGAAACATTTTGTTATCAATCAGTAATGGTGCTGTTGACTCTCTTATCACAACCAGAATTGCTCCAACCAATACTATCGTAAGCTTTAATAATGTTTTTTGATAGTCATATATAAGCGGATTGCCTAATCTATCAGCTATTGAAAGTTTCCATTTATTCAACGCATTAATAATTGTATACTCAATCTTTTTCATTGAAGTTATTTCCACCAATCCCAAAGAACTTATCGAAGAAGCCTTTCAACCTATCAATCACGCCCTGTTTTTTCTGCGCACGGCCACCGCCGCCGAAGCGGGAAACAGGAGGCATCAGTTTGTCAATATCAGTGCCCACAGTTTTGATCTCACCATCCCGGAACGCATTGGCCAGATACTTGCGCGTTTCCGGCTCCTTCAGCTTTTCCTCTTGGATGATCTTTGCAAGCTCTTTCTCCCGCTGTTCGGACACATAAGTGTTCCACTCTGCCATCACGTCATCCACATCGTTGACCCCTGCAATAAAGGTTTCAATCAGCTGCTTTTTGCTACGCAGTTCCGGGCTGGCATCAATCGCCTTGCGAATCGTGATGAGCACCTCTTTGTCATCGCAATAGGTGTCATGGTACTTTTTGACCAGCATCAGAATGTAGTCAATATTAATTTCGACCTGCCGAATCAGCTCCACCTCGAACACCACATCATCCGTGATATCCTCTTTGGTTTCATCGTGCTTCTTGTTACGCCATTCATCCTGCAAATCCTGATAGCGGCCCAAATAGTCCTGCAAATCCCGTTCCGAGATCAGCTCGTTGCCTTTGAAATCATCAAAGGAAGATAACAAGTTCCGCATCCGCAGCAGCGCACCAAACAGCACGATAAAGTTCTTCTGGTTCTGCTCTCCGACGATCTGCGGCTCTGTCAGCGGGAACTTCTGCGTCAGGTCATCGATCATGTCAGTATAACCCTGATGGTATTTTCCCTGCTCATCCGTATAACCGTGGTAATAGTCCGCGTATTTGCGCAGCAGAACGATGCCGCCCGCATTTTTATCTCCAAACAGCGAAATTGCCGCATCCACTCGCTTTTGCAGGTTGCGGAAGCAGACGATATTGCCAAAGGTCTTGATGCTGTTCAGGATACGGTTTGTCCGGCTGAACGCCTGAATCAGACCGTGCATCTTCAGGTTCTTGTCCACCCACAGGGTGTTCAGGGTCGTGGCATCAAAGCCTGTCAGGAACATATTGACCACGATCAGCAGGTCAAGCTCCTTGTTCTTCATGCGGAGCGATACATCTTTGTAGTAATTCTGGAACCGTTCGCCATCGGTAGAATAGTTCGTGTGGAACATCTCGTTGTAATCCTGAATGGCGGCATCCAGAAAATCCCGGCTGCTCTGGTCAAGGTTGGAGGTATCTTCCGGGTTTTCCTCGTCCAGAATGCCATCCGTTTCCGCTTCATTGGCTCCATAGCTGTAAATGGTGGCAATGCGCAGCCGCTTGGTCGGGTCTGCCGCCATCTGCTTTTTGAACTCCTGATAATACAGCTTTGCCATCGGCACAGATGCCACGCAGAAAATCGAATTAAAACCGCTGACGCGCTGTTTTTGCTTAATTTCCTCCACCGCACCACGCTGGGCAGAGGCCACCTCTGCCACATTCGTCAGCAGATTAAACTCATACGATTTGTCTCCCCGATAGGTTTTCTGGTCAAAGTGGTCAAGGATGTACTTTGTCACCAGAGAAATACGCTTGGGTGCCATGAACGCCTTTTCCCGGTCGATATCCCAAACCTGTTTATCGTCCATGTCTGGCTCTGCATCCATCGTTTTGATGTAATCCACACGGAACGGCAGCACATTCTTGTCGTTGATGGCATCAACGATGGTGTAGGTGTGCAGTTGGTCGCCGAACGTCTGCGCCGTGGTGAAATAGCGTGGATCAGTGGAGCTTCCTGCGTTGACTGCAAAAATCGGCGTTCCTGTAAAGCCGAACAGGTGGTACTTTTTGAAATTGTGGACAATGGCCTTGTGCATATCACCGAACTGGCTGCGGTGGCACTCATCAAAGATGATCACAACGTGCTTCTGGTAGACCTCATGTCCCGGATTCTTCTTGATGAAGGTCGCCAGCTTCTGGATGGTGGTAATGATGATATGGGCTTCCGGGTTTTCCAACTGGCGTTTCAGAATCGTGGTGCTGGTGTTGGAGTTTGCCGCTCCCTTCTCGAAGCGGTCATACTCTTTCATAGTCTGGTAGTCCAAGTCCTTGCGGTCTACCACAAACAGTACCTTGTCGATGTAGGGCAGCTGCGATGCCAGCCGTGCCGTTTTGAAGGAGGTCAGCGTCTTGCCGGAGCCAGTGGTGTGCCAGATGTAGCCGCCGCCCTCGATGCTGCCATACTTTTTGTAGTTGTTGGCGATCTCGATGCGGTTCAATATCCTCTCGGTTGCCGTGATCTGATATGGGCGCATCACCATCAGCATCTTTTCTGAGGTAAAGATGCAATACCGGGTCAGTACGCTCAGAATCGTGTGCTTTGCAAAGAATGTCCGGGTAAAGTCGATCAGATCCGTCAGCACACGGTTATTCGCATCGGCCCAGTAGGAGGTAAATTCAAAGCTATTGCTGGTCTTTTCCTTCTTGATCTTGCCGTGTTTGGCGTCCTTGATGGCATTGTAGCGGGTGCTGTTGGAGTAGTACTTGGTATTTGTGCCGTTGGAGATCACAAAAATCTGCACATACTCATATAAACCGCAGCCCGCCCAGAACGAATCCCGCTGATAGCGGTTGATTTGGTTGAACGCCTCCCGGATGGCCACCCCGCGCCGCTTCAGTTCCACATGAACCAGCGGAAAGCCATTGACCAAAATCGTCACATCGTAGCGGTTATCATGCCGTGCGCCGTCTGCTTGTTTTACCTCATACTGGTTGATGACCTGCAGGCGGTTGTTGTGGATGTTCTTCTTGTCGATCAGCGTGATGTTTTTAGAACTGCCATCATCCCGGTGCAATACCTGCACATTGTCTTCCTGAATCTTCCGGGTCTTTTCGGGAATATGCTCGTTGGGGTTGGCAATTACATCACTGAAAAACTGCCGCCACTCCGTATCGGAAAACTGGTAGTGGTTCAGCTCTTCCAGTTGACTGCGGAGGTTAGCAATCAGTTCATCCTCGGTATGCAGCGGCAGATAGGTATAGCCCTGCTCGCACAACAGCCGGATAAATTCTTTCTCCAGTTCTGCCTCACTCTGGTAGCTGTCAGAGCGCACCTTGGAGGGTTCATAGGTGGCAACAACGGTATCTTCATTGGTTGCCGCAACAACATTATAATTCATCTGTTTTTTCCTCTGTCCGTTCAGCCAAATTTGCCATAAAAATCAAAGCATCCAAACTCAAGAGCATTTTAATATAATCCATTTTTGTAAAATCCCGATGACTTCTGCCATGTAATGTCCAATGTCGATTCAAGTAACTCGGTTCCGGCTTATCAAAGTCTGAATTTCCAAAAGCGGTCTCCTGAAATGCACCAATTGAAATCATCACTGCAAAAACCTTCAAATCTGTTTGGGACGGAGGTATTTTGTTGTTGATCTTATCCTCAATTTCTCTCATTCGTTTTTTGAAGCTAGTATTTTTTGGCTGGTTCACAATGTCCGACAAAATACCATCCTCCAGCGAAAACAACCCTAGACATGCAAGCTGAAAGCATCCCATTTCCGCTGCAATCACAATTTGAGGGTACAGTTTCTTGTATGCTATAACGCATTCCGCTGCGCCACAGCGCTCAACAAGATTTCTCAAGCACTTTTCTTCATTTTCCGTATAGTATTCAAGTATAACCTCATCTACATTTGTTGACTTATTCACTTTTTCAATCATATCCCCGGACAACTGTTCCGTAAATACAATCTGATTTTCACTCAACCTGTTTACCGCATTTCTCCAAAGGATAAGATTACCAAACGTCTTAAGATATTCGTTTATGGTATCCTGGTTAATGTGATACCAATTCATCAATTCCGTTATTTTTTCGACAAACAGCTTTAATGCTTTCGACATTACTTCGACCGCATTCTTCACATCAAATAACGTTTGGTTATCCATTTTTCTCCTCACTTTCTAAAGTTTAACAGTTTATCCCTGTAATACTCGTACTGCTTTCGTCTCGCTTCAATCTCTGCGGGCAGACCGCCGGTCAAATCATTGCGGATAGCATCAAAACGGTCAAGAATAGAAACAACGCGCTTCTGTTCCTCAATAGACGGTACTGCAATCACAGCCTTTGCAATATTGTCATTGTACAATCTCGGAATTGTTCCACCCTCAGATGCTTTCCACGGTTTCAGTTCATAGCAGTAGCGAAGATAGCTATTCAAAACAATACTTTCATCGTTATCAATCCAAACGATGTTAGAATCTTGGAAGTATGCAGGCTTCCCATCATAAACAACTGTTCTGCCAATCGTTCCCGCTGCAGAAATCAGCACATCGCCTTTTTTCGGAAAATTATACTTTGATTGGTATTCGTCAAATGTTTCCTGCGAAATATAGGCATCAGCTTCTTTTCCAAAGGTTCCAATTTTATAGAACGGAACGCCTCTCACCGTATTTGTCTGACTCTTCAAAATACGCTTGCACATACAGATAGAACCCACATCACCTAAAGGAATCCTTACATAGCCAAATACATACTGCAAGAGCTTAATCAGCGTTCCGTTCCGTTCCGTTCCGTTCCGTTCCGTTCCGTTCCGTTCCGTTCCGTTCCGTTCCGTTCCGTTCCGTTCCGTTCCGTTCCGTTCCGTTCCGTTCCGTTCCGTTCCGTTCCGTTCCGTTCCGTTCCGTTCCGTTCCGTTCCGTTCCGTTCCGTTCCGTTCCGTTCCGTTCCGTTCCGTTCCGTTCCGTTCCGTTCCGTTCCGTTCCGTTCCGTTCCGTTCCGTTCCGTTCCGTTCCGTTCCGTTCCGTTCCGTTCCGTTCCGTTCCGTTCCGTTCCGTTCCGTTCCGTTCCGTTCCGTTCCGTTCCGTTCCGTTCCGTTCCGTTCCGTTCCGTTCCGTTCCGTTCCGTTCCGTTCCGTTCCGTTCCGTTCCGTTCCGTTCCGTTCCGTTCCGTTCCGTTCCGTTCCGTTCCGTTCCGTTCCGTTCCGTTCCGTTCCGTTCCGTTCCGTTCCGTTCCGTTCCGTTCCGTTCCGTTCCGTTCCGTTCCGTTCCGTTCCGTTCCGTTCCGTTCCGTTCCGTTCCGTTCCGTTCCGTTCCGTTCCGTTCCGTTCCGTTCCGTTCCGTTCCGTTCCGTTCCGTTCCGTTCCGTTCCGTTCCGTTCCGTTCCGTTCAAAATTGTGTCGCCGGTTTCTGCAAATGTCAAGAGCTTATCCCGGTAATATTCGTACTGCTTCTGCCGGGCTTCGATTTCAGCAGGCAAGCCAATGTTGAGGTCGGAGCAAATCTGCTCAAAGTTGTCCAGCACATTTACAATGCGGTTTTGGACATCAAGAGGAGGAACGGGAATTTTATAGGCCAAAACTTTCTGAAAATCAAGAGAATCAACTGTCCCGCCCTGTTTCTTGGTCGTTCTGCGAATGTTCTCTCCATAGGCTTGCAACGCATGAGAAACATACCGAGAAGATATCCCTTCTTTTGTCACCAGAATTTTAATATCCTGATTTACCGTCGTTTCAAACGGAATATAAGTAACCGGGAATGTGTGCCGCAAAATCCCTGACCGTGTAACGATTGCCACACTCCCAGCCGGATATACCGTCATAGATGCTTCATCAACTGCTACATTCGTGATATGGTCAGTTGTGTCTGACAAAATCGGTTGTTTAACATCTTTTGATGACACCCATGGAATTGTACCATTATCCCAGTATTTCTTTTCTGCCATGGAAGGAGTTTTGCCGCCCGACCATTTTCCGAGATTTCTGATTTCAACCGCCGATGCCTTTATTTTCGTTTTATCCAGCAGTCTTTCTCGGTAGAAGCTATACTGCGTTTTTCTAGCTGTAAGCTCCGCTGTAAGCTCCGCTGTAAGCTTTGTGAAACTGTCCAGAATCCGAACAATTTCACGCTGAATTTCAAGAGGTGGAAGTGGAATTTCTACTTTTGCCATTTTGTCCTTAGAAACATTGTACCGCGTCACTCCACTAGCTGTTTTTCCAATTTGGAACCTTAGTTCGCTCGACCTAAAAAGGTGTTTTGAAAAGTCAGGTAACAGCACTTTGGGATTATCTAAACGGAAGAAAAAGCAAAAGCTATTCAGATATAATTTTCTATCCGGCTTTCTTGTAACAACCGATGAAAAGCCGCACTCGTCCGGCGTCTCCGATGAACCTGTAAAAACTATATCTCCATATTCCAATGTTCTTTGTTTTTCGCCGACCGCTATTTTCACTTTATCATTTGGATAAATATCTATTGCGGGGTTCGAATAAACATTCTTATATGTTATAAATACTTCATTTCCGTTCTCAAAATCTTTCTTTGATTTTCCTGTTAGTCCTCCGTAAAATTTTCCTATCTCGCCTAATGTCTTATATTCTACCCCATCCGGGCAAAGCTCCCGAATCAGCTCATCCAGCTTACTCATCCGCGTCCTCTACTTTCTTTGCAATATATGTATTATACAACACCATCACCGCATAATAGTACATATCTTCCTGTGTTTTGATCAAATCTTCATCGAAAATAAAATCTTCTTCTGATTCAGCAAATACCCGGCAACAGTCAATAACGATTCGCATCATCCAGAATGTCATTATATCTTCTGGGCATCCAGCTAAATCGCATTGCGACAAAACCATATCAATTGGTGGCTGCAGTAGCCATTTAGATTTCCCCAAATCGGCTGAGTGAATATAATCGTGCATATATCCGTATAGCGTTCCGTTATAGCTCGTATCTTTTAATAATTTGAGCGAATCACCTTGATAAAAGTGTGTTCGCTTTATGTCCTCAAATATGTACGGATTTACAGTTTCAATTTCTTTATCCGAATAACGCTCCATCGCTCGATGAAAGTATTTAGCTCCATCATACAAAACATCTCGACCAAAACAGTATGTTTTAATATCGTCTCTTAATAGTTTCAGCACCGTACTTACCTGTTCTTTAGAAACCTCTATCGGCTGAAAATTGACTTGCTTCAGAATTTCCTTTTGGACTTCCTCACTACATCTTAAAAACTTGGTCGTTATCGCTCTATGATGCTTTCTTTTGAGATTCAGGCTCTTTGCAATCACTGACAACGGCAAGTATTCTATTTCATCTTCGTTATCAATCAGAAAAACTCTTGCCGCTTCAACAACAGCTTTTTTCCGCGCCTCCACTTCCATTTGTTCACGTTCTTTTTCATGTGAACGCTCTAACCTATAAATTTTAATAGTCAATACAGTTGTTACAATCAGTGAACTTACATCTACTAGGAAGCTCCAAATCTCAAGGCTCATCTTTACTCCAAGTTTTCCTCCAAATACCTGTCAAAATCGCTCTGGTACAGTCGATCCTGCACCACACGGTACTTTTCAAACTCCGTTTCGGCGTGCATCTTTGCCAGCTGCGCCGAGATTTTTCCTGCATCTTTCAGCACTTCCAGATCATCCGCCTGCAAATAGATGTCCAGCCGCTTGGCCCAGTCCTCCATGGTCATGGGGATATGACGGCGGGCGCGATTTTCGGCAAGGTCGAGGTAAGCCGACACGATCAGTTCCATAGATTTCATTTCATCTTCGGTCAAGTAGTTTTTCGCCACGGAAACATCGCTCTTTTTGATTTTGCCGTTGGGAGCATCCTTCCATGTGTGAAGCCCCATGTGCGGCTTTTCGGCATCGGCACGTTCATAGATCAGTTCTGCCGCCGTATGGCGATGCACGGCATAGTGCATCTTGTTCTGTACCTTCGCAAAGAACTCTTTTGTGGTCAGCGCATTGCGGTCATAATCCAGCGAAGTAGCGTAAATGTCAGTGAGTTTCTGATAGAAGTTGCGCTCCGAAATGCGAATCTCCCGGATGCGCTCCAACTGCTCTTCAAAGTATTTCTTGGTCAGGACTGTGCCGCCGTTTTTCAGGCGCTCCTCATCCATTGCCCACCCCTTGATGGTGTACTGCTCCACGATCTGATTTGCCCAGACACGGAACCGCACCGCCCGCTGGTTGTTCACCTTGAAGCCGACCGCAATAATCATTTGCAGATTATAGTGGTTCACGCTGCGAGTAACCTGTCGGCCACCCTCATTTTGAACTATTCGGAATTTCCGAATAGTTGCCGCTTCGTCCTGCTCATGGTCAGCATAAATCTTTTTGATATGCTCATTGATGGTCGGAAGCCCCACATGGTAAAGGGTCGCCATCATCTTTTGCGTCAGCCAGATGTTTTCATCCTCGTAGCGCATCTCAATGCTGTCCTTGTCCTCGCCCGTAGAGGCAACAAAGGTCAGGTATTCTGCCGCAGAAGAACGTACCAATGCAGAATCTTTCTTTTCGTTTTCCATCTCAGCCCTCGATTTCTGCCACGATCTGGTCAATGGCGGCCCGCAGTTCGTTTTCTCGTGCTACGATTTGTGCAATTTCAGCGTTCAGCTTCACAATGTCGATCTTCTCACGGGTGTCCTTAGCCTCCACATAAGTAGAAACCGACAGGTTATAGTCATTTTCCTGCACCTCGGAATACTCTGCCAGATGGGAGAAGTGTGCTTCTTCTGCCCGCTGTGCAAAGGTGTCCACTATTTTGTTAATGTTCTCCGGGGTGAGTTTGTTGTTGTTCGTCACCTTGACGCACTCGGAAGAAGCATCAATGAACAGCACCTTATTATCCGTTTTTCCCTTTTTCAGCACCATGATACAGGTGGCAATACTAGTCCCAAAGAACAGGTTGCTCGGCAACTGGATGATGCAGTCAATGAAGTTGTTGTCCACCAGATACTTGCGAATTTTCTGCTCTGCGCCACCACGGTACATGATGCCGGGGAAACAGACGATTGCCGCCGTACCATTGGAAGCCAGCCATGCCAGGGAGTGCATGATAAACGCCAAGTCTGCCTTGCTCTTCGGAGCCAGCACACCAGCCGGAGCAAAGCGCGGGTCATTGATGAGCAGCGGATTCTCGTCACCGGCCCACTTGAT
Source organism: Faecalibacterium sp. AM43-5AT (assembly GCF_003603345.1). Lineage (NCBI taxonomy): Bacteria > Bacillati > Bacillota > Clostridia > Eubacteriales > Oscillospiraceae > Faecalibacterium > Faecalibacterium sp. AM43-5AT. The sequence continues at coordinate 562,288 of NZ_QVGZ01000001.1, forward strand.
GGAGTACGGCGGATTCGATACGATGAGTTCAAACGGTTCATCGTCCCAGTGCTGCGGGTTGGTCAGGGTATCCTCACAGGCAATGTCGAATTTGTCAAATTCAATGTCGTGCAGGAACATATTGATGCGGCACAGGTTATACGTTGTGATGTTGATTTCCTGCCCAAAGAAGCCGTTACGCACGGCATCCCGTCCCAGCACTTTTTCTGCCTTCAGCAGCAGCGAGCCAGAGCCGCAAGCCGGGTCATACACCTTGTTGATTTCCTTTTTGCCTACGGTACCCAGCCGGGTCAGCAACTCCGAAACATCCGCAGGCGTAAAAAATTCGCCGCCGGACTTGCCCGCATTGCTGGCGTACATTGTCATCAGGTATTCGTAGGCATCGCCAAAGGCATCAATGTCATGCTCTTTCACATCGCCAAGGTTCATATCTGCCACGCCGTTCAGCAGCTTCACGAGCTTTTCATTGCGCTTGGCAACGGTCGCCCCCAACTTATTGCTGTTCACATCGTAATCATCGAACAACCCTGCAAACTGCCCCTCGGAGGAGCTGCCCTTTGCGGATTCCTCAATGTGCCGGAAGACTATTTCCAGCGTTTCGTTGAGGTTTTCATCGCTGGCCGCTTTTGCCCGTACATTGCAGAACAACTCACTGGGCAGGATGAAGAACCCTTTTTCCTGTACCAGCCCTTCCCGTGCCTGCTCTGCCTCTGCATCAGGCATATCCTCATAGCGGAAGTCCGGGTTGCCTGCATCAATTTCGCCCTGATTGATATAGCTGGCAATGTTCTCCGAAATATAACGGTAGAACATCGTACCGAGAACGTAGCTCTTGAAATCCCATCCGTCCACTGCGCCGCGCAGATCATCAGCAATCGCCCAGATTGCACGGTGCAGTTCTTCGCGTTCCTGCTCTTTTTTGGTGTCTACCATTTTTATTTCCTCCATCAAATGCGGATTTCCGCATTGTTTTCTTTCATTTTAACATAGTAAATATACCACTATTGGTACATCATGGTGTCTTTTTCTAAAAAGGATACACTTCTCCTTTATACTATCCTAGTAAAGCGTACCACAGCTTTTCCGTGATTGCAAGCCGATAAATATTGCTATTGCATTTTTTGTCGAATTATCACTTATATGTACAGAACCCCGCCAGCATTCGCTGACGGGGTTCTGCTATGCTTACAGTTCTACGCTGTTCTGCCTGTTCTTCTTCTGGCTTCTATCTGCGGTCTGCTCCTGCTCCCTCATAAGCCCAATGACCTGCTGCATCTTTTCGGCACCGAAATAGTTCCATACTCGTCTGAAATCACGTTTCATCGCATAGAGCTGAGAGTTTTCAGCCTCCACCTCTTTCAGCCGCTGGCTTAGATGATGGGTAGCTTTCTTCTCGTCCTGATAGAAGTGCAGATACTTATCCCGCTCATCCTTGACCTCCCAGTACTTCCGATGGAGGGCAAAGAGTACCTTCACCAACTTCTGGATCAGCGGCATGGCCTTCTTCTCCCGATAGCTCTTGGCCGTTTCAAAGGTGCCTGCCTCCGGCACCCATTCCTCCGGCCGCTGGGAATACTGTGCCGACAGACTTTCCAGCCCATCCATGATGGGAGCCAGCTTGTTCAGCTTCTGGCTCTGCTTCTGGTAGGTCAGCTCTGCTTTCTGTACCCGCTGTTCAGCGGCTTCTACGGCTGTCTGCGCTGTTTCCAGCTGTTCCTGCATCTCGGTCAGGTCGGTCTGGCACTCCTGCTTGGCAGCTTCCAGAGCCGCTACCTCTTTACTACGCTCCTGCTTTTTGAAGTCCAGCACAGACAGGTGCTCTTCGTGGGTGCCTTTCTGTTCCCACTCGATGCCATGCCTCTCCATCACGGCAGCAAGCTGCTCTTTCTCGGCGTTGATCCACTGGTTCAGCTCGGATTCCCGTTTAGAACCGCCTGCAAAGCCCAAGGCTTTCAGCGCCTGCTTCAGGGACACCTTGGTGTCCAGTCCTTTGCCCTTCCAGCCGGACACATACGGCACGAAGTCGATGTGCAGATGGGGCGTAGCTTCGTCCATGTGGAGGAAAGCCCCGAATACCCGCAGTGTCGGGTTCCGCTCTTGGAAGCCCTGCATATACTCGTCCAGCAGTTCCTTTGCCAGTGCGCCATTCTCGGTCAGGACACCCATATCATCTTTGTTGCCGATCTGGACGATCAGCTCATGGAAAAGCTTTTCCTGCTTGCCTGTCCGCAGGTGCTCATAGTAGTCGGTGATACAGCGGTCCTTGCGCTTCTGCTTGGCATTGTAACGCTTCACTGCCTCGTCAAACAGTTCGTGGTACACCTTCTGAATCGGCTCATCACGGTACACGACATTCAGACTGCTGCGCTTCGGGTCTACGTTTTCAGCGGTGAAACTTCTCCGGTTATGGTTGAGGGAGCCGGGCCCCCGCATTGCGGAAATGGTTCTTTTCAATCGCACGTCCTTTCTCTGTGGAAGTAACTGGTGCCGGACACGGCAAAGGCTTTGTTACTTTCGTCGAAAGTAACGCAAAAGCACTTTTGACAGACGTTCCGTCCATCAAAAGATGCCTTTGCGCCCTGCCGGGGGCTTCCGTCTGCGGACGGGGTTTCGCTGTACCTCGCCGCTGCCCGGTCCAACACCACCTTCCTGCGTGATTGCATTCACAGGAGCGTGACACGCTCCTGTACTTTGCCAATAGAGGGACTCACCAGCGGAAGCTTTCTGGCACGCCTCGTCTGTCCAGATACTCCTGCCGAGCCTGCTCTCGCTGTTCCTCGGTGGGTGCTGTCTTGTACTGGGCATACAGCTCATGCCGCAGCATCGCATCCAATTTTTGCTCCAGACCCTGCTCAATGACCTCTTCGTACTCATTTTCGCCGCTCAAATGATAATGCAGCAAGGCGACGAAAAGTTCCTGCGAAATCTGCACATTTTTCATCATTATCACCATCCCGTGTCGGTTGTGTCGATTGTGACGGTATTTTACATAGTAGCAAAAATACCGTCACAACCGTCACGAATCGTCACGCCCCAGAATTTTCCAGCGTTAATTTGACCACTCTGCCCTCATGGGTGCGCTTGCTTTCGTACCGAATTCCATAATCGTTGTAGAGCCTGTCGGCACTCACATTCAGCTTCCGGGTCAGGATGTTTGCCTGTATGCTCACACCCGGCAGACGTTCCAGCAGTTCCGTGGGCGCACCGCTCCACTCCGGCTGTTCCGGGGTGAGCATCTTTGCCACCGCTTCCAGAAGCGGATCGGGCGGCAGCTTCCAAAGTTCCGTTTCGGCTCCTTGGAACTCCCACACGCAGCGTTCCCGGTTGAACTCCAATGTCAGCTCCTGATCCGGCTGGTCACGCCCCACGATGTCCAGTAGTGCGGTGTTGTCCGTGCGCCGCTTCTTCTGCATGATGAACGCGCCATCCGCTGCACCCAACAGACCGTTGGTGCCGGAGATCATATCAAAGCTGTCCTCGGCTTCCATCTTCCGGGTGTGATGAACCACCAGCAGGCAGATGCCGTACCTGTCGCTGAAACTTTTCAGTTTGGTCACAATCTCGTAGTCGCTGGCGTAGCTGTATCGGTCACCGCCGATCTCCCGCACCTTCTGCAGGGTGTCGATGATGATGAGCCGTACATCCGGGTGCTCCCGGATGAATCCTTCCAACTGCTGGTCAAGTCCCTCGCTCACGGACTTAGCTTGCGTGGCGAAGTAGAGATTGCTGGTCTCCTCTACCCCGAACATCCGGGAGAGCCGCCGCTGCAGCCGGGCGTAATCGTCCTCCAATGCCAGGTAGAGGACGGTGCCCTGATGCACCTCGTACTCCCACAGCGGAAGCCCCATCGCCACATGGTAGGCGAGCTGTCCCATGAAGAAGGACTTACCCACCTTTGGCGCACCTACGAAGAGGTAGGTGCCGCTGTACAGTAGGTCGTTCACGATGGGTCTCCGGGGTGGATACACCGTGTCATACAGTTCGGTCATTGATACCGTGTTCAGCCCGAAATTGTTTGACTTTTTCGCGGCTTGCAGATTGATTTGCTTGTCCGAATTTGTTATAATATTGGTGCTAGTTTTGTGAGACGACTGTACCGCATCTGCGCCAACAGATGCACCTGGTACGGTCGTTTTTCTATTGTCCGTCATTCGCATTCCTCCTTAAGTCCGTTCAACGTCAGAGTTACCATTTGCAGGGTCTCCAGCAAGTCCGGCGGAACTTCTTCATCCACGGCCAGCCGCTGCAATTCCTGATAGATTAGCTTCATTTGGTCTCGCAAGGCTTTGTAGACCCTTGGGTTGCCTACCACGGTGATCTCCCGGTCGGTCAAGCGGCGGATGATATACTCCTGTTTGGTCAGCCCGGAGAGCTTTACCTTGGCTTCCAGAACCTCGTCCTCTTCCGGGGACATTCGGAAGGCTACCACCTTGTTCCGCCAGCGGCCTTGCTGGTCGAGCACTCGTTCCATTTTCATCCCTCCTTTCGCTCCATGTTCAGCTTCTGCGCCATCTCCTGCTGCTTTGAGGGGAAGAGATGGGCGTACTTATAGGTGATGTCCACGCTCTCATGCCCCACCCGGTCTGCGATTGCCAGCGCCGAGAAGCCCATCTCGATCAGCAGCGATACATGGGAGTGCCGCAGGTCGTGGATTCGGATGCGCTTCACCCCGGCTTCCTTGGCTCCCCTGTCCATCTCGTGGTGCAGGTAGCTCTTGGTCACCTCAAAGATCCGCTGGTCTGGCTGGACTTTGTAGAGGGATTTCAGGTAATCCCTGATCTCGTCAGTCAGAAACTGCGGCATCTGGATGACCCGGACGCTCTTGGGCGTTTTCGGGTCAGTGATTACATCCCGGCCTTTCAGCCTTTGATAGGATTTGGTGATGGAGAGCAGCCCCTTGTCCAAGTCGAAGTCTGCCGGGGTCAGAGCCAGCAGTTCGCCCTCCCGGATGCCACACCAGTAGAGGACTTCAAAAGCGTAGTAGGATTGCGGCTTGTCCATCATCGCTTCCGCAAACTTGAGGTACTCCTCCTTCGTCCAAAAGAGCATTTCCTTGTGCTTTTCCGACCCCATGCACCCAGCTGTGGCCGCTGCGTTTGATTTCAGCCCGTAGAACCGGACTGCATGGTTTAAGATGGCACTGAGTTGTCCATGCAGCGTCTTGAGGTAGGTCGGCGAGTAGGCCTTGCCGTTCTTGTCCCGGTAGTTCAGCATCTCATTCTGCCATGCGATCACATCCCGTGGCTTGATCTCACTAATCCGTTTTTCCTTGAAATAAGGTAAGATTTTCGTTCGGATGATATGCTCCTTGGTAGACCATGTGTTTTCCCGGAGCCGCTTTTTCTTATCCGTGATATAAATCTCCACGAAGGCTTCAAAGGTCATGGTCAGGTCTGCCGCCTGCTGAAGAAGGAACTCCCGCTCCCACGCCAGAGCGTCCTTCTTGGTGGCAAACCCCCGTTTCAGCTTCTTCTGCTTCACACCTTGCCAGTTCTCGAAGTAGAAGGAAGCGTACCATGTGCCCTGTTTGCTGTCCTTGTAGGCTGGCATCCTATCACTCCTCTCCTGCCCCGTAGATTTTCTCCTGATAATACCTCCTGCTCACCCGGCCTCCTACGGTCGTGTAGCCTTTGGCCTTCAGTTCCTCGTTCCACTTGGCGATCATCTTGTACGCCAGCCCCTGGGAGATGTCCAGTTCCTTTGCCAGCTCGTCTGCCTTGATAAAAATGCTGTTTGCCATTTTTTGTCCTTTCCTTGTCGGTTTCGTTTCGGTGCCGCTTCATCCTCGCTGACTTCCGGCAGGCATATCCCCTTTGCGGTGCTGTGCCGTCCCCTTACGGAGCGCTCGCTTCCTTTCGGAAGGTCTTGGCGGTTTGGGTCAGTTTGGCGGTCATTCAATTTTACTAAGCATTTTTGCTTATCTTTTTGCGCTCTCATTATACTAAACGCATTCCGTTAAGTCAAGAGGTTTTCGGGTAAAATCTTAAACTTTTTTGTTTATTTTCTATTGCGCCTCCTATTTTTCTGTGCTATACTATACTTAACAAAAATGTTTATCGCAAGGTTAAAGCACCTTACGACAAAACCAACCTATTTGCGATATGCAGTCCAACGATGTTGTCAACGAATCAAAAGTTGGACTGCAATAAGTCAGGAGGCAATCGCATGTCAGTCGGTGACCGTATCAAGCGCGCCCGCAACTTCCGTGGTATGACCCAAAAGGAATTGGGCATTGCCATCGGGTTTGAGGAGAAGAGCGCAGACATCCGCATCGCACAATACGAAAGCAACACCCGCACTCCTAAAGAAGAGTTGCTCCGCAAGATTGCGGAGGTGCTGGACGTGAACTACCGTTCCCTCTATGAGCCGACCCTGTACGCCGCAGAGGATGTGATGTACACTCTGTTCGAGCTGGACGAGCACTATCCCGGCACCCGGCTCTATGAGGTCACAGACACCACCGACCCGGATCTCCCGGAAAAGCACATGGCAGTCAGCTTCCGCTATCGCCTGCTGGATGATTTCCTGAAGGAGTGGCAGCTCCGTAAGAAGCAGCTCCGGGAGGGCGAGATCACCAAGGAAGAGTATCTGGAATGGAAGCTCAACTGGCCACAGACCGCCGACGGCTGCGGCCGGTACGAGCCGAAGAAAAAGTGGCGTAAAGAATAAAAGACACAAAAATGCCCTCTGAAAAACTTACCGTTTCTCAGAGGGCATTTTCATGTCTCTCTTTATGAATAATCGTCTGATAGTATCAAAGCAGTATCAGAGCACCTTTTGGTTCTCAAAATATCGCATTGTATCAATACTTTTCAGGTTTTGCAGATTACTCGAGCTCAATGGTTGCCGGCGGCTTACCGGTGCAATCATAGAACACGCGGTTCACATGCTTGACCTCATTGACGATGCGGCTGGTGACAGTGCCCAGAACATCCCAAGGCATATTATAGCTCTCTGCAGTCATGAAGTCGGTGGTGGTCACAGCACGCAGGGCCACAGCGTAATCATAGGTGCGCTCGTCGCCCATGACGCCCACACTGTGCATGTTGGTCAAGGCTGCATAGTACTGGCTGATCTCCTTATCCAGACCCGCCTTTGCGATCTCCTCACGCCAGATCGCGTCGGCATCCTGCACGATTGCCACCTTCTCCGGGGTCACCTCACCGATGATGCGGATGCCAAGACCCGGGCCGGGGAACGGCTGACGGCTGACCAGATATTCGGGCAGGCCCAGCTCACGGCCAGCCTGACGCACCTCGTCTTTGAACAGGTTGCGCAGCGGCTCCACCAACTCCTTGAAGTCCACGGTGTCGGGCAGACCGCCGACGTTGTGGTGGCTCTTGATAACAGTGGACTCACCGCCCAGACCGCTCTCAACGACATCCGGGTAAATGGTACCCTGTGCCAGGAAATCCACCTTGCCGATCTTCTTTGCCTGCTCTTCAAATACGCGGATGAACTCTTCACCAATGATCTTACGCTTGCGTTCCGGCTCAGTGACGCCAGCCAGCTTTGCAAAGTAGCGGTCGCGGGCATCCACACAGATAAAGTTGATATCAAAGCCATTGGCATTGCCCGGACCAAAGACTGCACAGACCTCTTCCTTCTCGTTCTTACGCAGCAGACCGTGATCCACGAACACGCAGGTCAGCTGCTTGCCGATGGCCTTAGCCAGCATAGCTGCCAGAACGGAGGAATCCACGCCGCCAGACAAGGCGCACAGCACCTTGCCATCGCCGATGCGCTCACGCAGGGCCTTGACGTTGTTTTCCACAAAGGAGTCCATCTTCCAGTCGCCGGTGCAGCCGCAGACGTTGTACACGAAGTTGCGCAGCATCTTCTTGCCTTCCGCAGTGTGCAGCACTTCCGGATGGAACTGGACCGCGTACAGGCCCTTCTCAGCGTTCTCTGCCGCAGCTACCGGGCAGTTGACCGTGTGAGCAGTGATCTTAAAGCCGGGCGCTGCCTGCTCAATGTAGTCGTTGTGGCTCATCCAGCAAATGGTGGAGGGCTGCACATCGGTGAACATCTTGCTGTTCGTGTCCATGAACACCTCAGTCTTGCCGTACTCGCGCTCCGGTGCGCGGCAGACATGGCCGCCCAGCAGATGCATCATCAGCTGGCTGCCGTAGCAGATGCCCAGCACCGGAACGCCCCAGTTGAAGATCTCAGGGTCGATCGTGGGGGAATCTTCCAGATAAACGCTGTTGGGGCCACCGGTAAAGATGATACCCTTGGGGTTCTTTGCCTTGATAACCGACAGATCGGTTTTATAGGAATAGATTTCACAGTAGACATTGTTCTCGCGGACGCGGCGCGCGATCAGCTGATTGTACTGGCCGCCAAAGTCCAGCACGATGACAGTTTCATGCTGCATGAAGTTCTCTCCTCCCTTATCCATTTAATGTGTTTCTACAGATAGAACCAGTATAGCACATCTGCCAAATAAAAGCGACATCATTTGTGAATTTTCCTGTTTTTATTTTTCACGTATGGGATGCCGCAGAACTGTTTTCAGTGTTCCCGGTGCAGCGCGGCGAGGATCACTCAGATAAATTTCGTGGTGGAAGCGTGTCTCTGAAAAATCAAGCCTATACCCCTGCTCTACGGCAAAGGCATCCATCTGCGCCAGCGTTTTCGGTTCTTCATCATAAGGGCCGATATGCAGGCACTGAACACAAAGTCCCTCGTCATAGGTCAGAAACTCTGCCTTGGAAAAATCCTTTTTCTTTTTTGCCGTTGCTTCCTGTACGGCCCAATCAAACGCTTCCGGCGTCACGAATTCTGGCAGTCGGATCATGGATGTCCACTCAAATGTTTCTTTATGTGCATAGTCAACGCCATCCACGCCCTTCTGATGCCACAAGCCCTCCAACGGTGGAACCACATATTCAAAATAGCCGTCCATCTTGTGGCTGCCCTTATAGCTCATTTTGATGGTAAAGGCAATGCCATACAGCACTCCCATTGCCGCCTGATACTCCCCGGCCGGGTCGTTCGGGTCGCCCTTGCCGCGCACTGCCACAAAATTCATACGCGGTATCGTAATCAGATGCGGTTTTTTCGGCGGGAGATAAAATTCCCTGTACTCTTTCTTATAATCAAACGGCATTACTCTTCACCCCATCCAGAAGTTCACGTTGCTTCTTTTTGCTAAATCCCCTCAGCACCAGCCGATAGGACTTTTCCAGCATTTCCTTTTTTAGTATACCAGAACAACCTTGTTTTGTAAACAAAGAGTTGTGACATGCCGCAAAAAAATCCCCTGCCCTTACAGACAGAGGATCTAAAACAAAAAGAGACCTTCCCACTCTCCGGAATGGGAAGGTCTCTCGTAAGTTTAACCTTTAGCCTTAGGAAAGGCGCGAAGGGTCAAAATCACTCAATGATCTTGCCAACAACGCCAGAACCAACGGTACGGCCACCCTCACGGATAGCGAAACGCAGGCCCTCTTCCATAGCAACAGGGGTCAGCAGCTCAACGTGCATCATGACGTTATCGCCGGGCATGCACATCTCAGTGCCTTCGGGCAGAGTGATGATACCGGTCACGTCGGTGGTGCGGAAGTAGAACTGAGGACGATAGTTGGAGAAGAACGGGGTGTGACGGCCGCCTTCGTCCTTGGTCAGAACGTACACCTGAGACTCGAAGGTCTTGTGGGGGTGCACGGAACCGGGCTTAGCCAGAACCTGACCACGCTCGATCTGGGTACGATCAACACCACGCAGCAGAGCGCCGATGTTATCGCCAGCCTCAGCGAAGTCCAGAGACTTACGGAACATCTCCAGACCGGTGATGGTGGTGCTCAGACGATCGGGCTTGATGCCGACGATCTCCATAGCATCGCCAACCTTAGCAATACCACGCTCAACACGACCGGTTGCAACGGTACCACGGCCAGAAATGGTCATGACATCCTCGATGGGCATCAGGAAGGGCTTGTCTTCCTCACGATCGGGGTTGGGGATATAGGTGTCAACAGCGTCCATCAGCTCCTTGATGCAAGCATACTCGGGAGCATTGGGATCGGTGGAGGTAGACTCCAGAGCCTTCAGAGCGGAACCACGAATGATCGGGGTATCGTCGCCCGGGAAGTCGTACTCGCTCAGCAGCTCACGGATCTCCATCTCGACCAGATCCAGCAGCTCTTCGTCGTCGACCATATCGCACTTGTTCATGAACACGACGATATAGGGCACGCCGACCTGACGAGCCAGCAGGATGTGCTCACGGGTCTGGGGCATGGGACCATCGGTAGCAGCAACGACCAGAATAGCGCCGTCCATCTGAGCAGCACCAGTGATCATGTTCTTAACGTAGTCAGCATGGCCCGGGCAGTCAACGTGAGCATAGTGACGAGCGTCGGTCTGATACTCAACGTGAGCGGAGTTGATCGTGATACCACGAGCACGCTCCTCAGGAGCCTTATCGATGTTGGCATAATCCATGAAGTCTGCGTCGCCCTTCAGAGCCAGGTACTTGGTGATAGCGGCGGTCAGAGTGGTCTTGCCGTGGTCAACGTGACCGATGGTGCCGATGTTCACATGCGGCTTAGAACGGTCGAACTTTGCCTTTTCAGCCATTGGAATATCCTCCCTTAATTTAGGTTTTGATATTTGGTTACAACAACCCTGCAAGATGCAGACATTGCATTGCAAGGCTATTCTACTAAATTTGCCCTGTAAAATCAAGTGCTTTTACAGGAAATTTTGCCGAGGTTACACTACCCCGGCAAAATCTTTATCCATTTTTCAGGAATCAGCCCTTGGTGCGGCCAGCGATGATCTGGTCAGCAATGTTCTTGGGCACCGGCTCGTAGTGAGACGGCTCCATGACATACTGGCCACGGCCCTGAGTCTTGGAACGCAGGTCGGTAGCGTAGCCAAACATCTGAGCCAGAGGCACAAATGCATTGACGCGCTGAGTACCAGCCATAGCTTCCATGCCCTGGATCTGACCACGGCGTGCATTCAGGTCGCCGATAACATCGCCCAGATACTCATCGGGAACGATAACTGCAACCTTCATGATAGGCTCAGTGATGATGGGATCAGCCTTGCGCATAGCATCCTTGAACGCCATAGAACCAGCAATGGAGAAGGCCATTTCAGAGGAGTCGACCTCATGATAAGAACCATCCCACAGGGTAACCTTGACATCAACGACAGGATAGCCAGCCAGAACACCGGACTTCATAGCACCCTGGATACCGTTGTCGATAGCCGGGATGTATTCCTTCGGGATGGCACCGCCAACGATGGCGTTGACGAACTCGTAACCCTTGCCGGGCTCGTTGGGCTCGATCTTGATCTTAACATGACCGTACTGGCCCTTACCACCGGACTGACGTGCGTACTTGGTCTCCTGGTTGGCCTCTTTGCGGATGGTCTCACGGTAAGCAACCTGAGGTGCACCCACGTTTGCTTCAACCTTGAACTCACGCAGCAGACGGTCAACGATGATCTCCAGGTGCAGCTCGCCCATACCGGCGATGATGGTCTGACCGGTCTCTTCGTCAGTGTAGGTCTTGAAGGTCGGATCCTCTTCGGCCAGCTTTGCCAGCGCGATGCCCATCTTCTCGTTGCCGGCCTTGGTCTTGGGCTCGATGGCAACGCGGATAACAGGCTCGGGGAACTTCATGGACTCCAGAATGATGGGATGATTCTCATCACACAGAGTGTCACCGGTAGTGGTGTTCTTCAGACCGACAACAGCAGCGATATCACCTGCGTAGCAGCAGTCGATATCCTTGCGGTGGTTAGAATGCATCTGCAGGATGCGGCCCATACGCTCCTTGTTGTCCTTCACGGAGTTGTAGACAGTGGTACCTGCCTCAACCTTACCGGAGTAAACACGGAAGTATGCCAGCTTACCAACGAACGGGTCGGTAGCGATCTTGAAGGCCAGAGCTGCAAAGGGAGCGTCGTCGGAAGACGGACGGGTCTCCTCTTCCTCAGTCTCGGGATTCACGCCCTTGATGTCAGGGACATCGGTAGGAGCGGGCATATAGTCAACGATAGCATCCAGCAGCTTCTGGACACCACGGTTCTTGTAGGAAGAACCGCAGACAACGGGAACCAGCGTGTTAGCGATGGTCTCCTTGCGGATCGCAGCCTTCAGCTCGGCACGGGTGATCTCCTCGCCCTCGAGGTACTTTTCCATGAGCTCTTCGTCGTTCTCAGCAACAGCCTCGATCAGGATGTTGTGATACTCCTCAGCCTGCTCACGCATATCCTCGGGGATCTCCTCGGTGCGCATGTCGTTGCCCATGTCGTCGTAGTAGACCTCAGCGTTCATATCGACCAGGTCAACGATACCGCGGAAGGTATCTTCCTGACCGATAGGCAGCTGGATAGCCACGCCGTTGGCATGCAGACGATCGTGCAGCATCTTGATGCAGCGGAAGAAGTCAGCACCCATGGTGTCCATCTTGTTAACGTACACCATACGGGGAACCTTGTACTCGTCAGCCTGACGCCAGACGGTCTCAGACTGCGGCTCAACACCGCCCTTTGCAGCCAGAACGGTCACAGAACCGTCCAGCACGCGCAGAGAACGCTGGACCTCAACAGTGAAGTCCACGTGGCCCGGGGTGTCGATGATGTTGATGCGGTGACGGTTCTTCTTGAATGCAACCGGATCCTTCTGGGTCTCAGAGTGGCTCCAGTAGCAGGTGGTAGCAGCGGAAGTGATGGTGATACCACGCTCCTGCTCCTGAACCATCCAGTCCATGGTAGCGCCGCCATCATGAACTTCGCCGATCTTGTGGTTGATACCGGTGTAGTACAGAATACGCTCGGTAGTAGTAGTCTTACCAGCATCAATGTGGGCCATAATGCCGATATTTCTCGTCATCTGAAGAGAAACTTCTCTGGGTGTAGCCATGAAATTAACCTCCTACAGAACAGATCAATAACGGAAATGAGCGAAAGCCTTGTTGGCCTCTGCCATCTTGTGAGTATCCTCACGCTTCTTCACGGCGTTACCAGTGTTGTTGGCAGCATCCATGATTTCAGCAGCCAGACGCTGAGCCATGGTCTTCTCACCACGGCTGCGGCTGTAGGCAGTCAGCCAGCGCAGACCCAGGGTCTCGCGGCGAGCCGGGCTGACTTCCAGAGGAACCTGGTAGTTAGCACCGCCAACGCGGCGGGTCTTGCACTCGAGGCTGGGCATGATGTTCTCCATCGCCTTCTCGAAAGTCTCCAGAGGATCGTTGCCGGTCTTCTCCTGAATCATGGAGAAAGCTTCGTAAACGATCTTCTGAGCGACGCCCTTCTTGCCATCCAGCATAACGCTGTTGACCAGACGAGTGACCATCTTGGAATTGTAAATAGGATCAGCTAAGACATCGCGCTTAGCAATGTTACCTCTTCTAGGCATCTTTCTTCCCTCCTTCACAGAATGATATCATCGGTACTCGAAAGTAATAAAACTCCCGTTGTGTCACAAAGAGCTGACCTTTACATAAACTGTTGCCCTCCGCTTTGCAAGCGGACTTGTTATTTATATAATGGAAAGCCGTTTATGGCGGTTGTCCTCAATTACTTCTTTGCAGCACCGGCCTTAGGACGCTTTGCGCCGTACTTGGAGCGGGCCTGATTACGGCCTGCCACACCCTGAGTATCCAGGGTACCACGGATGATGTGGTAACGCACACCGGGCAGGTCCTTAACACGACCGCCACGGATCAGCACGACGGAGTGCTCCTGCAGGTTATGGCCGATACCGGGAATGTAAGAGGTGACCTCGATACCATTCGTGAGGCGGACACGAGCAACCTTACGCAGAGCAGAGTTGGGCTTCTTGGGGGTCATGGTACGAACAGCAGTGCAGACACCACGCTTCTGGGGGCTGTTCAGATCAGAATACTGTTTCTTCTGAGAATTGTAGCTCTTCAGCAGTGCGGGAGCGGTGCTCTTGGTAGCCAGAACCTGACGGCCCTTGCGTACAAGCTGGTTAAAAGTAGGCATTTTGTTTCTCCTTTCTTAATAATGCACATCGGACTTTTTCCGACTTTTTTGCCGCACTATCCCCATGAGGGATGCGCAACAGTTATATAATACTCGCTTTACAGGCGGATGTCAACAGTTTTTGCAAAGTTTTTTGCATTTATTCCAGATTTTTTCTTTCAGCATTTTTTCGACGCAAAACGCACGGTTTTCTCTCCTGTTTCCGCTTTTCCGGGCATATAAAAACCGCCCTGCAGGCGGATGCCCACAGAGCGGTCCATTGTTTTATTTCAGAAGAAGGAGCTTTGCTTACTGTACAGCAGCTGCCAGTTCAGCAGCGACCTCAGCATCGCGCTCAGCCTCACGGTTCTTCAGATCCTCACGGACTTCCGGCAGACCGGTACCTGCGGGGATCAGCTTACCAATGATGACGTTCTCCTTCAGGCCGGCCAGCGGGTCGACCTTGCCCTTGATGGCAGCTTCGGTCAGCACGCGGGTGGTCTCCTGGAAGGATGCAGCGGACAGGAAAGAGTCGTTTGCCAGAGCAGCCTTGGTGATGCCCAGCAGCACCTGCTGGTACTCGACCAGCTTCAGGCCCTCTTCACCAGCGTCGATGCGCTGCTGCAGATCGGCGTTGATGTTCTCCACTTCCAGACGGCTTGCCAGTGCACCGCCGATCAGGTTGGAAGAACCGGAATCCGTCACGCGCACCTTGCGGCACATCTGACGGACGATGACTTCGATATGCTTATCGTTGATCTCAACGCCCTGCAGACGGTAGACCTTCTGAACTTCGTTGATCAGGTAGTTCTGGACATCCTCCAGACCCTTGATTGCCAGAATATCCTGCGGATACAGAACACCTTCACGGGTGATGATGTCGCCCTTCTCCACACGGTCACCCGGCATCACGCGGGAATGCTGGGTGAACGGGATGGAGTAGCTCTTTACGACCTCAGCACCGTTCTCGTCCTTGCCGGTCACCTTGATAACGACATTCTTCTTGGTATCGTCCTGAGAAACGACACCAGAGATCTCGCTCATGATGGCCATGCTCTTGGGACGACGGCTCTCGAACAGCTCTTCAACACGGGGAAGACCCTGCGTGATATCTTCAGCAGATGCGATACCGCCGGTATGGAAGGTACGCATGGTCAGCTGCGTACCAGGCTCGCCGATGGACTCTGCGGCGATAACGCCGACAGACTCGCCCAGACGGACCGGCTCGCCGTTTGCCATATCGGAACCGTAGCAGCGTGCGCAGACACCGGTCTTTGCACGGCAGGTCAGCAGGCTGCGGATCTTCAGCTTGGTGATGCCAGCAGCCTCGATCTCGTTTGCATCGTACAGGTCGATCATCTTGCCTTCCGGCACGATCACCTTGCCGGTGACGGGGTTGACCACATCGCCCACAGCAAAGCGGCCGATCAAACGCTCGCGGAAGCTCTCGATCTTCTCCTTGCCCTCGTGGATCTCAGAGACCCACAGGCCGTCGGTGGTGCCGCAGTCGATCTCGCGCACGATGACATCCTGAGAGACATCGACCATGCGGCGGGTCAGGTAACCGGAGTCAGCGGTACGCAGAGCGGTATCGGCCAGACCCTTACGGGCACCACGGGCAGAAACGAAATATTCCAGAATATTCAGACCTTCACGGTAGTTGGCACGAATGGGCATCTCGATGGTGTGGCCGGCGGTGTTTGCCAGCAGGCCGCGCATGCCGGCCAGCTGCTTGATCTGGTTCATAGAACCACGAGCACCGGAGTCAGCCATCATATAGATCTCATTATCCTTGGGCAGGTTGTCTGCCAGAGCCTTGGAGACCTTATCGGTGGTAGCCTGCCAGATGGCGATGGTCTGGTTGTAACGCTCGTTGTCGGAGATCAGGCCGCGGTTGAACAGCCTGCCGACCTTTGCGATCTGCTGGTCAGCCTCAGCGATCAGTTCCTGCTTCTGCGGCGGGATCACAGCGTCGCACACAGCGACGGAGATCGCAGACAGAGTGGAGTACTTGTAGCCCTGCGCCTTGATGGCATCCAGCATCTTTGCACACTTGCGGGTGCCGTTGCGGGTCATGCAGCGGGAAATGATATCGGGCAGAGTCTTCTTGGTCACGCGGAAGCTGACCTCGTACTCCAGCCAGTGCTCGGGATCAGTACGGTCGATATAACCCAGATTCTGAGGAACAGGGTTATTGAAGATGATGCGGCCGACGGTGGCTTCCACCAGACCGGTGCGCTCCACGCCGTCAATGGTCATGGTGCGGCGCACCTTGATGGGTGCGTGCAGGGTAACGATGTGCTCTGCATAAGCCATCAGGGCTTCATTCTCATCGCGGAACACCTTGCCTGCGCCCTCGTCATTTTCACGAACGGTGGTCAGGTAGTAGCTGCCCAGGATCATATCCTGCGTAGGCACGGTAACAGGTGCGCCGTCAGAGGGCTTCAGCAGGTTGCCGGAAGCCAGCATCAGCATCTTGGCCTCACGGCAGGCATCCTCGCCCAGAGGCAGATGCACTGCCATCTGGTCACCGTCGAAGTCGGCGTTGAATGCGGTACATGCCAGCGGGTGCAGCTTGATTGCACGGCCCTCCACCAGCACCGGGTTGAACGCCTGAATGCCCAGACGGTGCAGGGTAGGTGCACGGTTCAGCAGAACGGGGTGGCCCTTGATCACGGTCTCCAGGCTGTCCCACACTTCGGGCTTAGCGCGCTCCACCATCTTGCGGGCGGACTTGATGTTGTTGGCAATACCCTTCTCCACCAGATCCTTCATGACAAAGGGCTTGAACAGCTCCAGAGCCATTTCCTTGGGCAGACCGCACTGATCCATCTTCAGCTCAGGGCCGACGACGATAACGGAACGGCCGGAGTAGTCAACACGCTTGCCCAGCAGGTTCTGACGGAAGCGGCCCTGCTTGCCCTTCAGCATATCGGAAAGGCTCTTCAGTGCGCGGTTGTTGGGGCCGGTGACCGGACGGCCGCGGCGGCCGTTGTCGATCAGGCTGTCCACTGCTTCCTGCAGCATACGCTTCTCGTTGCGCACGATGATGTCGGGAGCGCCCAGCTCCAGCAGACGGCGCAGACGGTTGTTGCGGTTGATCACGCGGCGGTACAGGTCGTTCAGGTCGGAGGTGGCAAAACGGCCGCCGTCCAGCTGGACCATGGGGCGCAGGTCAGGCGGCAGAACAGGCAGCACATCCATGACCATCCATTCAGGACGGTTGCCGGAAATGCGGAATGCCTCAACTACTTCCAGACGCTTGAGGATGCGCACGCGCTTCTGGCCGGAGGACTTTTCCACCTCGGCAGTCAGCTCTTCACTCAGCTGATCCAGATCGATCTCCTTCAGCAGATCCTGAATGGCCTCAGCGCCCATAGCAGCCTCGAACTCATCACCGTAGTGGTCGCGCATCTCACGATACTCGCTCTCGGTGAGCAGCTGCTTCTTTTCCAGACGGGTAGCGCCCGGATCCGTGACGATATAGCTTGCAAAGTACAGCACCTTCTCCAGCAGGCGGGGGCTGATGTCCAGCATCAGGCCGATGCGGCTGGGGATGCCCTTGAAGTACCAGATGTGGCTGACGGGAGCGGCCAGCTCAATGTGGCCCATGCGCTCACGGCGGACCTTGGCCTTGGTCACTTCAACGCCGCAGCGGTCGCAGATCTTGCCCTTGTAGCGGATGCGCTTATACTTACCGCAGTGGCACTCCCAGTCCTTGGTAGGTCCAAAAATGCGCTCACAGTACAAGCCGTCGCGCTCCGGCTTCAGGGTGCGGTAGTTGATGGTCTCAGGCTTTTTGACCTCGCCGTAGCTCCAGTTGCGGATCTGCTCCGGGGAGGCAAGGCCGATCTTGATGGAATCGAAAACGTTGTTTTCCATGAAACGAACCCTTTCTTAATCTCTAGTTGTCTCGATGATACAGGCGGCTTTCTTGTTCAGACCACAGGCCCCTTTCCCCTGCCGCAGCACGCGGAACAGGGGGCTTGAGGCTTGTGTTCTTTGTCTGATCAGAAATCTACTTCGTCAGAAGAAGCGGGAGCTTCGGCACCGGAGTTATTGTCCTCCAGCACAGAAGGATCATCGAAACCGGCATCGGCATCCTTAATATTATAATCGTTGAGCAGTTCGCTCTCCTGCACGACGTTCTCAGTGCCGGCAACATCGCGCATATCAAAGCCGGTCTCTTCGTCGTCGAAATTCTGACGCATGTCGATCTCGTTGCCGTCCTTGTCCTGAACAACAACGTCCAGACCCAGAGACTGCAGTTCCTTCAGCATAACGCGGAAGGACTCGGGGATGCCGGGCTGCGGAATCGGCTCACCCTTAACGATGGCCTCGTAGGTCTTCACACGGCCCTCCACGTCGTCGGACTTGACGGTCAGGATCTCCTGCAGAGTGTAAGCAGCGCCGTAAGCTTCCAGTGCCCAGACTTCCATTTCGCCAAAGCGCTGGCCGCCGAACTGGGCCTTGCCGCCCAGAGGCTGCTGAGTGACCAGAGAGTAGGGACCGGTAGAACGTGCATGGATCTTATCATCGACCAGGTGATGCAGCTTCAGGTAGTACATATAACCGACGGTAACGCGGTTATCGAACTTTTCGCCGGTGCGGCCATCGTAAACGGTGGTCTTGCCATCGCGGTCCAGCTCGATCTTGGAGAAGTCGATGATGTGTCCCTTCTCGCCCATGATCTTGGGGAGCTTCGTGGGATATGCAGGAGCATTCTCACCATGCCACATCTCGCGGGCGGTATCAAAGGTATCGCCGATGTCGTTCTCACGAGCAGAGTCGAAGACGGGAGTCATGACCTTGATGCCGCATGCCTTGGCAGCGTAGCCCAGGTTGACTTCCAGCACCTGACCGATGTTCATACGGGAAGGCACGCCCAGAGGGTTCAGCACGATGTCCAGCGGGGTGCCGTCGGGCAGGTAGGGCATGTCCTCCTGCGGCAGAATGCGGGAAACGACACCCTTGTTGCCGTGACGGCCTGCCATCTTATCGCCAACGCTGATCTTGCGCTTCTGGGCAATATAGCAGCGGACGACCTCGCGCACGCCGGGCTGCAGTTCGTCGCTGTTCTCCGGGGTGAACACCTTGACGTCCACGATGATGCCGTATGCACCATGGGGCACGCGCAGAGAAGTATCACGCACTTCGCGTGCCTTCTCGCCGAAGATGGCGCGCAGCAGGCGCTCTTCAGCGGTCAGCTCGGTCTCGCCCTTCGGGGTGACCTTACCGACCAGAATGTCGCCGCTCTTGACCTCGGCACCGATGCGGATGATGCCGCGCTCGTCCAGATCCTTCAGTGCATCCTCAGAAACGTTGGGGATATCACGGGTGATCTCTTCGGGTCCCAGCTTGGTGTCGCGGCTCTCGGTCTCGTACTCTTCAATATGAATGGAGGTGTACACGTCCTCGCGCACGATCTTCTCGTTCAGCAGAACGGCATCCTCGTAGTTGTAGCCTTCCCAGGTCATGAAGCCGATCAGAGCGTTCTTACCCAGAGAAATTTCGCCGTTGCGCATTGCAGGGCCGTCGGCCAGCACCTGACCGGCCTTGACACTCTCGCCGACCTCCACGATGGGACGCTGGTTGATGCAGGTGCCTGCGTTGGAGCGTGCGAACTTGACCAGAGGATAATCCTCCAGCTCACCCTTGTTGTTGCGCACAACAACATGGTCGGCATCCATCTTCTCAACGATACCGTCATTCTTTGCCAGAACAGCGGTGCCGGAGTCGGTAGCAGCCTTGTACTCCATACCGGTAGCAACGATGGGCTGCTGGGTGACCATCAGAGGCACTGCCTGACGCTGCATATTGGAACCCATCAGAGCACGGTTACAGTCATCGTTCTCCAGGAAGGGGATGCAGGCAGTAGCAACAGAGACCATCATTCGCGGAGAAACGTCCATGTAATCGACTTTCTCTGCATCAATTTCAAGGATCTCGTCGCGGCGGCGGGCAGACACACGGGGACGGATGAAGTGCTTGCCCTCATCCAGCGGCTCGTTGGCCTGTGCCACAACGTACTCGTCCTCGACATCAGCGGTCATATACTCCACTTCGTCGGTAACGACCTGCTCGAGCAGGCGGCCGTTCTCGTCGTAGGTCTTCTTGACCTTGCGGTACGGAGCTTCCACGAAGCCGTACTCGTTGATCTTGGCGTAGGATGCCAGATAGGAGATCAGACCGATGTTGGGGCCTTCAGGAGTCTCGATGGGGCACATACGGCCGTAGTGGCTGTAGTGAACGTCGCGGACCTCGAAACCTGCGCGGTCACGGCTCAGACCGCCGGGGCCCAGAGCAGACAGGCGGCGCTTGTGGGTCAGCTCAGCCAGCGGGTTGTTCTGATCCATGAACTGGGACAGCGGAGAAGAACCGAAGAACTCCTTGATGGCTGCCACCACCGGACGGATGTTGATGAGGGCCTGCGGGGTGATGACGCTCTGATCCTGGCTCTGCAGGGTCATGCGCTCACGGATGACGCGCTCCATGCGGGAGAAGCCGATGCGGAACTGGTTCTGCAGCAGCTCGCCCACGCTGCGGATGCGGCGGTTGCCCAGATGGTCGATATCATCGGTGGTGCCAATATTGTGGCCCAGACCGTTCAGGTAGTTGATGGAAGCCAGAATATCGGCGACCGTAACGGTGCGGCCGATCAGCTGGTCGTGGTTGCGGCGCAGCATCTCCTTCTGCTCTTCCACATCAGAGGTGGTGTCGAGGATCTTCTTGATCTCATCGAAGGAGCAGCGCTCGTTGATGCCGCACTCCTTCACGTCGAAGGAGAAGAAGCCCTGTGCATCCACACAGCCGTTGGTGATGACCTTGACCTTCCGGCTCTCTTCCTTCATGGGATCGTCGAGCTTCAGCACGACCAGATTCACACCGGCATTGTCAGCCTTCTCAGCCAGCTCGCGGGTGATCTTGGCACCAGCCTCGATCAGGATCTCGCCGGTCAGCGGAGCGACCACATTCTCAGCAGCCACCTGACCGGTGATGCGGCGGGCCAGAGACAGCTTCTTGTTCATCTTATAACGGCCGAAACGAGACAGGTCATAACGGCGCGGGTCGAAGAACAGCATGTTGATCTGGCTGGTAGCAGACTCCACCGTGGGAGGCTCGCCGGGGCGCAGCTTGCGGTAAACTTCCAGCAGGCCCTCTTCCTGATTCTTGGTGGTATCCTTTTCCAGAGTAGCGAGGATGCGCTCATCGTCGCCAAAGAAGTTCAGGATGTCCTCGTTGGTGGACAGGCCCAGTGCACGGCACAGCACGGTGACAGGCAGCTTGCGGTTCTTATCGATACGGACATAGAACACATCGGAAGCATCGGTCTCGTACTCCAGCCATGCGCCGCGGTTGGGGTTCATGGTGGCGCTGTACAGGTCGTTGCCCACCTTATCCTTGGCATCGCCGTAGAACACGCCGGGAGAACGCACCAGCTGGCTGACGATAGCACGCTCTGCACCGTTGATCACAAAGGTGCCGGCATCGGTCATCAGCGGGAAATCGCCCATGAAGATCTCCTGATCCTTCACTTCGCCGGTCTCCTTGTTCAGCAGACGGGCGGTGACGCGCAGGGGTGCTGCATAGGTCACGTCGCGCTCCTTGCACTCCTTGATGCTGTACTTCGGCTCCTTATCCAGGCGGAAGTCCACAAAGCTCAGTGCCAGATTGCCGGTGTAGTCCTCAATGGTGCCGATATCGTGGAAGACCTCTTTCAGGCCCTCGTCCAGGAACCACTGATAAGAGTTCTTCTGGACCTCGATCAGGTTCGGCATACTGATGACTTCGTCGATGTGGGAGAAGCTCATGCGCTCGGTTTTGCCGAGCTTTACGGGCTTGACTTTCATCATAAAATCAACCACTCCTTACTTTTATACTCTACGGGATGTCGTATACACGGGTCAAATTTGAGCAGACACACATAATTCGACCCGCGTCGAAGGGAACGTTTCGGCGTTTTTCACAAACTTTTCGGTTTGACCCGTCCAGCCGCCGCCTGCGCATTCCTCTTTTTGGCGCACTAGTCCATTATGTGATACTAATGCAGTATACACCCTAAAAGCCTTGCTGTCAAGCCATTTTTCAGATTTTTGCCAAAACAAATTTATTTTTTCTTTCATTTTCGCACGCCCGGTTGCGTGTTGTGTTTTGCTGTTTTAGGGCTTGATTTTTTTATTTTGCACGTTCCTGTTCATAATCCCCTTGTGCAATTTGTCTATCTTTGCTCTTGTGTTTTGGCGTATTACTTTTACAGTCGGATATGCCCGTTTTCCCTTGCGGCCCTTTTTTGTGAAAAAGCAGCTCAGAAAAGCTCGCAGGCTTTTCTGAGCTGCAAATATAAAAATAATGTTTCCTCTAATATTGCCAGAGCGCAAGCGGCGGCAATTATAATCGTTCACTCATCCAGATAATCCCGCAGGCGTTTTGCACGGCTGGGATGCCGCAGCTTGCGCAGGGCCTTGGCTTCGATCTGCCTCACCCGCTCCCGGGTCACATTGAACTCCTTACCCAGCTCTTCCAGCGTGTGTGCCCGGCCATCCTCCAGCCCGAAGCGCAGTGCGATCACCCGCTCTTCCCTCGGTGTCAGGCTTTTGAGCACGCTGAACAGTTCCCGCCGCAGCAGCTGCCGCCCGGCTTCATCCACCGGGACGCCTGCATCCTCGTCCTGAATAAAATCTTCAAGGTGGGCATCCTCTTCCTCGCCCACCGGCGTTTCCAAGCTGATGGGGTCCTGCGCCAGCTGCAGCAATTCCCGCACACGGTCCGGCTCCATGTCCAGCTGAACAGCGATCTCTTCCGCGGTAGGCTCCCGGCCATTTTTCCGCAGCAGGTCACCCGTCGTCTTTTTGACCCGGTTGATGCTCTCCACAAGGTGCACCGGGATGCGGATGGTCCTCCCCTGATCCGCAATGGCGCGGGTGATGGACTGACGGATCCACCACGTGGCATAGGTGGAAAATTTGAAGCCG
Source organism: Faecalibacterium sp. AM43-5AT (assembly GCF_003603345.1). Lineage (NCBI taxonomy): Bacteria > Bacillati > Bacillota > Clostridia > Eubacteriales > Oscillospiraceae > Faecalibacterium > Faecalibacterium sp. AM43-5AT. Next base: position 585,210 of record NZ_QVGZ01000001.1, read on the forward strand.
CGCTCCGGCTCAAACTTTTCCGCCGCCTTCATCAGGCCGAGATTGCCTTCCTGAATGAGATCCAGAAACGGCAGGCCTCGCCCTGCATAGCGCTTTGCCACCGACACCACCAGCCGCAGGTTCGCTTCGCTGAGCTTCCGCCGGGCATCCTCGTCTCCGGCCTGCGCGGCACGGGCAAGCTCCGTTTCCTGTTCTGCCGTCAGCAGCGGCACCCGGCCGATCTCCTTCAAATAGGCCTTTACCGGGTCGTCCAGCGCCACCCCCTCTGCCGAAAGCTCATGTTCCAGCCTGCCGATCTGCGTTTCATCCAACGCAGGCAGGTCCGCTTCCTCTTCGGTCAGGTGCACGCCGCGGTCCTCCAGTGCCGTATACAGCTCGTCCAGCTGCGCCACATCGTAATCCTGTTCGTCCATGGCACGGCTGATCTGCTCCGGTGTCAGAGCATGGTGGCGTGCCCGCGCGGCCAGTGTTCTGGCCAATTCCTCCGTTTGCGACAATTTCTGCATGATTCCTGCTCCTTTCCTCTCCTGCTCCAGCCGGAGGGGAAAGCGGGGATCATTCTTCTACAGGCACATTTCCCTGCTTCTTTTCGCGCATCGACTGGAGGTAATCACTCAGTTCCTCATTGGACATATGCGCCGCCTTGCCTGCCATGGGCATCCCCCGGGCAATGCGGTCCAGATACAGCCGGATATCATCCGGCGTACAATTCACATCGCTGTATTGTGCCGCAAGATGGCTCAGTTCATTCAGCGCTTCTTCGCTTACAAAAGCGCGCAGCGTGGTCAGGCTGATCTCAATGCCCTCCTGTCGGCAGCGCAACATGGCTTCAAACAGCTCCTTCTGCTGCGGCAGCACGAACTGCTCTGCGGTCAGCTGCCCCTGCACCAGATCGATATAGTGCGGCTCCCGCAGCATGGCCGCCAACAGTCGCTGCTGTGCGCTGGCAATGCCCAGCGCCTGACTGCCGCCCGCACTGTACGGCACGTTGATCTGATTCATCTCACCGGACTTGAGCGCCTGCTGCTTTTTCTCCCAGCGGTGCTTGCTGCCCGCCCTCTTCACGGCGGTCTCCAGCTGGGTCATGATGGCTGTTTTGGAGATGTTGGTCTCCTCAGCCAGACGCCCCGCATACACTTCCTGCTCGGTAGGGTTGGAGCGCTCTGCCAGCATATTCACAGCTTCCTTCACGTATTCCAGCCGCTGGGCATCCTGTGCCAGATCATACTGGCTGCGCAGACGGCCCAGCCGGAAGTCCAGTGCATTGCCCACACCATCCAGCAGAGCCTTGAACCGCTCTGCGCCATACTTTTTGATGTACTCGTCCGGGTCCTTTGCACCGGGGATCTGCAGCACACCCACCTTTACCGGGCTGTTGCGGAACAGTTCCAGCGAGCGCAGCGTGGCCTTCTGGCCTGCTTCGTCCGAATCGTAGCTCAGGATCACCTCGTCAGCATACTCGCTGATGAGCCGCACCTGCTCCGGGGTCAGGGCCGTGCCGCAGGCGCACACTGCTGTGTCGATGCCTGCCTGTTGCATACTGATCACGTCCATGTAGCCCTCGCACAGCACGAACCGGCGCACCGCGCTGCGCTTTGCGATCTGCAGCGCAAACACCGTCTCTGATTTGTGGTACACCAGCGTTTCCGGGCTGTTGACATATTTCGGTTTGGAATCGTCCAGCACGCGCCCACCAAACGCAATGATGTTGCCGCGCAGGTCAAAGATGGGGGTCATCACCCGCTTCCAGAACAGGCAGTAGATGCGGCCGGACGCACTGCGCTTGAACAGGCCGCTGGCATCCAGCTCCTGCTGATTGTAGCCCTTATCGCGCAGGAACTGATACAGCGCCTGTCCGTCGTTGGGCGCATAGCCCAGCCCGAACCGGACGATAGTCTTGTCGTCCAGACCGCGCCGCCGCCAGTAGGCACGGGCCTGACGGGCTTCCTCCACGGTGGAGTTCAGGCAGGCGTGGAAAAACCGTGCCGCCTCCTTGTTCATGGAGAGGATGCGGCTGCGCATCCGGCCTGTTTTGTCGTCCTCCTGCGGCTCCGGCATACCGGCCCGCGCTGCCAGCAGCTTAACGGCCTCCGGGTAATCGATGCTGTTGATCTTTTTCGTAAAGGTAATGGCATCGCCGCCTGCGCCGCAGCCAAAGCAGTAAAAGCTCTGGGTGTCCGGGTAGACGTAGAATGAGGGCGTTTTTTCGCTGTGGAAGGGGCACAGGCCGCCATACAAACGTCCCTTGCGCTTGAGCTGCACATAGCTGCCCACCAGCTCCACAATGTCTGTGCGGCGGGTCAGTTCTTCAATGTATTCGTGTGGGATCATGGATCTTTCAAACGACCTTTCGGATTTATAGGACATGCCACTTCCGGGGCACAAACAATTCCTCAAACGTGCGGATGGCAAATTCATCGCTCATGCCACTGATGTAATCAGTCACTGCGCGTTCTCTGCCCTCCTGATAAGCCAGCTGGATGTAAAAGTTGGACATCCGGTCCACATGGTTCAGGTAGTAATCGTACAGTTCCCCGATCACCTTGTCCACCTTCTGCTCTTCCCGCTTGGCGGTCTTGTCCACGTACACGGTGGCGTACATGAAATCCCGCAGCGCAAGGAAGGCTTCGTTTTCCTCTGCGCCCACCTTCACATCCCCATCGCTGTTGGCAAGGATACTGTTGATCATGGTGGTGATGCGGGCAGATTTTGTCTGGCCCAGCACGGCGGTGCATTCCTTCGGCAGGGTGGCTGGGTCCAGCACACCGGCGCGCACCGCGTCCTCAATGTCGTGGTTCACATAGGCGATCTGATCCGCCATGCGCACGATGCGCCCTTCCGGCGTTGCCGCCCAGGTGCCCTTTGTGTGGGTCACGATGCCGTTGCGCACCTCCCACGTCAGGTTCAGGCCCCGGCCGTCCTTTTCCAGCTTGTCCACCACACGCAGGCTCTGCATGTAGTGCTTGAAGCCGTCCGGGCACAGCTCATTCAGCGCGCGCTCCCCGGCATGGCCAAACGGCGTGTGGCCCAGATCATGGGCAAGGCTGATTGCTTCGGTCAGATCTTCGTTCAGCCGCAGAGCGCGGGCAATGGTCCGCGCGATCTGCGAGACCTCCAGCGTATGGGTCAGTCGGGTGCGGTACAGGTCTCCCTCCGGCGAGAGGAACACCTGCGTCTTTTGTTTGAGCCGTCGGAACGCCTTGCAGTGCAGCACCCGGTCACGGTCACGCTGGAACACCGGCCGGATCGGGTCCTGCTCTTCCGGCAGCATGCGGCCGCGGCTCTGGTCGCTGAAGGTAGCCCACGGCGCGAAGGTCATATGTTCGATCTCTTCTGTGCGCTGACGTACATCCATACAAAGTCGCCCTCCCTTTTTGTCGCCATTCCCCCTCTCTGTTTCGGCACAGCCGATCCCAATTGCTGCGTCTGCGGCAATTGTAGCACACCCGCTTTGTCGAAGGGGGAAAAAGCCTGTCGGTTCGCAAAATAATGCTTGCTTTTTTATTTTTGCCACTGCCGGGTTCAGAACGGTGCATAGAACGGGTCGGATACCGTCACCTGCGCGCCGCCGCGCGTCAGCTCCCGCAGCTGTTCCAGCAGCGGGCCTTCGGTGTGTTCCGGCATCTGCCAGCACAGGGTCACGCGGTCCGTGAATTGCGGCGCTGCCTGCTTGGCACCTGCCGCATCGATCAGCAGCGATGCCCGCTCATAAAGGGAGTAATCCACCGTCACGCTCAGCTCCACCACGCTGCGCACCGTGACCACCTCGGCATTTTCCAGTGCACGGGCCGTAGCCGTGGTGTATGCACGCACCAAGCCGCCGGTGCCCAGCAGCACGCCGCCAAAGTAACGGGTCACCACCACGATCAGATCCGTCAGGCCGCTGTGCTGCAGCACCTCCAGCGCTGGTGTGCCCGCCGTCTTGGCCGGTTCACCATCATCCGAATAGCGTTCCCGGTTGCCTTCCCGCAGGCGGTAGGCATACACATTGTGGCGGGCGGTGCGGTTGGCCGCACGCACCTGTTCCAGAAATGCAACGGCAGCTTCCTCGCTGTCCGCAAATGACAGCGCCGCAATGAAGCGGCTCTTCTTTTCCTCGTATTCTCCTGTGGCCGTGCCACGGATGGTGCGGTAATCCTCCACTGTGGTTCCTCCTGCATGTTATTCAAATCAAGTATAACATAAATCGTCCGTTGTGCAACCACTGCCGCATACGTTTTTGTGTCAAGGGCAGCTCCCTGTACTGCTGCCCGCATGTCCTCTGCCAGAAAAAAGCGCAACAAAAAATCGGCCAAGCCTTGCAGCTCAGCCGATCTTTTATTAGAAGAAAGCAGATGATTACTTCGTAAAGAGCTGGATCCACTGATGGCCCCAAGTGCTGGAACTGTTGTAGTAGTAGCCAACACCCATTGCACGAGCTTCGGGATCCAGAATGTTTGCGCGATGGCCTTCGGAGTTCATCCAGGCATTCACGACTTCTTCAGGAGAAACGCTGCCCCATGCGGCATTCTCGCCAGCAGCGGCATCCGTCACGCCGTACTCGCTGAGAACAGTGTACCACTTGGTACCATTGGGACGAACGTGAGAATTGACGGTTGCGATCTCTTCGGCGCGCTGCTGAGCAGCTGCGGTGAGCTTTGCATCGCCCATGACCAGGGGCTGCAGGCCGTACTTTGCACGCTCGGCATTGACCAGATCCAGAACTTCCTGACGGTAGTTGCTGGTGTAAGAGTTTTCGGGGTAAGAGAAGATCAGCACCCAGTAGTTGTTGTAAACGCCGCCTTCGTAGTGGCCCACACTCATGGTGGTCACATCCGCATTCAGCATGCGCTCACGTGCGAAATCAATGTTCATCCACTGATCCACCGCTGCATCGGGGGTAGAAACGCCAGCTATGTAGTTTTCGCCAACGGATACATCGTCAATACCATTCTCGGCGAAGATGGTGAAATCGCGCTGACCGTTGGGACGAACGTAAGAGTAAGAAACAGCCAGCTCTTCAGCGCGCTCCTGAGCGGCATTGTTGTGGCTGCTGTCGCCCAGCTGAACGGGCTTCAGGCCAGCCTTTGCGCGCTCGTTGTTTACGCGGCGCAGGAACTCGTTCTGATAAGCTTCGTCCTGAAAGCTGATGTAGGAATTTTCTTCTTCGATGGAGACAGAAACCGAAGCCTCAGCTGCGTTTGCAGTAACGGGCTTGAGAGATGCAGCACCAAAAACTACAGCCAGAGTCATAGCTGCTGCTGCGATATTCTTCAGGGTGCGCATCTCGAGTTTCATAAGACATCCTCCGTAAGCCTTTGTATATAAAAGCTTTTTTGCATTCCTGCGAATGCGTGCCGCAACATATTCGCAACGCTTTCGTTTCAAATATGTCACTCTTGTGCAACAAGAGTATCACAAGAACATCTCATCGTCAAGGGGTTTCTGTCGATTTTTTTGAGAAAAAATGCAAAAAAATCAAAATTTCCCGTTCCAAAAGCGTTTCACAAGCGCAACAGACTCATCCAGGATCCCGTAAATTTGTTACGTCTGTGTTGCACTTCACCGTTTTCGGGATTGTTTTGTCACACTTTACGTGTTGCATTTTATTTTTCTACACTTTTTCTGCAGTGTTTTTCATGCATTTTTCTGTATGTTTATTCGATTATATGCATATTTCAAAGTATAACAGACTTTTTGTGCGCTTTTTCCGTTCCACTCCCCTCCCGCAGCCCTTTTCCGGGCTGCAGCCGGCCTTTGGCTGTACTTTCTGCAACAAAAAACAGCACAGGCAGCCTTTTCAGGGCCATCTGTGCTGTGCCGTATTTCTTATTTAAAAATTATATAAAAAGAAGAGCGGCTCCGAAGAGCCGCCCTCCCACAATTCAGGCTATGCTATAAAAAGATCTCGCGTCAGTCGATCACTGAGCAGCCTTTGCTGCCTCGATCTGCTTAATCAGTTCGGGAACTACCTTGAACAGGTCGCCCACAATGCCGTAGTCGGCAACACCGAAGATGGGTGCGCCCTCATTCTTGTTGACTGCGATGATGCACTCGGAGTCCTGCATACCAGCGGTGTGCTGGATAGCGCCGGAGATGCCCAGAGCGACATAGATCTTGGGATGCACGGTCTTGCCGGTCTGGCCAACCTGATGGTCAGCAGTCATCCAGCCTGCATCGGTGACGGCACGGGAAGCGCCCACAACGCCGCCGCCCAAAGCGGCAGCCAGCTGCTCAGCCAGCTCAATGCCCTTGTTGACATCCTTGCTGATGCCGCGGCCAACAGAGACGATCACGTCTGCGCCGATCAGATCGACCAGCTTTTCAGCTGCCTTCTCAACGCTCAGCACTTCGGTCTTAACGTCGTCAGCGGTCAGGCTGAAGGCGGGCTTCACGATCTGGCAGGCATCAGCCTTGGCCTGATCGAAGGGAGCCTTCTTCATAACGCCCGGGCGGACGGTGGACATCTGCGGACGGAAGCGGGGGCAGATGATGGTAGCCATCAGATGGCCGCCGAATGCGGGACGGGTCATCTTCAGGTTGCGATCCTCGTAATCGAACTTCTGCTTGGACAGGTCGATGGTGGAGCTTTCCTTCAGGAATTCGACATACTTTGCAGTGTCGATATCCAGATGGGTAGCATCGGCGGTCAGGCCGGTGTGCAGGCGGGCTGCGCAGCGGGGGCCGAGATCGCGGCCGATGTTGGTTGCACCGATCAGCAGGACTTCGGGCTTATACTCGTTGACCATGTCGCACACGACCTTAGCGTATGCATCGGTAGTGTAGTCCTTCAGCAGGGGGCTGTCGCAGACCATGACCTTATCAGCGCCATAGCCGCCCAGTTCCTTGGCAATGCCTTCCACGTTGTCGCCCAGCAGCAGGCCGGTGACCTCGCAGCCCAGCTCATCAGCCAGCTTGCGAGCCTCGCTCACCAGCTCGAAGTCAGTGGACATCAGTGCGCCCTGGCGCTGCTCGCAGAAGACCCAGACGCCCTTGTATTCGTTAAAATCAGCCATTGTAATCCTATGCTCCTTTCATCAGATCAGGTGCTTCTTGGCCAGGATACCAGCCAGCTGGGCAGCAACATCGTCGCCCTTCAGCATGGTGCCTGCGCCCTTCTGCGGAGGAGTGAAGGACTTAAAGACGTTCGTCGGAGAACCCTTCAGACCGATGGTATCAACCTCGATCAGCGGATCGTCCTTCAGTGCGTTGTAATCAAACACTTCCATCGGCTTGTCGTAGCAGGTGAAGATGCCGTTCACGCTCATGTAACGGGGCTGGTTCAGCTCCTTGATGCAGGTCAGCAGGCAGGGAGTCTGCACCTTGACCATCATGTAGCCGTCTTCCAGCATACGCTTCACGGTCAGGGTGTTGCCATCCTTCTGGATGTCTGCCACGTAGGTGACCTGAGGCAGATGCAGCTTTTCAGCGATCTGCGGGCCGACCTGTGCGGTATCGCCATCGATTGCCTGACGGCCGCAGAACACAACGTCCTCGGGGCCAACGCCGATCTTGTTGACAGCAGCAGCCAGGATCTGGCTGGTTGCAAAGGTATCGGAGCCGCCGAACTCACGGCCGGAGACCAGAACCGCCTTATCAGCGCCGCGGGCCAGCAGCTCACGCAGCATGCCTTCTGCCGGCGGGGGACCCATAGTAACAACAACGACCTCGCAGCCGGTCTCGTCCTTCAGCTTCAGAGCAGCCTCCAGAGCGTTCAGGTCATCGGGGTTGGTGATGGTAGCCATCGAAGCACGATCCAGAGTGCCGTCAGCCTTAACGGCGACCTTGCCGGAGGTATCAGGAACCTGCTTTACACAAACAATTGCTTTCATTGTAACTCTTGCCTCCCTTACTTCAGCAGCGCGCCGGAAATGACCATCATCTGCACTTCGCTGGTGCCCTCGTAGATCTCAGTGATCTTGGCATCACGCATCATGCGCTCGATGGGATAGTCACGGGTGTAGCCGTAACCGCCGAACAGCTGCAGGCAGCGGCGGGTCACATCGCTTGCGGTGCGGGCTGCGATCAGCTTTGCCTGAGCAGCCTCGACGCTGTAACGAACCTTCTTGCCGTCCATTGCTTCCTGCTTCTTCAGAGCAGCAGCGTAGACCAGATACTTTGCAGCCTCAACGCGTGCCTTCATCTCAGCCAGCTCGAACTGGGTGTTCTGGAATGCGGAAATGCTGCGGCCGAACTGCTTGCGCTCCTTGACGTAAGCAACGGTCTCTTCCAGAGCGCCCTCGGCGATGCCCAGAGCCTGAGAAGCAATGCCGATACGGCCACCGTCCAGAGTAGCCATAGCCAGCTGGAAGCCGCGGCCACGCACACCCAGCATACGGTCAGCAGGGATGCGGCAGTCCTCAAAGATCAGCTCGCAGGTGGAAGAACCGCGGATGCCCATCTTGTCCTCAGCCTTACCGACAGAGAAGCCCGGGTCGGTGCGCTCCACGATAAAGGCGGAGCACTGCTTGGTGGGACGGCCCTTCTTGTCGGGCACGATATCGGTGACAGCAATAACGATAAAGACGTTTGCGTAGCCGGCGTTGGTGATGAAGATCTTGGAACCGTTCAGGATCCAATCACCGGTCTCGGGGTCCTGCTTTGCAAAGGTCTGCTGACCCTGTGCATCGGTGCCGGCACCCGGCTCAGTCAGGCCGAAAGCACCCAGCCACTCACCGCTGCACAGCTTGGGCAGATACTTTGCCTTCTGCTCGGGAGTACCATTTTCATAAATAGGAGCAGCACACAGGCTGGTGTGAGCAGAGACGATGACACCGGTGGTGCCGCAGACCTTGCTCAGCTCTTCCACTGCCATGACGTAGGACAGCACATCGCCGCCTGCACCGCCGACCTCAGTCGGGAAATAAATGCCCATCATGCCGAGCTTGCCCATCTTTTCGACGGTCTCTTTGGGGAAGTACTCTTCCGCATCAACCTTCTTTGCCAGGGGCTTGACTTCGTTCTCAGCAAACTCGCGGTACATTTTCTGTACCATCTGCTGCTGCTTGGACAGAGTAAAATCCATCGCTATATCCTCCTAACGGGTCTTTTTCATTTACCGGAATTGCCCGGTGCAAACAAATTCCTCCCGGCCGCTTTTCCACGGTCGGGAGAAACGTTTATCAGAATTTACAGCTGGTCAACAGGGGTCTTGGTGCGGTCTGCGTTGTAAACGTAGAAGCCCTTGCCGCTCTTGCAGCCCAGGTTGCCGCCACGGACCATCTTACGGATCAGCGGGCAGGCACGGTACTTGCTGTCGCCGGTCTCCTTGTACAGCACATCCATGATGGCCAGGCAGATATCCAGGCCGATGAAGTCGCCCAGCTCCAGGGGACCCATGGGGTGGTTGGCACCCAGCTTCATAGCGGTGTCGATGCCGGCGATATCGGAAACGCCTTCCATCTTGATGAAAGCAGCTTCGTTGATCATGGGGATCAGGATGCGGTTGACGACGAAGCCTGCAGCCTCATTGACCTGAACCGGCTGCTTGCCGATGGCAACAGAGATCTCCTTGATCTTCTCAACGGTCTCAGCGGGAGTGTTGCAGCCTGCGATGACCTCGATCAGCTTCATGCGGTCTGCGGGGTTAAAGAAGTGCATGCCGACCAGCGGACGGCTAACGCCCTTGCCGATCTCGGTGATGGACAGAGAAGAAGTGTTGGAAGCGAAGATGCACTCGGGCTTGCAGATCTTATCCAGTTCGCCGAAGGTGGTCTGCTTGACCTTCATATCCTCAAAAGCAGCCTCAACGACCAGATCGCAGTCAGCGCACAGGTCTTCCTTCAGGCCCGGGGTGATGGCAGCAACGATAGCGTCTGCCTTTTCCTGCGTCATCTTTCCCTTAGCAACCAGCTTCTCGTAGCCCTTCTTGATCTTTGCCAGACCATTCTCGGCCCACTCCTGCTTGATGTCGCACAGAGCAACGGTATTGCCCTCAACCTGTGCAAATGCCTTTGCGATGCCCTGGCCCATGGTGCCAGCGCCGATAACACCGATCTTCATAGGTAACCTCTCCTTTAATATCAAAAATTATGTAGTAATGGATTAGTTGTTGGTGAACACTGCCTTGGGCTTCGGCTTCTCACGGCTCAGGAAGCAGGCCATGCCTTCCTTCTGGTCGTGGGTCTCGAAGCAGCTGCCGAACAGCTTTTCCTCGACCTCAACAGCCTTCTCGATGGGCAGGCTGATGCCGCCGTTGATTGCCTTCTTGCAGTTGCGTACAGCGATGGGTGCATTCTTTGCGATCTTGCCGGCCAGCTTCAGCACGTTCTCCATCAGTTCAGCCTGAGGATACACAGCGTTCACCAGACCAATGCGCAGAGCCTCGTCCGCCTTGATGTTCAGTGCAGAGTAGACCAGCTGCTTTGCCATACCCATGCCGACCAGACGTGCCAGACGCTGGGTGCCGCCGAAGCCCGGGGTGATGCCCAGACCCACTTCCGGCTGGCCGAACACAGCGTTGTCAGAGCAGATGCGGATGTCGCAGCTCATAGCCAGCTCGTTGCCGCCGCCCAGTGCAAAGCCGTTCACGGCTGCAATAACGGGGATGGGGAAGCTCTCAATCATCAGGAACACATCATTGCCCAGCTTGCCGAAGGCCTCACCCTCTGCCTTGGTCATGGTGCTCATGGAACCGATATCTGCACCTGCCACGAAGCTCTTGTCGCCTTCGCCGGTCAGAACGATGCAGCGGACATTCTCCTGATCCACAGCCTCAAAAGCTGCCTTCAGGTCTGCCAGAACTTCGGGATTCAGGGCATTCAGTGCCTTGGGGCGGTCGATGGTAATGATCTCAACTGCACCCTGCACCTCGGTTTTTACAAATGCCATTGTGAAAACCTCCTATTCAAATCTTATCAATTATCACAAACAGCCCCCGGACGGAGGAAAGGCTCTCCGGTTTCCTTCCCCGTCCGGGTCTGTCATTCAGTCAGGATTCCAAGAGGTGGAGCTTAGTCCATCTCAACGATGGTAGCGCAGCCCATGCCGCCGCCGATGCACAGGGTAGCCAGGCCCTTGTGTGCACCGCGATGCTTCATAGCATACAGCAGGGTGACCAGGATACGAGCGCCGGAAGCGCCGACCGGGTGGCCCAGAGCAATTGCGCCGCCGTTGACGTTCACCTTGCTCATATCAAAGTTCAGAGCCTGGCTGACAGCCACAGACTGAGCAGCAAATGCCTCGTTGGCCTCGATCAGATCCATGTCAGCAACGCTCATGCCGGTCTTAGCCATGACCTTCTTGGTAGCAGCGATGGGGCCCAGACCCATGACTTCCGGCTCAACGCCAGCCAAAGCACCTGCGACCCAGGTAGCCAGAGGCTTCACGCCCAGCTCCTTAGCCTTCTCCTCGCTCATGATGACCAGAGCAGCAGCGCCGTCATTGATGGCGGAAGAGTTGCCGGCGGTCACGATGCCGTCCTTGGTGAAAGCGGGCTTCAGCTTTGCCAGCACTTCAGGAGCGCTCAGACGGGGGCCTTCATCAGTATCGAACACGGTGTCGCCCTTCTTGCCCTTGATCACAACGGGAACGATCTCGTCCTTGAAAGCGCCGTCCTTGATGGCCTTGTCAGCCTTCAGCTGGCTGTTGTATGAGAACTCGTCCAGCATCTCACGGGTGATGGGGCTGTAGCCGTACTTCTTCTGATAGGTCTCGTTGGTGCAGACGTTCTCAGCGGTCATGCCCATGTGCTTGTTGAAGCCGCAGGCATCCCACAGAGCATCGTTGACCATGGTATCCACGATCTCGCTCTTGCCCATAGGAGCGCCCATGCGGTAGCCGTAACGAGCCTTCTGCAGTGCGAAGGGAGCCATGTCCATGTTCTCCATGCCGCCTGCGACCACGATATCAGCATCGCCAGCCTCGATCATCTGAGCAGCCATATTGACGCAGTTCAGACCGGAGCCGCACACCACGTTGACAGTGACAGCCGGGGTCTCGATGGGCAGGCCAGCCTTCAGAGCAGCCTGACGAGCGACGTTCTGGCCCAGACCGGCCTGAATGACGCAGCCCATGTAGACATGATCGACCTGCTCGGGAGCGACGTTTGCACGGTTCAGAGCTTCCTTGATGACGATGGAGCCAAGCTCAACTGCGGGAACGTTTGCCAGAGTGCCGCCGAATTTGCCAATAGCGGTACGGCATGCAGATGCGATAACGATCTTTTTCATGTGAATAGCCTCCTGAATTGTGTATGTGTTACTTTTCGTAAGCCATTTTTATCAAAACGCCCGTAGGCGCTTTTACAAATTAGGTCTCAGGGTCTTTTTTCTGCCGGATCAGCGCATACTTTTCGTTGACCGCTTTTTCCACACTGGGTGTGACGAACTTGCTGATGTCGCTGCCGTAGTAAGCTGCCTCTTTTACAATGGTGGATGAAAGGTAGCTCCACTTGATGCTCGTTGCCAGAAACATGGTCTCGATGCCGGGCATCAGTGCGTGATTGGTCTGCGCAAGCTGGATCTCGTTTTCAAAATCCGTCACCGCCCGCAGGCCCCGCACCATCACCGAAGCGTGCCGTTTCTTGGCGAACTCCACGGTCAGGCCGTCGAAGCTCTCCACCGAAACATTCTGGATGCCCTTGCAGCATTCCTTTAGAAGCTCCACGCGTTCCTCCACGGTGAACAGCGGATTCTTTGCGCTGTTGTTGAGCACCGCCACGATCAGATGATCGTTGATCTTTGCCGCACGCTTGATGATATCGAGATGCCCTTTTGTGACCGGATCGAACGAACCGGGATAAACTGCTGTTGCCATCGTTTGGTGTCCTCCTTGGGCGCTGTGAAAAGCGCGTTTTGGTTCTGCCATGATAGCACTTTCCAGTCTTGGGTGCAAGATTTTGTGCAAGCTGTACGTTTTATCGTTAAATTTTAAACAATCAACGTTGTGCCACATCGCGGCAACTTGCTACGCTATAAGTAAACCACATCGTCAAAATTTTATCAAGTCCTTTTGTAAAGATTTTTGGTTTTTCAGCACCAAACAATTGTCCAAAAACTCTGCGAATTTTGTCCATATTGCCAGTCGGCCAAAATTTTCTCGATAAACTATTGATTCCGCACATTGTTAATGTTATAACTAAGTTGTGCAGATCTGCTGCCCTGTCCGGCAGCTGCCTTCTGCTGGTTGTCAGGATATCGTCCGCCTGTGTCAGAGCTGTGTTCAAATTGCCAACAGGTGGTAAACATCCTGCAAAGATTTGTTCGCGCAGGAAGAGTAAATGATAAATTTACAATTCCTTTATTTTATTATAGGAGAGGATGGTTTATAATGGATTTTACGGAACTGTATGCTCAGAAGAAAATGACCGCCGCTCAGGCTGCCGCACTGGTCAAAAGCGGTGACTGGGTGGATTACGGCTGGGCTGTGAACACCCCTGTGGCGGTGGATGCCGAGATCGCAAAGCGTCTGCCTGAGCTGGAAGGTGTCAACTTCCGCGGCGGCATCCTGATGTGGGTGCCCGCGATCTTCCAGATCGACGATCCCGCTGCACACATGACATGGAACAGCTGGCATATGGGCGGCATTGAGCGCAAGGCCATTGCACAGGGCTTCTCCTTCTACTCCCCCATCCGTTATTCCGAGCTGCCCCGCTACTACCGCGAAAGCCCGGATCCGCTGGATGTGGCGGTGTTCCAGGTGACCCCCATGGACGAGCATGGCTACTTCAACTTCGGCCCCAGTGCATCTCATCTGGGTGCTGTGTGCGAAAAAGCCAAGAAGATCATCGTTGAGGTCAACAAGAACATGCCCCGCTGCCTTGGCGGCATGGAGAACTGCATCCACATTTCTCAGGTCACCGGCATCGTGGAAGGCGAGAACCCGCCCATCGGCCAGATGGCCGCTCCCGGTGCTGCTACCGAAGTGGATCTGAAGGTTGCCAACCTGATCGTTCCGCAGATCCCCAACGGTGCCTGCCTGCAGCTGGGCATCGGCGGTATGCCCAATGCCATCGGCAGCCTGATCGCACAGAGCGATTTGAAGGATCTGGGCGTGCACACCGAAATGTATGTGGATGCCTTTGTGGATATCGCCAAGGCCGGCAAGATCACCGGTGCATGCAAGCAGCTGGACAAGGGCCGTCAGGTCTACGCCTTCGGTGCCGGCACCCAGAAAATGTACGATTACCTGAACGATAATCCGGAGTGCATGTCTGCACCCGTGGACTACACCAACGATATCCGCAGCATCTCCGCACTGGATAACTTTATTTCCATCAACAACGCTGTGGACATCGACCTGTTCGGTCAGGTGAACGCCGAGACTGCAGGCCTCAAGCACATCTCCGGTGCTGGCGGTCAGCTGGACTTCGTTCTGGGCGCATACCTTTCCAAGGGCGGCAAGAGCTTTATCTGCCTGTCCTCTACCTTCTTTAATAAGAAGACCGGCCAGCTGGAGAGCCGCATCCGTCCCACTCTGGAAAACGGCAGCATCATCACCGATACTCGTGCCAACATCCACTACCTGTGCACCGAGTACGGCTGCGTGAACCTGAAGGGCCTGACCACCTGGGAAAAGGCCGAAGCTCTGATCAGCGTAGCACATCCCGACTTCCGTGAAGACCTGATCAAGGAAGCCGAAAAGATGCACATCTGGCGCAGGAGCAACAAAATCTGATAAGTGCCGCGGAGATTCCTGCTGTCCGCGGCTGAAATGGAGTCTATCATGATGGACAAAAAGCCGCACATCAAGCCCTATCTCTACGGGATGTTGGCAGGATTTGGAGCGATCTCCCTGAGCATCATCTTCTTTTTCCTGATCTACCGCTTCGATGGTTTTGGCGATGCCATCTCCACGCTGACCGGCATTCTGATGCCGTTCATCTACGGTGCCGTCATCGCCTACCTGCTCAAGCCCGTGTGCAACACCATCGAGAGCTTTCTGCGCCGGTTCATCCCGGAAAAGATGCATGGTCTGGTCAATGTGCTGTCCGTTGCGCTGACCATCCTGTTCGGCCTGCTCCTCATCTACGCTTTGTGCATGATGATCATTCCGCAGCTCATTACCAGCGTGACCACCCTGTACTACACTGCGCAGCGCAACCTCGCAAAGTTCGTGCAGTGGGCGAATCATGTGGAGTTCATTGAGAACAACCAGCAGATCATGGACATGCTCAACTCTGCTTATGCCACCATCAGCACCAATATCGATGATCTGATCAAGACCCGGCTCCTGCCCTCCATGCAGA
Organism: Faecalibacterium sp. AM43-5AT; assembly: GCF_003603345.1. Classification (NCBI taxonomy): domain Bacteria; kingdom Bacillati; phylum Bacillota; class Clostridia; order Eubacteriales; family Oscillospiraceae; genus Faecalibacterium; species Faecalibacterium sp. AM43-5AT. The sequence continues at coordinate 600,376 of NZ_QVGZ01000001.1, forward strand.
ACATCGTCAGCGGCGCCGCAGTGGGTGTGCTGAACGTAGTGACCATGGCCAAGAACCTGATCATCGGCATCATCGTGGCCGTGTATATGCTGGCCAGCCGCAAGCGCTTTGTGCAGCAGGCCAAGCTGGTGCTCTACAGCATCTTCAAGCCCCGCTGGGCAGAGCTGATCAAGGAAGAAGTGAAGTACGCCGATAAGATGTTCGGCGGCTTCATCAACGGCAAGATCATGGATTCCGCCATCATCGGCGTGCTGTGCTATATCGGCTGCCTGATCTTCAAGTTCCCCAGTGCCCTTCTGGTTTCCGTGATCATCGGCGTGACCAATGTGATCCCCTTCTTCGGCCCGTTCATCGGTGCCGTGCCCGCCACCCTGCTGATCCTCATTCAGAACCCCATCAAGGCGCTGTGGTTCGTCCTGTTCGTTCTGGTGCTGCAGCAGCTGGACGGAAACGTGATCGGCCCCAAGATTCTGGGCAACACCACCGGTCTTTCCAGTTTCTGGGTACTGTTCGCCATCCTGCTGTTCGGCGGTCTGTGGGGTTTTGTGGGCATGATCGTAGGTGTGCCGCTGTTTGCAGTCATCTATGATGTGATCAAAAAGCTGGTCATCCACGGCCTGAAGCACAACAAGGAGATCGACCTGCTGCAGACTTACCACGACAACTTCGGCGACCCGGAGGACGATGTTCCGGTAGAAACGTCTGCATCGGAAGCACCTCCTGTCGAAACAAATAATCTATAAATCACAAAGCCCCGGCATTCCATGTGGTATGTTGCCCCTAGAGTAGACAGAGAAAAAAAACAAAAACTCTGAGTACTCTGGGGGTATTTTCATGTCAAGAAAGAACAATCACTATTGACTGCTGCAACAACCGCCGTTACCAGCACCGTCTGTTCATCCAGATGCCGATGCAGGCTCATGTCGGTGCCATGAACCGAGCTGCCTGATACCGATTTTGCACAAAAAATTCGCCGTCTCCTTGTGGAAACGGCGAACAAAAACCTTATATTATTTTTTTCTACTTGACAGAATGCACTTCAGTGATTCAGCGCGGGTCCTGTTTTGTTATTTCTGTTTCGTGCAGGGCTTTCTGGCTGCGTTTTATGCCGTCACTCCACGGTCACGCTCTTGGCCAGATTACGCGGCTTATCCACGTCACAGCCGCGCAGAACAGCCATATAATAGGCAAACAGCTGTAACGGCACAATGAGCTGCAGCGGCATCAGGATATCCTCATACTCATCCAGCCGGATCACGGCATCTGCCACGCCTTCCGGCACCACAGCATCCTTTGTGGTAAACAGCAGCACCCTTGCGCCGCGGCTGCGGGTCTCCTTGGCATTGGAAATGGTCTTTTCGTACACCTGTTTCTGGGTGGCCAGTGCGATCACCGGCACGCCATCGGTGATCAGGCTGATGGTACCATGTTTCAGTTCACCGGCTGCATAGGCATCCGAGTGCACATAGCTGATCTCCTTGAGTTTCAGGCTGCCCTCCAGCGAGAGCGCATAGTCGAACCCGCGCCCAATGAAGAAGCAGCTCTGGGTGTTCACATAGCGGCTGGCAAGGTACTTGATCTGCTCACAATCTGCAAGGCGCGGCTTGATGACCTCCGGTGCGCGCAGCAGCTGGGCCGTATAGCGGCGGGTCTCTGCCTCGCTCAGCCGTCCGCGCGCATAGGCCAGCCGCAGTGCAAACAGATACAACACGCACATCTGCACCATATACGCCTTGGTAGATGCTACCGCGATCTCCGGCCCGGCGTAGGTGTACATTACATAATCTGCGGCACGTGCAATGGAGCTGCCCACCACATTCACGATGGCCAGCACCGGCACGCCGCGGCTCTTGGCCAGCTTGAGCGCTGCCAACGTGTCGCTGGTCTCGCCGGACTGGCTGATGATGATGACCAGATCGTTCTTTTCCAGAATGGGGTCCCGGTAACGGAACTCGCTGGCAATATCCACCTCGGCGGGCACACGGGCCAACGTTTCGATGGCAGATTTGCCCACCATACCGGCATGCATAGCCGTACCGCAGCCCACCAGATGCACCCGGCCAATACCGCGCAGCACTTCATCGGTCATCTCCGGGATGCGCAGCACCGGCAGTCCGTCCTCTACACGGGGGCTGACCGTGGCCATAATGGCCGCAGGCTGCTCGTTGATTTCCTTGAGCATAAAGTGGGGATAGCCGCCCTTTTCGGCAGCTTCCATATCCCAGTCCGCCGTCAGCTGCTGGCGCTCCACTGGCTCACCAAATTCGTTGTAGAAGCGGATGCCCTCTGTGGTGCAGACGGCCATATCCCCTTCTTCCAGCACGCTGTATTTCCGGGTATACTTGAGCAGTGCCGGAATATCCGAAGCCACAAAGTTTTCGCCCTCGCCCCAGCCGACGATCAGCGGGCTTTCCCTCTTGACTGCAAAAATGGTGTCCGGGTAATCCCGGAACAGCACGGCCAGCGCATAGCTGCCGCGCACCTTGGCAAGCGCCTGCTGCAGTGCACGCAGCGGGTCACCCGTATAGCAGCTGTCGATCAACTTTACCAGCACTTCGGTGTCCGTCTCACTCTGGAAGGTATAGCCTTTTGCGGCCAAGCGCTCCTTGAGCAGGCCGTAATTTTCAATGATGCCATTGTGCACAATGCTCACACGCGGGGTCGAATGCGGGTGGCTGTTCACATCGCTGGGCTCGCCATGGGTAGCCCAGCGGGTGTGGCCGATGCCGCAGAAGCTTTGTGCCAGCTGCTGCGCCGCCAGCTTTTCCCGCAGGGCGGTGAGCCGTCCTTTGCTTTTTACCACGCGGATGCCGCCGTCCAGCGCAAGCGCCACACCGGCGGAGTCGTACCCGCGATACTCCAGCTTTTCCAGACCATCCAGCAGCACGTCCTGCGCACTGCGCTTACCGACATAACCAACAATGCCGCACATACAAAACACCTCCATACCGACCGTTCCCGCGCAAAAAGGCGCAGTGATATCCAGTCAGCTTCCTAGTACAGTTTATGTTCTTGTATGGCTTTCTTTGAAGGGATCTGTTGCGGTATTGCTGCCGTTTTTTGCCCTTCTCTGCGGCTGGTCTAGCCCTCAGCCGGAGAAACATCCGCCGAATCTTTCGATGATTCCTCTCCTCGTCACCCTCGCGGCTGTCACCCGCGTGGCCCGGCGCTTTGCGTTACCTGTGTGCTGCGCTCTCCCCTTTCTGATGCCCCATTATAGCACAAAGGCTGGCTCAGCGCCAGCCCAAAGTTTTATGAAGTTTCGGCCGCCAGACCAGCCGGTACATCATGAGCATGTTATGCAATGCCCGGTCGTACAGCACAAAGGCAACATTGCCCATGACCAGCGTTGCCAGCGAGACAGCCAGCGCGGTAGTGCGCAGCTCCTGCGAAATGCTGCCTGCCGGCACCAGCAGAAATACCAGCCCGTACATGGCCAGCACTGTGCCGTTGCACAGCAGCAGCTTGCAGACAATGCGCAGAACCGCAGGGCGGATGTGCTCGAATTTCGGCTTTGCCAGCGGGTAATACCCCAGCAGGAACACAAAGATCAGCGCTACTTCCTTATCCGGTACGAACAGCAGTGCCAGCAGGCTGACTGCCGCATAGGCTGTCAGAGCCAGCTGCATCCCGCACTCCACGCAGACTGTTGCAACAAGAAAGCCCGCCACTGCAGGCGCAATGAACATGGCAATGGGGATCACAGCTCCCAGCAGCATCAGTGCGACGCACAGCGCCGCCACAATGCCGCAGTAAGCCATGGCCCAGCTTTTTTGATGGTTTTGCTTCATGGGATCTCCCAGTTTTCGTGCTCAGCACCGGCTTCCAGCGGGTCCACCGCATGGTGCAGACCAAGCAGCATGATGTTATCCAGCAGGCCGCGGTTCAATTTGATGTCCAGCATACTGTACACGCGGATCAGATCGTTGGCGGCAGCCAGTGCCTGACGGCGGGCATTCTCCACCGCCGCAGCCTGTCCCCGCAGGTCGTTGACTACGAACACGTTGTAGCGGCCGCTGCTCTTGTCCATCTCAAAGCGCTCAGCCTTATCCAGCAGGTAAAAAATGCGGCCGATGCTGCTGCCGATGTAGCGCATGCTTTTGCGCTGGCTGGGGTCGTCGGTGGCAAGGGTGGAATACAGTGCACCGTAAATGTTGCTCATGGGTTCAGCGGCAAGAGAGTAGTTCTTGGCGCTCAGGTTCATCTGCACCACGGCCTGATCCCGCTCCTGCACGAACAGCCGTTCCAGCGCCGGGTTCTCCTGCACGGCACGCTCATAGGCGCGGCGCAGCAGCAGACGGTCCACCGCACGGCGCAGGCGCTTGAGCGGCCGCAGCTCGCTGTATTTGCGGTCCTGCAGGTTGTGCCAGCCCAGCAGCACCTCCACCTGTGCGGCCAGCCGGATGCCCTGGGTCTGGCACATGAGCCTGCGCCAGGCCAGTGTGCCCGGGACCCGCTTGCGCTGGCAAGTGGCCTGCCGCCCGGCCAGACTGTCCGAAAGGATGGCAAACAGCACGCCGTTGCTCCGCAGCAGATGGCAGGAATATAATCCGTACGCCTCGTACAGCTGACGCCGCACCCCGCGCAGATAGCGCAGGTAGATATTGTAATCCCGGATGGTGAGCTCCGGCAGATATGGCCGCATCCTACCCTTCATACGCACCTTTTCCTCCTCGGAAGAACCGCAGAATAATAAGGTAAGTATAATCCATTTTCAGCCCGGGTTCAACCATCCTTTGTAAAAAGAGCATGAATTTGTCTCATCTTTGCCGCACGTGGCGCGGAACACAGCGTAAAACTTCCTGTGTTTGCGTTCATTTCCATCTCCTGCCAATTCAGATCCCGCTTTGTTTTTTTTCGGTAATTACCGGCTGCAATGTAAAAAGCCGCACTGGACAGCTCCGGTGCGGCAGGTAACATTTTTCAATTACTTCTTGTTAAAGCGGTTCGGTGCAGTGCGCTTGCCGTCAAAGCCGGACTTCGGCATCGGCTTTGCAGTGTGCTCAAGCTTGAGCGCGCTGTAGTACATATACAACTGGCAGGGGATCATGCCGTTGTACATCTTGCGGCGCTTGTTGGCACGCTTGCCGTAGTGGGTCTCAAAATCCATATCGGCAGTGATCGCATACACGCCTGCACAGGGGTGTGCTTCCATCTGCCGGCCCAGCGTGCGGGCCAGCTTTGCAGCACCTTCAATGGTGCTCATGCGCTCGCCATACGGGGGATTCGTCAGCACGATGGCCTCCTGCTTCGCGGCAAAGTCGGCCACATCAGCCACTTCAAAGTGGCAGCGCTTTTCCACACCGGCCAGCTTTGCGTTGGCGTTGGCCAGAGCCACAGCGGCAGGGTCGATATCATAGCCAAAGGCTTCAAAGCCCACATCCAGCTTGGCCTCGGCCAGTGCCTTCTGACGCTGCTCGGCCCAGATGGCTGCCGGCACAAAGCCATAGCGCTCGGCGGCAAAGCGGCGCTTCAGGCCGGGGGCAATGTTCATAGCTTTCTGAGCAGCTTCGATCAGCAGCGTGCCGCTGCCGCAGAAGGGGTCCTCCACCAGACTGTCGCGGCGCACACGGCCAAGGTCTGCAATGGTAGCGGCCAAAGTCTCGCGAATGGGTGCCTCCATGGCGTTGCGGCGGTAGCCGCGCTTGTGCAGACCGTCGCCGGTGGTGTCCAGCATGATCTCACACTGATCCTTGCGCAACATGAAGCGGATCTTGTACTCCGCGCCGGTCTCCGGCAGCACAGAGGTGTGGTGCTTTGCCATCAGGCGCTTGACCACAGCTTTTTTGATGATGCTCTGGCAGGCAGGCACACTGGACAGCTGGCTGTTCAGTGAAGAGCCGGTGACCGGAAAGGCTGCGTCTGCGGGCAGCAGCTCCTCCCACGGAATATCGTACACGCCGTCGAACAGGTCATCAAAGGTGGCGGCCCTGTAGCGGGCCAGCAACAGCATCACGCGCTCCACCGTGCGCAGATTGAGGTTTGCAGCAGCGATCATCTCTGCGCCGCCGGCAAAGCTCAGACGGCCATCGTCCACGCGGATATTCTCTGCGCCGATGCGGGTCAGCTCAAATTTTGCAGTGGATTCACACCCAAAAAAGCAGGGCGCGATCAGTTCAAATTTTGCAGGCATTGTGTTTCCTTTCTTTTATTACGGAAAAAACAGACCTGCCCGATCAAATGAGACAGGTCTGTTTCCGTTATTTTGATCAGGCTTGAAAAGCGCAGGCCTTTCCGCTCAGCGGCGGCCACCGCGGCCGCGAGGCGCATAACCACCGCCGCGGCGGTTATTGGTCTCGTGATCAAGATCGGCCATCTTCTCTTCGCTCTGGCTCTTGAAGCGGCTCATCATGTCCTCAAAACTCATGTTATCGGAACGGACGGGAGCCTTGGGCTGCCATACACGGGGTGCGCTGTCGCGGGCAGGGCCTCTGCCGCCCTCACGCGGGGGGCGGCCAGCGCCGCCGCGGCCTGCACCAAAATGACCACCCTCGCGGGGGCCGCCCGGACGGGGACCACCAGAACGCGGACCGCCTGCAGGGCCTCTGCCCTCACGCGCCGGGCGCGGAGGCGGCGGCAGCAGGCGCTTGATGGACAGTGCGATCTTGCCGTCCGGTGCAATGTTGATCACCTGCACCTTGACGATATCACCATCGTGCAGAACAGCTGCAATGTCCTGCACGAACTCGTTGGACACCTCGGAAATATGGACCATGCCTACACGGCCCTCCGGCAGTGCGACAAAAGCGCCAAACGGCTTTACACCGGTGACGCGGCCCTCGAATACGTTCCCTACCTCAATTGCCAAAACTCAATACTCCTTGTTTTCCATAGAATGGGCAGCAATTCAGCTGCCGGTCACATCCACAAAGATGCGCTCGTTGGGTGCAGCGTAATTGTAAGAATCCCGCGCGACCCACTCGGTGATCTGGTCTGCATCGCCGCTGAGAATGCGCTGCATCTCCTCGTTTTCAGTCTTTTGCTGGGCGATCTGCTCGTTCAGCGTGTCCAGCTCCGCACGTTTGGAGCTGATGGTGACCTGATTGGAAATGTATGCTGCCAGCATACTCAGCAGCAGCAGGACAAAAAACACCCGTACAAGCGTTTTAACGACCACTTTCTTCTTGCGTTTTCTGCGGTCCGGTGCTGCCATGATCTCTTCTGCCCCCGTTGCATTTGACTCTTACTTTAACACATATGAATTATACATCATGCGGCGCTGGTTTGGCAAGTTCTTTTTGCGCTTTTTTGCAGTTCTTTTTGCGCTGCGGCGTAGTTTGCGCGCCTTTCTCCGCCGGGCGCGCCGCCGCTCTGCCGGCCGGAGCACCCGGCGCTGTAAAACGCCTCCCGCTGCACGCAGCGGTGCACCCAGCACAAAGGCTGCTGCACCGGCACCGGCAAAGGCTGCCGCAGCCATGTACCAGCGCAGAACACCGGCACTGCTCTGCCCTGCTGCGTAGCTCTGCACAGCGGCCAGCACAGCACCCATCCACACCAGATCCGGCACAAAAGCTGCACGCCCTCTGGCCGGGAATACAGCCCGCAGTGCGCCGATACTGGCTCCCAGCACCGTGCAGGCAGCGATCTCCTGCCCAAGGGCTGCAGGCGGCAGTACCGGGATCATCGCAGCAGGCGGCGCAGAAAACCGCCCGCCGGTACGCTAGCCGTATATTCCAGCGTGTCGATGCGGCCGGTGAACTTCGCCTCCCCGGTCTCCAGATCCAGCGCCGCCATGTTCAGCTGCGCCCCAGTCAGGTGCAGCGTGCCCTTGCCCGTTTCCATGGCAGCGCTGTCGGCATTGCAGTGCAGTACCTTCTGCACACCGGTCACCGTCAGGTGGGCGCGGCTTTCCAAGATCAGATCGTGCGGCGCGGGCTGCGGGTCTCTGGGTGTTTTTTCCGGCATGGTTCGTCTCCCCTTTTCTGGTGCATCCTATGCACCGGACCGGGGCTTTTATGCCTGCTCGCCCTCTGCAATGATCTCGTACATCTCGCGGGCCACATCCTTGGTGCGCGGCTCCACATCCGAGAGCACCTTTACCTTGATGGGCCGGTTGCCAAAGGTCACTTCGATGATGTCGCCCGCCTTGACGGCCTGACTGGCCTTGGCGATCTTGCCGTTGATGAGGATGCGGCCTGCATCGGCCACCTCGTTTGCCACGGTGCGGCGCTTGATCAGACGCGAAACTTTCAAATATTTATCCAGACGCATGGTTCTTCCTCCTGTCACAAAAAAAGCCGCCGCACCCTCTTGCAGGCAGCGGCGGCAAAGCAGATACAGCTTACAGGGTGTCCTTCAGGGACTTGCCGGGCTTGAACACGATGCTGCGGGAAGCGGCAATGGTGATCGGCTCACGGGTGCGGGGGTTGATGCCCTGACGCTCGGCGCGCTCACGCACCTCAAAGGTGCCAAAGCCGGAAATGGTGATCTTTTCGCCCTCAGACATGGCCTTGCTCAGTGCTTCAAACACAGCATTGACAGCCTGCTCAGCACTCTTCTTGCTCATCTCAGTGTTCGCAGCAACCTGTGCGATCAGATCGGTCTTCGTCATAAAAATACCCTCCAGATTTGTTACTTGGTGTTCTTTTTTTCTCTATCGGAGCAGGTCACTCGACCTGAGTACCGCTTTGTTCTTTCTGCGCCAGCAGTTCTGCACAATAGCGCTTGGATGCAAAGGTCAGCGCTTCCTCCGCGTCCACACCTGCCAGCCGCATGGCATTGGCCGCAGCAAACAGCAGTTCTCCCGCCGCCTGTGCGTCCTGTTCCCGGTTCCAGTCGTCCAGCGCTGCCTGCAAAGCCTGCCGTGCCGTTTCCGGCACAGACTGCTCTGTCCCGCAGCGGTCGGCACGCTTCTGCAGCTTCTGGGCACGCATCAAAGCAGGCAGCGTAACCGGCACTGTGCCCAGCTCATCAGCCAGAGTGGTGCGGCCCTTTTCCTTATTTTTGAGCGCATCCCAGCCGTTTATACCCGCATTTTGTGCCGCCGAGGACGCAAAGATGTTCGGATGCCGGAACACCAGCTTCTCGCACACCTCACGGCAGACATCCTCAAACGTAAAGCGCCCGCGCTCTTCTTCGATCACCGCATGGAACGCCACCTGCATCAGCACATCGCCCAGCTCTTCCTGCATCAACTGCGGATCGTCAGCATCAATGGCCTCCAGCGCTTCGCAGGTCTCTTCCAGAAAGTTCTTCCGGATGGAAGCATGGGTCTGTACCTTATCCCACGGACAGCCGTTCTCCGGGTCCCGCAGGATACGCAGAATTTCCAGCAGCTGCTCTGCCGTATAGGGTGCCTTTGGCTGCCAGTCCAGCACAGCGTTCACCTGCCTTGTAAAAGATACTGTATATTGTATCGCATCTCATGCAGTTTTGCAAGACAAAGTGCGCAAATTTCCCGCATTTCGTCTGCATTTTCCGCTCGCAAAAACAGGACGGTGTCCTGTGGGGAGCGCCGCCCTGTTGCTGAACCGTTTTATTACAGCTGTGCACCGCACTTGTTGCAGAACAGTGCATCGTCCGAGACGGGAGCACCGCACTGCGGGCAGGCTTTGTGCTCTTCCGGCACAGCTTCGGCAGCAGGGGCTTCCGGCTGGTCGGCAGGAACTTCCTCGTGCACCACATATTCCGCCTCGGCAGCTTCCGCCGGGGTCAGGGATGCTTTCAGGCGGGCGATCTCCTGCTCGATGTGATCGATCATCTCGATATACCTATCCACCAGCGGCTGGTTCTCTTCCTTGCCCTTGGCCAGACTGTACACCAGTGCGCCCAGCTGGCGCTGTGCCTTGAGCAGCTTGCCCTGCTCATTTACGATCAAAGCCTGAGTCTTGCCCTTTTCGGCCAGATCCAGCGCAGCGTTCTTGCCTTTTTCGGCATATTCCAGACCCATTTCCTTGATCTTGTTGAAATCCATAAAAGACACCTCTCTTACTATCGGCCTGTTTATCGTGGGCCATGTGCGGATGTTATCTCCATTATAGCGCACAAGCCGCTCATTTGCAACGAACGGGCCGCATTTTTTACAGTTCGGTGCCGGTTTGGAAACAATTTTTTCGCATTCGGCCTAAATTTACACGATAAGTTCACACATCGGCATTCTGTGCCCTGCGGTCGGCTGCGCCGCCGTAGAATTCCCGCAGCATGCTGTCCTCCGGCAGCAGCTCCAGCTCCAGCGGTGCCACATGCTCAAAGCGGCGGGCTGTCTCGTCCCACAGCTCTGCATTGTGGCCTTCCAGCGTGAACTGACGGCGCACCACGCCCAGCAGCTTGGAGATCAGGCCCAGCTCGTAGGTAAAGGAGGTATCCAGCAGAAAATCTGCCGTGGTCTTGAAGCCCTTGATATACCGCGTCTCACCGTCCAGCACGCGGTCCCACATGGCAAGGGTCTTTTCCGGGCTGCGGCCGCGCGCTGCAGCGTCCCGCAGGGTGCGGCGGCACAGGCGGATATCCTGCGTGTTGATGACGCGGCGGCCATCGATGCAGTATTCCTCCCGCAGGCCTGCATAGATGCGGTAGATGTCGTCGCCCTTTACAAGGCCGGTCAGCTCCGGGTTCAGCGCATGGATGCCCTCCACGATGCATACACCGCCCTGCAGGTCGATGGGCTCCACCTCTGCCGAGCGCTTTTCGGCAGAGAAATCGTAGATGGGCAGCACGGTCTTGCCCGTCTCGCTCAGCTCCCGCAGGCACTGCTTGATGAGAGGCAGATCCAGCGTATCGGGGTTCTCGTAGTCCAGCGTGCCGTCCGGCAGGCGCGGATAGAACTCTGCGCCTTTGAAGAAATTATCCAGACTGACCACTTGCGCCGGGGTCCCGCGCTTTTGCAGAGCCTTTGCAATGCAGTGGGCGCTGGTGGTCTTGCCGCTGGCCGACGGGCCGGTGAGCATGACGATCTTTGCGCCGGAAAGCTGCACTTTCTGGGCGGCGTAATCTACCCTTTGGGCATAGCTCTGCTCACTCAGGTCGGCAAGTGCCTGCGGGCTGCGGGCTGCCACATTGTACAGATCGATCTCAACCAGACGTTTGGGTACCCAAATCGTGATCATAAAAATCAGCCACTCCTTTTTTGCGTTCCAGCACCTCCGCAAAACGCTGGATATATTCGTTCGGATACTTAAAATTGAAAATGCGCTGCATCCGTTTTCCGCCGTCGGCCACCAGCTTGGTGCTGCCGCCTGCACCGGCGGAAAGGATGGTCTGGACTTCCTCCATGATATAGATGTTGTAATATCCCTCGTGGCCCGGCTTGCACCAGCCCACGTTTTCCAGGTTCTGCAAGGTATTCTTCTGGCGGTAGAGGTAGTAGGGCCGATAACCCGCCTCGGCCAGCAGATGGCACTTTTCCAGCATGGCGGCTACATCGGCGTAGTCGTTCTCCTTCTGGTCCTCAATGACGATGCGGGAAGCGCGCTTGAGGGTGAGGGTGTGCACGGTGATGTTCTCCGGGTCCAGCGCGATGGCCTGCCGCAGGCTGCGCTCAAAACTTTCCACCGTGTCGCCGGGCAGACCGGCGATCAGGTCCATGTTGATATCATCATGACCGGCCTTGCGCGCTTCGGCATAGCAGTCCAGAATGTCCTGCGCCGAGTGCTTGCGCCCAATGCCCGCCAGCACCTCGTCCGAGAAGGTCTGCGGGTTGATGGAGATGCGGGTAGCGCCGTATTCCTTGATGACCGCCAGCTTTTCGGCATCCGTGCAGTCCGGACGGCCTGCCTCCACCGTATATTCCACGACCTTCGAGAGGTCAAAATTCGCCCGGACCGTGCCCATCAGCTGCCGCAGCTGGTCGGCAGACAGGCTGGTGGGCGTGCCGCCGCCGATGTAGATGCTGCACAGTTTCAGGCCCGCCTTGTCAGCCTGAATGCGGATCTCTTCCACCTCTCGGCACAGACAGTCCACATAAGGCTGCACCATCTTGCGGTCGCGGTCCAGATTGCAGCTGACAAAGCTGCAGTAGCTGCACCGGGACGGGCAGAACGGGATGCCGATGTACAGGCTGTAGGTCCCGGGTTCATTGCCCACTTTCAAAATCGGCTCCTGCAGGTCGGCAATGGCCTTGGCCATTTGGTATTTCTGCTGGGAGCAGTCGAACCGGTCAAGGAAAAAGTGGTCGATCTCCGCTTCCGTCCAGCCTGCGGCGCGCTTGTCGTGGATGAGCCGCACCGGGCGCACACCGGTCATTTTGCCCCATGGCGGGCGGATGCCGGTCCAATCCCGCAGCAGATCATAGGTCAGGCTGGCAAGGCTGAATTCCGGGGTCTCGCCGCCCTGTTCCACAGGCGCGGGCAGCGGTGCGTGTCGTTCAGCACTTCTGCCGTCCTGACGCACCAGTGCATGCAGGCCGTCCGGCGTTTTTTCTGCCCAGACGCAGTCCTCGGCGTTCTCCGGCGGGGTGAGGGTGAGCGGTGCCATGGGGTAAAACAAACGCACCAGATGCTCCACTTCGTAGCCGGAAGGCAGGCCGGTAATATAAATCTTCATGTTGTTCACTCTTTAAAATAAATCATTGTTGCCGCGCACAGCGCTGCGGATGAAGTAATTGTTGTCCAGTTCATCGCCAAAGGTGGAGAACTCGCCATGGCCGGGCAGCACCTGCGTGCCGCGCGGGATGGGCAGCTTTGCCAGTTTACGCAGACTCTCGGCCATCTGTGCACTGCTGCCGCCCTCCAGATCGGTACGGCCGATGCTGCCTGCAAACAGGGTGTCGCCGCAGAAGAGATACTCGCCGCACAGCAGCACCACGCCGCCGGGCGTATGGCCGGGCGTGTGCCAGACCGTGAACTGCAGCTCGTCTACCGAGACAGTCTCCCCTTCTGCGTAGCCGCAGTCCGCTGCGCTCAGCGGATACATGCGGTCGCCTGCAAGGTCGGCAGCCTCACAGTAGAGCTTTGCGTTCCACTCGGTGCGCAAGGCTTCGGCGCTGCCCACATGGTCGTAGTGGCCGTGGGTGCACAGGATGGTGGTGAGCTGCGCATTGTTTTCCTTTAAAATTTTATCGTAGGTCTGCGCATCTGCCGCCGGATCAATGACCACGGCATGGCCTGCGTCGGAAATGAGCAGGAAGGTATTGGTATACAGCGGCGCAGCGCCCGGAATATGAAAAGCCTGCATGGCGGTCACTCCTTTTTCTTCCACTCGTCGGTATCGATGATAATGGTGCAGGGTCCTTCGTTCACAAGAGCCACCTGCATGTCCGCGCCAAACTCGCCGTGCTGAACATCCTTCAGGCCCTGTTTGTTCATCTCTGCAAGGAACAGCTCGTAAGCATCCACGGAGAGCGGCGGCTTTGCGGCCTTGATAAAGCTGGGCCGGTAGCCTTTTTTCGTGTCACCGTAAAGGGTGAACTGGCTCACCACCAGAGCCGAATAGCCAAGGTCCTTTGCGCTGAGATTCAGCTTGCCCTCTGCGTCCGGGAAGATGCGCAGGCCCGCGCATTTATCGGCAAGCTTGGGCACGATGTCCAGACTGTCGGTATCCCTGACACCCAGCAGGATCATAAGGCCCGGCCCGATGGCCCGCGGCTCACCGCCGTTTACCCGCACACTGGCGGAAGAGACCGCCTGAATGACTGCACGCATGTTTTAGCTCCTTGTCACCTTGAGCACGTCCTTTACCTTGGAAAGTCTTGCGACCACACGGTTGAGGTGCTCGGTATTGTTGATGCCGATGGTCAGGCTGACCATGGCGCAGTTGTTTTCCACCTGACGGGCGTTCACCGCATAGATGGGCACCCGGATATCCGCCAGCGCAGCCAGCACATCCTGCAGCAGCTCGTTGCGGTTCAGCGCGATGATCTCAATGCCGGCCTTATAGCTGTCCTTGACGCTGTCGGCCCAGTACGCCTTGACCCAGCGGGGGGCGTTGGTGGGATCTTTCATGCTGGAAATGGCGTTCACGCAGCTCTGCTTATGGATGGAAACGCCAAAGCCGCGGGTGATAAAGCCCACGATGGGGTCGCCCGGCAGCGGGCTGCAGCACTTGGCAAACTTGATGGGGGTGTTATCGAAGCCTTCTACCACCACGCCGTCGGTAGCGTGCACACGGCTCAGGTCCACCTTGGGCAGGTCTTCCCCGGCCTTTTCCTCCGAAGTTTTCAGCTTCTGCCACTCCTCCTTGAGCTTGGGCAGGCAGTTGGCAATGGTCATGCCGCCGTAGCCGATGGCGGCATAAAGCTCCTCGGCATTGTTCTGGCGCAGGCGGCGGGAACAGCTGTTGATAAAATCGTCCAGCTGGTCGTCCGGAATGATGATCATTTCCCTGCGCAGCTCACGGGCCAGCGCATCACGTCCCTGCGTGATATTTTCCTCGCGGCGCATCTTTTTGAACCAGTTTCGGATCTTACTCTTCGCTTCGCTGGTGCGCACGATCTTGAGCCAGTCGCGGCTGGGGCCTTTGTCCGCCGGGCCAAGGATCACTTCGATGATCTCGCCGGTGGAAACGATGTGGTCGATGGGCACCATGCGGTTGTTCACCTTGCAGCCCACCATGCGGTTGCCCACCGCCGAATGGATCGCATAGGCAAAATCGATGCAGGTAGCGCCGGTGGGCAGGTTGATGACATCGCCCTTGGGGGTAAAGGCAAACACTTCCTCCGGAAGCAGGTCGCTCTTGAGGTCGTGCAGCAGATTGCCGGAATCCTCGCTGACGCGCTGGTTTTCCAACAGCTGGCTCACCCATGCCAGACGTTCGTCCAGCTTGTCGTGGCCATCCAGACCTTCTTTATACTTCCAGTGGGCCGCAACGCCGTACTCGGCCTGCTCGTCCATCTTGCGGGTGCGGATCTGCACCTCAAAGGGGATGCCCTCGTGGCCGATGACGGTGGTGTGCAGGCTCTGGTAGCCATTGGGCTTGGGAGTGGAGATATAGTCCTTGAAGCGGTTGGGCAGCGGATGGTACATATCGTGGATGAGGCCCAGAGTGCTGTAGCACTCGGCCAGCGTATCCAGAATGACACGCACCGCATAGATATCGTAGATTTCATCAAAGGACTTGTTCTGCATGATGGTCTTGCGATAGATGCCGTAAATGCTCTTGACGCGGCGCTTGATGGTAGCGCCCTCAATGCCGCTTTCGGCCAGCCGCCGCTCGATCACACCGGACACCTTTGCAAGGAACTCCTCGCCTGCACGCTCACTGAGCATCCGGCTGATTTCCTCGTAGCCCACAGGGTCAAGGTAATGCAGGCTGCGGTCTTCCAGCTCTTCCTTCACGTTCAGGATGCCCAGACGGTTGGCGATGGGGGCATACACCTCCATGGTCTCGCGGGCTTTATCGCGGCGCTTCTGTTCCGGCCATGCATCACCGGTGCGCATGTTGTGCAGCCGGTCGCACAGCTTAATGATCATCACGCGCACATCGCGGCTCATGGCCAGCAGCATTTTGCGCAGGTTTTCGGCCTGCAGTTCTTCAATGTTGGAGAACTGGATCTTGGTCAGCTTGGTCACGCCGTCCACCAGCAGGGCAACTTCCTCGCCAAAGGCAGCTTTCAGGTCGTCCAGCGTAGTGGGAGTGTCCTCCACCACATCGTGCAGCAGGGCCGCAGCAATGCTCTCGGAGTCCATACCAAGATCCAGCACCAGCCGTGCCACGGCCAGCGGGTGGCAGATATACGGCTCGCCGCTGCGGCGGCACACCCCCTTGTGGGCAGTGTTGGCAAGGTCATATGCCTTTTCGATCATCTCCATATTGTAGGAGCGGCCGCTGGCCTTGATGGCCTCACACAGCTTTTCCCAGGTAACGATCTCCGGCCGCACCTCCGAAGGCAGAGTTCCTTCCGGTGCATCGGCCAGCTGTGCTGTTGCAGAAACGGTAGCCGTTTCCTGCACCGGTACCGGCTGATGCAGGTGGGTCTTTGCGGAGTAGAGATCCTCTTCCCGCACAGGCTTCGGTGCCGGGACAGCAGTTTTCTTTCCCTCTGGCATTTTACATTCCCTCCAAACATTTCAGGACCGGGGCATCGGCAAGGTTCTTTTTGCCCTGTGCAGGCACAAGATCCAGATACTTTGCTCCGCCCTTTTCCACCGTGGCGATCAGTCCCACCTGTTCCAGAGCCGTGACCGCCACCAGCGTTTTGCCTGTATTTTCCTCGCCCAGTTTTGCGCACAGCGGCTGCAGATCTTCTGCGTGCCAGCGGCGCGCCTGCAGCTCACGGTACACTGTGACGATATCACTGCGCTCAGGCGTAATAAGCTTTTTCTGTTCCTCGGTCAGGGGTGTGCCGCGGCGCAGCGCCGCCACAAAAGCAGCCTGCTCCGCAAGCTTTGTGCCCAGCCCTGCCGGGTGCAGGTCCAGAATGCGGCCCGAAAGCTGTGCGCCCCGGGGCGAATCGTAGACCGAAAGGTTCAGCGCAGCATCCACCACATCGCCCATGGCATAGGGCAGCTGTTCCGGCGGCATGCCGAACCACACGGCATACACGCTGGCATTGCCCTGCCGCAGGCGCAGGCGGCTGTGCCTGCCCTCCGATACCGGGTATACCCCATCCAGCACGGCGTTCTGCAAAAGGAACACCGGGGTCGGGTTCTCGGCCCCATAGGGAGCCAGCTGGTCGAGCTTCTGCACACTTTCCACGGTCACACGGTCCAGATGGATGGGCAGGTCGCACTCCAGCGGGGTGGTATGCAGCACCGGGCATTCCTGTGCTGCCCAGTCGTTCAGGCGGCGGCGCAGAGCGGGCAGATTTTCTTCCCGCACCGAAAGGCCCGCAGCCATGGCATGGCCGCCGTAGCGGATGAGCAGATCTGCGCAGGCACCAATGCAGGCATGCAAATTGAAGCCCTGCACGCTGCGTCCGCTGCCCTTGCATTCGCCGTGCTCGTCGATCGTCACCACGATCACAGGCCGGCCGGTGCGTTCCACCAGCCGGGATGCCACGATGCCAATGACACCGGGGTGCCAATCGCGGCCCCACAGCATCATCACGCGGTCTTCCAGCCGCTCCGGTTCCTGTTCCAGCAGTTCCTGCGCGGCCTTGAAGATCTGCAGCTCTGTCTCCTGACGCTTTGTATTGATCTCGTTCAGTTTATGGGCCAGCTCTGCGGCGCGGTCCGGGTCCTCACACATCACCAGCTGCAAAGCCGTAACAGCGTTGTCCATGCGGCCAGCCGCATTGATGCGGGGCGCAATGGCGTAGCTGACATTTTCTGCGGTGACCGGTTTGCCCGCAAGGCCCACCTCTTCCAGCAACGCTTCCAGACCCGGACGGTCCGTGTTCTGCAGCTGGCGCAGGCCCGCCTTGACAAGGGTGCGGTTTTCGCCGGTAAGCGGCATCACGTCCGCCACAGTACCCACAGCGGCAAGGTCGCCGCAGTAGTCCAGCATTTCTTCCGGCGGGCAGCCGTCCAGTGCGGCACACAGCTTGAACGCCACGCCCGCACCGCACAGGCCCTTGAAGGGACTGGTGTCGTCCTCACGACGGGGGTCTACCACGGCAATGGCCTTGGGCAGAGTTTCCGGCGGCAGATGATGGTCGGTAATGATCAGGTCAATGCCCAGTTCAGCGGCATAATCAGCTTCTTCCACAGCAGAAATGCCGTTATCCACCGTCACGATCAGCTTGCAGCCCTTATCGTGGATGGAACGGATGGCATTGCGCGAAAGGCCGTAGCCGTCGCCCTCGCGGCTGGGCAGCATACATTTTACGGTAGCCCCCATGCCCTTGAGATGCTGGTACAGCAGGGCCGTGGCCGTCACGCCGTCCACGTCATAATCGCCGAACACCACAATGGTCTCGTCCTCGTCAATGGCCCGCCAGATGCGCTCGCAGGCCTTGTCCATATCGGTGAGCAGCGAAGGGTCGCTCAATTCTTCCTCACCGGCAAGCAGGGTCAGTGCTTCGGTAGGGTCGGTAATGCCGCGGGCCGTCAGCACGCCCGCCAACAGGGCATTTTCCTTCTGCTGGGCGGCAAGGGCGGCCGCATATTTTTGCTCGCTCCACGGCTCGTCGTTCTGTGCGTTATATTCCAGTTCTTCGGTGGCCTGCTCCGCAATCGCCTGCGTCAGCTCCCGCAGCGCGGCACGGTCCAGCGGCTTCAGATTCCATGCACGGTAGGTCATTCAAAATTTCCTCCCGTCAGGCCGTCGTTGGCCAGCATTCCCTGCAGGGCGGCGATCTCAGAAGAGACATCCATCGCTACATCCGAGAGCAGCGTATCATACAGGGTGTCGTAGGCCTGATTCAGCGTGTGAAGGATGCCCGCGATATCGCGGCGGATGGTCTCGGCGTTTTCACCCTGCTGGCCCTGCACATCGTTGTAGGTGTGCAGCAGCTTGAGGGTGGTGGGGATATAGTATTCCGCAAAGCGGCGGGCCTTGGGCAGGCTTTCCGGGTGTGCTTCCAGCCAGTCACAGATGGCAGTGGCGGTGGTCTGCATATGGTCCAGCTCTTCGCGGCCCTGCGCATCCTGCATCAGCTGTTTTTCCTGCTGCAGCACGGCGGAAAAGCGGCGCGCCGTTTCCAGATTGAGCGGAACATCGTCCGTTTTTTCTGCCGCGGGTTCCGGCCGCGGCGGTGTCTTGGGGGCTGCGGCAGCTTCCTGCGCGGCACGGTAATCCTCAGCAGTCAGGTAAAGCTTTTCCGCTTTTTCGTCCACCCATGCACTCAGCCAGCCATTGCGGATGAATCTGCGCACCCACTTGAGGGCACGGGCCTTTTTCTCGTCCACGGCTTCCAGCGGCAGGCCCTTTTTGCAGTCAAAGCCTTCTGCTGCCTCGGCCAGACGGAGCAGCGTCTTGCTGGCCTTCAGGCGGGACGCACCGGCGGTGATCATCCACACGAACACGGCGGTGACAGCCGCAAAGCACCAGCCGGTGATCCGCACCGCCCCCAGCGCAAAGCTGCCCATGGCTGCAGCATTTTCAGCCATAAAGCTGTCCTGCAGAAGAGCCTGCAGAACCGCCGCATTGGGCGTAAACAGGCCCGCCGCACCCAGACAGGAAACCGCCGTGATGCCAAAGATCACCGTAAACGTGATGCCAACTGCCAGCAATGCGCAGCCTGCGCTGTAGCGCTTTTTGGCACTGGCGCGGATCTCGTCTGCCGGGGTCGTCTCTGCCTTGCCGAACATCTGCCGGAACCAGCCGGAAACACCTGCGGCCTGCGCGTTGATATCGTCCTCATTCAAGCCCTGTTTTTTCGTATTCTGCGCATTCTGGCGGCTGCGGTAGTATTCATCCCGGCTTCTGCGGAACGCCTTTGCCGCTTCGCCAAGGCCAAAGTTTGCAGCATTCACCGCCGCACGGCCCACACCATAGGCGCGGTCGCCAATGTCCTCCCCTTTGCCCTCAAAGCCATGGGCAAAGGCATCCGACACGGTATCGCCAAAGGCGCGCAGCTGGTCTTCCAGCTCCTGCTGCACCTGGCGGCCCTCATTTTCCCTCATTGTATCGTTTTCACGATCGTTCATCGAATTCTTCTCACCCTTCTGCCGGTGCATACCGGCTGATGATGGCGCGGGCCACCCGCAGGCCATCCACGGCGGCGCTCATGATGCCGCCCGCATATCCGGCACCCTCGCCGCAGGGATACAGACCTGCCAGCTGGGTGCATTCAAAATTTTCTTCCCGCTTCAGCCGCACCGGGCTGCTGGTGCGGGTCTCAAGACCCGTAAGGATCGCTTCCGGCGCGGTATAACCCGCAATTTTGCGCTCGTAGGCGCGCAGGCCCGCCCGCAGTGTTTCGGCCAGCTCCTGCGGCAGCAGTGCGCCGAGGTCTGCCGCAGCAACGCCGCGGTCATAGGTAGGCTGCACGCGTCCAATGTTCAGCTGGCCGCGCCCTTCCAGAAAGCTCTGGATGTTCTCTGCCGGAGCGGCATACTCCCCTGCACTGCGCCCAGCGGCGTAGGCTCTGGCTTCCAGCTCCCGCTGGAACGCGATCGCCCGGCGCGGATCGTCTGCAAAGTCCTTGCCGCCCACGCTCACCACCACGGCCGCGTTGGCATTTTTGCCATTACGGGCGTGGAAGCTCATGCCGTTGGTCACTACACGGCCTTCCTCGCTGGCCGATGCCACCACCTGCCCGCCGGGGCACATGCAGAAGGTGTAAACGCACCGCTCCCCCACATGCTGGGAGAGCTGATACTCGCCCCGCGGCAGAGCCGGATGCCCGGCAGCCTCGTGATATAAGCTCTTTTCGATCTCACTCTGCAGATGCTCGGCGCGGAAGCCCACGCTGAACGGCTTGCATTCCAGCTGCAGGCCGCCGTCCATCAGCATCCCGAAGGTATCGCGGGCCGAGTGGCCCACCGCGAACACCAAAGCTTCGCAGGCAAAGGTACCATTTGTGGTAAAAATGCCGGTGAGACGACCATTTTTCTGTTCAAAGCCGGTCAGGGCCGTGTTGAAATGCACCTCACCGCCCAGAGCTTCGATCTCCTTGCGGATAGAGGTGATCACACCGCGCAGCAGGTCGGTGCCCACATGGGGCTTCTGCTTCCAGGCGATCTCCTCCGGCGCACCGTGCTGCAGGAACACCTCGGTGACAAAACCGCACAGCTCATCGCCGATGCGGGTGGTCAGCTTGCCGTCCGAGAAAGTACCGGCACCGCCCTCGCCAAATTGAATGTTCGCATTCACATCCAGTTCGCCGGTAGCAGAAAAATGTTCCACTGCCTTTACGCGCTCGTCCAGCGCCGGGCCGCGCTCCAGCACAATGGGCTGATAGCCCTGCCGGGCCAGCAGCAGCGCTGCAAACAGGCCCGCCGGGCCAAGGCCGCACACCACAGGCCGATGTGCCAGTGGCTGGATGCCATTCTGCACCGAAAAATCCACCTTCTGCTGCAGAGAAGCATCACCACAGCGGGCTGCAAAAGCCGCTTCCTCGGCAGGTTCTTTCAGGGTGACAGCCACGGTATACACCAGCTTGGGCTGGCCGTGGCGGGCATCCACCGAGAGCTTTGCCACGCCCAGATGCTGCACCTTTCCGCGCGGGATGCGGGCAGCGTGCAGGGCTTTTTCAAATGCCTGCGGCTCTCCGGCAGAGAGCGGCAGACGGATGTTGCGAACCAGAATCATGTTATTGTGTGTTCCTTTTTGTTTCAGTTGCTTTCGATGCGGCACTGCAGCACATAGCTGCCCAGTGCAAAGATCTTGCCGTTGGAGGGCACATACAGGCGGCAGGCGATGTTCTGCTCGCCGGTCGCCACCGAGAAATCCTCGGCATCGATCTCAATGACCACCTGCTCCGGGGTCAGCGTTTCGATCGCGCCCTTTGGGCCGCAGAGCGTTACATTCATCAGGCGTTCTGTCTGCACCGTCAGCTGGTAGGTAGAGGGCAGATTGACCACCTGCACGCAGGTATTGGGCAGGTTCATGGTCTTGGTTCCCAGATTGGAGCAGTCAAAGCTGACCGTTATGGTGGAAATGTTATCCAGCAGATAGATGTCTGCGGGCAGGTCGATGGGCAGCTCATAGCTCTTGTTCAGTGTAAAGGTGGAAAGGTCGATATTGCCGATGGGCAGCGTGGACAGCATATCGATCTTGGCTGCCGGACCTGCCACCTTGAGCTGCTTGCGGCTGAGTGCATATACCAGCACCGAATCATCAAAATCACGCGGTGCATTGATGAAATTCACGTCCACCGGCAGCGTTGCCATCTTGTACACCTGCAAGGTCACATCCACGCTGTTCTCTTCCAGCTCCGTGTACTCAAACTTGACTTCCTTGCCGCCGGAGGTATAGAAGCGCAGCGGCGTGTTCAGCGTGATGGACTCGGTCAGTTCGCCGCTGTAGGTCACCTCTGCTGTGCAGGTAGCAACTTTATCCAGCTCACTGCTGGGGCCGGAAAGAGTGATATTCTCCTTGGAAACATCCGTACTATAGAGGATATAGCCGTCCGCGATGGTCAGGTAGTTGGTGGTAATGGTAACGGGCAGGGTCTTTTCCTCCACCACGTCAAACACCACATCCACCGTGTTGTCATTGCCTTCCATGGTCACGGTCACACCGTTCAGCAGGCCGTTGGCACCGCGTACCAGCAGGCGCAGGGTCTTTTCGCCGCTGTCGCGTACGCTGGAAAAATCCGGGTAGACCACAAAGTCGGAAGCCGTCAGCCCGCCGATGGTGTAGCCGTCGCCGGAGATCTTCAGGTTCACGGTCTTGTCCTGTGCGCTGACGATGCTCAGGCCCCTGGAGGTGTAAGCAGCAGAATCGTAGGTATAATCCACCGGCACATTGTAGATGGTGTTGCTGGTGCCAGGCTGCACGATGATGGTGACCACCATCCATGCAACGATGGCACCCAGCACCGAAAGTGCCAGCCGGATGCGGCGGTCGTCCAGAATGTTTTTCTTATGGGCGACCGCAGGCTTTGCGCCATTTTTCTTGTTGGGTTCGTTGTTCATTGCGCATCGTCCTCCTTCTGGCTGACCCATTTCCACAGACGGTCCAGCTGACCGCGCCAGCCGCTGACCGTCGTCTTTTCGGTAGTGGTCTCCTTAGGGATCATCTCATCCACCAGACGGGTATACAGGGTCTGGCGGTCAAAATGGCGGATCAGCACGCCGTTCTTTGCCATGGAGATGATGCCGGTCTCCTCGCTGACCACGATGGCAATTGCATCGGAATTTTCGGCAATGCCAAGGCAGGCGCGGTGACGGGTGCCCATATCCTTGCCAAGATCCAGATTGTTGGAAAGCGGCAGCACACAGCCCGCGGCTTTGATGCGGCCATTCTCAATGATGGCAGCACCATCGTGCAGGGGCGTGCCCTCGTAGAAAATGGTGCCCAGCACTTCCAGATTGACCGCACTGTTCACCGGCGTGCCGGTGCGCACGATCTCCGAAAGGTTCGTATGGCGTTCCAGCACGATCAGTGCACCGGTCTTAGTCTCAGAAAAGCGCTCTGCCGCATCGCAGATGGCAATGATGGCGCTGCGCCATGCACCCTTCAGGCTGGGATCGTTGTAGCGGCCTTTGACATTGAACAGCTTGGCGGCCCACTGGTCGGTCTGGCCCATGCGCTCCAGCGCACGGCGGATCTCCGGCTGGAACAGCACCACCAGCGTCAGCAGGCCCACCTGCAGCAGTGAGTTCAGCAGCCATGTGACGGTACGCATGTTCAGCGTTTCTGCCACCAGATAGACGGCCATCACCAGCAGCGCACCCTTGAACAGCTGGCCGGCGCGGGTGCGGTTGACAATGCCCAGCAGCTGGTAAATCAGGAAGGAAATGATGATGATATCCAGCAAATCGACCAGTTTGAAGGTCTGGAAATTTGCAATGATCGCGTTCAGAGTCATTGGTACACGCTCCCGTTTACAGTGTTTCGATCAGGGCAACAGCGTGGGCGGCAATGCCCAGCCCCTCACCGGTAAAGCCCAGATGTTCCTCGGTGGTGGCCTTTACACTCACGGCATCCACCGGCAGGCCGAAGGCATCGGCCAGATTCTGGCGCATGGCCGGAATGTACGGCGCAAGCTTGGGCCGCTGACACAACAGCGTCGCGTCGATATTTTCAATGCGGAAGCCGTGCTCCTTTAAAATTTCGGCCACACGGCGGGCCAGCTTCAGGCTGTCGGCACCGGAGTAAGCCGGGTCATTGTCCGGGAAATGCTGGCCGATATCCCCCAGCGCAGCGGCACCCAGCACAGCATCCATCACCGCATGGGCCAGCACATCTGCATCCGAGTGGCCCAGCAGGCCTTTTTCAAAAGGCACTTCCACGCCGCCCAGGATCAGCTTGCGGCCTTCCACCAGACGGTGCACGTCATAACCATGTCCAATGCGCATTTTGTGTTCCTCTTTCTGATCCGGGCGGGGCAAGTCCTCGCGGGTCGTGATCTTATAATTGGCGTAATCGCCCTGCGTCAGCTGCACGGCGCGGCCGGTCAGCTCGAACAGGCTGCAGTCGTCGGTGACAAGGCGGGCTTTTTCGGCATCCAGCTCTTCCAGCGCAGCAAGGTACTCTGCGCGGTCAAAGCACTGAGGGGTCTGCACCGCATACAGGGTGCTGCGGTCGGGCGTTGTGTACACAAGGCAGGCATCCGGCACGGTCTTT
Source organism: Faecalibacterium sp. AM43-5AT (assembly GCF_003603345.1). NCBI lineage: Bacteria > Bacillati > Bacillota > Clostridia > Eubacteriales > Oscillospiraceae > Faecalibacterium > Faecalibacterium sp. AM43-5AT. Next base: position 624,367 of record NZ_QVGZ01000001.1, read on the forward strand.
CCGTTGCCGCGCGCTGCAGCCTTGATGGTATCCTTTACCGGTACGGCAGGTGCAGCTGCGCCGCACCTGGCCGCTGCTTCCAGCGCTGCTGTGATGACGGCCTGACTGACGAAGGGTCTTGCCGCGTCGTGCACTGCCACAAGCTCCCCTGCTGCCGCCAGCACGCCGTTTTTTGCGCTCTCGGCGCGGGTGGTGCCGCCCGTTACGATCTGCACAGGCTTTGTGCAGTCTGCTGCCTGCTGCTCCACAAAGGCGCGGTTCTTACCGGCCACCAGCACGATCTCCGTGACAAGCGGGTCCTGTTCAAACGCGCGGATGCTGCGGTGCAGCACGGTCTCGCCGCCCAGATCAAAGCTGAGCTTGTCAAAGCCTATGCGTGTGGAAGACCCCGCCGCCACCAGCACTGCGGATACTCTCTTTTCCAATTTCTTCACCTGCCCAATTCCTATAGTAAGCCATATTTTATTATAGCGTATAACTTCCCAAACTGCAACCAATATTCTACAGCAAAAATGCCCCTCTGCACACAGCAGAGGGGCACAAACTTGTTCTTGATGGAGTTTACTTCAGGATCGGCTCAATGGCAGCAGCCAGAGCATCCTTCTGTGCCTGTGCTTCAGCCAGATCCTTGCCCAGAGTGGTGAAGTAGGTCTTGATCTTCGGCTCCGTGCCGGAGGGACGCACCACAACGGTAGCGCCGTTTTCCAGTGTGTAGATCAGCACGTTTGCAGCGGGCAGGCCGGTCTCCTCGGGCTTCTTGTAGTCGGTCACCTTGACCACCTTGTGGCCAGCCAGCTCGGCGGGCGGGTCATCACGCAGCTTCTGCATGATGGAAGCCATCTTCTCCATGCCGGTCAGGCCGGGGAACTCGAAGCTGTCCACCTTGTTCAGGTAGCGGCCATACTGTTTATAGATCTCTTCCAGACGCTGCTTGATGGAGGAACCGATGCTGCGGTAGTAAGCGGCCATTTCGCAAATCAGCATGGAACCGATGACGGCATCCTTATCGCGTACATAGGGGCCGGCCAGATAGCCGTAGCTCTCCTCGAAGCCAAAGATGAAGCGGTCCACCTCACCGGCAGCTTCCAGATTTGCGATCTGGTCGCCGATCCACTTGAAGCCGGTCAGCACGCTGCGCATTTCCACGCCGTAGTGTGCGGCAATGGCATCGGCCAGAGGAGTGGATACGATGGACTTGACGGCCACCGGGTTTTTGGGCATGGTGCCCTTCTCGATGCGGCCTGCGCAGATGTAATCCAGCAGTAGAGCGCCCATCTCGTTGCCGGATACCAGCTCATAGCTGCCATCCGGGCACTTCATGGCAATGCCCACGCGGTCGGCATCGGGGTCGGTGGCCAGCATCAGGTCGGCACCAGTCTTGGTTGCCAGCTCCAGACCCAGCTTCAGAGCCTCGAAAATTTCGGGGTTCGGGTAGGAGCAGGTGGTAAAGTAGCCGTTGGGGTACTCCTGCTCGGGCACGATGGTGATATCGGTGATGCCCATATCGTTCAGCACATGAGTGACAGGCACCAGACCGGAACCATTCAGCGGGCTGTACACCAGCTTCAGGCCGGCAGTCCTGCACAGGCCCGGGCGCACCTGACGGGCCTCGATGGCATCATACAGTGCCTTCTTGCAGTCGTCGCCCACAAAGCGGATCAGGCCCTGCTCCACGCCCTCGGCAAAAGAGATGTACTTTGCACCGGTCAGCACATCCGTCTTCTGGATCTCATCGTACACGATGGCAGCAGCATCATCGGTCATCTGGCAGCCATCCGGGCCGTAAGCCTTGTAGCCGTTGTACTTGGCCGGGTTGTGAGAAGCCGTGACCATGATACCAGCATTGCACTGGTAGTAACGGGTAGCAAAGCTCAGTGCAGGCACAGGCATCAGAGCATCGTAAATGCGCACCTTGATACCGTTTGCCGCCAGTACGCCTGCGGCGGTCTTGGCAAAGATATCGCTCTTCAGGCGGCTGTCGTAGCTGATAGCCACAGTCTGGCTGCCGCCCTGAGTCTTGACCCAGTTTGCCAGACCCTGCGTGGCCTGACGCACAACATAGATATTCATACGGTTGGTGCCAGCGCCCAGAACGCCGCGCAGACCAGCGGTGCCAAACTTCAAAGCCACAGCAAAGCGGTCCTTGATCTCGTCATCATTTCCCTCGATCTTGGCCAGCTCCGGCTTCAGATCAGCGTCTTCCAGCTCTGCAGCCATCCAGCGCTTATATTCATCCAAATACATCTTGCACACCTTACCTTTTGTAAATTTTTCCGCAAAAAGAACAGGTTTGGTTAAACCTACTTATAATATAAACTCTCCGCGTCCATGTGTCAATTGCGTAATCTGCAACAAGATTTGCAATTCAAAACCGGCATATGGCACAAAATTCCAAGTTTTTCCCGGTAAAGTCGGGAACTGTCCCGGCCTCGCCTGCATTTTCCAGCAGTTCATAACTCTGGCCTGCATCGTCCAGAACGTCCAGCCACTGCTCCAAACCGACGCTGTTTTCACACAGGTAGCGCAGCAGCTGCATTGCCCGGGCAAAACTGTCCTGCAGCAGCACCGCGCTGCGGCGCACCCGTCCATCCTGCTCCTGCCGCAGCTCCATTACAACGCCCTGCGCAGCGGCGGCGCCGCAATATACAAGGGTGTGGGCATGCTGCAGTCCTTCCAGTTCTGAATATGTACGGATATAGCGGCAGTATTCTTTGCTCATCATGGAAAACTCTCTCCTCTCTATCGCATTGACATCTTTCCTGCCCTTTACTATAATAAATTTAGAAGTATTTTTGTGTCGAAGTATGGCATAATCATCCATTATTTTCCACTTTTGCCAATTCTTTTCCGTCATATCATCCGCTGGGATAAGGGAGAACAACATGTATTCTGTTACCAGAAGCTTTGGTCTGAACGGCCTGAGCGGCTTTGCCGTGGCAGTGGAGGCCGACATTTCCGGCGGTCTGCCCGCCTTTTCCATCGTGGGCCTGCCGGATTCCGCTGTGCGTGAAAGCGCCGACCGTGTGCGCGCCGCCATCAAAAATCTGGGCTTCAAGTTCCCAGACCGGCGCATTACCATCAATCTTGCCCCGGCGGATGTGCGCAAGACCGGCCCGGTGTACGACCTGCCGCTTCTGCTGGCAGTGCTCACTGCCAGCGGCCAGCTGGAGGATGTGCCTGCCGACGCGGCATTTCTGGGCGAACTGGCACTGGACGGCACCCTGCGGCCGGTTTCCGGCGTGCTGCCCATGGCGCTGGCTGCAGCAGAAAATGGCATCCACGCCCTGTATGTACCTGCCGAGAATGCCGCCGAAGCAGCCGAGGCCTGTGCCGACAGCATGGCCGTCTACCCCGCCCACACGGCACGCGAAGTTGTAGATGCCCTGCGCGGCATCTCCCCGCTTGCCCCGGCGGCTGTTGTTCCCTTTGACCCTGCAGACGCATGGGCACAGGTGCCGGATTTTGCGGACGTGATGGGCCAGTCGCTGGCGCGGCGGGCTATGGTCATTGCTGCCGCAGGCGGACACAATGTTTTGCTCATTGGCGCACCCGGCACCGGCAAATCCATGCTGGCAAAGCGTCTGCCCGGCATCCTGCCGCCGCTCACCCGTGAGGAAGCCGTGGAGACCACTAAAATTTATTCCATTGCAGGGCAGCTGCCGCAGGGCCGGGGCCTGATCTCTGCACGGCCTTTCCGCAGCCCGCACCACTCGGCCAGTGCCGCAGCTCTGGCTGGCGGCGGCGCACAGTTCCGGCCCGGCGAGTGCAGCCTTGCCAACTGCGGTGTGCTGTTTTTAGACGAATTGCCGGAGTTCTCCCGCGAGAGTCTGGAAGTGCTGCGCCAGCCGCTGGAGGACGGCCAGATCACCGTGAGCCGAGCGGCAGGCAGTGCCACCTATCCCAGCCGCTTCCAGCTGGTAGCCGCCATGAACCCCTGTAAGTGCGGCTACTACGGTCATCCCACCCGGCAGTGCACCTGTTCGCCCAGTGCTGTACGGCAGTACCGCAGCCGTGTGTCCGGCCCGCTGCTGGACCGCATCGACCTGTGCGTGGAGATGGACCCCATCGCCTTTGACGAGCTGCACGCCGTCGCCCCTTCCGAGAGCAGCGCCGATCTGCGCAAACAGGTGCTTACCGCCCGGGCCATTCAGGCAAAGCGCTATGCCGCCCCGGGTTTTGAGGGTGTGCTCTGCAACGCCCAGCTCACCGCCGGGCAGGTGCGGCGCGTCTGCCGCATGACCCCTGCCGCCGAGCGGCTGCTGCGCGCCTCCTACGACGCTTTGGGCCTTTCCGCCCGCGCCCATGACCGTATCCTGCGGGTGGCCCGCACGGTGGCCGATCTGGCAGGCAAACAGCTGCTGGACGAGGACTGTGTGCTGGAAGCCTTGCAGTACCGGGCACAGGAAAAAGTGGAAGTATAAAAGCCTTTCCGTCTTTGCTTCGCAGCTCTGCCTTCCCCGAAAAGGGAAGGTCTTGTGTGGTTTACCGTTACGCGCAAAAAAAGCCATCTGTATCTTTCCAAATGCTCAATACGAGCAGGAGATCACAGATGGCTTTTTATAATTGCTTTTTAGAATCTGCGCCATGTATCCGGCAGGAACAGCACCAGCATCGGGAAGATCTCCAGACGGCCGGCCAGCATATCAAAGATCATCACCAGCTTTGCGGGGTTCGTAAAGCTGCCAAAGTTCATCATGGGGCCTACCTGCGCAAGGCCCGGGCCGATGTTGTTCAAAGTAGCTGCAATGGCTGTGAAGTTCGTCACCATATCAAAGCCATCCAGACTGATGAGCAGGAAGGAGACCACGAAGATGAAGAAATATGCGCCCATAAACACATTGGTGGTGCGGATGGTCTCGTGGTTGAGCAGCTTGCCGTCCATGCGGACGGGGGCCACCACCTGTGGGTGCAGCGCCTGCTTGAGCTCCTTGCCAAGGGTCTTGCCCAGAATGAGCAAGCGGCTCACCTTGATGCCGCCGCCGGTGCTGCCTGCGCAGGCACCAATGAACATGAGAACCACCAGAATTTCTTTGGAGAGGGTGGGCCACAAGTCAAAATCGCAGCTGGAAAAGCCAGTGGTCGTAATGATGGAGCCCACCTGAAAGGCTGCCTGACGCAGCGCTTCGCCAAAGCTGTTATAAAGGCTGTAGATATTGGCCGTGATAATGCCAATTGCCACCAGAATAATGGCGAAGTAGCCGCGCACTTCCTCGCTGATGGCGCGGTTGAATTTGCGCAGCAGCAGCAGGAAGTAGGCATTGAAGTTGACGCCGAACAGGATCATGAAGATGGTCACGACCCACTGGATGTAGGGAGAAAAGCTGGTAAAGCTGTCGTTCTTGAAGCCGAAGCCGCCGGTGCCCGCCGTGCCGAAGGCCGTGAGCATGGACTCAAACAGCGGCATGCCGCCCAGCATCAGGAATACCAGCTCCAGCACGGTGAGTGCAAAGTAGATGCCGTACAGGATCTTTGCGGTAGACTGCACCTTGGGCACCAGCTTATCCACCTGCGGACCGGGGCTTTCTGCCTTCATCAGGTTGACGTGGGAGCCACCAGTCAGGGGCAGCAGCGAGAGCAGGAACACCAGAACGCCCATGCCGCCGATCCAGTGGGTGAAGCTGCGCCAGAACAGGATGCCCTTGGGCAGATCCTCTACCCCGGGCAGGATGCTGGCACCGGTGGTGGTAAAGCCGGACACCGTCTCAAACAGGGCATCCACCGGGTTCGGGATGCAGCCCGTCACCACAAACGGAACGGCGCCCACGATGGAAATGACGATCCAGCTCAGCGAGGTAGCAGCAAAGCCCTCCCGCATATAGAACATCTTGCTTTTAGGCTTGATGCCGCGTAGGGCGTAGCCGATGGCGGCGCTGACTGCCGCCGTGATCAGAAACACGCCCAGCACGAACCATTCGCCGTAGATCCAGCTGGCCGCTGCGGGCAGCAGCAGCAGTGCACCCTCGATCAGCATGACATAGCCCAGCAGACGGAAAACAATCGCATAATTCATAGTCTGCCTCCGTCAACCCTCTGCGCCCTTGTCCAGAATATCGCGCAGGTCATGCAGACCATGCTCCAGCGTGACCACGATCACGTTGTCGCCCACCTGGATCTGGTCGCCGCCGCGCGGGATCAAGATCTGATGGCCGCGGGTGATGCAGCACAGCAGCAGATTCTTTTTCAGGTGCAGCTGGCTCAGGGGGACACCGGTGGCAGCGCTTTCCTCGTGGACGGTAAATTCCAGCGCTTCCACGCGGTCGTCCAGAATGCGGTACAGCGTCTTGATGTTGCTGCCCGCTTCGTTCTGCAGTGCACGCACATACTGCACGATGTAATCGCAGGTCATGTACTTGGGGTAGACCACGCTGCCCAGATCCAGACCGGCCAGAATATCATCAAATTCCAGACGGTTGACTTTGGTGACCAGCTTGCCGTTGGAGTGCTTTTTGGCAAACAGGGTCAGCAGCACGTTTTCTTCGTCGATGTTGGTCAGGGCCACAAAAGCCTCGGTGGACTCCATGCCCTCCGAGAGCAGGAATTCGCGGTTGGAACCGTCCTCGTTCAGGATCTGTGCGCCGGGCAGCTGCTCGGCCAGCTCCATGCAGCGGGCAGGGTCGCGCTCCACGATGCGCACACGCACGTGGTTTTCCAGCAGCTCCTGGCTCAGATAGAAGGCGATGGCACCGCCGCCCACGATGAAGGCATTGCGCACCGGGCGTACCGGCAGGTGGATGCGCTGGAAGAACTCGTGGGCCTTTTCCTGTGTTGCAAGGAAGGTGACCTGATCGCCGTTCTGCAGTACAAAGTTGCCGTTCGGGATGATCACGCCGCCACTGCGCTCCACTGCACACACCAGAATGTCGCTCTTCAGACGGGTGGGAATCTCGCGGATGGCCACGCCATCCAGCCCCTGCTCTGCAGTGAGTGCAAACTTGATCAGCCGCACACGGCCATCTGCAAAGGTGTCGATCTTGCTTGCACCCGGGAAGCGCAGCAGATGGGAGATCTCCTTTGCTGCAGCCATTTCCGGATTGATGATGGCCGAAATGCCGATCTGCTTTTTGATAAAGTCCAGCTCATGACTGTAGGACGGGTTGCGCACACGGGCAATTGCATGGCAGTGGCCCGCCTTTTTGGCAAACATGCAGCACAGAAGGTTCAGCTCATCCGAACCGGTCACGGCAATGAACACATCCGCGTCTTCAATGCCGGCCTCTGCCAGCGTGGTGATCGAGGAACCGTTGCCCACGATGCCCAGCACATCGTAGCTTTCAGTCAGGTGCTCCACACGCGCTTTGTTGGTATCCACAATGGTCACATTATGGTCTTCCTCACTGAGCTGCCGCGCCAGCGCAGTACCAACCTTGCCGCCGCCCACCAGAATGATCTTCATAACAAGTCCTTTCTCTTTCCGCGTCCCTTCTGCCGGGACAGCACAAATCCATCATAGTATACCATATCTCCTGCCAAAGTTCCACTGTTTTCCACGTTATGCAACAAGAACCTGCCAAATGACGCAAAAAAGCCCCGGGAGATACCGTCCCGGAAGCTTTTATTTCATTTAATAGCGCTCCACGCCGTCCTTCGTTACAAGGGCATACACCAGCGGGGCTTCCTCCGGCTTCTCAGAGCCGTATCCAAGGCCGCTGCGGTACTCGGCGGCGGCAGCTTCAAACTTATCGGCTGCGCCGTAGAAGGTGGCAAGGCTCTCGCCCTTCTTTACGTAGTCGCCGCGCTTTTTATGCAGGGTGATGCCGGCGGCAAAATCCAGCGGGTCGCCCTTTTTCTGTCGGCCCGCACCCAGCAGCACGCTGGCAGAGCCAATTTTCTCGGCATCGTTCGCCACAATGTAACCGTCCTGCTCTGCCAGCAGCTCAAAGCTTGCCGCGGGCTGCTCAAACAGGCTGTAATCGTCCAGCACGCGGGTATCGCCGCCCTGCGCCGCAAACATCTCCTTGCACTTTGCAAAGGCAGAGCCATCGGCGATCACCGCCTCGGCCATGGCGCGGCACTCGGCAGGAGTGCCCTTATCGGCCAGCACCAGCATATTGGCGGCCAGCTGCAGGCAGACCTCGGTCAGGTCGGCGGGGCCATGGCCCTTGAGCACATCCATGCTTTCCATGACTTCCAGACTGTTGCCAATGTTATGGCCCAGCGGGGTGTCCATATCGGTGATCATGGCAGCCACCCGGCGGCCGTGATGGGTGCCAATGGATACCATCAGCTTGGCCAGCTCAATGCTCTGGTCTACCGTTTTCATAAAAGCTCCGGTGCCGGTGGTCACATCCAGCAGGATGGCATCCGAGCCGGAAGCCAGTTTCTTGGACATGATGCTGGATGCGATGAGTGGGATGCAGCTGACGGTTGCGGTCACATCGCGCAGGGCATACATTTTTTTATCTGCAATGGCAATGCCCTCGCTCTGGCCAATGACCGACAGACCGATCCTGTTCACCTGCGCAAAGAACTCCTCCTGTGAGAGGGCAGTTCTGGTGCCGGGCACGCTCTCCATCTTATCGATGGTGCCGCCGGTATGGCCAAGGCCCCGGCCGCTCATCTTGGCGATCTTCACGCCGCAGGCCGCCACGATGGGGGCAATGACCAGCGTGGTCTTGTCACCCACGCCGCCAGTGGAGTGCTTGTCCACCTTGATGCCCGGAATGGGCGAAAGATCCACCATCACACCGCTGTGAGCCATCACATCGGTCAGCTCTGCGGTCTCTTCATCGGTCATGCCGCGCAGATAGACAGCCATCATCCATGCAGCCATCTGGTAATCAGTCACTTCTCCGCTGACATAGCCATTGACGATCTGCTCCAGCTCCTCACGGCTGTGCGTACCGCCGTCACGCTTTTTTGCAATCAGATCATAAACGCGCATCGTATCACGCTCCTCGTTTTTTCAATAGTACGACATTATAAGATATAGTATAGCAAAATTTCAAACAAAAGCAAGTATCATTCTGTAAACTTTGCCCAATTTTAAACCAAAAAGGGCGCAGCCGCCCGGAAAAGCAGCTGCGCCCTTGTTTTGGGATCACGAGTCGTCGTTTTAGCGGGATCCCTTGTCGTAGGGGATGCCCTCTGCCTTGGGTGCCATGCTGTTCTTGGAGGTAAACGCCAGAATGATCATGGACGCCACGAACGGCATCATGTTGTAGATGTTGCTGGACCAGTGCAGCTGTGCCAGGAAGGTGGAGTCTGCAATGTTTGCCAGACTCTTGAACACAGCAAAGAACATGGCTGCGCCAAAGATGTTGAAGGGCTTCCACTGGCCAAAAATCATAACAGCCATGGCAAGGAAGCCTGCGCCGGCCACACCCACCTCAAAGTTCCAGGTCTGCACCGGGGGCACGATGTAGGCCATACCGCCGATCGCGCCCAGTGCACCGGAAATGACAACACCGGCATAGCGCATCTTGTAGACATTGATGCCCACAGAGTCCGCTGCCTGCGGATGCTCGCCGCAGGCACGCAGGCGCAGGCCAAAGCGGGTCTTGTACAGCACCACATAGCTGATAATCAGCAGAATGATGCCCAGCGGCACAAAAATGCTCAGTTCCAGCCCGCCGATGCTGAACAGGAAAGGCTTGTTGGAGTAGTTCAGCTTTGCACTGCCGCTCTCGCTGAAATACTTTGCAATGACCACCGCAATAGCAGTAGCCAGCAGGTTCAGGGCCGTGCCGCCAATGGTCTGATCTGCCTTCAGGTTGATGGAGGCAAAGGCCAGCAGCAGACTGTACACCATACCGGCCAGTGCCGCCACCAGAACAGAGATCAGCACCACGAGGAAGACCGGCATACTGGAGGGCAGCATGGTCAGGGTGAGAACACCCGCCACACCGCCAATGACCATGATGCCTTCCAGTGCAATGTTGATGATGCCGGAGTGCTCACTGAACATACCGCCCAGTGCCACCATCATCAGAACGATGCCATACAGCAGCGTATATTTGATCAGAAGCAGCATATCACTTGCCCTCCTTTTCGGTTGCAGATCCTGCAGGAGCAGCAGGCTCTGCGTTCACATTGGTCTTGTCGGCATTCCTGAACAGCAGTGCGTGGATCTTGCCGCGGAACAGCATGGAGAATGCGCACAGGTAGATGATGATGCCGCTGATCAGGTCCGAGATCTCAGTGGGGTAATACTTGGTGGAAAGGAAGGAGCCGCCCACCGAGATATGGGAAATGAAGATCGCCGAGAAAATGGTGCCAATGGGGTTGGAGCTTGCCAGCAGTGCAACGGAAATGCCGTTGAAGCCCATTGCCGGCAGGCTGGTGGAGTTCAGCGGGTTCCACTGGGACACATTGGACAGATAGTACAGGCCCGCACCAAAACCGGCCAGCGCACCGGCAATGGCCATGGAGAGGATGATGTTCTTCTTCTCGTTGATGCCGGCGTAGCGGGCAGCGCTCTTGTTCAGGCCGACTGCCTTGAGCTCGTAGCCGAAGGTGGTCTTGTTCAGCACCACCCAGATCAGAACTGCCACCGCTGCCGCCAGGAAGATGGCGATGGTGGTGCTGTTGGTCTGGAACAGCTTGTTCAGGCCGAAATCTGGGATGATGGACTGAGCGTAATCGGCGTTCTTGCTGATGTTGATGGTACGGGTATTGCGCACATCGTACATGGGGCCAGTGCCGTTCTGGTAAATGAGCTCATTGACCAGATACAGGCCGATCCAGTTGAACATGATGGAGGTAATGACTTCGTTGATGTTGAAGTAGGCCTTGAAGAAGCCGGGGATCGCACCCCAGATGCCGCCCAGAATGGTGGCTGCGATCAGACAGACGAACCACGGCAGCTTGAGCATGATGGCGCAGTACAGAGCGCCGTAAGCGCCCAGCGTATACTGACCCGCCGCACCGATGTTGAACAGGCCGGTCTTGAAGGCAAACGCCACAGACAGACCGGTCATAATGAGGGGAGCCGCATTTGCCAGCTCCTTGCCGACACCGTAGGGCGCGTCATGGAAGCCGCCCTTCAGGATGCGCACAAAGCCGTCGCCCCATGCGTGGGCCGGGTTGATGGCCAGCAGCACCAGAAAACCGACCACAAGGCCGATCAGGATGCACAGCAGAGCAGCCAGCACACTGGTGATGGAGCTGTTCAGACTGCTGTGGGAAAGTTTTTTCTTGTTCATGTGTTATTTGCTCTCCTTTCCCTGCTTGCGTGCGCCTGCCATATACAGGCCCAGCTCCTGCACGGTGGTGGTCTTGGGGTCAAATTCGCCCACGACCTCGCCCTCGTACATCACAAGGATTCGGTCGGACAGGTTCATCACCTCGTCCAGCTCCAGACTGACCAGCAGCACAGCCGTACCCTTATCGCGCTCGGCCACGATCTGACGGTGGATGTATTCAATTGCACCAACGTCCAGACCGCGAGTGGGCTGGACTGCCACCAAGAGCTTCGGGTCCTTATCGATCTCACGGGCAATGATGGCTTTCTGCTGGTTGCCGCCGGACATACTGCGCACGGTGGTCACACTGCCCTGACCGCTGCGCACATCGTACTGGGCAATGAGCTTATCGGAATATTCGCGCACCTTATCGCTGCGGATAAAGCCGCCCTTCTGGAATTCGGGCTGCCAGTAGCGCTGCAGCACCATGTTGTTTTCCAGACTGTAGTCCAGCACAAGGCCGTGCTTGTGGCGGTCCTCCGGGATATGGCTCATGCCGTCCTTGGAGCGCTGACGGATGGACTCGTTGGTGATGTCCTTGCCGTCCAGCGTGATCTTGCCGCTGCTGATCTTTTCCAGACCGGTCAGGCCGTAGACGAACTCGGTTTGACCGTTGCCCTCGATACCGGCAAGACAGACGATCTCGCCCGCGTGCACCTGAAAAGAGACATTCCGGACTGCATCCTTCTTGTGCTGGGCATTGTGCATGGTGACGTTTTCCACATCCAGCACCACCCTGCCGGGGTCTGCGGGCTTTTTGTCCACCTGCAGCTGCACATCGCGGCCCACCATCATGCGGGAAAGCTCTTCCTTGGTGGTATCCTTGATGTCCACGGTACCCATGCATTTGCCCTTGCGCAGAACTGTGCAGCGGTCTGCCACAGCCATGATCTCGTTGAGCTTGTGGGTAATGAACAGGATGGACTTGCCTTCCTTCTTGAACCCGCGCATGATCTCCATCAGTTCGTCGATCTCCTGCGGGGTCAGCACTGCGGTAGGCTCGTCGAAGATCAGGATCTCGTTGTCGCGGTACAGCATCTTCAGGATCTCAACGCGCTGCTGCATACCAACAGAGATATCGCTGATCAGTGCATCCGGGTCCACGCGCAGGCCGTACTTTTCGCTCAGGGCCATCACCTTTTTGCGTGCCTCGGCCTTCTGCAAAAAGCCCATCTTGTTGGGTTCCACGCCCAGAATGATGTTGTCCAGCACGCTGAAGCATTCCACCAGCTTGAAGTGCTGGTGCACCATGCCGATGCCCAGTGCGTTTGCATCATTGGGGTTGCGGATAGCAACCTCCTTGCCGTTTTTGCGGATCTGACCAGCTTCCGGCTGGTACAGGCCAAACAGCACGCTCATCAGTGTACTTTTGCCGGCGCCGTTCTCGCCCAGCAGGGCATGTACCTCGCCTTTGCGCAGCTGCAGGGTGATATCGTCGTTTGCTTTGATCCCAGGAAACTCCTTGGTAATGTGGAGCATTTCGATCACAAAATCCTCTGCCAATCTGCTCACTCTCCTTTCGTGTCGTTTCGACACCGATACTTCTTTAAGTTCCATTATACCTGATTTGCGGCAATTTGCACATGTCTTTTTTGCTTTTTGGCAGAAAGCACATACAATAGTATTACTTTTGTACTCTTTTCACGAAGAGTACGCTGCATTTTTCCCGCATTACGCCAATAGAAGACAGAAAAAAGCGGGACACCCCGTTACAGGATGCCCCGCTTTGAAAAGAACCATCGATCGTCCGCAGGCAGGCCTGCCGGACAACAGCTTACTGGATGTAGTTGACAGTGGTGAACTCGCTGACGGTGGGCTTGGTAGCGTCGTCGGAGCTGTTATCAACAGTGATCTCGCCGCTCTTGATCTTGCCCTTGACTTCCTCGTACTCGTCGGTGGTGAAGGACTCGAAGTTCCAGCTGTCTGCATCGGTGGGCAGGCCGACATAATCGCCGTCCTCCAGACCGAAGTTGCCGTTGGAAGCTGCGATGTCGCCCCAGCTGCCGGCCTCGATATCAGCCAGAGCAGTGTTGACAGCCTCGGACAGGCCCTTCATAGCAGAGGTGATGAACGGGTTATAAGCGTAGGTGCCATCTGCAACGCCGTTTGCACCGATGTAGTTCTGGTCAACATCAACGCCGATGACGTAGCCGTTGTTCTTCAGAGCAGCCTCAACAGCGGAGGTGTAGATGCCGCCGCCGCAGGCAAAGACGACCTGAGTGCCGTTGGAGTACCAGCCCTCCATACGGGAGGTGATGTTTGCATCACCGTAGAACTGGCCGCCGTAGAAGTAGTTGATCTCGATGTTCTGGCCCAGCTCAGCAGCAGCGGCATCAGCGCCCTGCACGAAGCCGTAGCCGTAACGGATAACAGCGGGAACAGCCATGCCGCCCAGGAAGCCCAGCTTGGTCTTGCCGTCCTTTGCGATGGCGTAGCCTGCCAGATAGCCTGCCTGCTCCTCTTTGAAGGTGATGCAGTAGCAGTTGGCAGGGATGGCATCGGTGCCGATATCGCCCTGCGTCACATCGATGGCGATGAACTTGACATCGGGATACTGGTCAGCAGCCCATGCCAGAGAAGCACCGTACAGGTAGCCGACGCAGACGATCACATCAGCGCCGTCGTTGACAGCCTGACGGATCATGGTCTCGCGGTCCTCATCGGAAGCGTCAGCCTCGGGGATGTAGTACTGGCAGTCATCGCCCATGTAGCCGGAAACAGCAGTCCAGCATGCCTGGTTGAAGCTCTCATCATCGATCGTGCCGGTATCGCAGGTCAGAGCGACCTTGACGATCTTCTCACCGCCCTCAGCAGCAGAGGAGGCAGTAGAAGCAGTAGCGGAAGAAGCGGTGCTGGCAGAAGAAGCGGAAGAACCGCCGCAGGCGGTCAGAGCAGCGGCAGCGGCAGCGGCACCAGCCACAGCCAGGAAATTACGACGAGAAATCATCATAATCAAACTCTCCTTTTATTTTTAATAAAATTGCGTCAAACAAATAAAATGCGCAGAACTGCACATTTACTGGCTCAAGTATAACGGCAAGCCGTGTCAGATGCAAGCGAATTCCGATTACAAAATCTTTACAATAATTTTGTAAGTTTTTATCAAAAGTAGTATTTATGCACAAATTTGCCGTAGTTCCGGCCATTTTCCGTGCACTTCCTGTGTTTTTCCGCACAATGCACGTATTGCCGTTACTTTATTGTCCTGCAGTGTGTCTCTGCGCTTTTATCCCGTCACTTCACGGCGCAGTTGCCTGCCACATTGGAGGGGCCAAAGCCGAAGGGCAGCAGTTCGTCCATGCTGCGCTCGATAAAATCTTCCGGTGTCTTTGCCATGATAACGTTCAGTTCCGGCCCGCCGAATTCAAACAGAGCCTGGCGGCACACCCCGCAGGGAGAAGTGATCTGCTCGTTCACCTCGCCGCGGCGGCTGCCCACCACAGCAATGTCGGTGAACTCGGTCACGCCCTCGGCCACCGCCTTGAACAGAGCCGTGCGCTCTGCACAGCTGGTGGGGGTAAAGGCAGCGTTCTCCACGTTGCAGCCGGTAAAAATGCGGCCATCCTTGGCGCGCAGGGCAGCGCCCACCATAAAATCGCTGTAGGGCACATAGGCTTTTTCCCGTGCAGCCAGTGCCATGCGGATGAGCTCCTTCTTTTCTTCCAGGGTCAGGTTTGTCATATTCGTCACTCCTTTTTTGGTTTTCAGAGGTCGAAAACAGCGCGGCAAGCCCTTTTGCAGGCAAACCGCGCTGAAATGCGTTTTTAACGCTTAGTATTCTGCACCCAGTGCTACCTTCATCATGTCGGTAAAGCTCTTCTGGCGCTGTTCTGCCGTGGTGATCTCCGGCGAAACAAAGCTGTCGGAAATGGTCAGCAGGCAGGCAGCGTTCTTGCCCAGCACCTGTGCATTGGCAAACAGGGCAAAGCTCTCCATCTCCACGCACAGGCAGCCGCGCTCGTCGCGCAGCTTTTCCCAGTAGGTAGGCTTTGCATCGGAGGGCTGACGGTAGAACACATCCGAAGAGTGGATGTTTCCCTCGATGAGGGGGATACCCTGCTTTGCGGCAGAAGCGCGCAGCTTGTCGTTCAGACTCTGGCTGGGCAGGGTAATATTGCCGTCAAAGCCGCTCTGCACGCGGGCGTAGTTGCTTTCACTCACAGCACCGGCGGCCAGCACCACGTCAAACAGCTTGGCCTTGTCGGTATAGCTGCCGGCAGAGCCGATGCGGATGATGTTCTCTACATCGTAGAACTTGAACAGCTCATAGGAATAAATGCCAATGGACGGCATGCCCATGCCGCTGCCCATCACGCTGATGGGACGGCCCTCGTAGGTGCCGGTAAAGCCCAGCATCCCGCGCACGCCGGTCACCTGACGGACATCCTTGAGGAAGGTGTCCGCAATGAATTTTGCACGCAGAGGATCGCCCGGCATCAGGACGGTCTTTGCAAAATCGCCTTTTTCAGCACTGATGTGAGGGGTAGACATAAGATCATCTCTCCTTTTCTGTTACATAATACAGCAGATGGGCTTTCTCCGGAGAAAAAGCCCTCTGCAAACTTACCTTTACCTATACTTTCTGCGGTTGAACACATTCTGCGGCGCGATGTAGCTGCCGTTGCGGCGGATCTCAAAGTGGCAGTGGTTGCCGCTGGAGCGTCCGGTGCTGCCCACATAGCCGATCAGCTGGCCCTGCTTGACGGTCTGGCCGGAGTGCACCGCCAGTGACAGGCAGTGCGCATACACCGTGGTGTAGCCGCTGCCGTGGCTGATGATGATGGAGTAGCCATAACCCGTACCGGCACCGGCCTTGTTGTAGCCGGCCTTGGTCACGGTGCCGCCCGCCGATGCGTAGATGGGCGTACCGGCAGCCGCACAGATATCCACACCCTTGTGGCTGCCGCCGTACCAGCGCGAGCAGTTCCGGTAGCCGGGCACCGGCCAGATGAACTGACCGCTGCCGGTGATGTAGCTGGTGCTGCTGGTCACCTTTTTGGTGCCCTTCACGATCTTTTCCGTGACAGGCTCCTGCACCACTTCCGTGCTCAGGATCTTCTGGGAAAGCTGGATGCCGTCGGTGTTATAAACACGCTGCGCCGTGATCTGACGCAGGCCGTTCACACCGTTCTGCACCGTTTTCTTGGTGCCCACCGTGTACTCGTTGGAGGTGGTGGTCTCGGTGGTATAGGGGATCTCCTCCTGCCAGGTCTCCACCTTGGTGATGCGCACTTCCAGCGTAGCTTCCTGCTTGGTCACGATCAGCTCATCACCGGCCTGAATGTTGGATTTTTCATTCAGCTGTGCGCCTTTGAAGCTGGGGTTCAGCTCGCACAGTTCCCGGAAGGTCAGGTCGTTTTTCTGGGCGATGCTCCACAGCGTGTCGCCTGCGCCCACTGTGTAGATCTTTTCCTGCTGCTGCACACCGGAAAGTTCCTTTTCCACATCCGCTTCGTCCTGAAAGCTGTCGTTGAAGTAGATGCCGTTTTCCAGTGTGACTTCCTTGTTGAAGCCCACGGTCACGTTGGAGTTCTCAGGGTCCTCATAGGGTTCCAGCAGGCTGCTCAGGTAGCTCTGCAGGCTGGCACCATCGCTGCACACTGCGGTCAGCTCACCATCCAGATACAGGGCCGTGCCCTCGCTGATCTCGTCGCTGGCGCTCTTCAGGATCGCGTCCGCCATCTCGTTTTCATCCATGGTCTTGTGGGCCACGGTAACGGTGTAGGTAGGCTCCACGGTCCACTTTGCATGGTCGGTGTCTGCGTAGTTGATACGCTCCTGCACCGCCTCGCGGGCCGAGTTGAACACATCCTCATTGGCCACATAGCCGACGGTCTGACCGTTCACCTGCACCTCCAGCGCATAAGGCTGGCGGACGGTATGGTTGAACACGGTCACCATAACGGCCAGTGCGCACACCGGCAGCACATACATGGCCATGCGCGGCAGTGTTTTCAGGTTGCGGCGCACGCCGCTGGCCAGATAATGTACGCTGGCTTTGCAGGCTGCGGCAAAGCCTTTTTCTTTCCGCACCCGTTGGGCGTGCACCAGCAGCGAACCGCAGCCCCGGAAGAACAGCCAGATCGGGCCGAACAGGTCCTGGAACATCTGCGCTGCCCCCGGGAACGCCATTGCCGCAGCATTTGCCAGCAGTGTCGTAAATGCCTGCCACAGCCACAGCCAGCCGCTGCGCAGGCCGCGCCCAACGCGGACGAATACATACTCTGTAGAATAGCCCAGTGCATACAGCGTCTCCCCGATGACTGGCGCGGCAGAATTCTGGGCAAGCTTTCTGCCAAAATCATTCATATGATTCTGGGTTTTACGGCGCAGCCGGTGCCGGTGCAAAAGCCCCATGCATTGCAGCTGTGCCCAAAGGGAGCGCAGCCTCTGGCCGCGTTTCGGTTTTACCGGTGAAGCGGGCTGCTGCTCCTTTGTCTTGTCTTCGATCAAAAGGTTTTTCTCCTTCCTTGCCGCCAATGCACACACGGTGCCGGGATAAGACGGCGGCGGTCTTGGGCGCACATGCCCTTTCCAGCAGGCTCATGCACGCAATATTCTTATTTTATTATACACCCTGCCGTCTTTGAAACAAGCATTGTCACAAAATTTGGGCGGTTCTTTCACTTACTTTTCACCAAAAGCGGTTTCATATCCTGCGGCAGCGGGCTTTCCACCGCAACAGTCTTCCAGTTATTTCCATTCGCCAGACATTCCACCCGGATTCCGTCCTCCACCGGGGTGTACACCGGCACCCGGAAGCTCTGCCTTGCGCAGTGCAGCGCCTGCCGTCCAATGCGCTCCCGGCTCCCGCCGTAAAGGTCATCCCCAGCCAGCGGGTGGCCGATGGACGCAAAATGCACCCGGATCTGATGGGTGCGGCCCGTTACCGGCACACAGGCTGCAAGGCTCAGGCTGTTTTCTGCTTTTAATATGGTATACTCGGTACGGCTGGGCTTGCCGTCCGGGGTCACGCAGCGGCCAATGATGCTCTCAGCCCGACGGCCAATGGGCGCATCGATCACGCCCGGACCCAGCGGCAGCTCTCCCTCCACAACGGCATAGTAGAGCTTTTCCACATTCCGGGCCAGCAGCGGCGCAGCATAGGCGTGCTTTGCAGCCAGAACAAGGCCGCTGGTGTCCTTATCGATACGGTTCACCGGGCGGAACACCGGGCTGATGCCCTGCTGCGCGGCCCATGCCGCATACCCGTTGGCAAGGGTATCGTAGGGGTAGTTCAGGGTGGGATGCACGGCCAAATGGGGCGGCTTTTCCAGCACCACCGCAAATGCATCCTCATAGACCACGTTTACCGGGATCTCCGGCTGCGGGGCCACGCCTTCCCCTTCCGGCGGCAGCTCAAAGCTGACCGTCTGCCCCGGGTACACCCTTCGGTTGGCAAGAACAGGCTCTCCATCCGCAAAAAAGCCGCTGCCCCGGAACTTGACTGCACGGGCAAGGTCGGTGGAGACGGCACACTGGCGCAGAAAATTGCGCAGAAGCACTCCGTTTTGGGTCTGCAGCGTATCAGGCACCGTAAAAAACAGCCACATATGCACCCCCACCTCCTGCGCAAAAAACATAAAAATGTATAAGATATTATATCAAAAAAGGCTTCTACTTGCAAATCCTTCTTTTTTATGGTATCATGAGGAGCGGAAAACGAGTGGAACATACGGCGGCGGGGCGGCTTTGACCGCTCTGAGGAAAGTCCGGGCCTCACAGAGCACGGTAACTGCTAACGGCAGCCGAGGGTGACCTCAGGGAAAGTGCAACAGAAAACAAACCGCCGCAGCAATGCGGTAAGGATGAAACGGCGAGGTAAGAGCTCACCAGCGCATGGGTGACCATGCGGCTTTGTAAACCCTACCGGAAGCAACGCCTATATGGGACGTACAGCGCTGCTCGCGTGTCCCGAAGGCGGCACGAGCCTGTCAGCAATGGCAGGTCTAGACAGATCGTCGTTTAATACAGAACCCGGCTTACGGTCTATCTCGTTTTCCATTTTTCAGTCTTTGATTCCCGCACATTTTTGTGTGGGATTTTTTATTTTTTGTCTTGCCCGCTTTCTCCGTCGGGCAGTGCGAGATGGAGAGAGCGCGGCTGTTTTGTTTTTGTCATTGTTCTTTTACTTCCCGTTTGGGTCTGTTTGTGGTATACTATGTGCACTGCAGGAAATTGCAGTCAACTAAGAAAGACAGGATGTGAAATCCTCCGATGAAAGATGGTTTTTTGAAAGCAGCCGCCCTTTCTCCCGCACTGCGGGTGGCCGACTGCGCCTATAATGTCCGGCAGATCACGGATGCTTTGCACAAAGCTGCAGCCCGCGGCGTAAAGCTGGCCGTGTTCCCCGAGTTCTGCCTGACCGGCTATACCTGCGGCGACCTGTTTCTGCAGCGCACGCTGCAGACCGGTGCACTGGATGCCCTGAGCACCCTGCTTGATGAAACAAAAGCACTGGACGTTGTCACGCTGGTGGGCCTTCCGCTGCTGGTGCACGGCAAGCTGTACAACTGCGCCGCCGTGCTGTGCCATGGCCGCATTCTGGGCCTTGTACCCAAGACCTATCTGCCCAACTACGGCGAGTTCTACGAAAAGCGTCAGTTCACCCCGGGCAGCACCGAGGTGGAGCTGGTGGAGGTGTGTGGTCAGCAGGTGCCCTTTGGCACTTCCCTGCTGTTCCGCTGCCGCCAGATGCCCAGCTTTGTGCTGGGTGTGGAGATCTGCGAGGATCTGTGGAGCGCCCTGCCGCCCTCCACCTTCCACGCGCTGGCCGGTGCGACCGTGATCGCAAATCTTTCCGCCAGCGATGAGACCGTCGGCAAGGCCGAGTACCGCCGGGCGCTGGTGTCCAACCAGTCTGCCCGCCTGCTGTGCGGCTACCTGTATGCTTCCGCCGGGCACGGTGAGAGCACGCAGGACATGGTGTTCGCCGGCCACGACCTGATCGCCGAGAACGGCACTATTCTGGCGGAGAACGCTCCCTTTGACGGCGGCTGTGCCGAGACCGAGATCGACTGCCAGCGCATGGAAGCCGAGCGTGCCCGCAACACCAGTTTTGAGCTGAGCGGCGAGGGCTACCAGACCGTGGAGTTCGATCTGGAACCGGCAGAGACCACGCTGACCCGCTGGATCGACCCCGCACCCTTTGTGCCCGGCGACCCCAAGCGCCGCGCCGAGCGCTGTGAGCTGATTCTGAAAATGCAGGCCGACGGCCTTGCAAAGCGGCTGGAACACGCCCACGCAAAGACCGCCGTTATCGGCATTTCCGGCGGCTTGGACAGCTGTCTTGCGCTTCTGGTGGCCGTGCGTGCCATGAAGCAGCTGGGCCGCCCCGCCCGGGATGTGCTGGCTGTGACCATGCCCTGCTTTGGCACCACGAAGCGCACCCGCAGCAATGCAGAGATCCTGTGCGATGAGCTGCAGGTCTCCTTTAAAGAGATCGATATCGCCAACACCGTGCACAGCCATTTTGCGGACATCGGTCAGGACGAGAGCGTGCTGGATGTCACCTTTGAAAACGGACAGGCCCGCGTGCGCACGTTGGAGCTGATGGACACCGCCAACCGCACCGGCGGTCTCGTGGTGGGCACCGGCGACCTTTCGGAGCTGGCGCTGGGCTGGGCCACCTACAACGGCGACCACATGAGCATGTACGGTGTGAACGCCGGTGTGCCCAAAACGCTGGTGCGCCACCTTGTGCGCTACGAAGCCGACATTGCCGCCGCCGATGCTCTGCGCACGGTGCTGCTGGATATTCTGGATACGCCCGTCTCCCCGGAGCTGCTGCCTGCCAAGGACGGCGAGATCGCGCAGAAGACCGAGGACCTTGTGGGACCCTACGAGCTGCACGATTTCTACCTGTATCAGGTGCTGCGCTTCGGCTTTGGCCCGGCCAAGATCTTCCGGCTGGCAAAGACTGCATTCGCAGGCCGGCCGGAGTACCCGGACAGCGTGCTGTACAAGTGGCTGCGCAACTTCTACTGGCGGTTCTTTGCCCAACAGTTCAAGCGCAGCTGCCTGCCCGACGGCCCCAAGGTGGGCAGCGTGACCCTTTCGCCCCGCGGCGACTGGCGGATGCCCAGCGATGCCTGTGCCGCACTGTGGCTGGCCGAGCTGGAACAATTACAGATCAAGGATTAACGCATGAAAAACAAAAAGCTGCTTACCAATCTTCTCTTTGCCGTGGTCATTCTGGCCATTGCCGCTGTGCTGCTGGTGGTGCGCCGCGTGCACGCTTCCGGCTCCGGGCTGCGGGCCGAGCTGATCTACGGCGACAACAACACCACCATGAACCTGCCGCTGGACGTGGATGAGACCTATGATGTGGACACCGGTTACTATACCGTCCACATCCAGATCAAGGACGGTGCAGCCCGGTTCGTGGATTCGCCCTGCCCGGATCACATCTGTGAAGGCTTTGGCTGGCTTTCCAACGAAGATCAGACCGCCACCTGCCTTCCGGCCCGTGCAGTGCTGACCATTGTACCTGTTTCCTGACAAAAAGGAGTGGTTTTGAATGATGGATGAAAACGATCGTTCCCACGAAGATCACCGTTCTCTGCGGCACATCAGCCGCAAGGAAGGCTCTGAGGACACTGCGCCCATCGAGGTAGACAGCTCGGCGTTTTTTTCCGAGCTTCCGCCGGAACAGCCCAGCACACCGCCTCCGGCCCAGCCTCCCCAGAAGCCGCCGCGCAGCGGCCACAACACACCCGTACCGCCCAAGGCCCAGCCGCCCGTGGATGGAGCCGTGGCAGTACCTTCCAAGTGGGGGAAAATTTTGCTGATCTTACAAGGTATTTTAAGCATTCTGGCACTGGTGCAGCTGTGGCGCACCCAGATGCTGCCGGTGCTGTATCTGGTCATTCTGGCCGCGCTGCTGGCGCTTTTGTGGCTGCTGGTAAAGCGCTGTCAGGAATACAATGTTCCCGGCAAGGTAGCCCGGGTATTCTCGGTGTTCCTGTGCGCTGCCATGGCGCTGGGCTGCTTCTGGGCCCAGCAGGGCCTTTCTGCCTTGGGCAGCATGACCTCTGGCCTGCTCACCGGTGCCGAGGCCAACAAGATCACCAAGGAGCCGTTTGTGATCTACCTCAGCGGCGTGGACACCCGCGGCGAGCTGACCGAAAATGCCCGCAGCGACGTGAATATCCTTGCTGCCGTGAACCCTGTCACCAAGAGGGTAGCCCTGATCAACACCCCGCGCGACTACTACGTAGACCTTGCCGGCACTGACAGCAAGGATAAGCTGACTCACGCCGGTCTGTACGGCGTGGAAACCAGCATGGCCACACTGGGCAATCTGTACGGCGTCAATGTTGACCATTACATCCGCATCAACTTTGCGGGCTTCATCAGCATCATCGATGCGCTGGGCGGCGTGGATGTCTACTCCGATCAGGCGTTCACTTCTGTGGGCAGCCCCGGCTACTATGACCCCACCACCTTTGTGGAGGGCTGGAACCATCTGGACGGCAAGGCCGCTCTGGCCTTTGCCCGTGAGCGTCACGCCTTTGCATCCGGCGATATCCAGCGCGGCATCAACCAGATGAAGGTGATCGATGCCATGCTGAACAAGATCAAGTCCCCTGCCCTGCTGATGGGCTTTTCCAAGATCATGGATGCCGCCTCTGACTGCTTTGTGACCAGCTTTTCACAGGATCAGATCAGTGCGCTGGTACGGATGCAGCTGAGCGACTTTGCCGAGTGGGATATTGAAAGCTATACCGTCACCGGCACAAGCTCCAGCAGCACCAAGTGCTACTCTGCCAAGGGACAGAAGCTCTACGTCATGAAACCGGACGATGCTTCTGTGAGCAAGGCCAGAGAAATGATCGCGTCTGTGCTGGGCGGTGAGGGCACCGTTGCCGACACCACCCAGAAGCCGGAAAAGACCGAGGTGTTCACCCCCACCACCGACCCGAACGCCGCCGTTTCGGAGGTGCCTGCGGAGAGCGTTCCCGAGGAAGTGCCCGCCGACAGCCTGCCGGAAGAGACCGTCCCGGCTGACCAGCCTGCAGATGCAGAGCAGCCTGCCGACACCCAGCCGCAGGAGCCGGCGGTCCCCGCCGAGGGCGAGACCGGCAGCGGTGATACGGCCGGAGAAGCACCGTCCATCTCCCTGCCCACGCAGGAAGAGGTGGAACAGGCTGCATCGTCCATCTACAATGCGGCTTCCTCCATCTGGGGTGCCATTCAGGATGCCGCTTCGCAGCAGAACGAAGCAGCGTGACGATTTAAAATGTCCTCTGCGCAAGCCCCGGACTCTATCGTGGAAATATTATTTTATTTGCAAAACAGGAAACAACTGCGGTCGTTTCCTGTTTTGCTTTTTCACCAGAAAGTCCGTACCGATAAACTGCATAAAAATGCCGCCTGCATCTTGAACCAATGCAGGCGGCTTTCTCATTCTATAAAATCATTATGCCTTGATCTCGTTCCAGACGCTCTTGCCGTCCAGAGAGGAAGCATCCACATCAAGATACTCGCAGATGGTCTGGGCGATGGTGCCAAAGCACAGACGGGTGCCAAGGTCAACACCGGGCTTCACGCCCTTGCCGCAGATCAGATACGGCACATACTCGCGGGTGTGGTCGGTGGTCTTGGTATAGGACGGGTCGCAGCCGTGGTCAGCCGTCACCATCAGGAGATCGCCCTCCCGCATTCCGGGGATGAAATCTGCCACGAACTTGTCAAACTCGGTGGCTGCGGCAGCATAGCCTGCTACATCGCGGCGGTGGCCGTAGAGCATATCGAAGTCCACCAGATTTACAAAGGCAAGGCCCTCAAAGTCGCGGGTCTGGAGCGCCTTGGTGAAGGCGATGCCGTTGGTATTGCCCGTGGTCTTGATCTTCTCGGTCACGCCCTCACCGTCAAAGATATCGAAGATCTTACCCACAGCGATCACATCCCTGCCAGCGTCCTTCAGCAGATCCAGCATGGTAGCGCGGGGCGGCTTCAGGCTCAGGTCGTGGCGGTTGGTGGTGCGGTAGAAGGTATCCGCAGTGTGGCCCAGGAAGGGGCGTGCGATCACGCGGCCCACGCCGTACTCGCCCTTGAGCATCTCGCGGGCGATCTCGCAGTAGCGGTACAGCTCATGCACCGGCACCAGCTCTTCGTTGGCGGCCACCTGAAATACACTGTCGGCACTGGTGTAGACGATAAGGGCGTTTTCTTTCATGGCCTGCTCGCCGTAATCCTTCAGCACCTGCGTGCCGGAGTAAGGCTTGTTGCACAGCACCTTGTGGCCGGTCTTTTCCTCAAACTCGTGGATCAGCTCATCCGGGAAGCCGTTCGGGAAGGTGGGCAGCGGCTTGGGGCTTACCACACCGGCGATCTCCCAGTGACCAATGGTGGTATCCTTGCCCATGCTCTGCTCCTGCAGGCGGGCAAAGGAGCCGATGGGCGCTGCGGTCTTTTCGCCTGCGGCCACGCCATCAATGTTGAACATGCCCATCTTTTGCAGGTTGGGGCAGTTGAAGTTGGGGTGTTTTGCAATGGCACCCAGGGTGTTGGTGCCCTCATCGCCAAACGCTGCGGCATCCGGCTCTGCACCAATGCCAAAGCTGTCGAGGACGATCAGAAAAACACGCTTTTCCATATCGTTTTTTCTCCATTTCTTCCGGGGGCCTGCCCCGGATAAGTGATACTACCTTTACTTATCATTATAAGCAAATCCTGTGCCGGATGCAAGCGTTTTTGCTGTGCTGCAAATATCCGTCATTTTCACCAAAATGTTCGTCATTTTGTTCACGAATTAACCGGGCGTTTTTTCATTTTTGAGCGTAAATACGTCATTCCGTGGTAAAGATTTCTTGACCGCCTAAAAAATTCAGCCACAGCGCAAAGTTTTCCTTGCTCTATTGTATCCCAGCAGATATAATAATAGGTGGAGAAGTTTTGAACAGCAGAACTTTTCTGCTTTTGTACCACAGCATGGGATTTTTCCCGTTGGCCGCGTGCAGCTGCCTGCATGACAGCGGACAGCCTGCCGCAAAATAGAGAATGTGAAGTAGTTGGAGGTAGTAAAAGTATATGAGAAAAACCAAGATCATCTGCACTCTGGGCCCGTCCACCGATCAGGAAGGCGTTCTGCGCGAGCTGGTCGCCAACGGCATGAATGTTGCCCGTTTTAATTTTTCCCACGGCTCTCACGAAGAGCATCTGGGCCGCTTTGAAAAGCTGAAGGCCATTCGTGAAGAGCTGGGCAAGCCGGTCGCCGCCCTGCTGGACACCAAAGGCCCCGAGATCCGCCTGAAGGACTTCAAGAACGGCACTGAAATGCTGGAAGCCGGCCAGACCTTCACCCTGACCACCCGCGAGGTGGAAGGCACCAAGGAGATCTGCTCCATCACCTATAAGGACCTGCCGCAGGACGTGCAGCCCGGCGGCACCATCATGCTGGACGACGGCCTGATCAAGCTGCAGATCGTCACCGTGAACGACACCGACATCGTGTGCAAGGTGCTGAACAACGGCAAGATCAAGAACAAGAAGGGTGTCAATGTGCCCGGCGTGCATCTGTCCATGCCGTATATGAGCCAGCGCGACCGCGACGATATCATCTTTGGCGCACAGCAGGGCTTTGACTTCATCGCTGCTTCCTTCGTGCGCACCGCACAGGATGTGTACGATATCCGCAACCTGCTCAACGAGTATGATTCCGATATCCGCATCATCGCCAAGATCGAGAACCGTGAGGGCGTGAACAACATCGACAGCATTCTGGCTGCAGCCGATGCTGTCATGGTGGCCCGCGGCGATCTGGGCGTTGAGATTGACTTTACCGAGCTGCCCGGCATTCAGAAGAATATCATCGAGCGCTCCTTCTCCTTTGGCAAGCCCATCGTCACCGCTACCCAGATGCTGGACAGCATGATCGTGAACCCCCGTCCCACCCGCGCCGAGATCTCTGACGTGGCAAATGCCATCTACGACGGCACCTCTGCCATCATGCTTTCCGGCGAGACTGCTGCCGGTGCTTACCCCGTGGAGGCCCTCAAGACCATGTCTGCCATTGCTGAGCGCACCGAGCAGGAGAATCACGCCCGCTTTGTTCCCCTCACCGAGAACACCGGCAAGATCAGCGTGAGCGATGCAACTGCACACGCTGCCTGCCTGACCGCCAAGGACGTGAACGCTGCCGCCATCGTCACCGTGTCCGAGTCCGGCAACACCGCCCGTCTGCTGAGCAAGTACCGCCCGGAGCAGCCCATCATCGCCTGCGTGATGAAGGAGCAGGTGCAGCGTCAGCTGGCCCTGAGCTGGGGCATCACCCCGCTGATGATGCCTCTGGCACACAGCACCGATGAGCTGATCGAGATGTCCACCTCTCTGGCCAAGGAGAACGGCTACCTGCACAACGGTGAGCTGGCCGTTGTGACCGCAGGCGTGCCTGTGGGCGTGTCCGGCACCACTAACATGATCAAGATCCACATGGTAGGCAACTGTCTGGCTACCGGTGTGGGCGTTGGCCGCGAGAATGCCGACGTGACCAGCGCCACCGGCAAGGCCTGCGTCTGCCGCACGCTGGAAGAGGTGCGTGCAAAGTTCAAGCCCGGCATGGTTCTGGTGGTGCCCTCCACCAGCAACGAAATGCTGAGTTACGTGCGTGATGCCGCCGCTCTGGTGGTGGAAGAGCCGGGCCTGAACAGCCACGCTGCCATTGCCGGCAAGGCCCTGCTCAAGCCTACCGTTGTGGGTGCCGCCGGTGCTACCAGCCACATCCGCGACGGTCTGATGATCGCTGTGGACTGCGCTCACGGCAGCGTGCAGCGCCTGCAGGCATAAGCCAAAGGAGAAGATCATGGAACGCATTGCAAGCTTCTGTGTTGACCATACCAAACTGGACCGCGGCATGTATCTGAGCCGTCAGGACGGCGATGTTCTCACATGGGACATCCGCATGAAAAGGCCCAATCACGGCGATTACCTGTCCACCGGTGCCGCCCACACGCTGGAGCATCTGTTTGCCACCTATGCACGCAACAGCGCCTTTCAGGACAGCGTGATCTACGTTGGCCCCATGGGCTGCCGCACCGGCTTCTATCTGCTTACCCGCGGCCTGACTCCCGCCGAGGCACTGGAGCTGACGGTGGAATCCTTCCGCTTCATGGCTGGCTTTGAGGGCGCTGTGCCCGGTGCCAGCGAAGTGGAGTGCGGCAACTACCGCGATATGGATCTGCCCGCTGCCAAAGCCGAAGCCGCTGCCATGCTGCCGGTGCTGGAAGCACTGACCGGCGACGAGCTGCATTACTAAGCTATCTTCACCCTTCAAATTCATCATCATAAAAAAGCGCTCTCCCACCGGGTTTCCGTTGGGAGAGCGCTTTCGTTTTATTCGGTTTTTAAAGGCTATCCAGTGCCTGCCGTGCAGCACGGATGTTTTCTTCACCCGTCTGCCATACCTCAAACTCTGAAAAGCCCGGCAGCCCCATGGGCACACCCTCACGGCGGAAGGTCATGCGGCTTTGCAGCACCTGCTTGCCGGAAAGGTGGAACGCATGTGCCCCGGTCTGTGCGGCCAGTGCCGGGATGTTTTGTGCCGTGACACCGGCACCTACCAGAATTTCCACGCTGTCCCCTGCCCGCTCCACCAGTCGGCCGAGAAGCTCCGCTCCCTCTGGGGCACTCGCCGCCTGCCCGCTGGTGAGGATGGTACAAAGGCCCATGCTCCGGACCGTTTCCAGTGCCGCAAAGGGGTCGGCGCTGACATCAAAGGCACGGTGCAGGGTACACGCCACCGGACGGCCTGCCTTTTCCGCTGCCCTGCGCGCCGCCGCATAAATGGGCCGCATGACCTCCGCATTCAGCTGCCCTTCCGGGGTCAGCACACCGGTCACGATACCATCCGCCCCGGCCTCCACCAGCTCTGCGGCCAGCTGTTCCATCTGGGCAAGCTCGTAGCTGTCGTAACAGAAATCTCCGAACCGGGGCCGCAGCAGAGCGCGCACCGGCAGGCCGGTCTCCGCCTTGACCTGACGCACCAGCGCAAGGCTGGGCGTTGTACCGCCCACGATCAGGTCGGCACACAGTTCCAGCCTGCTGGCACCGCCGCGCTTTGCTGCCAGTGCACTGGCAGTGCTGTCCACACATACTTCCAGAACAGAACGCATTTCAATTCCTCCCTTTTTGCCGGGCTTTGAACCCGGCATTCTGGTTTATTCTATCACGTTTTTCCGTTTTATAAAACCCTGTGGCAGCAAAAAAGCTGCGGCCCGGGTCTTATCCCTGCCGCAGCCTTTGTTGTTTTTTCAGATCAGACCCAGCGCCTTGAACTCCTTTGCAATGCCGTCCTCGTATACCGAGGGAGCAATGCGGTCGCACCGCTTTTTCAGGTTTTCGGAGCCATTGGCCATGCACACACTGATGCCGACAACATCGGTCATCTGCAGGTCGTTATCGCTGTCACCAAAGCCGATGGTATCCGCCAGCGTGCAGCCCAGATGATCACAGATGGCCTTGATTCCGGTACCCTTATCAAATTTGCGGTTGATGAGCTCACCATTCACAAAGCCATCGGTCAGGCGGTCCAGCTTGCTTTCGCAGAACACGAACTGGTCGGCATAGAGCTGCTTTGCCTCGGCAAGGTCGCTCTCGTGGTCGGCAATGAACACGATCTTATACAGCGGTTCCCCTTTGTAATCGGAAAGCGGCAGGATGGCCATACCCTCTTCCATGGCTTTGCGCCAGCGCTCTGCTTCGCTGTTCAGCGGTGCACCGTTCTTTTTGTGGATAAAGCTCCATCTCTCAGCCATCTTGCTTCCGCCAAAGGTGGCATCCCGGGCTTCCAGCGTGCACTCCACGCCATTGCGTTCCAGCGCCGCGCGCACGCCTTCAGCCTGCTGCGGCTCCATGGGGATATCCACCAGAGTCTTGCCATCGCACAGCACATAGCCGCCGGCGCTGCACACTGCGCCCGCAAAGCAGTCGTGCCGCAGCAGCGGTTCGGTCATGCGGTGGTTGCGGCCGGTGCACAAAAACAGCTTGTGTCCGTTTGCTCTGGCGCGATCCAGTGCAGCCAGAGTGCTTTCCGGGATGAGCATATCACCCGGCGGCAGCAGCGTGCCGTCAATATCCAGAAAAATCAGCTTACGACCCATACTTTATCCTTTATCCTTTATCATCAAAGGGAGCCTCGCTCCACGATCTGATAGCCCAGCGTCACCTGACGCACAGGCCCGCTGCTCCCATTCTCTTCCAGCATCTGCAGCAGGATCCGGGCAGCCTCCTGCCCTACCTGCTTCTGGTAAAAGCGCACTGTGGCCAGCCCCGGTTCCATCATGCTGCCAGCCCAGCTGTCGCCAACGCCTGCAAGACCCACATCCTGCCCCACATGCCGTCCTGCTTCCCGCAGGGCACGCATGGCACCAAAGGCCACCGTGTCAGTCACGCAGACCACACCGTCCAGATCCGGGCAGCGCACCAGCAGTTCCTGCATACAGCGCTGGCCCTCCTCCATGGTAAAGGCTTTGCAGCAGATGCGGGGCATCTGTTCGCCGTTCAGTCCGGCAGCGTTCAGCGCATCCTGCACGCCCTCACGGCGCTGCACGCCGGTGGCATCGTCCCGCTCTGTACCGCCAATATAAACGATCCTTCTGCGGCCATGGTCCAGCATCCGCTGGGCAAGTTCCCGGGCTGCAGTGCGGTCGTCGTTGTACACGCAGGCCACATCCTGAAAACGCTGGCCTGTTACCACCACCGGCACACGGCAGTTTTTCAGCGCCTGCGCCAGCTGAGGAGTATAATAGCTGCCCAGCAGGATGATGCCCGCCACGTGGTTGCGCTGCATAGCAGTCAGATAGCCCAATTCCCGCTGGGCATCCAGCTCGGTGTTTCCCAGCAGCATCAGATAGCTCTTTGCATCCAGCTCACTGGCAATGCCTGCCGTGATCTGCCCCACCGACTGGGAACCGATGCTGGGAGCGATCACCCCCACCTGATTCACTTTTCCGGTGCGCAGAGTCTGGGCGGCGGTATCCGGGCGGTAGCCGGTCTTTTCCACTACCTCGTGGATGACAGCCCTCTTCTGTTCGCTCAGGGGGCCTCCGTTCAGGTAGCGGCTGACCGCCGCACTGGATACACCCGCCATTTTTGCAATATCACTGATGGTCATTTGCAGTACTTCTCTCTTTTGGGATGCATTGTTATGTGTAAACGTTTTCATGCTTATTATAAACCGCTTTCACCCATCCCGCAAGATGCGCTTTTCCCGGTTTATTCCGAACGCATTTTTGTTTTTCTGGCAACTGTGTACAAAAGACGGCTTTTTTCTGAGAAGCAGGGCATTACAGGCGGTCAGGCTGCGCCCATGCTCCATGCACGCACGGCAAGCCCCAACAGCAGGACCACCAGCAGAACGATGAACACGGTTTTATTGCCAGTTCTTCTCTGTTTCTTTTTGCGGCCTGCCGTGCTGCGGCTTTTGGCCGAGCTGCTGCGCGCTGTGGTGCTTCTGCTGCCGGAGGAACGGCTGCCGGCCGTTTTGCGGCTCTGGGTGCTGCGGTTCTGGCCCTGCTTTGTGCTCTGGCGGGCTGGCTCGTGCGCAGCCGTTTTTTCTTCCGGCGCACGGCTGGATACGATCGGCTCCTTTGCGCCGCAGCGCGCCAGATAATTTTCTGCATCGCGGTAATAGCGGGCAAGTTCATTCTCGCGGAAAGCCGTGCCCACATAGCCGTCTTCCAAGCTCTCCACCGCCTCATTGAACAGGATCGCCGCCTGAGCGGCATCGGTGTGATCGGTGGCGTGGGCGGCTTCGTTGCGGGCGGTGCGCACAGCATTGCAGGCGCGGCGGGCCGCACCCGGATTGCTGGTATTGCCCAGCAGGTCCAGCGGTTTGGCGGCATCCTTTTCCGGGTCCAGCAGAACCCGCATACAAATGGTGGTATCCAGCTGCTGCCAGCTGTTTTTGCCGGAAAGATCCGGCATACGGTCGTAGTAGTCCGGGCTTTCCTGCTGGCGCTGTGCAACGTGATCCAGCAGTGCACCCAAGCTGTGCGCACCGGGTTTGTGCTCCCAGTGCCAGCGCAGCAGGCGGCGGCTGATCTCATCGCAGGCAGTCTTGATCTCAAAGGCAGCCTGTAAGGCTTCTTCCGGCATAATGGTTCTCCCTTCTTCTGGCATACAAAAAAGCGGAGAAGGCATACCGCCCTCTCCGCTGCTGTTTGTGTTACAGCACGAACTGGTAATACACGAAGCCGCACAGTGCCACTGCTGCACAGACAATGGCAGTGATGGGCGGCACCCAGCGGATCAGCGCTTCGGCCACGCTGTCGCGCTCGTCCTCGTATTCTTCCTCGTCGTCATAGGCAGGCTCCGGCTGCTGAGATATCGGCTGTGCACGGCGGGCTGCAGCAGGCATCACACGGGTGCCTTCGTCCGCAGCTGCATGAGATGCCCTGTCCGGGAACTGTGCCCGCATTCCGGCATCCAGCACACGGGTCTGCTCTGCAGCAGGTTCTTCCGGCTGTGGTTCTGCTTCACGGCACGGTGCACCCATGATCCGGGTCGGCTCCTCCTGCACGGGCGCTGCGCCCATAATGCGGGTAGGCTCTTCGGCCTGCGGGGCAAGAGGCGTTTCCAGTTCCGGCTCGGTCTGGGCAGGCTGTTCCGGCTGCAGCAGGGTGTTCAGCGCGTTCTGCAGCAGGATGCGGTCGCAGCCGCACTCCGAGCAGTACACGGTATCCTCCTCCTTCGGGTGGAAGGCACCGCAGGCGCAGTACCAGCCATTTTCAAACACCTGCGGCTGATACTTCAGCTCCGGGCGGTTCATGCGGGTCTCCAGCGCCTTTTCCAGCTCAGCAGACAGGCGCTTGGGGGCAGGCAGGCGCACGCGCTTGATGCCGTCCAGATGCACCACCCGCTTGCCGTTGTACACGTTGCACAGCGAAACATCCACGCTGGTGATGGCCTTTGCGGTAACGAACACCGCATCGTCCATGCCAAACAGTTCGCCGGGCTTTACTTCCAAGTCACGGTACTCGAACCGGTCCTCGCACAGGATCACGCCGTCCACGCCCTTGCACTTGAAGTGGATCTCCAGCGCGGTCAGGGTCACCTTGGAAATATTCTTGAAGGTCAGGCAGACCGCGTGCTCCCCGCTGACATCACCCTTGAGCAGCTCCACGCAGACGAACTGCACCGGGCTGCCGGGGGTGTAATAGTTTGCGCGGGTCCGTGCGACCGGGTTAAAATTTTCCTCCACGACACTCGCTCCTTTCCATTTGGATCAAATCAGTTCTGCGGGTCCTGTGCATCCGGCGTTTCCGGTGCAGCGGTCTCCGGCAGCGGCTGGGCCGTTTCGGCCTGTTCGGCAGGCTCAGCGGTCTCTGCAGGTTCAGCAGTTTCGGCCTGCTGAGCGGTCTCCGCAGGGGCAGCCTGCACGGTCTGAGCAGGCTGTTCCGGCTTCAGCTCATCGCCTTCACGCGGGGGCAGTGTGCCGCCCGCCATAATGGTGTTGAACTCCTGCTCGTTGAGCTTCTCGCGTTCCATCAGGGCCTGTGCCAGCGCGTGCAGCTGATCGATGTGCTCGGTCAGGGTGCGGCGGCAGGTCTCGTAGGCTTCATCGATGATATCCCGCATCTCGCCGTCGATCTCGGCAGCGGTGGTCTCGCTGTAGCCCTTGCCTTGACCCAGATCGCGGCCCAGGAAGGTTTCCTCCTGCGAGGTACCGTACACCACAGGGCCAAGCCGCTCCGAGAAGCCGTACTTGGTGATCATCTGGCGGGCAATGTTGGTGGCCTGCTGCAGATCATTGGAAGCACCGGTGGAGATATCCTCCAGGATCAGCTGTTCGGCCACGCGGCCGCCCAGACTGGAAACGATATCCTCGAACATTTCGCCCTTTGTCACGTAGCTGCGGTCTTTCTCGGGCAGGTACATGGTGTAGCCGCCAGCCTGACCACGCGGGATAATGGTGATTTCGTGCACACGGGGATGATGCTTGCAGTAGAAGCCCGCCACAGCGTGGCCTGCCTCGTGGTAAGCAGTCAGCTTCTTTTCCTCCGGGGTCACAACGCGGCTCTTCTTCTCCGGGCCAGCCATCACCTTCATGGAAGCTTCCTCGATATCCTCCATGGTAATGGCCTTGCGGTTGCGGCGTGCAGCCAGCAGGGCCGCTTCGTTGACAAGGTTCTCAAGGTCTGCGCCCGCAAAGCCTGCGGTGCGCTGTGCAATGACCCTGAGAGAGACATCCGGGGCCAGCGGCTTCTTTTTGGTGTGGACCTTGAGGATCTCCTCACGGCCCTTGACATCCGGCAGGCCCACATAGACCTGACGGTCAAAGCGGCCCGGCCGCAGCAGGGCCTTATCCAGAATGTCGGCACGGTTGGTGGCCGCCATGACGATGATGCCGTCGTTGGCCTCAAAGCCGTCCATTTCCACCAGCAGCTGGTTCAGGGTCTGCTCGCGTTCATCGTGGCCGCCGCCCAGACCGGCACCGCGCTGACGGCCCACAGCATCGATCTCATCAATGAAGATGATGCAGGGCATAGACTTCTTTGCCTTATCGAACAGGTCACGCACGCGGGATGCACCCACGCCGACGTACATTTCCACAAAGTCAGAGCCGGAAATGGAATAGAAGGGCACACCGGCCTCGCCTGCGCAGGCGCGGGCCAGCAGGGTCTTGCCAGTGCCCGGAGGGCCTACCAGCAGTACGCCGTGGGGAATGCGTGCGCCCAGAGTGTTGAACTTTTCCGGGCTTTTCAGGAACTCCACGACCTCTTTCAGCTCTTCCTTTTCCTCGTCCTCACCGGCAACATCGGCAAAGGTGGCTGTCTTTTGGTTCTCGTGCTCGTCCTTCACCTTGGCTTTGCCAACGTTCATGATCCCGCCGCCGCCAGCGCCGCCGCGCATCATGGAGAACAGCAGGAAGCCGGTGCAGCCCAGCATTGCCAGATAGAACAGGATCTCCATCCATGGGATGCTTTCCTTGACAGGGGTATAATCGTACACCATGGGAGCATCCGGGTTTGCGGCATCGTAGGCGGCAATGTAGTCGCCTACATACTTGACGAACATGGATGCATATGGCAGCTTGTAGCGCACAGTCACAGTGCCGTCGCTGTTCTTCTGCGCAGCAGTATCCTCATCCGAGGAGGACAGCATACCGCTCAGCAGTCCGCCGGTGGCCTGCGTGGTGCTCTGGGACGTGGTATCGGGCAGGGGCAGGTTGTTCTTGCCGCCTTCCTTGAGGTTCATGGTGATGACACCGGTGTTCAGGTCCAGCGAGAACTGCGTGACCTGCAGGCTTTCAAAGTAATGCACCACCGTGGAATACTCCATGGAAGAGCTGCTGGCAGAGCCGGTGCCGCCCAGCACCGACCAGACCATCAGCACCGCCGCCAGCGCCAGAGCAAGGATCAGCGGATTGAAACGGGGTCTTTTGGATTGCAAAAAAATCAACTCCAGTTCTTGGATGAATTATAGTGTGAGAAATCACTTCTCGTAGACTTCAGGCTTGAGCACACCCACATAAGGCAGGTTGCGGTATTTTTCATCGTAGTCCAGACCGTAGCCCACCACGAACTCGTCCGGCACCTGGAAGCCCTCGTAGTCGGGCTGGATATCGGCCTTGCGGCGGCTGGGCTTGTCCAGAATGGTGCAGATCTTTACCGAGTTGGGGTTGCGCATCTTGAGCATGGGCACCAGATTCGAGAGGGTGACACCGGTATCCAGAATATCCTCCACGATCAGCACATCCTTGCCGGACAGATCACCGTCCAGATCCTTGATGATCTTTACAAGGCCGCTGGTAACAGTGTTGCTGCCACCGTAGCTGGACACCACCATAAAATCGATGCTGCAGGGAATGCTCACCGCACGCATCAGGTCGGCCATAAACACCACCGAGCCCTTGAGGATGGATACCAGAACAAGGTTCTTGCCCTCGTAATCCCTGCTGATCTGAGCACCCAGCTCAGCAACCTTTGCCTTTAACTCTTCTTCACTGACCAGAACGGTCTTGATATCATCATGCATGCTCATGTTATTTCCTCCCTATATTCCATTTCCATCTGCAGCACCTGCGCAGTGTCTGCATCCGGGGCAAGGCCCTCGGCAAAGCCCGCACCGCAGACCCACAGTACTTCGCTGCCCGCCGCCAGCAGCGGCAGCTGGTCACGCAGCTGCGCGGGGATGCCCGCTTCGTTCATCCACTTGCGCAGCCGGTTGTGCACACTTCGCCCCGCCGGGCGGTAGACATCTCCCGGCTGGCGGGTGCGCAGGACAAGACCAGCATACAACGTAGTTATTCTAGCATAATCCGCCTGATTTTTTAAGTCTTTTTTATGAACGACTTGTATTTTTTCTTCAAAATCAGCCGTAAAAAGCCCTGCAGTCACCTTCCAGCCGCCCGCAAGGCAGTATTCTGCCTGTTTTTCCGGCTGAAAGGGCTGGCTTTCCGACCGTTTGTCTTCCTGCTGCCGGGGCCGTTCCGGCACAATCTCCTGCCAGAAGCATCCGTCTCCGGCACAAAAGCGCACCCGGTCAGTCAACTGTACCGCACCGCTGCCGCGCCGCACAAGGCCGCACAGCAGCTGCACATATTTTTCCTCTGCGTCACGCACGGGAGCCGTCAGCGAATGCATGGCTGCTTCCAAAACAAGCGCATCCGCATCGGAAAGCGGGCCCAGCCGCCACACTGTGCAGGCTTCCGGGCTTTTGATGGCAGCCTGTGCCGCATCCAGACGTGCAGCAGAAAGCAGCTCTTCGGCCTTCCGGGCAAAATAGGCATCCGCGCGGGCTGCCTTCTCGCAGAAGCGGGCAAGGTTTTCCACCGCTGCGCCGTTGGTGCTCTGCAGTGCAGGCAGTGCCGCACGGCGCACCCGGTTGCGGGCATAGGCATCGGTCGCGTTCGTCTCATCTGTGACCCATGCCTGCCCGGCTGCACGGCAGAAGCTTTCGGTATCCTGCCGGGTAAGGGCCAGCAATGGCCGCAGGTAGCACCCGCGCTTTGGCCGGATGCCTGCCGCACCGTGCAGCCCCGTGCCCCGGGCCAGCCGCAGCAGCAGGGTCTCAGCCTGATCATTTGCAGTATGGGCCGTTGCAACGGCATCTATCCCCTCCCCGCACAAACGCGCAAAGCAGGCATAGCGCAGGCGGCGCGCCCAGTCCTCCCCGGCATGTTCCGACGGCAGGCCCACTTCGTCGGCCATCTCTGCAGCATGGAACACCCGCAGCGGCACACCCAGCCGGGCGCATTCCGCCCGCACAAAGGCTTCGTCCCGGTCGGCGGTCTCGCCGCGCAGGCCGTGGTTCACATGGCAGGCCGAAAGCACAAACCCGAATTCCGGCTGCAGGGCCAGCAGGATGCGCAGCAGTGCCATGCTGTCCGCCCCGCCGGACACTGCCGCGGCCAAGTGCAGCGGCTCGCCCGGACAAAGCAGCTTTTCTCGCAGAACAAACATGCGCACATGCGCCAGAATTTTTTCATTGTTCATCAGCGTTTAAAGTCCACATCCATAAAGCGGGTGTGGGCACCATCCCAGCCCAGCGGCACCGTGCTGGTCTCGCCGTGACGGTTCTTCGCCACGATGCACTCTGCCGTATCGGCATCCACCTCAGCGCCGTCCGGGTTCTGGCTGGCATAGTAGGAATCGCGGTACAGGAACAGAACGCAGTCGGCATCCTGCTCGATGGAGCCGGAATCGCGCAGGTCGGAAAGCTGGGGCCGGTGGCTGGAATTGTTGCCCTGCTTTTCCACTGCACGGGACAGCTGAGAAAGTGCGATGATGGGCACATTCATTTCCTTTGCCATGATCTTAAGGTTTCGGGTGATGGAGCTGATCTCCTGCACGCGGTTCTCGCTGCGCTGGCCGGTGGTCATCAGCTGCAGATAGTCGATGACGATGAGGCCCACATTCGGGCGGGTGGGGTCCTGATTCACCCGGCGGATCTTCGCCTTCATCTCGGTGATGGTGATGCCGGAGGTATCGTCCATATAGATGGGTGCATCGTGCAGCTTTTCGGTGGCAAGGGCCAGATATTCCCAGTCCTCGGCGCGCAGGGCACCGGTGCGGAATGCCTGACTGTCGATGCCGGCCTCAGCAGAAAGGATGCGGTTCGTGAGCTGTTCCTTGGTCATTTCCAAGCTGAAGATCGCCACCGGCACCTTCTGCTGCATGGCCACGCGGGTGGCGATGTTCAGCGCAAAGCTGGTCTTGCCCATACCGGGGCGGGCCGCAAGGATGATGAGGTCGCCGCGGCCAAGGCCGGTGAGCACCGTATCCAGCAGGCGGAAGCCTGTGGGGATGCCCTTGTATTTGTCCGCATCCGGGCCGCTGATCTTCTGCAGGTTGGTCAGGGTCTCCACCATGCTGGAGGAAAGCGGTGTCAGTGCGCTGGAATCGCGGCCGGAGCGGATCTCATAAATGCGCTGCTCCGCGTTTTCCAGCAGCAGGTCGGCATCCGGCTCATCTCCGGCATCCTGCAGGATGTCCTTTGCCACCCCCATCAGCTGGCGCACCAGATACTTTTCCTGCACGATCTGGGCATAGGCCTTCACGTTGGAAATGCTGGGCACCGTCTCGGCAAGGCCGGTCAGGTACACCTTTGCTTCGTCGGCACTGGGGAACACGCCGTCCGAGATAACAGCGTCCAGCAACGTCACAAAGTCGATGGTCTGGTCGGCGGTGAACAGGCGCAGCATTTCGGAGTAGATCTGCGCATTCTGCCGGGTGTAGAACATCTCCGGCCGGATGATCTCCACCAAGTCGGTGAGCGTTTCCGGTTTGAGCAGCACCGCACCCAGCACGCTCTGCTCTGCCTGCATGTTGTAGGGCAGGTTGATGCCCACGCTTTCCAGATTCAGTTCATTGGAATAATGTCGTTCATTCGGCATGGTAGTTTATCCTTTTGCATCATTTCGCTGAAAAGCCAAAAAGCGCCCCCTGCTGTGAGGGGGCGCAGATGGCAGAAAAATCAGGCCTGTTCCACTTCCACCATGATCTTGAAAGAAGCGACCACACCAACGTGCAGACGGACCTTGCCGTTGAACACACCGGCATCCTTGATGTCCTTGGTCTCCAGCTCGATCTTCTTCTTATCGATGGGTGCGCCTGCCAGCTGAGCCAAAGCATCGGCAACTTCCTTGCCGGTGACTTTGCCGTGCAGACGGCCGGATGCACCGCCCTTGGCCTTGATGGTCACGGTCTTGCCCTCGATCTTTGCGGCCAGATCCTTGGCAGCAGCTACGGTCTCAGCCTCGTGGAAATCGGCAGCAGCTTCCTTGCTGCGGGCAACGTTCACAGCGCTGGCATCTGCCACAGCGGCCAGCTTGCGCGGGAACAGATAGTTGCGGGCGTAGCCGTCGGAGACCTCGTGGATCTCGTCCTTCTTGCCAATGCCCTTGATATCCTGCTTGAGAATCACTTTCATGATAGTATCCCTCACTTCTCACCGGAAAACCGGTGCAGTTGTTGTGTTTATAGTATAGCGCATTTGTCGCTTTTGGGCAAGAGGAAGCGCCTGACCATTTAAAATGGCCGCCGCTCCGCTCTGGCCATATTCAGCGGGAATTTTATTTTTAATTTGTAAATCAGAAAAATCTGCGGATTTTTCTGATTTACTTTTTCACGGGAGGGGTCGTAACGGCAAACGGCATATGCTGCTGTCGGCCTGCGGCCGTCGCGCAGCGACTTTAAATCGGCGTAACACAAAAAATCCTTTAGCGCAGCGACTTGGATTTTTTGTATGGAGCCCAACCGCTTTGGGATTATTAAAGGCGTGCAGCCCTTAATTCGTGCCTCCCGCGCCTCGAAAGTAGCGGGTGCTTTTCTGGTTCTCTTTTGGCACACAAAAGAGAACGTACCCGGCGGCCATGCTTCTTGCAAAAGGCAAAAAGCCTGCCCCACACGACCACATTCTGCCCGGGAAGCGGTTACGCCAGTTCCTTTGCAGCCACGTCCAGAGCTACCTCAATGACCTTGTCCATGTCGTAATATTTGTACTCGCCCAGACGGCCGCCGAAGATCACGTCCGGCTCCGCATCGGCCAGCTTCTTGTACTCGGCATACAGGGCACCGTTCTTCTCGTCGTTGACGGGGTAGTACGGCTCATCGCCCTTCTTCCACTCAGCGCTGTACTCGCGGCTGATGACTGTTTTGGGCTGGGTGCCGAACTCAAAGTGCTTGTGCTCGATGATGCGGGTGTAGGGAGTTTCCGCGTCGGTATAGTTGACCACCGCGTTGCCCTGATAGTTGTCGGTGTCCAGCACCTCGGTCTCAAACCGCACACTGCGGTACTGCAGAGCACCCAGCTTGTAGCCAAAGTAGGCATCCACCGGGCCGGTGTAGACCACCTTCTCGGCCAGAGCGTTCAGATTTTCGCGGTCGGCCAGATAGTCCACATTCAGGCGCACCTCGGTGCCGTCCAGCATCTTTTCCACCATGGCGGTGTAGCCGCCATTGGGAATGCCCTGATACAGTGCGTTGAAATAGTTGTCGTCGTAGGTGAAGCGCACCGGCAGACGCTTGATAATGAAGGCCGGCAGTTCGGTGCAGGGGCGGCCCCACTGCTTGCCAGTGTAGCCCTTGATAAGCTTTTCGTAGATATCGGTGCCCACAAGGCTGATGGCCTGCTCTTCCAGATTCTGCGGGTCGGTGATGCCTGCTTCCTTCTTCTGCTCTTCGATCTTGGCCTTGGCTTCGGCAGGGGTAACAACGCCCCACATCTTATTAAAGGTGTTCATATTGAAGGGCAGGTTGTAGATCTCGCCGTGGTAGTTTGCCACCGGGCTGTTGGTGTAGCGGTTGAACTCTGCAAACTGGTTCACATACTGCCACACAGCCTTGTTGTTGGTGTGGAAGATATGTGCACCGTAGCGGTGGACGTTGATGCCCTCCACCGGCTCCGTGTAGATATTGCCTGCAATGTGGCTGCGCTTATCGATCACAAGGCACTTCTTGCCTGCCTTTTTTGCTTCCTGTGCAAAGACCGCGCCGTAAAGGCCGGCACCAACGATCAGGTAATCGTACTGTTTCATGGGTGTGATCCTCTCTGTTCCGTTTATTTTCCTTCTACATCGCCCTTTTTCTGCGATGCATAGTATTTGTCGATGGCACCTTCGATGCGGGCGCGGGCTGCTTCCGGCGTGATATGCTTGAGCTGTGCTGCTGCCATGGTCTGGTGGCCTCCGCCGCCCAAAGATTCCATGATCACCTGCACGTTCACGGCACCCAGACTGCGGGCCGAGATGTTCACGCCTGTGCCCACCTGCACTGCCACAAAGCTGGCATCCACGCCCTGAATGGTCAGCAGATCATTTGCCGCCTGTGCAATGGCCACGCGGGCTTCCGGTGCCACCTCGCCGCTGACGGAGATCGCGCAATTTTTGTACATGCGTGCTTTTTCCACCAGATCAGCCTTGGCATTGTACTCCACCATGGTCACATCGAACAGCTGGCGCACCCGCTCCGTCTCCGCGCCATAGCGGCGCAGCGCAGCGGCAGCTTCAAAGGTACGCACACCGGTGTGCAGGGTAAAATCGCGGGTATCCAGCATGATGCCAGACAAAAGGCCCTCGGCCTCCACACGGTTGGGCTTGTCGTCGCGCTCGCCCACGTACTGCAAAAGCTCCGTGACCAGCTCACTGGCCGAGGAAGAATACGGCTCATGGCAGACCAGCGCCGGGTTCTCGATGTAGCCCACGCCCTTGCGGTGGTGGTCGATCACGGCTATCTTGCCGCATTTTTCCAGAATATCCTTGCTTTCCACAAGGCCCACCTGATATGTATCCACCACGATGCACAAGGTGCGCTTGGAGATGATGGGCAGTGCGTCCTTCGGGTCGATAAAGTCGTCCTTCTGGCCTGCACGGCACAATGCATCGATCAGGCTGCCCGCAAGGGTAGCGTCACGCCGCACCGCGATCACCGCCGGGACATCGCATATTTTGCAGATGCGCAGCACGCCCTCGGCGGAGCCGATGGCATCCAGATCGCTCATGCGGTGGCCCATAATGACTACATGATCTGCTTCCTTGATCAGCTTTACCAGCTGGTCGGCCACGATGCGGCTGCGCACCTTGCTGCGCTTTTCCACGCCGTGGCTCACGCCGCCGTAGAACGTAAAGCCGTCCGGTGTCATTTCAGCGGCCTGATCGCCGCCGCGGCCCTGCGCCATATCCAGTGCCTGTACGGCCATATCCTGAGCTTCCCGCAGGGTCTTGGCCCCGCGGCCAATGCCGATGGACAGCGAAAGGTTCACGCTGGGATCCAGCGCACGGATCTTGTCCAGCACATCGTAGCCGCGGTTTGCGAACTGCTCCATCTGGCGCTCTTCCACCACAGCAATATAGCGGCCGCTTGCCACACGGCGCAAAAAGCCGCTGCCCCGGCCGATCATATCCTCCAACGTCCGGTTGATGCCTTCCAGCAGGCGGGCGCGCTCGCTGTCCAGCATGTCACCGAACACATCGTCGTAGCCGTCCACCAGAAACACCAGATAGCCCGGACGGCTGGCTTTGTATTCCGCCTCCACCTTGCGCAGGGCGGTCTCCTCGTTCAGCACCAGCAGGGTCATGCTCTCCGCATCGCCGGGCACCGTGGAGCTGTGTACGCTCCACATGCCGTCCGCGAGGGTCAGCAGCTGGCCCTCCTGCCTGCGGCACTGCTGCAGATCAAGGCCGGGCAGCACCTTCTGCACGCGGCTCACCAGCGCATCCTGCCCGTTCAACAGGCGGGTGCGGAACTGTGCATTGTACCACAGCACCGTCTCACCGGAAAGCAGCGCGGCCGGCTGAGAGAGCGGCTCCAGACTGAACTGCAGCTTGGAGCCTTCAAAGCTGCCGCCGCACATCCACCGGGCCACCCACTTGCGCAGCTGGCAGCGGAACAGCACCACCACAACGCCCCACAGCACCACCAGTGCCAGCAGCGCCGGCCATGCCGTGGGCCGCTGGACCAGCAGCACCAGCACCAGCAGGCCGCACAGCACGGCCAGACTGGCGGTGAGCATCTCCAATGTCCATCTTGGTTTTTGTTTCATCAAATCTCCTGCCTTCCGCCGCATTGTTTGCGGCAGTGTGCCCGGATCAAACCTCCATCAGGATGGGAAGGATCATCGGGCTGCGCTTGGTGCGCCGATAGATATAGCTGCTCAGTGCCTCGCGCACGCGGGTCTTGACGCTGTTCCAGTCGCGCACATGTTCATCCACGCAGCGGTCCAGCGCATTTTCCACGATGCTCTGTGCACCGTCCATCAGGCTCTCGTTCTCGCGCACATACACAAAGCCGCGGCTCACAAGGTCGGGGCCGGCCAGCACCTTGCCGGTCTTGCTGTCCACGGTGGCCACGATGATCACCAGACCGTCCTCGGACAGGTGCTTGCGGTCGCGCAGGACCACATTGCCCACGTCGCCCACGCCAAGGCCGTCCACCATCACTGCACCGGCGGTGACAGGCTCGCCCAGCTTTATCTCGTCCTGGCTGAGAATGACATTGGAGCCGTTCTCCGCGATCAGAATGTTGCTGGTAGGGATGCCAAGGCTGGCAGCGGTGAGGGCGTGCTTTTTGAGCTGCTTGTACTCGCCGTGCACCGGCAGGAAGTACTTGGGCTTCGTCAGGGTGAGCATGAGCTTCTGTTCTTCCTGACAGGCGTGGCCGGAAACATGCACATCGTACATGCTCTCGTAAATGACCTCTGCACCCAGCAGCAGCAGACCATTGACGATCTT
Organism: Faecalibacterium sp. AM43-5AT; assembly: GCF_003603345.1. Lineage (NCBI taxonomy): Bacteria > Bacillati > Bacillota > Clostridia > Eubacteriales > Oscillospiraceae > Faecalibacterium > Faecalibacterium sp. AM43-5AT. Next base: position 667,219 of record NZ_QVGZ01000001.1, read on the forward strand.
GGTCACGCTCTTCTCGTTGCCGGGAATGGGATTTGCCGAAATGATAATGAAGTCGCCGGGGCCCACGCGCACCTGACGGTGGCTGCAGGATGCCATACGGGAAAGGGCGCTCAAGGGTTCGCCCTGACTGCCGGTGGTAATGAGCACTACCTGCTCCGGGGGATACTGGTTCAGCTCATCCACGCTGATGAGGGTGCCCTCCGGGATGTGCATATAGCCCAGCTCCTGCGCCATGGCGGTGTTGTTCACCATGCTGCGGCCGCTGAATGCCACCTTGCGGCCATCCTCCACGGCCAGATCGATGATCTGCTGCACGCGGTAGATGTTGGAAGCAAAGGTGGCAATGATGATCCGCTTGTTGCGGGCACGGGCGAACAGATTGCGCACGCCTGCAGCCACCTTCTGTTCGGTGGCGGTAAAGCCCGGACGCTCGGAGTTGGTGGAATCGCTCAGCAAAGCCAGCACGCCGCGCTGACCGTACTCGGCCAGCGTGGACAGGTCGGTGACGCCGCAGGCCAGCGGAGTGTAGTCGATTTTAAAGTCGCCGGTCTGGATGATGGTGCCCGCCGGGCTGTCGATGGCAAAGGCCACCGAATCCGGGATGGAGTGGTTCACATGGATGGGCTCAATGGTAAAGCAGCCCAGCTTGATCTTCTGTCTGGGGGTGATCTCCACGAACTTGGTCTTGCCTGCCAGACCGAACTCCTCCAGCTTGTTGCGGATCAGGCCGCAGGTCAGGCGGGTGCCATAGATGGGCAGATCGAATTTCTGCAGCAGATACGGGATGCTGCCGATGTGGTCTTCGTGGCCGTGGGTGATGAGCAGACCCTTGATCTTATCCTTGTTCTGCACCACAAAGGTGAAGTCCGGGATGACCATGTCCACGCCGTACATGTCGCTGTCCGGGAATACCAGACCGCAGTCCACGATGATCATGTCGCCGTTGCACTCGTACACGGTCATGTTCTTGCCCACTTCGCCCAGACCACCCAGCGGGTAGATGTGGATGGGCACCGCGGCCTCTCTGGGCTGCTGCGGGCGGCGGGGCCGACGGTTATAATAAGGGCGGCGGGTGGTGCGGGGGCGCTTTTCGCCCGTCTGCGCGGCAGGTGCGCCCGCATTCTGATTCGCTGCTGCGGCCTTGCCGCGTGCGGAAACATTGGTATTTTCTTTCGACTGTGCCATTCTGACCTCCAAAATAATTACAGCGCAGGCCGTCCCCGTTTGTGGGAACAGCCGCGCTGTGCATGGGAAGCACCTTGAAAAATCGCATCGGCTTCCGTTGGATGCACCGTATAGAATTTATTTCTCAGCGTGTTTTTTGCAAACCGCTGCCTGTTCCGTAAGAGGTTTTGTGCCAGATAAGTCCATCTGCTCGATGCGACCGTGGCTTTTCTGTTGGAACGCCCGGGCACACGCCTGCGGTGCGCCCCTATACGCATTTTGTTAGGATAAGTATAGTATTTCCCGGCGTTTTTGTCAATTCCAAGGTTTGGCAGCTCCGGCACGGAATATACATTCGCACTTGACAGAAGCCGAAAAATAGCGCTAAATAGAAGCAACTCATTTTAGAAGGAGAACCGCATGAAGCAGGTCGAAGTGTACACCGACGGCGCATGCAGCGGCAATCCCGGCCCGGGCGGCTGGGGTGCCGTGCTGCGCTACCGTTTTAACGGCAAAGTTTACGAAAAAGAGCTGAGCGGCGGCGACGACAGCACCACCAACAACCGCATGGAGCTGACAGCCTTTATCGAAGCACTGCGCCAGCTCAAGGAGCCGTGCGAGGTACGGCTGTGCTCCGACAGCCAGTATGTCATCAACGGGCTTCAGAAGGGCTGGGCCAAAAACTGGCAGCTCCGGGGCTGGAAAAAAGCAGATGGCTCCCCCGCCCTGAACCCGGACCTCTGGGCACAGGCACTGGAGCAGGAAGCCCGGCACAAGATCACCTACGTCTGGGTCAAGGGCCACGCAGGCCACCCGGAGAACGAACGCTGCGACCAGCTGGCCGTGGCCCAAAGCAAAGCACATGGCGGGAGGCAGGGAACATGAGCGACACATTTTTGCCCGGCAGTGGGTTCGACACCTACGAGAGTCAGGATAAGGTTCTGGTGCAGATGGACGGCAGCAGAGAATGCGCCGTAGCTGTGCGCATTTTACAGCAGCAGGGCTTTGCCGTGGCGGGCGCTGCCGTGCGGCTGGCAGCAGAACAGACCGCCGATGCGGAAAGCGCCAAAAAGGCAGCAGAGGCCCTTGGCATCGAGTGCATCGTGCTGAACGCCGAAGCACTGGCCGGGCAGGACGCAGACGTTCTGGGCGAAGGCGGCACGCCGCTGTTTGCCGCACTGCTGACGGCTGCAGACAAGCTTGGGATGCAATATGTGGCAACCGCTCACCGTGCCCGGGTGGAGACCGGTGCAGACGGCGTGTACACCGTCTGCCCGCCCGCAGGCACCGGCAGTGATGACAGCACGATTCTTGCAGCTCTGCCGCAGGAAACGCTGGCACGGCTGATCTTGCCGCTGGGCGATTTTGCCCCGGAAGATGTGGCGGAGATGGCCGAGGATTTTAAAGTTTAGCGGAAACATTATTTTTATATTAGAATTCCGGAAAATCTGCGGATTTTCCGGAATTCTTTTTTTCACAGGCAAGGCCGCTGCGGCACACGGCATCTGCTGTTTTTGCTTCCTGCGGAAACAGCCGCACGGCGGCAGAAATGCATTCTGCGGTTCGGACCCCATTCCCGTAAAAATGAAAATCGGGAACATCCGCAGATGTTCCCGATTTTAGCATTATCAATATAATTTCCGCTGAATATGGCGCAGCGCACGCGGAGCCATTCCAAATCGTTTTGTCAGTTCTGTGGATGCACAATATCACGCCAATCCAGATCTCCGCGCTCCAAGCCGTGGATCAGCACCTCAGCGGTGGCGATGTTGGTGGCCATAGGGATATTGTGCACATCGCACAGGCGCAGCAGCGTCATTTCGTTGGGCTCGCTGGGCTTAGCGTTGATGGGGTCGCGGAAGAACAGCAGCAGGTCGATCTCATTGCAGGCGATGCGGGATGCGATCTGCTGGTCGCCGCCCTGCACACCGGCCAGAAAGCGCTGCACCTGTAAGCCGGTAGCTTCTGCGATCAGTTTACCGGTGGTGCCGGTCGCTACCAGTTTATGCTGGCTCAGGATGCGGCAGTACGCCGTACAAAACTGAACCATCAGCTCCTTTTTGGAGTCATGCGCAATGAGTGCAATCGTCATCCGTTACCCTCTCCTCTTCCTAAACGATTGGAACGCTTTTTCAAAAAAGTCCTTTGCTTGAAATGATATCACAAAATCCAATCTTTTACAACTGGTTTTTATACAAAATATTCAATTTTGTTTTCTTTTCCAGTCCCATGTGGTTCAAACCGACGCTGCAGCGCCCTTCCGTCTGTCCGTTTTGTCTCTTACCGTTCAGGCTTCCGGTTCAATGGCATCGGGGTTCTGCTCGGTGGCTGCGGCGGGCTGCTGCTCGTCCTGCACGGCAGGCTGGGCTTCCCCTTCTGCTGCCGTTTCCGGCGCAGCAGTGTCTGCGGCGGGTGCCATCTGTGCAGGCTGGGCTGCGGCATTGCCGGTGGTCTGGCCTGCAGCGGCCTGAGCTGGGTCAGTGGTCTGCGCCTGATCTTCCTGCTGGGCCTGCTCGGCTTCCTTTTCCGCTTCGGCCTGCTGGGCAAGGCTGCCATCCTTCAGGGCAAAATAGGCATTTGCAATGTCCACCACCAGATCACCGGTACGGGCACCATAGCCGCCGTACTCAATGCTAATGCCAATGGCGATCTGCGGATCATCCGCCGGGAGGTAAGCCACCATCATGGCGTTCAGATAGTGCTTACCGGGCGCATAGGTCTCGCTGCGCTGAGGTGTACCGGTCTTGCAGGCGATCGGCACCGGATAGCTGGAAATTTTGCCGCTGATGGTGCTGGGCACCTGCTTCATGCCCTGCCGCACCAGCTCAAAGGTGTTGCCGGTGCCTTCGATCACATCCATGACCTCGGGCTTGGTCTCGCTGAGCACCTCGCCGGTGTTGGTGTCCAGAATGGCCTTGACGAAATGGGTGCGGTAACGGGTGCCGTTGTTGGCCAGCGTTGCCGCGTAGGTAGCCAGCTGGATGGGCGAGACCACCGTGTTGCCCTGACCGATGGCGGCCTGCACATCCAGCGATGCCGTATAGTTGGAGTCGCTCTTGGTGGTCAGACGGCCCACGGCCTCGCTCACCTCCACACCGGTGCGCTGGCCAAGACCCAGCTTGTAGGCATAGGCATCGTACACATCGCTGGTCAGGCGGCGGCCAACATCATAGAAGAAGATGTTGCAGCTCCACTTGATGGCCGTTACCACATCGATGTTGCCGCTGTGGCCATGGCGGGTACAGCGGGGGTGGTAATCCTTGAAGTAGTTGTACACGCCGTTGCAGTAAACGGTAGAATACTGGTTGATGAGGCCGCTGTCCAGTGCAGCCACCGCCACGGCGGGCTTGAAGGTAGAACCCGGCGTATACAGGCCCTGCAATGCGCGGTTGAACAGCGGCAGGCTCGGGTCGGAGCTGTACTCGCTGTAGTTGGCGGCATACAGGTTCTGGTCATAGCTGGGATAGTTGGAAGCAGCCAGCACACTGCCGTCCTTCACGTCCAGCACCACCACCGCACCAGCGGCAGCTTTCATGGTGCCGGTATTGTACACGCGGTTGATCATATCAATGTTGTCCGCCAGTGCCTTGTCCACGGCACGCTGGAAGTTGCTGTCAATGGTCAGCTGCACGGTATGGCCCGGCTCCGGCACAGTGGTGAGCTTTGTATCCACGATCACGCCGTCCGAATTGCGGGTGATGGTCTCCACGCCGTCCTTGCCGCGCAGCTCGTCCTCATAAACGGATTCCAGACCAGAAATGCCCAGAACATCGTTCATGTTATAGCCTTTTTCCCGCAGCGGATAGGTCACCTGACCGTTGGAATCGGTCACCTTCCACTTTTCCGCCGTGATCTTGCCCACACGGCCCAGCACCGCCGGGATGATATCGCTCTGGTCGTAGCTGCGGGCGCTGGTTTCCACGATCTCCACACCCGGCAGCTGCAGGCTGTGCTCCTTGATGGTGGCCACCGCGAGGGTGCTCACGTTCTCCGCCATGACAAAATTGTTCACATTGGAGAACGCCTGCCGGTCCATCTCGTAGTGGATGCCGGCCAGCACACGCTGCCATTCCGGCGAAAAATCCTGCAGATCGTTCTTTTCCACCAGCATTTCCATTACATCGTTGGCGGTGGCGTACTGCTGCAGACCAAGCGTTTCCTTCATGTCTGCCAGCTGCTTCTGGTCGCTGGTGGACGTGTCATCGTCCGTAAAGGCGTAATTGCCTGCTGCGTCCGCCTGACCGATCAGCAGCGTATCATTCCAGCTCTCGCCATTCGCACGCAGCAGCTCCACGATCTGCTGCAGCATGGTGTCCAGATCCCGGTCGCCCATCAGCAGTTTGTTGAGGACCACATTGTAGCTGGTGGTTGTGGTGGCAATGCGCCGCCCGGCGCTGTCCACGATATCGCCGCGGGCCGCCGTGACCGTAAAGTTATAGTCGGTGGTATTAGTGGCCTTGGCCTTGAAGTCGTCGCCGTTGACCAGCTGCAGAAAGATCAGCCGCATCACGTACAGGCCCATGATAACACATGCCACTGCAATGAGCAGGATCATCCGGCGCACAACGGTTTTTCGTTCGTTTTGGTTCATCCGCGTTTCCTCCGGCGGTTCAGACTACGCCGTTGTCGATTTTGAATGCGCTGTAAATGTGCCGCACCAGACTGAACAGCACCAGCGACGGCACCAGCGTCATCATGGCCGAAGGCAGCACAAAGGTCAGCCAGCGGCTCAGCGCCCAGCGGTAGCCGGGCATGTAGTAGAAGAACAGCCAGTCCAGCGAGAGCACCACAAGGGCCGTGCCGGTGCTGATGAGCGCAAAGTTCCATGTGCTGCCCTGCAGATACACCTGAACCAGCACCGAAAGCGCAAAGCAGAGCAGCAGCAGTTCCAGCGCCAGCATACCCACGGTGCGCCCGGCGGTGTAGTCCCACAAAAGGCCGCTCACGGCACCAAACAGCGCACCTGCAAACTCGCCTTCATACACGGCCACAGCCAGACACAGCGGCAGAATGAACAGCGGCTTTGCCTGCCCCAGCTGGAGCAGGCCGGGGGTCGTCTGCAGTGCCGCGCACACAAACAGTGCCACCGCGTAGCAGACCCATTTCAGGATCTGGCTGCGGCTGCGCATGCGGCGTGATTCCATACAAATGCGCCCCCTTAATAGTCGGTAATAACGAATACGTGCTTGACCGTGCGCGGATCTGCACCCGGGCGCACCACTGCAATGGAAGATTTGCCGCTGACTTCCGGCTCCACCTTCTGCACGGTTCCCACCAGCAGATCCGGCGGGAACACTCCGCCAAGACCGGTGGTGATCACCTGATCGCCCATCTTCGTCTCAGTGGCGCGTTCCAGATTGGTCAGCACGCACAGGCCGTCACCGGCATAATCGGTGCTGCCATTGATAATGCCGTTTTCCCGCGTGCGGGATACCACGCCCGCAGCACTGAAGCTGGGGTGCAGAATGGTCATCACCTTGCAGCTGGTGGTGTCGGCTTCCACCACCATGCCGATCAGATAGCCCTTATCGCTGATCACGGCATCGTTCACGGCTGCGCCGTTCACCGTGCCGCAGTCCAGCGTAAAGCCTCCGAACTCATCCAGTGGGTCGCGGCCGATCACAAAGGCAGAAATATAGCTTGCTTCGGTGTTAGAATCCTGAATGCGGGCCAGTGCCTTGTAGGCTTCGTTCTCCGCCTTGATGCGGTCGTAGTCCACCATCTGCTGGCGAAGCTCGGCATTCTCCGCTTCCAGCTGTTCGTTCTGTTCCATGACTTCATCGATGCTGGTGTATTTTTCCCACACCGAGCCAATGCCGCCGCTCAGTGCCGATGTGACCTTCTGGAGCGGCATCAGCACCACGCCCAGCAGCTCCTGCGGGGCAGCAGTCAGCCGTCCGTTGGCACCGGCATAGGCCATAATGCCCACCAGAAACACCGCCACGGCTACCAGTATCTTAAATTTCCATGTGTCAAAAAAATCCTTCAAGGGAGTACCCTCCTGTTTCGGGTGGATGCCATGCCATAAGAAAAGCGCGGACAGCCCTGCCATCCGCGCAAGAGACATTGTTTGCAGCGGAAATCAGCGCAGACGCTGCGCAAAAGAGCCTTTTTCCGCAAGTGTGGGCCTTGCCCGTGTTACATGTGGCCGCCGTCGGTGTCCAGCACGTCATGCAGGACATCCACATGATCCAGCACCGCACCGGCACCCTTGGCCACGCAGTCCAGCGGGTCTTCCGCAATGTGTACGTCGATGCCGGTCTCGCTCTGGATCAACTGATCCAGACCGCGCAGCAGTGCGCCGCCGCCGGTCAGAGTGATGCCGCGGTCGATGATATCCGCACTCAGCTCCGGCGGGGTGCGCTCCAGCGTTTCCTTGATGGCGCTGGTGATCTTGACCAGGCATTCCAGCAGAGCTTCGCGCACATCCTCCGAGTGGACGACGATGTTCTTGGGCAGGCCGTCCACGAGGTTACGGCCCTTGATCTCCATGGTCATTTCGGGGTCCAGCGCATAGGCGGAGCCGATCTCGATCTTGATCTGCTCTGCGGTGCGCTCACCGATCAGCAGGTTGTACTTGCGCTTGATGAAGGCGATGATGGCCTGATCGAACATATCACCTGCCATGCGCACGCTGCGGGAGGCCACGATGCCGCCCAGAGAGATCACAGCGATCTCAGCCGTGCCGCCGCCGATATCCACGATCATGCTGCCGGTAGGCTCGCTGATGGGCAGGCCCGCACCGATGGCTGCCGCCATGGGTTCCTCAATGACGGACACCTGACGGGCACCGGCCTTCAGGGTAGCTTCGCGCACAGCGCGGCGCTCCACCTCGGTAACGCCGGACGGGATGCAGATGACCACGCGGGGGCGGGAGAACATGCTGTTGCCGCATGCCTTCTTGAGGAAATTTTCCAGCATGTTGGTGGTGATGTCAAAGTCAGCGATCACGCCATCCTTCAGCGGACGCACAGCCACGATGCTGCCGGGGGTACGGCCAATGACAGCCTTTGCCTCGGCACCCACACAGCGCACCTCGTCGGTCTTGGTATCCACAGCCACGACCGAAGGCTCCCGCATGATGATGCCCTTGCCCTTCATATATACCAGAGTATTTGCGGTACCCAGATCGATACCTACATCTTTGGAAAACAGGCCCATTGTAAAAATTCTCCTTATGCTTCCCATTTTATCTATAGCGCCAGAACATCCGGCAGCCCTTTTGTGCCGCCTTTGCGCAGAATAACACGGTTCTATTATAGCCGCAAGGCAATGATTTCTCAAGCGTTTGCGCAAGTTTTCTTCGTTTTTTCCAGTTTTATCACACAAAATGTGCCAGCAGCTGTACGGTGCGGCTCACCGGCAGACCCATGATGGTGTAGTAGTCGCCCTCAATACGGTCCAGCCAGAGGGCCGCCCGCCCCTGAATGGCATAGGCACCGGCTTTATCGTAGGGTTCGGCGGTGGAAGCGTAGAAGTCGATTTCCTCTTCACCCAGCGGGAAGAAGGTAACGCGGCAGCTGTCCACAAAGCTTTCAATGCGCGCACCGTCCGAGATGCACACGCCGGTGTGCACCTCGTGAGTGGCACCGGAAAGGGCGCGCAGCATCCGCTTTGCATCCTCTTCGCTGTGGGGCTTGCCGAACACCTCGCCGTTCACATCCACCACCGTATCACAGCCGATGACCACAGCGCCCGGATGCTGGGCCGAAACAGCAAGGCACTTGCCCCGGGCCAGCTGTTCCACCAGATGGGCAGGCGTAGCGGCCTGCACTGTACTTTCGTCAAAGTCGCTGACGCAGACGGTGAAATTGGTGGTATATAAGGAGAGCAGCTCCCGCCTGCGCGGGCTGCCGGAAGCTAAGATCAGGTTCATGATTCCATCTCACTTTCCGGTAGAGCCAAAGCCGCCCTCGCCGCGCTGGGTATCGCCCAGCTCTTCGGCAGGCACAAAGGCAGCGGTGTACACCGGTGCAATGCACAGCTGGGCCACACGCTCACCGGGCTGAATGGTGTAGGCTTCCCTGCCCAGATTGACCATGGGCACCTTCAGCTCGCCGCGGTAATCGCTGTCCACCACGCCCACGCCGTTGGCCATGCACAGGCCGTGCTTGATGGAAAGGCCGCTGCGTGCGTACACCAGTGCCACGCTGTGGGGGCCGGGCAGCTCGATGGCAAGGCCGGTGGGCACCAGTGCCCGCTCCATGGGGGCAAGGGTGAGCGGCGCGTCCAGTACGGCGCACAGGTCGGCGGCAGCAGAGCCGGGGGTTGCGTAAGAGGGCACCTTGGCACGGGTGTCCAATACCTTATATTTTACTGTGATGGGTTCCATAGTATACCTCGTTTTGATTTTATAGCAACTCCTTCAGGGAGGGAGCTGGCATTGCGTCAGCAATGACGGAAGGAGTTTCAGTTCGTACCTTTAAAATACAACCCACGGGTAAAATCACCTTCAAAGGGTGCATGGGTGCGGATCATCTCCAGAATTTTGGCCGCTTCCTCCCGGCTTTCCAGCGTGAAGTAAGCCACACCGTAGTCCACCGTCAAAGCGCCCGGCTTATCCCCCATATAAATAGGTACAGGGTTATAGATGGTGCGCACACCAAGGCCGCACCGCACTGGGAACTTCTTGGCCTTGCGGTCGGTCAGCACGCCGGTCTTGTCGCAGTGGGCGCAGTCGTGGATGTTCTGCAGCGGGCAGGCACGGGTGATCATCAGCGGCATATGGCCGTACACCAGCACGCCGGTGGGCACCGGCCTGCCGTTATGGGTGGGCGCAATGGTGCTGATGTCGCTGTCCTTCACCTCGGGCAGGATGAGCATGGAGCCAAGGCCGTTGTCCGCGTAGAATTGCGCGGCCAGCTGGTTCGCGATGTTCAGGCCAAAGCTGCCGCTCATGGGCAGGCCCCGGCACAGGCGCAGGTGGGCGATATTGCTCACCTCATAGCCTGCAAAACCGGCATCCTGCGTGGCCGCGATGCGGCGGGCGGTATCCTCTTCCAGCTTGCCAAACATGACCCGGGGCAGTTCCAAAAGGGTCTTTGCCCGCCATTCCCGGGGCACGCGGTCGGCCTGCGCAATGGGCAGGATGAGATACTCGATGCCGTCAAGCGCCCGCTCCGGCACCTGCTCCCAGCTCTCAAACCGGGCACGCAGGGTACGGTGGGGCGGCAGGGTGCGCAGCGGCAGGGCAGGCACATGCTCCTCGGTGGTGGGCCACGGGCGCAGCACTTCCCGCTTTTTGAGCAGGGCATCCAGCGCTTCACGGCGCAGCTCGTTCACCGCACCGCCCGGAACAAACCACGTCCCGCCGTCCATTTCCACGGTGATATCCTGATCTTCCACCGCGAAAGGCGTGCCGCCGGTCTTGGCAAGGCTGCGGTGCAGACTTTCGGTGGGATCCGTACGGGCAGGCTGCGGCTCTGCATCCCCATAGGCAAAGGCCTTGCTGCCGTCTGCATCGGTGACAGTGAGCTTTTCGCCGCCCTCTTCAATTTCCAGCTTCATCTTTACCGGCACGCGGCTGCGCTCACGGCGGTAAAGCTCCCGCAGCATGGGCAGGGTCTTTTTGGTCTGTTCTGCATCTGCTTCACTGCGCACGCCGAACATGGTGCCGTCGATCTTTCCATCCAGATAGCCGGAGGTGAAGCCGGAACGGCTGAAAGCATTCTTCAACAGGTCGCGGTCGTAGGCGCGGCCCTCGCGGCCTGCCAGACAGGCGCTGACTGCCGCCGCCACATACTCCGGCGTGCGCAGACGGCCCTCGATTTTTGCCGATGCCACGCCAAGCGCCTGCAGCTTGTCCAGCTTATCAATGACCGAATTATCCTTTAAGGACAGGTGGTGCAGGCGGCCCGGCTTGCCCTCCGGCAGGGCATTTGCCTCAAACGGCAGGCGGCACGGGCCGGCACAGGAACCTCGGTTGCCGCTGCGTCCGCCCAGAAAAGCCGACATGTAGCACTGGCCGCTGACGCACATGCACAGCGCGCCGTGCACGAAGCACTCGGTCTCGATGCCGCAGTGCTTTGTGATATGCTCCACCTCGGGCATGCTCAGCTCACGGGCCAGCACCACGCGGGTGAAGCCCAGCTCCTTGAGCTCCAGTGCACCCTGCAGGCTGTGCACGCTCATCTGGGTGGAGCCGTGGCGCGGCAGCTGCGGTGCAATTTTATCGATCAGCGTTGCCACTGCCAGATCCTGACAGATGACCGCATCGGCACCGCTGGCTGCAACGGCACGGATGGCCTGTTCCAGCGCGGGCAGTTCGCCGCCATAGACGGTGGTGTTCAGCGCCACATGCACAGCCACGCCCCGCGCATGGCAGAAGGAGACCGCATCTTTCAGCGTATCCGCGTTAAAATTGTCGGCACTGGTGCGGGCGTTGAAACCCGAAAAACCCAGATACACTGCGTCGGCACCGCTGAACACAGCGGCACGCAGCATTTCTTTGTTGCCCACCGGGGCAAGGATCTCGATCTTTGACATACTTCTCCTTTATCCTGTAAACGGCTTATTCCGCCTTGTCCGCTTCGCCCTCTGCAAGAGACTGCTGTGCCGCCTGCTGGGCGCGCTCCTCGCGCCGGACTTCCTTATTGCGCATCTTTTCCAGCTGTTCGCGCAGGGCGGCAGCTTCCCGCCGCAGCACCTCATTCTCTGCTTTGACCTTATCTTCCGCCAGCTTTGCGCGGGTGGCATCCGCAATGTAATCCTGGATCTGGCTGCGCATATTCTCAGCACTGCCGGTGCTCTTGCGGTATTCGTCCAGATAATCCATGGCGCAGAACACCGCCGCCTTCGTCACCGAAAGATTCGCATTGTCGTCCAAAAGCTTGGTGATGTCTTCATCCAGCTTTTTCGCCAGCGACAAAATATATTTTTCCGGGTCCGTCGTAGCAATGGCATACGGCGTACCTGCAATGTTCACCCGTACCTTGTTGACCATATCTGTTTCCCCTTTTTATCCTTTTCTGCCCGCAGCGGGCAGTGATCTTCTGATTTTTGCCGGGAAACGGCACCGTTCCCGGTACCGTTTTGGTGTCTTGTCACCCGCCGGGCGAGTTACCCGGCACATTTCTCCCGGAGTTTGTCCCCGAAAATGTTTCGGAACACAGCTTTCTTTCTCTATTATAATATAAATAAGCATCAAGAAAAAGTGTATTTTTTGAAATTTTGGCATATTTATCAGAAAGTTCAATAAAAAAATGTCAGTTACGGAAAAAATGCCCTGATTCCTTGCATTTGTCATTCTGCCATATTATAATATCTTTGTCATGTTGGCGGCAGAGCAAGTGAGGGAAAGTGCCTGCAGGCGCCAATTGTTTCAATTATTTTAGCAAAGCTGAAAACTTATGCGGATAGGAGTACCTTTATGACATCGAAAGAATTCGGTAAACTTCTTCAGGACAAGCTCACCAGCGAGTACGGCGTGGAGCTGAGCGTTGCTTCCAACCAGCAGATCTACCGCTCTCTGGCTCTGATCTGCCGCCAGATGATGAGTGAGAACCATAAGAAGTTCCAGTCCAAGGCCATTGGCACCGGCACCAAGCAGGTGTATTACCTGTGCATGGAGTTCCTGATGGGCCGCAGCCTGAAGACCAGCCTGCTGAACCTGGGTCTGGACGAGGTGGCAAAAAAGGCCCTGTCCGACGCTGATATCAGCATTGACAGCATCTTTGAGGAAGAGCCGGATGCAGGTCTGGGCAACGGCGGTCTGGGCCGTCTGGCTGCCTGCTATCTGGACGGCATGGCCACCACCGGCATCTGCGGCACCGGCTACTCCATCCTGTACGAGTACGGCATCTTCAAGCAGAAGATCGTGGACGGCTGGCAGCAGGAGCGTGCCGACAACTGGCTGCCCGGCGGTCAGGTCTGGCTGAAGAGCCACCCCGATCAGGCTGTGGAAGTGCGCTTTGACGGCGAGATCCACGAGAACTGGGACAACGGCTTCCACTATATCCAGCACACCAACTACAACAGCGTCATGGCTGTTCCCTCTGATATGTATGTGCAGGGCTACGACGGCAAGGGCGTTGCAAAGCTGCGCCTGTGGCAGGCAAAGGCCCCGGACTTTGATATGTCCAGCTTCTCTCTGGGCAACTACAACACTGCAATGAGCAAGAACGCCAATGCAGAGCTGATCTCCAAGGTGCTGTACCCCAACGATAACCATGTTGAGGGCAAGATCCTGCGCCTGCGCCAGCAGTACTTCCTGTCTGCCGCATCCATCGGCGATATCGTCCAGAACCACCTGTCCAGCTATGCGACCCTCGAGAATCTGCCCGACAAGGTGGCCATCCAGCTGAACGACACCCACCCCACTCTGGCCATCCCCGAGATGATGCGCATTCTGCTGGATGAGTGCGGCTTTGGCTGGGACAAAGCCTTCAACATCTGCCAGAAGGTCTTCTCCTACACCAACCACACCGTCATGGCTGAGGCTCTGGAAAAGTGGAACGTGGACATCTTCAAGATGACCCTGCCCCGCATCTACCAGATCGTGGTGGAGATGGACCGCCGCGCCCGCGCAGAGCTGGAGAAGGTCTTCCCCGGCGACAAGGGCAAGATCGACTATATGGCACTGATCGGCGACAATCAGGTGCGCATGGCAAACATCTGCGCCTACACCGCCAACAGCATCAACGGCGTGTCCAAGCTGCACAGTGAGATCATCAAGGACAGCGTCTTCCACGATTACTACCTGTTCAAGCCGCAGGCCTTCAAGAACGTGACCAACGGCATCGCTTACCGCCGCTGGCTGCTGGCCTCTAACCCCGGCCTGTGCAAGCTGCTGGACGAGACCATCGGCGACGGCTACAAGCACGATGCTTCCGATCTGTCCAAGCTGAACAAGTTCGAGAACGACAAGACCGTTCTCAAGCGCCTGAACGAGATCAAGCTGGAGAACAAGACCAGCTTTGCCAACTATCTGGCAAAGAGCACCAGTCAGGTCATCGACCCGAACTCCATTTTTGACTGTCAGGTCAAGCGTATGCACGAGTACAAGCGCCAGCACCTGAACGCGCTGAACATCGCTGCCCAGTACCTGTACCTGAAAGAGAACCCCAACGCCGACTTCATCCCCAAGACCTATATCTTCGGTGCAAAGGCCGCTCCCGGCTACTACATGGCAAAGCAGATGATCCGCATGATCTGCAAGCTGGGCGACCTCATTAACAACGACCCCGCTGTGCGCGACAAGCTGCGCGTGGTCTATCTGGAAGAGTACTGCGTCTCTCTGAGCGAGCACCTGATGCCCGCTGCCGAGGTCTCTGAGCAGATCTCTCTGGCAGGCACCGAGGCTTCCGGTACCGGCAACATGAAGTTCATGCTGAACGGCGCTATCACTCTGGGCACTCTGGACGGCGCAAACGTGGAGATCGCAGACGCTGCCGGCAAGGAGAATGAGCTGATCTTCGGTATGCTGACCCCCGAGGTGAACAACCTCAAGCAGGTGGGCTACCATCCCAACGCCTTTATCACGGGCGACGACGTGGCCAACTACACCCTGAACTTCCTGGAGCGTGGCTGGAACGGTGAGAACTTCCACGAGGTGACCGAGAACCTGCGCACCAGCGACCCGTACATGGTCATGGCCGACTTCAAGGATTACCGCCGTGCACAGGCCGACCTGCAGAAGCTGTATGGCGACCGTGAGAAGTGGGCACAGATGAGCCTGAAGAACACCGCCAACAGCGGCATCTTCAGCGCCGACCGCGCCGTGCTGGACTACGCACGCGACATCTGGTACGCTTCCCCGGTACCCATGGGCAAGTAATTTTCCCTTAAAAAATCCATCTGCCCCGGCGGCGTTTGGCCCGCCGGGGCTTTTTTGAGAAAGGACGACCCTGCTTTGTCTTGTCTGTTCAATAGCTACGACCCCTATTTCAAGCAGCCCTTTGGCGCACTGCGGGCCGGTCAGACCGTACGCCTGACCCTTTGCATCCCGGAAGAGCTGGGCTATGTCGATCCTCATCTGGTGCTCCAGAAGGAGGGAAAATATGACGTGCCGGTGCACTACCGCATGAAGTTCGACGGCCAGACCCCCCAGCAGAACCACTTTTCCGTGGAGCTGCCGCTGAACGACCCGGGCCTGTACTTCTACTACTTCGACCTCTACACCGACTTCCGCCGCATCTACCGCGGGCCGGACAACTGCGGCGTTGTCAGCTGGCAGGAAGGCGAAAAGTGGCAAATCACCGTCTACGATGCCGGTTTCCAGACCCCGGAGTGCATCAAGGGCAAGGTGTTCTATCAGATCTTCCCGGACCGGTTCTGCGAGGGCATTGAGAACAAGCCCATGCCTTTCCCGGACCGGCTGTATCAGGCCGACAAACACGCCGAACCCTTCTGGCAGCCCAACGAGACCGGCGGCCATCTGAACGAGGACTATTTCGGCGGCGACTTGGAAGGCATCCGCATCAAGCTGCCCTATCTGCGGGAGATGGGGGTGGATTACCTTTACCTCAACCCCATCTTTGAGGCGCACTCCAACCACCGCTACAACACCGCCGACTATCTCAACGTAGACCCGCTGCTGGGCACCAACGAGGAGTTCGAGGTGCTCTGCCGCGAGGCCGCCAAGTACGGCATTGGCATCGTGCTGGACGGTGTGTTCAGCCACACCGGTTCCGACAGCCGCTATTTCAACCGCGAAGGCCGCTATGGGGATGGCGGCGCTTACCGCGACCCCAACTCCCCCTACCGCAGCTGGTACGATTTTGACCCCAAGTATAAGGGCGGCTACCGCAGCTGGTGGGGCTTCGAGACCCTGCCCGAGGTGAACGAAGAGACCCCCTCCTATGTGGAGTTCATCACCGGCGAGGGCGGTGTCATTGACACATGGCTGCGGCGCGGTGCCGCAGGCTTCCGTCTGGATGTGGCCGACGAGCTGCCGGACGACTTTATTGAAAAGATCCGCGCCGCTGTCAAGCGGGTCAGCCCGGAGAAGTTCCTGCTGGGCGAGGTGTGGGAGGATGCCACCACCAAATACGGCTTTGGCCAGCGCCGCACCTACCTGCTGGGCAAGGGGCTGGACAGCGTGATGAATTACCCCTTCAAGAACGCTGTGCTGGACTTTGTAAAGGGTAAGCCCGCCGAGCAGGCCATGGGCGAAATTCTGTCCATCTGTGAGCACTACCCCGCCCCTGCCATGGACACTGCGCTGAACTTTCTCTCCACCCACGACACCGAACGCGCCCTCACCGTGATCGCGGACGAGCCCTCCAATGGCCGTGGCCGCGAGTGGCAGAGCGGCCGCTGTGTGACCGGCGAAGCCTACGAGGAAGGGATGCTGCGCCTGCGCATGGCCTATGCCATCATCTACACGCTGCCCGGCGTGCCCTGCCTGTACTACGGTGATGAGATCGGGATGCAGGGCTACCGCGACCCCTTCAACCGTGCCTTCTTCTGCTGGGACAGCCACGAAAAGCGCCTGAAGCCGGTGCTTGCCCAGCTGGCGCAGCTGCGCCACAGCTGCGAGGCCTTCCGCACCGGTGAGCTGCGGGTGCTGCGGGCGCAGGACGGCATCCTGCACTACCAGCGCGTAGGCGAAGCGGAAACAGCCGAGATCATCGTGAACCGCTCGGAGCACATCATCGTGGAGCCGCTGGCTTCCGGCAAGCACACGGAGGTGAACCCCATGGGCTTTACCATCGTGGTGGAGGAGAACGGGCATAACCCGAACCACAGCTATTACGATATCACCTGATTTGAGAAAAGCCGTTGCGCATATTTTGTGCAGCGGCTTTTTTCACTCTTTCCATCATCGCTGACGCGGCAAAGCCGTGACTGAGGGAGTTTTTGTTCTTTATTTCGTTTTCTGTGCAACGTTCCAGTAAAAAACGCTTGACCTTCCACCCGGGGGATACTCTATAATAGGGGCATAAGGAGGGAGAACCATGAACCCTGTTCCATTTCTCTGGCTGGCTGCCGTGGTGGGCTTTTTGCTGTTGGAGGCTTCCACCTTCAGCATGACCTCCGTCTGGTTCGCCGTCGGCGCAGCTGCCGCCCTGCTCACCTGCCTGTTCACGGATTCGTTCCGGGCGCAGGCCTTGGTGTTCATCGTGGTAAGCATTCTGTGCCTGCTGGCGTTCCGGCCGCTGGCTGCAAAGCTGCGCCAGAAAACCACCCCCACCAATGGCGACCGAAACCTTGGCCGGGAGGCCACCGTGCTGACCACCGTCACCGCCGACCTGCCGGGCCGTGTGCGGCTGGACGGCGTGGACTGGAATGCCCGCTGCGCCACTCCCGGCGACATTCTCACCCCCGGGCAGCGCTGCCGTGTGACCGAACTGCACAGCACCCTGCTCATCGTGGAGCCCGTATTGACCGAAAGCCGCAGAGCGTGATCTGCGTTCTGCGCTGAAACGTTGCACCCATCTGAAAAAGGAGAACCACTATGGTCATGTTTTTTCTGATCCTCGCGCTGGTCTTTGTCGTCCTGCTGGTGATCATCACCAATATCGTCATCGTGCCCCAGTCCAAGGTGTATGTCGTTGAGCGGCTGGGCAGCTACTCCGACACATGGTCGGCAGGCCTGCACATTAAGATTCCCTTCATCGAGCGCATCGCCAAAAAGGTAAGCCTGAAGGAGCAGGTGGCAGACTTTCCCCCTCAGCCGGTCATCACCCGCGATAACGTTACCATGCAGATCGATACCGTGGTGTTCTTTCAGGTGATGGATGCCAAGCTCTACACCTACGGTGTCAACCAGCCCATTGCGGCAATCGAAAGCCTGTCTGCCACCACCCTGCGCAACATCATCGGCGAAATGGAGCTGGACCACACCTTGACCAGCCGCGATGTCATCAACGGCAAAATCACCGCCATCCTGGACGAAGCCACCGACAAGTGGGGCATCAAGGTGAACCGCGTGGAGGTGAAGAACATCATCCCGCCGCGTGAAATTCAGGAAGCCATGGAGAAACAGATGAAGGCTGAGCGCGAGAAGCGCGCCGTCATCCTGAAAGCCGACGGTGAAAAGCAGGCCGCCATTACCGCCGCTGAGGGCGAAAAGGAAGCCGCTATCCTGCGCGCGGATGCTGTGAAGCAGCAGCGCATTCTGGAAGCCGAGGGCGAAGCACAGGCCATTCTGGCCGTGCAGAAGGCCAACGCCGATGCCATCCGCCTGTTGAACGAGGCCATGCCCAGCGATAAGGTTCTGGCCATCCGCAGTCTGGAAGCTCTGGCCAAGGTGGCCAACGGCAAGGCAACCAAGATCATCATTCCTTCGGAGCTTCAGAATCTGGGCGGCGTGGTGCCCAGCATCAAAGAGTTGATGACCGACCCGAAGGACGCAGAATAAAGAATTTTATAAAGGACAGCTTCCTCGCCCTCTCA
This sequence comes from Faecalibacterium sp. AM43-5AT, assembly GCF_003603345.1. Taxonomy (NCBI): domain Bacteria; kingdom Bacillati; phylum Bacillota; class Clostridia; order Eubacteriales; family Oscillospiraceae; genus Faecalibacterium; species Faecalibacterium sp. AM43-5AT. The sequence goes on from NZ_QVGZ01000001.1 coordinate 685,720, forward strand.
GTCTCACTTCGTTCGACAGCTCCCCCAAAGTGGGAGCCCTTGGCAGAATGATAAAGTCTCCGGTTTTGCCAAAGCCTCTCCCTTTGGGAGAGGTGTCACGGAACGTGACTGAGAGGGCGAGGCCGCTTGTGGAGGAGCACCACTATGATCTACGATACCCTGAACAACCTGCCCAACTATCTGGGCGTGAGCGACAACCTCGACACCGTCATTGAGTATATCATGGCGCGGGACATCACCACCCTGCCCGCCGGACGCACCCGCATCGACGGCGAAAAGGCTGTGGTCACTGTGAGCACCGTCACACCGCTGACTTCCGATAAAGCGCTGTTCCAGCGCCACGACAACCACATCACGCTGGAGACCGATCTGGACGGCAGCGAGCTGTTTGAGGTGAGCCTTGCTGAGCTGACCCCGACAAAGCCCACCGACGAAGCCGCCGACACCACCGTAGGCACCGCCGGCACCAGCATTGCCGGTATGCTGTGTGAGGGACGGTTTGCCCTGTATCTGGCAGGCGAGCCGTATAAGTCCGGTCTGAAGGCACAGGGCTGCGGTAAGCTGAAAAAAGCCGTGTTCAGCATCGAGCTGGACCCGGACGAGGAAGAAACGGAAGAATAACCGAAAGGAGATTTTCTGTATGGGATTTTTTGCTGTCCTTGCTGCAAGCCTGTTTGCCGTGTTCCTCTTTACCGTGTTCGGCGGCTATTCGCTGCTGCTCTGGTGCCAGCAGTCCCTGTGGATGGTGGTTCCGCCTGCGGTGGTGCTGGCTGTTCTGGTGTGGACATTCATCAAAATGGACGACAAGATCACCGCCCTGCAAAAGCGGGTGGACGAGCTGGAAGCGGCGCAGAAAAACGCCGAAGAGTCCGAGAAATAAATACAGCGACGCCCCTGCAGAAAAAGCTTTTCCTGCAGGGGCGTCGCACTTTTTACACCTTACTTTTTATCCTGTGGGTCATCCAGCCCTTTGAACATCACCATACCCAGACTTGCAAAGCTGGCACCCAGCACAAAACCCACTGTTCCCAGTGTCACGCTGAACAAAACGCCCATGGCAACGCCGAACAGGATGCCCGCGATTTGACTTTTCTTCATTTTACTGCTCTGCCTTTCCGTACCATGCAACGGACAGCCGCCACGAGAGAGCATACAGCGCCAGCGCCGCCGCCAGCACGACAACCAGCACCAACAGCGAACCATGGGCAGGCAGGATGCTGTTCAACAGGATTCCACCGGAGGACACAGCAATGCCCATCAAGCAGGCCAGCACACCGATGCAAAGATAATACACATACCTTGCCTTCTCGTAGCCAAAGCGGTAGGTCAGCGGCAGCAGGATCATGTTGCCCAGCAGGGTCAGCATCGCTACCTGAAGCAGGGTCGCCACGGTGATCTGCACGGTTACCGTACCCCAGAGCAGCTGTGCTGCTGCCAGCGCTGCCATGCTCAGCAGCTCCGACAGTGCCATAGCACCCAAGCCGATCAGGTATTTGCTGCCCACCAGCTGCTCTTTTGTCACCGGCAGGGCGGCACTGTAAGCACTGAACCGGCTGTTCTGGTCGTAGGCCAGCAATGTCATGGGGAATATCCCCAGCAAAAACCCACCGTACAGCATAAAGAAATTAGAGCCTTCCTTCATGCCAAACACTCCCACCAGCATCATGACCACCGCTGCCAGAATGATCACTCTGGTATAGTACCACATCTGATAGACATCCTTTAACAGCAGACCCTTCATTGCACATCTTCCCCTTTCACCATCAGCACAAACAGCTCCTCAATGCTTACCGGGGTAAGCTCTGCCCCGGCGGGCATTGCATCCCGGCGCACAAGCGCCTCGACTCCGTAGGGGGTGACCCGCTTGCCGTACACCTGTGCATCCAACGCCGCCAGCTGCGCCGCCGTGCCATGCCACAGGGCGTATTCCTCCCGCAAGTCATCCTTTTCCTCACAGAGCAGCAGCCTGCCCTTGTGCAGGAAGGCGATGGTATCGCACAGCTTTTCCAAGTCGCTGACGATATGGGAGGAGATAAGGATGGAGTGCTCCTCGTCCCGGGCAAAGTCCAGCAGCAGGTCGGTCACCTCGTCCCGCACCACCGGGTCCAGCCCGTTGGTGGCTTCGTCCAACAGCAGCAGCTTCGGGTGGTGCGCCAGTGCCACAGCGATGCACAGCTTCATCTTCATGCCGGTGGAGTAATCCTTATATTGCTTTTTATCCGGCAGACCGAATTTTTGGCACAGCTCCGCATAGGCGGCAGCGTCCCAGTTGCGGTAGATGCCCGCCATCACCTTGCCCGCCTGCACCGCATTCAGGCACAGGGGAATGCCCTCGCTGCCCAGCACCACGCCGATTTCCTCCTTGCTGCGGACAGAAGCGGTGCGGTTATCCCTGCCCAAAATGGTCACGGTACCGCCGTCCCTCTGCAGCATGTCCAGAATCAATTTGATGGTGGTGCTTTTGCCTGCGCCGTTCTCACCGATCAGGCCGCAGATGGTGCCGCCGGGCAGTGTCAGATCCAGCGGTCCGAGGGTAAAGTCCTTATAGTGCTTTGTAAGTCCCCGCAGTTCCAGTGCGTTCATGTTCAGCCCTCCCACAGCAGTTCCAGCATCTCCCGCAGCTCTTCCCTGCTCAGCCCGCAGGATGCGGACAGCTTCACAGCCTCGGTGAGGTGCGCTTCAATTTTTTTCAGGTTCTCTTCCCGCAGCAGCTCGGTGTTTTTAGGGGCTACAAAAAAGCCCTTTGCCGGTACTGCGTAAAGGAAGCCCTCTTTTTCCAGTTCATCGTAGGCACGCTTTGTGGTAATGACGCTGATGCGCAGATCCCGTGCCAGCCCCCGGATGGAGGGCATGGCCTCGTCCGGCTGCAAAGCCCCGCTGATGATCTGCTGCTTGATCTGGTTGTAGATCTGGTCATAGATAGGCGCGCCGCTTTTGTTGTTGATAAACAGTTCCATCGGCTGCTCCTTTGGCTCTTGCGTTTTATCTGTATATGCACAGTATATACAGTAAATACGGATTTGTCAAGAGAATGCGCAAAAAAATACACCCGCCGTCCAAAACGGACAGCAGGTGCATTTTTAGGTTTTACAGTGCCTTAATGGCGGTCTTAATACGCTCGGCGGCCATCTTGGTCTTTTCGGCGTCACCGAAAGCGGTCAGGCGGAAGTAGCCCTCGCCGCACTCGCCGAAGCCCACGCCCGGGGTACCGACCACGCCGCAGTTTTCCAACAGCCAGTCGAAGAACTCCCAGCTCTTCATGTTACCGGGGCAGCGCAGCCAGATGTAGGGGCTGTTCTTGCCGCCGCAGTACCACACGCCGCACTCGTCCAGAGCGTCTGCGATGACCTTGGCATTCTTGCGGTAGTAGTCCAGATTCTGCTGGATCTCAGCCATGCCGCTCTCGGTGAACACCGCAGCGGCGGCGCGCTGCACCACGTAAGGCACACCGTTGAACTTGGTGGTCTGGCGGCGCAGCCACAGCTTATTGATGTTCATACCCTCGCGCTCCAGCTCCTTGGGCACCACGGTGTAGCCACAGCGGGTGCCGGTGAAGCCTGCGATCTTGGAGAAAGAGCATATCTCAATGGCGCATTCGCGGGCACCCTCGATCTCGAAGATGCTGCGGGCGAGGTTCTCGTCGGAGATGAAGCACTCGTAGGCAGCATCGTACAGGATGATGGCATCGTTCTTACGGGCGTAGTCCACCCATGCCTTGAGCTGGTCGCGGGTGTAGGCGGCACCGGTGGGGTTGTTGGGGCTGCAGATATAAATGATGTCAGCCTTCACATTCTCATCCGGCATCCCCAGGAAGCCGTTCTCCTGACTGGTGCGGCTGTAGATGATCTTGCGGCCATCGGTCACGTTATCGTCCACGTAGGTAGGATAAACGGGGTCCGGCACCAGCACGGTGTTGTCCACATCGAACAGGCCCAGTACGTTGGCCAGATCGCTCTTTGCACCATCAGAGATGAAAATTTCATCCTCTGCCAGCTGGGTGCCGCGGCCTGCGTAGTAGCCCTGAATGGCCTGCTTGAGGAAGGGGTAGCCCTGCTCCGGGCCATAGCCGTGGAAGCCTTCCTTGGTGCCCATCTCATCGGCTGCATCGTGCATGGCCTTGACCACGCACTTTGCCAGCGGCTGGGTCACATCGCCAATGCCAAGACGAATGATCTCCTTCTCCGGGTGTGCCTCCTGATAAGCGGCCACCTTGTGGGCAATGTCCACAAACAGGTAGCTTGCCTTCAGCTCGTTGTAATGCTTGTTCATCTTCATGGTTACTTTCCCTCGATTCATCTTTGTATCATGTTCTCCGCCGCCGGACGGCGGCAGCGAACATTCTTTTTAAACTTCTGTGATACCTTCGCACACGGTCTCGGCGGCGCCGGTCATCAGCAGCTGTCTGCCGGGCAATACCCGGATGGTCAGCACACCGCCGCGCAGCTGCACATGGATGTCCTCGCCTGCCGGGCAGATGCCAAGCTCGGTCAGGGCCGCCACGGTGGCGCAGGTGCCGGTGCCGCAGGCCCATGTCTCGCCGCTGCCGCGCTCCCACACCCGCATCTTCAGGTGGGTGGCATCCACCACCTGCACGAACTCGGTGTTGATGCGCTCCGGGAAGTTTGCGTGGTGCTCAAAGGCCGGGCCGATCTCTTCCAACTTCAGGCTGTCCACATCCTCCACCACGGTCACACAGTGGGGGTTGCCCACACTGATGCAGGTCACATGCCACGTTTTGCCGTCCACGGTCAGTTCTTTGTCCACAAGCGGTTCTTCGCCCATGTTCACAGCAGGCAGGCTGGCAGGCATGGCACTGTAAGCGCCCATCTCCACCTGCCACAGGCCCGCACCCTTGTGGGTGACGGTCTTCAGGCCGCTGAGGGTATCAATGGCAAGGGTCTCTTTGGCAATGCCGTGGGTGTACAGCCATTCAGCCACACAGCGGATGCCGTTGCCGCACATCCTGCCCTCGCTGCCGTCTGCGTTGAAGATGCGCATCATGCCGTCCGCACCCGCCGTCTGCGCAGCGCAGATGCAGATGATGCCGTCCGCACCAATGGAAAAATGCCGCCGGGACAATTTTTCGGAAAGGGCTGCAATGTTCTCCGGCACACCGCTTTTGCGGCAGTCCAGATAGATATAATCGTTAGCGCAGCCCTGCATTTTGGTAAATGAAAGCTTCATGCTCAAAACTCCTTCATGGGACTTGTGGTCAGTCCCTATAAACTCGCTACTCTATAATGATAAGAAACCGGGGCGCTCCTGTCAAGCGAAAATGCACCTTTCCGGCAATTTTTCGCAAAGGAATCTGTCAGAATGGAAAACAGGGCTTGACAATACGCATGGCATGGGATATAAAAAAAGAGAGAGTTTTGTACAGTCCGGGGCCGCGCAGCATCTGCGGGTGCATCCGTCACGGCAGCCGCACGCACGGCACCGGTGTACAGGACAGGCAAAACAACTGCAAAAAGGAGACCACAGGAATGGATACTTTTGAAAAAATCCGTGCATTGCTGGCGGAGCAGCTGGATGTTGACCCGGCAAAGATCACGATGGACAGTGACATCATGAGCGATTTTGAGGCCGACAGTCTGGATATCGTGGATATGGTGATGACGCTGGAGGATGAGTTTGGCATTGAGGTGCCGGACGATGCCATCGAGTCCCTGCGCACCGTGGGCGATGTGGTAAACTTTGTGGACAGCCACGCGCAGAACTGATTCAGTCAAAAAGCCCTGCCTTCTGGTGCGGCACCCGGCCGCACTGCATGGACGGGGCTTTTAATATGGTTCGTGCGGAACGCAAGCCGTTTGGCGCACGGCCTTAGGAGGAAAAAACAAAAATGGCAAAAGATTCAAAGAAGCTCGTACAGGCGATCACCAGCCAGGAAGAGAACTTCGCACAGTGGTACACCGATATCTGCGTGAAGGCAGAGCTGGTGGAGTACTCCAGCGTGAAGGGTTTCATCATCCTGCGCCCCTACGGTCAGGCCATCTGGGAGCTGATCCAGAAGGACATGGATGCCCGCTTCAAGGCCACCGGCCATGAGAACGTGGCAATGCCCGTTCTGATCCCGGAAAGCCTGCTGCAGAAGGAAGGCGAACTGGTCAATGGCTTCGCGCCGGAGGTGGCGTGGGTCACGATGGGCGGTTCCGACAAGCTGGAAGAGCGTCTGGCCGTGCGTCCCACCAGTGAAACCATGTTCTGCGACCACTGGTCCCGCGTGCTGCACAGCTACCGTGAGCTTCCCATGAAGTACAACCAGTGGTGCAGCGTTGTCCGCTGGGAAAAGACCACCCGCCCCTTCCTGCGCAGCCGCGAGTTCTGGTGGCAGGAAGGCCACACCATCCACGAGACTGCCGCCGAGGCTGAGGCTGAGACCCAGCAGCAGCTGAACTGCTACGCAGATGTCTGTGAGCAGGATCTGGCCATCCCCGTGGTGAAAGGCCGCAAGACCGACAAGGAAAAGTTTGCCGGTGCCGAGGCCACCTATACCATCGAGGCCATGATGAAGGACGGCAAGGCCCTGCAGAGCGGCACCAGCCACTACTTTGGCGATAAGTTCAGCAAGGCTTATGACGTGACCTTTACCGGCCGCGACAACCAGCTGCATCATCCGTTCCAGACCAGCTGGGGCGTTTCCACCCGTCTGGTGGGCGCTATCATCATGACCCACGGCGACGACGACGGCCTGATCCTGCCCCCGGCAGTGGCCCCCATTCAGGTGGTCGTAGTGCCCATCGCAGCCCACAAGCCCGGCGTTTCCGAGAAGGCTGCTGAGCTGGCCGAGAAGATCAGCAAGTATGCCCGCGTGAAGCTGGATGACAGCGACAACGCACCGGGCTGGAAGTTCTCTCAGTGGGAGATGAAGGGCGTGCCCCTGCGTCTGGAGATCGGCCCCAAGGATCTGGAAAAGAACCAGTGCGTGCTGGTGCGCCGCGATACCCGCGAAAAAGTCTTCGTCTCTCTGGACGAGCTGGAGACTGCGATTCCCGCACAGCTGGAGGCCCTGCGCAAGGACCTGTACGAGCGTGCTCTTGCCAACCGCGAGAAGCGCACCTGGGCTGCCACCACCATGGACGAGGTGAAGGAGCTGGCCAAGGCAAACACCGGCTACATCAAGACCATGTGGTGCGGCGACCTTGCCTGCGAGATGAAGATGAAGGAAGAAGTCGGCCTGTCCAGCCGCTGCATGCCGTTTGAGCAGGAACACCTGAGCGATGTATGCCCCTGCTGCGGCAAGCCCGCCAAGACCATGGTCTACTGGGGCGTGGCGTACTAAGCTTTCCTTTTGATAACAGCATAAAAGCTCCCGGAGCATTTCGATGTTCCGGGAGCTTTTTCTTGTTTGCAGAACTCCTTCCGTCATCGCCGGCGCGATGCCATCTTCCTCAACGAGGAAGGCTTGACCGCGCAGACAGGCTCCCTCTCTGAGGGAGCTGGCGAGCGAAACGAGACTGAGGGAGTTTTACCGGTCAAATGTGGTGCTCAGGGTGGTCTCCCAGCTTTCACCCGGGGCAAGGCAGGCGGCAGCGGCACGCTGGCTCCACTGCTGCGGGTCAGTCTCGGCGGCGGGCAGACTGTGCCACGGCTCAATGCACACAAACCGCACCGGCTTTGCAGGGGCCGACCAGATGAGCGCGTAGGGGTAGCCTTCCACATTGCAGGTGATCTTGCGGCCGGTGCCCTTCTCATAGATGCCAATGGTCTTGGTGCGCAGGCCCGCCATGCAGAAGCTGTCGTTTGCGAACAGATCATCCGTCAGCTGGATGGCCTGCTGGTTCTTCCACTGGTAATAGCACTTGCCAGACAGCAGGCCGTTCGGACTGGCATCCAGAATGACCGGGCTTTCCGGCTGGTCGAACCGGAACTCGTAATCCGTGGTGGTGTGCTGTCCATCAAAGGGGATGTTGAACGCCGGGTGATAGCCGATGCCAAAGCGCAGCTCTTCGGTGCCGGGGTTGCGCACCGTCAGCGTATGGTGCACGGTCTTGCCGTCCAGACGGAAGATGCTGGTGAGCACAAAGTCGAAGGGGAAGCGTTCGGCTTTGATGGCATCATCCGAGCGCAGCTCCAACTGGATGGTGTCGCCCTCGGCCTTGAGCAGGGTGTGCTCCACATCGCGGGCAAAGCCGTGCTGACCACCCTTGTACGTTTTGCCGTCCACCTCAAAGGTACCGCCGGGCAGCTTGCCCGTCCACGGGAACAGAATGGGTGCGTGGCGCTTCCACACAGCCGGGTCGGCCTGCCAGAGCAGTTCTTCCCCCGCCGCATTTTTCAGGCTGACTGCTTCGGCACCGTGGGTATCCACAGTCAAGGTCAAAAATTCGTTGTGAATGGTTGCCTGCATTGCTGTATTCTCCTTTATGCTTCTTATCATAGACTGCCCGAACGGCAGGTGCGCCCACTCCGTCCTGCTTCCGCTCGCCAGTCCATCCAGCGTGAGAAGCCCTCGCACTTCCCGTAGTGGTGCATCGTCGATTCTAATTGCAGCCTGCACTTTAGACCATGGCTTCGCGTCATCCTGCCGGAGTGGGCGCACCCGCCTAACTGCTTCCAGTATACACTCCTCTGCTGCAAAAGAAAAGCCCCATTCACGCGCGGCGGCGCAGCGGAATACGCTGTGAGAGAAGCGATACCACTTTTACAGCAAAGGAGCATCCGCCTATGAAAAACACCGGCATTCTACGCATTCAGGCTTTCGGTGCCCGTCAGTCCTCGCCCATCGAGGGTGTTCTCGTCACCGTGTCCGGCAACGGCTTTACCGCTCAGCGTATCACCGACGAGACCGGCACCGCTGCCGACCTCTCCATTGAAGCCCCCTCCTGTGCGCTGTCCCTGCAGGAGGACAACACCATCCGGCCCTATGCCGTTGTGGATCTGACTGCCGCAAAAGCAGGCTACCGCACCGTGCGCATTCAGGGCGTGCAGATCTTTGCCGGGCAGGTCACCCTTGCCCAGCCGGAGATGATCCCCGATACCGAGGAAGGCCGCGATATCCCGAATGTGCCGGTGGTCATCCCGGAGCATTCGCTTTTCACCGGAGACGGCGGCAGCGGCCCGGAGCCGGTGCAAAACTGCGTGCCCCGGGTGCTGGACAGAGTTATCATTCCCAAAAACATCACGGTGCATCTGGGCAGGCCTGCGGCATCCGCCCGCAATGTGACTGTCTCCTTCCGGGACTATATCGCCAATGTTGCATCCAGCGAAGTCTACCCTACCTGGCCGGAGCAGGCCCTGCGGGCCAACATCCACTGCCAGATCTCGCTGGCACTCAACCGCATCTACACCGAGTGGTACCCCAGCAAAGGCTACACCTTCAACATTACCAACTCCACCAGCTACGACCAGTATTACGTTCACGGACGCACGGTGTTCGATGTGATGGTGCGCATCACCGACGACATCTTCAACACCTATATCCGCAAGACCGGCACCGTAAACCCCTACTACTCTGAATACTGCGACGGTAAATCGGTCACCTGCCCGGGTCTCAAGCAGTGGGGCACCGTGACGCTGGCCAATCAGGGCCGTAACGCCTTGCAGATCCTGAAGTATTACTACGGCAACGACATCGAGATCATCCGCACCTCGAACATCCAGTCCATCCCCCAGAGCTACCCCGGTTCGCCCATCCGGCAGGGCGACAGCGGCACAGCGGTGTTCACCCTGCAGCGCCAGCTGAACCGCATCACCAAGGACTATCCCTTCCTCGGCCTGCTGACTGTGGACGGCGTGTTCGGGGCCAAGATGGCCGCCACGGTCAGGGCGTTCCAGAAGCAGTTCAACCTGACCGCCGACGGTGCAGTTGGACGGCAGACATGGTACAAGATCAGCTATATCTATGTGTCGGTCAAGGATCTTGCGGAGCTGACCAGCGAGGGCGAGGTATCCAGCGGCACTCTCTCGGACGGCACATGGGGCGGCACCGTGCTGCGCACCGGCTCTACCGGCAGTGCTGTGGAACAGCTGCAGTTCTGGCTGAATACGCTGGCGCAGTACACTTCCTCCATCCCATCGGTCACGGTGGACGGCGTATTCGGCAGCGGCACAGCCGCAGCGGTGCGGGCCTTCCAGCGCAAATACGGCCTGACCGTGGACGGCGTGGTGGGCCGTGACACATGGACCGGGCTGTACGACCAGTTCCGCAGCATCCAGTCCGACAACGGCACCCCCAATGCCTACCCCGGCACCGCCCTGCGGGAGGGTGCAAGCGGACAGAATGTGCGGCTGGTGCAGTTCTGGCTCAAGATCGCGCGCACGGTGTACTCGAACCTGAACAACATCACGGTGGACGGCAAGTTCGGCAGTGCCACCACAGCGGCAGTCAAGCGGTTCCAGACCTACTTTGGCCTGACCAGCGACGGTGTAGTGGGCCGCACGACATGGAACAAGCTATACGAGGTGTACAACGACATCGCCAACAAGCTGCTGTCGTCCAGCCTGCGCCCCGGCGAGTACCCGGGCGTGCTGCGCAAAGGCTCTTCCGGCACAGCGGTGCGGGAGCTGCAGTTCTACCTCTACCTCATGAGCGCCTACGAGAGCAGCATCCCGGCCATTGGCATCGACGGACAGTTCGGTGCTTCCACCGAAGCTGCCGTGCGGGCCTACCAGCGCTTTGCAGGGCTGACTGTAGATGGCATCGTGGGACGTACCACATGGAACAGCCTGTACGACAAGGCGTCCACTCTGCGGGAATCCGGGCCGGTGGTCACCCTGAAGCGCCTGCCCTACCCCGGTACCCCGCTCACAGTGGGGTCTTCCGGCAGTGCAGTGCTCTACTACAGCCTGCTTTTGCAGCGCATTGCCTACTACTTTACCAGTGTGGAGAACCCGCCCCTCTCCGACCAGTACACCGACGAGACTGCCGCCGCCACCCGCAGCGCACAGGAGCTGCTGGGCCTGCCCGAGACCGGCATTGCGGATGCCGACACATGGACAGCTGTGGAAGCGCTGAGCCTGCAGCTCGCCGCCGAAATGCCCAACCCCGACCGCAGCATCGGGCATGGCCCGGTCTACCCGGGCCGGGCCATCGGCGCGGGCAGCGTGGGGCCAGACGTGGCGCAGGTGGAGACATGGCTGAACGGGCGTTCCTGCCTGTACTGCACCGAGGGCTATGTGACCGAGAACCGCTGCTTCGGCCCGGAAGAGACTGCCGCTGTCCGGCTGGCACAGCAGCGGGCCGGGCTGCTGGTGACCGGCACCGTGGACCGCAGAACATGGGCCGCGCTGCAGGCCCAGAGCTGCCCACACTGCAGCAAGGAGGAATGAGCGATGGCACGACTTCTGATCTATGATGCCTACGAGAATAAGGTATACACCTATGCAAACCTGAATGAGAACGACCCCATGCCCTACAGCACCGGCACCACCCTGCGGGTGCGGGAATTCCGGGGTAAATCTGCCAGCCCCACCCTGTGGACCACCATTGCAGCCATGGAAGCATGGAACCTGACCCGCCGCAAGTACGGCAAGGGTATCCCGGTGGGGTATGCCTTCCGCCGCATCTGGGAGGGCGGGCACGGCACCCGCAGCCAGCACTACGCGGGCGTATCCTTCGACGTGGGCCAGAGCCTGACCCAGACCGCCCGCACGGCCATCTACAACGCAGCCCGGGGCACCGGGGCATGGGGCTATGTGGAGCCGCTGAGCCAGACCCCCACATGGGTGCACATGGACCGCCGCTACGGCACGCCCGCCTGCAGCGGCACCACCGCCGGGTATCCTACCCTGAGGCGGGGAAGCCGCGGCTGCTATGTGATGATCCTGCAGGACGCGCTTTCCACGCTGGGCTACCAGACCGGGAGCCGCATCGACGGCATCTTTGGTGCCCGGACGGAGGAAGCGCTGAAAGGCTTCCAGCGGCGCACGAGCCTGCGTGTGGACGGTGTGTGCGGCTGCAACAGCTGGAAAAAGATCAGCACCGCCGTCATCGGCGTGGGACGGACAAAAACGACGATCGATTAGCAGAAACTCCCCCAGTCACCTTCGGTGCCAACCCCCTCGGAGATGGGGCCTTTGGCAAAACCGCAAGCTTTTCCTCTTCGCCAGAGGCTCCCTCATTGAGGGAGCTGGCAAACCCAAAGGATTTGACTGAAAGAGTTCCCCCGTGAAACATCCTTCGCTTCCCATCACCGAAAGTTGAAACTTTCTCCCGCATCTGCCCTTTTCGTTGCGCGGTTTGGAAAAACGTGCTAAAATGGCTCTATTATTAAAATGGTTCATGTTGAAAACAAGAGGATTTGAGGGGTATTGTATCATGGAATTTTCCAAACGACTGGACTTGTTCGGCGACGAGATCTTCGCCGCACTGAACGAACGCAAGGTAGCTCTGGAAGCACAGGGCCGCACCATTTATAATCTGAGCGTCGGCACGCCGGACTTTGCGCCCGCCGAGCACATCCGCAAGGCCATGATGGATGCCGCTGCCGACCCGCAGAACTGGAAGTACAGCCTGCGCGATCTGCCTGAGCTGCTGGATGCCGTGTGCGGCTACTACAAACGCCGCTTTCATGTGGAGATCACCCCGGATCAGGTGGCCAGCTGTGCGGGCAGTCAGGAGGGCGTGGGCCACATTGGTATGGTGCTGTGCGACGAGGGCGACACCGTGCTGCTGCCCACTCCCTGCTACCCGGTGTTCATTGCGGGCAGTCTGCTGGGCGGCGCAAAGCCGTGGTATTACCCGCTGACCAAGGAGCACGGCTTCCTGCCTTATGTGAAGGACATCCCGGAGGATGTGGCCCGCAAGGCAAAGTATATGATCGTCTCCCTGCCCGCAAACCCGGTGGGCAGCGTCGGCTCCCCGGAGCTGTACGCCGAGCTGGTGGCCTTTGCCAAAAAGTATGACATTCTCATCATCCACGACAACGCCTACAGCGACATTATCTTTGACGGGGCCGTGGGCAACAGCTTCTTCAATACGCCGGGTGCCATGGATGTGGGCGTGGAGTTCTTCAGCCTTTCCAAAAGCTTCAATGTCACCGGTGCCCGCATCAGCTTTCTTGTGGGCCGGAGGGACGTGGTAGCTGCCTTCAAGAAACTGCGCGGCCAGATCGATTTTGGCATGTTCCTGCCGGTGCAGAAAGCGGCCATCGCCGCCCTGACCGGCCCGCTGGACATGGTAAAAACGCAGTGCGGCCTGTACCAGCAGCGCCGCGACGCTCTGTGCGGCGGCCTGCGTTCCATTGGCTGGAATGTGCCGGACAGTCACGGCAGCATGTTCGTGTGGGCACCCATCCCGGCAAAGTACGCAAAGAGCATGGACTTCTGTCTTGACCTTGTGGAAAAGAGCGGTGTGCTGTGCACGCCGGGTTCCAGCTTTGGCCCGCTGGGCGAAGGCTACGTGCGCTTTGCCCTCACCCTGCCGCCGGAGCGCATTGCCGAGGCGGTGCAGTCCATCAAGGCAAGCGGTATCCTGAACTAAAAAAACGGGAACGTCCATGCGGCGTTCCCGTTTTTTTATGCGTTCACAATATTCTCTCCCGCGCCATCCAGCCATGTGCGCAGGTTGTTGGCAGTAATATCCATCAGCCGCTGCAGGGCTTCGTTGGTGGCCCACGCGATGTGCGGTGTCAGCAGGGCATTCGGCAGGCCGCGCAAAGGGCTTGCCTGCGGCAGCGGTTCAGTGCCAAAGGCATCGGCACCGTAAAAGCCAAGCTTCCCGTTTTTCAGCGCATCGGCCACGGCCTGCTCGTCCACCAGTGCACCGCGCGCAGTATTCAGCAAGATCATGCCGGGCTTTGCCTTTGCAAGGGTGGCCGCGTTGATCAGCCCCTGTGTTGCAGGTGTTGCCGGGCAGTGCAGGCTGAGCACATCGCTGCGGGCAAGCAGGGTGTCAAGATCCACGAACTCCACACCGTCGGCTTCGTACTCCGGCCGAACGGTGCGGGTGCACACCAACACCTCCATGCCAAAGGCCTTGGCAATGCGGGCGGTCTGCCGGCCAATGCTGCCGTAGCCATAGATGCCAAAGGTCTTGCCCAGCAGTTCCACCTGCGGCAGCAGACCGTAGGCCGCAGGCTCCTCGGTGCGCCAATGGCCGTCCTGCACAAGGCGATGGTAACGGTCGGCGCACTGGCAGATGGCCAGCAGCAGGCTGAAGGTCATCTGTGCCACACTGTAAGTAGAATAGCCAGGCACGTTGGCTACCGGCACGCCATGGCGGCGGCAGGCCTTCAGATCAAGGTTATCCGTTCCGGTGGCAATGATGCCCACCCACCTGAGCTTCGGGCACTGGGCCAGAACGGCTTCGTCGATGCGGCACTTATTCAGGAACACGATCTCCGCATCCCCGATGCGCGGCACCACCTCTTCCTGCGCGGTGCGCCCATAGCGGGTGATGTCCGGCACAAGCGCCTTCACACCCGACCAGTTCAGATCTCCCTGCTGTATGGCATAATCTTCCAGAACAACTGCTTTCATTTCAACTTTCTCACTTTCACATCATACGGGATACAGTGCCAGCACCGTGCCCTGCGGGCTTTCGCGGCTTTCCAGCGCGGCATAGCCCCGAGCCAGCAGGATGGCAATGTGCACCCGGTCGGCCAGCGGGAGCCATACCGGCGGCACATTCTGCGCAAGGCACCCGGCCTGCAGCAGAAAACACGGTGCCAAACTGTCCAGCGGGCGGATAGCCCGCAAAGCAAACCCCTGACGCAGATACAGCGGGATCAGCTCTTCTGCCGCACATTCCACCACGGCCCACCGTGCCCGCTGCCGGGCAAGAAACTCCTGCCGGGCAGCAGCCGCAGCCAGCAGCGGTGCAAGGGTCTCGGCGGCATGGCCGTCCGGCCCGGCTGCCGGGGTCAAAAAATATCCGCCTGACGTGCGGTTCCAGCCCAGAAAGCGGCGCAGCGCAGCCGCCGCTGCCACATCGGCATCCATGGGCAGCAGGATGCACCCGGCTCCCGGCACACCGCGTGTACTGTACATGCCCCACACCTCGCCTACCGTCAGCATCCGCAGCACCTCGCTGCGCGGACGGTACACACTGCTCACTTCGCTCTGCGCCAGCCGGCAGAATTCCTCCGCCGAAAGCCGCCTTACCTGCCGCGTGCGCGGCGGCTCACAAACCTGGATCATTTGGTTTCCCCCATTCTTTTTCAGTATGCACCCAGCATACCGGACCGGGGGCGAGAATCGGCGCGAAACAGGGCTGCTCTTTTTGTTTTACAGATCCAGCGTTACATCCTCGCTCAGCACCTGACCAATGGGCTTTGCAATGCACAGGTCGGCTTCCGCATCTGCCCCGGTGGGCTGCATATTGATGACCACCAGATGATCGCCCCGGAAGTACCGGATCAGTCCTGCCGCCGGGTACACCACAAGGCTTGTGCCGCCGATGATCAGGGTATCCGCACGGCGGATGGCGTTCACCGCGCCGGACAGCACCTCCTCGTCCAGCCCTTCTTCATATAGCACCACATCCGGCTTGACGATGCCGCCGCACTCGGTGCAGCGGGGCACACCGGTGCTGTTGGCAATGAAATCCACATCGTAGAACTTACCGCAGCGGGTGCAGTAGTTGCGCAGGGTGCTGCCGTGCAGCTCGTACACCGTGCGGCTGCCCGCCGCCTGATGCAGGCCGTCGATGTTCTGGGTGACGACCGCTTTCAGCCTGCCCTCCCGTTCCAGCTTTGCCAGCCGCAGGTGAGCCGCGTTGGGCTTTGCCCCCTTCACGATGAGCTTATCGCGGTAAAAACGGTAAAACTCCTCCGGGTTCTCCTCCCAGAAGGTATGGCTCAGGATCGTTTCCGGCGGGTAGGCGTACTTCTGATGATAAAGTCCGTCCACACTGCGGAAGTCCGGGATGCCGCTCTCGGTGGAAACGCCCGCCCCGCCAAAGAACACGATGCTGCTGCTTTTGGCAATGATCTCTTCCAATGCCTGTACCATAACAAAAAACGCCCCTTTCGCCGGATGTACATTTGTGTTAAGATAGCTTCAGTATAACACAAACTCACAGGAAAGGAAGCGCAACTTTTGAACGTCTGGTATGTGAACAGCATTCTGGGAACCTTCCGGCTGGAAGAGGAAAACGATGCCATCTGCGGGCTGACCCTCTGCCCGGACGGGGTGCCGGAACTGGAACCGCTGCCCCGCAAGGTGTGCGAAACACCGCTTTTACAGGAAGCCGAGGAGCAGCTGAACGAATATTTTGCCGGGGCGCGCAGGGAGTTCGATCTGCCCCTCGCTCCAAAGGGCACAGCTTTCCAGAAAGCCGTCTGGGCCGAGATGAACAAGATCCCCTACGGTGAGACCCGCACCTACGGCCAGCTGGCCGCCGCTGTTGGCAAGCCCAAGGCCAGCCGTGCTGTGGGCGGTGCCTGCCACTGCAACCCCATCGCCATCCTTCAGCCCTGCCACCGGGTGGTGGGCAGCACCGGCAAGCTCACCGGCTACGCCTATGGCGTGGAGATGAAGCAGTATCTTCTGGAATTGGAAAAATAGGAATAAGCAAAGGGAAAGGCTCTGCAGAAATTTTGCAGAGCCTTTCCCTTTTACCATAAGTTACTGTGCACTGTAAATGCTGCCCATCGTCCAGGAATTATCCGCGCTGTACTTGGCGTGGTTGCGCAGGTAGGTGACCCATGCGCCGTAGCCGTTGCCGGCAGAGAGATGCACGCCATCCGGCGCTGCAAGCATCTCCTTCAGGTTGCCCTCGCCGTCGGCAAGGGTCTCCCACAGGTCAAGGTAAACGCATCCCTTGCTGGCGGCCAGCTGAGCCAGCTGCTCGTTCACACCGCGCAGCACATCCGATGCAAGGCCGGGCTTTTCGGCAGCTGCCGAGGGTCGCACCGGCGGGATAGACTGCACGTAGATCACGCAGTCCTCGCCCAAAGCCTCGCGCAGCATATCCAGCATCTGGCTATAGTAGGCAAGGAAGCGATCCGAAGCGCCCAGCGTGGTGAGGGTGTTAGTGCCCAGCAGGATATACAGTTTCTTGGGCCGGGCAGCGGCCAGCACATCCAGCGCTACCTCCTGCCCGCGGATGGGGCTTTTGACTGCGCTGCGGTTCACAATGGCATCCGGGCCAACGCCGGTATAGCCGCAGATGAGTGCCCCGCCCAGATTGATCTGGTAATCCGAGAAGCCCACCGTCAGACTGTCGCCCAGAAAGGCTGCGTCCGCAAAGTAGCTCAGGTCCACCTGCCCGCAGCTGGGCTGGCGGATGACGCTGGCATCATAGGCTTTGACGGTGTAGGCCCCAGCGCTCTGCTTTGCAGGGCCAAAGTTCTCCAGTGTGACGGCCTGCCCACCGGTGCTGCCATCCTGTGCAGCACTGCTGCTGTCCGCTTCGCCCTGCATGGGCAGCGGTGCCAGAATGTTCTCGGCAATGCCGCTGGCGTTGGTAAACGGGGTATCGTCCGCGCCCTCTGCGCCCTTTTCCAGAATGGCCGTGATGGCGTAGGATACCAGCAAAATGGCGACTACTGCGCCCAGAAAGCGCAGCTTGCCGCTGACTGTACCGCGCCGTGCCCGGCGCGGCGCAGAATGATACTCGTGTGAAATGCCCATGGTTTTTCCAGCTTTCTCCATTTTTCCCGCACAGAAGGGGGTGTTACCCGCCCGGGGCTGTGCGTTTTTTATTTTATCATAATTTTTTTGCCTGTGCAACCAATTAGGTCTTGCATACAACAGGCAAAACAGGTACAATAAGGATGTGGTAATTTTGCACATTTTACAAAAAGGGTGTGCACATGCCGCAAACTTTTTTGTATCACTTGCAGCATCCGGTTTGTTTGCCGCACGGTCTGCGGGCAGTGCAGGGCCTTTAGACCAAACCCCACTCTGGCGGCGCGGAAGCCGGAACCTGCAGCGATGTACAAATGATAAGAATGAAATTTGCAAAAGGAGGTACTCATGGCCAAGAATGTGATCATTGGTCAGAGCGGCGGCCCTACCGCCGTGATCAACTCCAGTCTGGCAGGCGTGTACAAAGCCGCCTGCAGCCTGGGTGCAGACAAGGTGTACGGCATGAAATACGGCATCGAAGGTCTGCTCAAGGAAGAAATGCTGGAGCTGAACGTCCTGCTGGACGACCGCATGAGCATTGAACTGCTCAAGCGCACGCCTTCCAGCTACCTTGGCAGCTGCCGTTACAAGCTGCCGGACCCGGATGTGGACTCCACACCCTTCATCAAACTGTTCACCCTGTTTGACAAGTACGACATCTGCGCGGTGTTCTACATTGGCGGTAACGACTCCATGGACACCATCGCAAAGCTTTCCCGCTACGGTGAGCGCGTGGGCAGCAGCGTGCGGTTCATCGGTGTGCCCAAAACCATCGACAACGACCTGTGCCTGACCGACCACACCCCCGGCTACGGCTCTGCCGCCAAGTACATTGCCACTATTTTAAAGGAAGTCATCCGGGATTCCTCCGTGTATGACATCCGCAGCGTGACCGTGGCCGAGATCATGGGCCGACATGCGGGCTGGCTTGCCGGTGCGGCCTGCCTTGCGGGCGGCGACGACTGCGAAGGCCCGGATCTGATCCTGCTGCCGGAGGTGCCCTTCGATCAGGACAAGTTCCTTGCCAAGGTGGACGAGCTGCAGCGCCGCAAGTCCAATGTGATCATTGCGGCCAGCGAGGGCGTAAAGACCGCCGACGGCACCTATCTGTGCGATCTGGTGTCCACCGCAGGCCAGCTGGATGCCTTTGGCCACAAGGCCGTGCTCAGCGGCACCAGCCGTTATCTCTCCGACCTCATCCACGACAAGCTGAACTGCAAGAGCCGTGCCATCGAGTTTTCCACCCTGCAGCGCTGCGCCAGCCATCTGGCCAGCCGCACGGATGTGAACGAAGCCTACGCTGTGGGCGGTGCCGCAGCAGCCGCCGCCTTTGCGGGCGAGACCGGCCGCATGATCGCGCTCAAGCGCATTTCCGCTTATCCCTACCAGTGCATCACCGAGTCGGTGGATGTGCAGCAGGTGGCAAACCTTGAAAAGAAGGTGCCGCTGGACTGGATCAGCCCCGACGGGATGCAGGTGACTGCTGCCTTTGAGGAGTACGCCCGCCCGCTGATCCTGGACGAGGTAACGCCCGTCTATGTCAACGGCACCCCGCGCCACATCCGCCTGTAATCCCTTTTCCCGCGTCTGTTTTCGTGCATCCTGCACGTAATATTATATTGCCGAAACAGAAAAACAAAAAAGGAGAAATC
Organism: Faecalibacterium sp. AM43-5AT; assembly: GCF_003603345.1. Taxonomy (NCBI): domain Bacteria; kingdom Bacillati; phylum Bacillota; class Clostridia; order Eubacteriales; family Oscillospiraceae; genus Faecalibacterium; species Faecalibacterium sp. AM43-5AT. The sequence continues at coordinate 704,886 of NZ_QVGZ01000001.1, forward strand.
ATCATGGGTAAAAATGCAATCGTTGGTCAGTCTGGCGGTCCTACTTCCGTCATCAATGCAAGCCTTGCAGGCGTATTTGAAAGCTGCAAGAGCCGCGGCGCAGAGATCGTTTACGGTATGTGCAATGGCGTTGCCGGTCTGCTGGAGGAGCGGGTGGTGGATCTTTCCACCGTGCTGACGGACGATCTGGACATCGAGCTGCTCAAGCGCACCCCGTCTAGCTTCCTCGGCAGCTGCCGCTACAAGCTGCCGGACTGGCATGAGGACGAGACCGTCTACAAAAAGCTGTTCGCCATTCTGGAAAAGCTGAACATCGGCTACTTCTTCTACATCGGCGGCAACGACTCCATGGACACCATCGGCAAGCTGGCTGAGTACGGCGAGCGCATCCAGAGCGACATCCGCTTTATGGGCGTGCCCAAGACCATCGACAACGACCTGATGGTCACCGACCACACCCCCGGCTACGGCTCTGCTGCCAAGTACATCGGCGTGGTGATGAAGGAGATCATCCGCGATGCCACCGTGTACGGCACCAAGTACGTCACCGTGGTGGAGATCATGGGCCGCAACGCCGGCTGGCTGACCGCTGCCGCCGCTCTGGCAAAGAGTGACGACTGCGAGGGTGTGGACATGATCTGCCTGCCCGAAGTGCCCTTCAATGTGGAACACTTCATTGAGAAGGTGCGCGTGATGCAGGAGAAGAAGCCCAGCATCGTGATCGCCGTTTCCGAAGGCGTGAAGCTGGAGGATGGCCGCTACGTCTGTGAGCTGGCCGACGATGTGCACGCAGTGGATGCCTTTGGCCACAAGGCCCTGACCGGTACCGCACGGTATCTGGCAAATGTGGTGGCCCGCAATCTGGACACAAAGACCCGCTGCATCGAGCTTTCCACCCTGCAGCGCTGCGCAGGCCATCTGACCAGCCGCACCGACATCACCGAAGCCTATCAGGTGGGCGGTGCTGCCGCCAAGGCGGCCTTTGAGGGCGTTACCGGCCAGATGGTGGCCCTGAAGCGCATCTCCAACAGCCCGTACCAGTGCACCACCGAGCTGCACCCCATCAGCGAGGTTGCAAACCTCGAAAAGAAGGTGCCGCTGAGCTGGATGAACGCCAACCACACCCAGATGACCGATGAGTTCCTGGCTTATGCCCGCCCGCTGATCCAGGCCGAGCTGACCCCGCTGTACATTGCCGGTCTGCCCCACCACATCTACATGAAGAATCAGAAGTGATCTCTCCTGCATTGATTTTTCTCAAGGCATGATGAAAGCCCGTCCGAGTTTTACGCCCGGACGGGCTTTTTGCATTTCGGTATTCTCCGCTTTAGAACATCAGACCGCTGCGCCGACTTTGGGCGCGCCGCCTGCGATCTCCTCTGCCGTCAGAGGCTTTGCCTCCACCGGGGCATTCAGGCGCTCTTTGGCCACTGCCAGCATCAGCTTGATGCGGTTTTCCTGATTGACCTTGGTGGCGCTGGGGTCGTAATCGATGGGGGTAATGTTGGCACTGGGGTACAGGGCGCGGATCTTGTTCACCATACCCTTGCCCACGATGTGGTTGGGCAGGCAGCCGAAGGGCTGGGCACACACGATGTTGCCGTAGCCGCCCTGCACCAGCTCGATCATCTCGGCAGTCAGCAGCCAGCCCTCGCCCATCTTGGCACCCAGCGAAATGATGCCCTTGGGCTTTTCCACCAGCTCCTTGAAGGGGCCGGGGGCGTAGAAGCCTGCGTCGGCCTCAGCCTTGAGCATGGCGCGCTCGATGCTGTCCAGCCAGTTCAGGAACTGGTCAATGCCGATCTTCACAGCCAGCTTGCCGCCGTACAGGACGTGGTCCTCGCCCATGTTGAAGGCACAGTACTGCACAAAGCCCATCAGGCCCGGGAAGTTCACCTCACATTCCTGACTTTCGAGGAACTTCTGCAGGTCGTTGTTGCCCAGCGGGCTGTACTTGACGTAAATTTCGCCAACCACGCCCACCTTGACCTTGGGCACCCGGGTAACGGGGATGGCAGCAAAGTCCTTTGCGATGAGGGGGAAGGTGTGCTTCATCTCCTTGGAGGTGTAGCCCTTGCCTGCCAACAGCACGCGGCCCAAGCGTTCCACCCACAGGTCTACCATCTTATCGGCAGCCCCCTTCTCGTTCTCGTAAGGTGCCACCTGATTGCGCAAAGCGCACAGCATATCGCCGTAGAAGATGCAGGCCAGCGCACGGCGGGCCAGCGGCAGGGTCATCTGGAAGCCGCTGTCCTTTTCCAGACCCGAGAAGTTCAGGCTGGCCACCGGGATCTGCGGATATCCGGCCTTCACCAGTGCCTTGCGCAGCAGATGAATGTAGTTGGAGGCACGGCAGCCACCGCCGGTCTGGGTGATGAGCAGGGCGGTGTGGTCCAGATCATACTTGCCGCTGTTCAGCGCATCCAGAAACTGACCGATGACCAGCAGAGCCGGGTAGCAGGTGTCGTTGTGGACGTATTTCAGGCCCAGCTGTGCCACGGCACTGCCGCAGTTGCCCAGAATTTCGCACTTGTAGCCGTCGTAACGCAGAGCGTACTCCAGCAGGCGGAACTGGGTAATGGCCATGTTGGGGATGAGGATGGTGTGGGTCTTCTTCATCTCCGGAGTAAATTTGGGATAATTGTATTCCATAGGTTCCTCCTATGTTGCTTTCTTAAAAAGCTTTTTGCTCTATCTCTATTTTATTCTGCCTTTTCTGCGGCCACCTCGTCGCGCTCGTCCAGAGCAGCAAACAGACTGCGCAGGCGGATATTCACGGCACCCAGATTGGTGATCTCGTCGATCTTGAGCTGGGTGTAGAGCTTGCCGCCCTCCTGCAGGATCTCGCGGGTCTCGTCGGTGGTGATGGCATCCACGCCGCAGCCGAAGGACACCAGCTGCACCAGATCCATATCCTTCTGAGTGGTGCAGTACTTGGCGGCGGCATACAGGCGGCTGTGGTAGGTCCACTGGTTCAGCACACTGGTGGGGAACTTCTGCACCCGGTTGGAAATGCTGTCCTCGGTAACAACGGCAGCACCGTGGCGGGTGATGAGGCGGTCGATGCCGTGGTTCACCTCGGGGTCCACATGGTAGGGGCGGCCTGCCAGCACGATGATGCGCTTGCCCTGACGGCGGGCTTCATCGATGATCTCGCTGCCCTTCACGCGGATCTTTGCCATGTGGGACTCGTATTCCGCATAGGCGGCATCTGCTGCGGCCTGCACCTCTTTTTCAGAGATGCCGCCGAAGTACTTGGGCAGGATGTTCTTTGCCATCTTGTGCACAAAGTCCTTAGGGCGGTGGATGCCCACATAGTCATAGATGAACTTGGTGCCCTCCAGCTCCGGGCAGTTGCCTGCCAGGACCTCGGGGTAGTAGGCCACCACCGGGCAGTTATAGTGGTTGTCGCCCAGTCCCTCGTCCACATTGTAGGTCAGGCAGGGGTAGAAAATAGCGTCCAGCTGCATCTGGCTCAGGGCCTTGATGTGGCCGTGGCTCAGCTTTGCCGGGAAGCAGGCGGTATCGCTGGGGATGGTAGCCTGACCGGCGAGGTACAGGCCGCGGCTGGACACCGGGCTGGTGTGCACGGCAAAGCCAAGCTTTGTCCAGAAGGCCCACCAGAAGGGCAGCAGCTCGTAGAAGCCCAGACACAGCGGGATGCCGATGGAGCCGCGCTTGCCGGCCACCGGCTTGTACTCGGCCAGAAGCTGCTGCTTGTAGGCGTAGAGGTTCAGGCTGTCGTCGGCACTCTTGCCGGTCACAGGCTTGTCGCAGCGGTTGCCGGAGATGTACTTGCGGCCATCCGCAAAGGTGTTGACGGTGAGCTGGCAGTGGTTGCCGCAGCCGCCGCACTTGACGCTGACCACCTTCTGTGCAAAGGCTTCCAGCTCCTGCTCGTTCATCATGGCAGAAGCAGTCTTGTGGGCCTTCTGGCTCTGGCGCAGGCCGAACAGAGCCGCACCGTAAGCGCCCATCAAGCCGGCAATGTCCGGGCGGATGACCTCCACGCCCATCTCCTTTTCAAAGGCGCGCAGCACGGCTTCATTATAGAAGGTACCGCCCTGCACCACGATCTTGCGGCCCAGCTCTTCCGGGCTGGAAGCGCGGATGACCTTGTACAGTGCGTTCTTGACCACGCTGATGGACAGACCAGCCGAGATGTTCTCGATGCTGGCGCCGTCCTTCTGGGCCTGCTTGACCGAGCTGTTCATGAACACGGTGCAGCGGCTGCCCAGATCCACCGGACGGTCTGCGAACAGGCCCAAGCTTGCAAATTTCTTCACGTCATAGCCCAGTGCCTGTGCAAAGGTCTGCAGAAAGCTGCCGCAGCCGGAGGAACATGCTTCGTTCAGGAAGATGTTGCTGATGGCACCATCTTCGATCTTGAAGCACTTCATATCCTGACCGCCGATGTCGATGATGAAATCCACATCCGGCATAAAGTATTTTGCAGCGGTAAAGTGCGCCACCGTTTCCACCAGACCGTAATCGCAGCGGAATGCGTTCTTCACCAGCTCTTCGCCGTAGCCGGTGGTGGTCACGCTGACCACCTGCAGGCCCGGGTGCTCCTTGTAAATTTTGAGCAGCTGTTCCCGGATGAGGGGCAGCGGGTTGCCGAGGTTCGGTTGATAGTTGGTGTAAAGGATCTGGCTCTTCTCGTCCACCACCACCAGCTTGACGGTGGTGGAGCCGGAGTCGATGCCGATATGCACCGGGCCGCACTGCGCGCTGAACGGCACACGCGGCACACTGTGGGACATGTGGCGGGCGTGGAACGCCTCATACTCCTCCTTGCTGGCGAACAGCGGCGGCTCGCTGGCGTAGGTGGCAGTGGCAGCATACTGATCCAGCGCATCGGCCACCTCAGACAGAACAAAAGCCTTGTCGGCATAGAGGGCAGCGCCCAGTGCCACATACAGCAGGCTGTTCTCCGGGCAGATGCCGGTCACGTTCAGCGCCTCGTCAAAGCTCTTGCGCAGCACGCTGCTGAAGGTGAGCGGGCCGCCCAGATACAGGATATTGCCCTTGATGGGACGGCCCTGTGCAAGGCCTGCAATGGTCTGGTTGACCACAGCCTTATAAATGCTGGCAGCAATGTCCTCGGTGCGGGCACCCTGATTGATCAGGGGCTGCACGTCGCTCTTGGCAAACACGCCGCAGCGGGACGCAATGGTGTAGGTGCGCTGTGCGTTCTCTGCTGCCTTGTTCATCTCGTCGGCACCCATTTTCAGCAGGGTGGCCATCTGGTCGATAAAGGCACCGGTGCCGCCGGCACAGCTGCCGTTCATGCGCACCTCGGTACCGTTGGTCAGAAACAGGATCTTGGCATCCTCACCGCCCAGCTCGATCACGCAGTCGGTGGCAGGCACAAAGCGCTTGACCGCTACGCGGGTGGAGAACACCTCCTGCACAAAGGGCACGCCGCAGCTGTCGGCCAGACCCATGCCCGCCGAACCGGAAATGCTCAGCAACGCCTTCTGACCGTGCAGCTGCTCGGCATCGATGCGGCGCAGTAGCTCCTGCGCCTTTTCCAGAATATGGCTGTAATGCCGTTCGTATGTAGAATACAGCAGCGCATCATGTTCATCCAGCACCACACACTTGATGGTGGTACTGCCGATGTCAAGACCTACTCTCACGTTGTTTTTCCTCCTAAGGACAAATGCCGGAGGCAAAGCCCCCGGTGGACGGCAAAATCAATTTCTTTGCCAAAAATTAGTTTGTTAACGAATCATTTTGTCAATTCGCATACAAATGTATTATAATCCAATTTTGCGGCACAATCAATCAGCGTCCTTTATTTTACACAGAAAAAATAGTATTTTCCGCTCAAAAAGTTAAACATTTTGTGAACTTGTCGCTTTTTATGCGGCTGCACCGGTGTCTCGGCAAAGTTTTTTTAACCTTTGCCAACAAAAAAGGACTGCCGCACAGGAGCATCTCCCCCCGCAGCAGTCCTTATTCATTATTATAATGCAATCATGCAGCATGCATCACAGCTCGTCCGGGTCGCCGCGCTCCGGCATGGTACGCAGCTCCCGCACCAGCATATTGCGCAGCTGGTACTGATGCTGCTGTGCCTGTGCCGTATCGCCGCCCGTATGCAGCTCTACCGTCGGCTCCATTATGCGGTCGGTGCACAGCGGAATGGTCACCACTGCCTGTGTGCCCTTTTCCGGTGCGCGCTCCACCCGCAGGCCCCAGCCCATACGGCGGCAGCACTCGCGGCAGAGCAGCAGGCCCAGCTTTGCGCCGCCCAGAAAGCAGCGCCGGTTCTCCAGCCATGCATCCTCGCCTGCTTCCGGCAGGCCGCAGCCATTATCCATCACCGTCAACTGCCAGAAGCTTTCGCTGCGGCGCAGCATCAGCCGCACTTTGCCGCCCGCACTGCAGGCCCGCAAGGCATTCGAGAGCAGATGCAGGCACAGCAGTTCTGCATCATTGCGGTCCGCCATGACCCGGCAGGCTGTCCAGCCGCCATAGTCCAGCGTCAGTTCCACCCCAAGCTGCGCCTGCACCATATCGGCCTGTGCGGCGACCTGCTGCAGCAGCTGGCACAGGTCCAGCGGATAGAGCCGCGGGTCTTCCTCAGTGCGCAGAAAATCCAGCAGCGACATCACTTCGTTCACAGTGCGGTCCAGCCTTGCCGCTGCAGCGCTGATATCGTTCACCGCCTGCCGGGTCTGCTGGTCGGCACCCACATGCGCAAGGTGCTGGTCCAGATATTCGCAATTGCGTCCGATCAGGCCCAGTGCATGGAAGCATGCCTGTTCCACATCCTTCTGCGGGATCGCCTGCGCGGTCAGTGCACCCGCCTCGTTCTGCCGCATCTGCTCCATACCCTTGCGCCTCCTGTGTTTTATGCTCAGTCGTCCTTCTGACGCTGAAGATAATTCTTGACAGTGTAGATCAGTTTACCAGTGGTAGGTTTCTCGTCCGCAAATCCGCTTTCGTCCTTGAAGCGCAGCCACTTGGCCGAGGGCTTTGCTTCCAGCTGGTCGATCATACGCCGGATGCCGCTGTCCACAGCAGAGACCGACACATCGTACTGCTCGCTCACCGCCTGCAGGATCTCCTTGCGGATGGCCAGCTTCTGGCTGGTGCCGTACACCACGCCCACCGCACAGGAAAGATAGTTGCAGTTCACGTCCGGCAGCTGGATGCCCCAGCCCTCATACAGTTCCTGACACTTGCGTTCCATGCGCTGGCTCTGCCGTCCCGGCAGGCGGTACAGCTCCCACAGCAGGTTCTTCAGTTCGGCATGGCCCACATAGCAGAATCCATCGCCCGATTCCAGACATATGGCACTCGTATTCTGCCGCCTGCCCTCATCAAACAGAACAACATTCGGTTTGGGATCCATGCTGCGGATATTCATTAAAAACTCCAGCCCGCTCATATCTTCCAGCTGGCTGCAGAGGATCACAACATCAAACTGACGGCCCTGACGCAGCTGTTCCAGCAGACGGCCGCCGTTCTGGAAGCAGGTGCACTCCAACGCAGGGCTTTGCTCCTGCAGGTAGTTCTTTTCCACCCGCAGTTCCTTGCGGTCGTAGCTTCCAAGGGCGATCTGCAGCGTTTTTGCTGTGTGCTCACTCTCCACGCAACGCGCCGCCTTTCTGCCTGAGCTGTTCTGTATCGGTCAGTTCTTCTACCACATCCTGCCAGATCTCCGGCTGGACACCATTCTCACACAGATAGCGCAGGATCCGGTAGCAGAACTCTGGTGCAGCTGCAATGTAGCAGCTTTGCATGTACTGCCGGTTCCCGGTACGGCAAAGCGTCAGGCAGCAGCCGTCTTCGTTGCCTGTATCCATTGAGTATACCAGCGTATATGCTTTCTGCAACCCGTCGATTGCCGAAAACTGACGGATCATAGGTGAAAATGTACGTTCCATAATTTTTCCTCCCTTGCTACAAGGTCCTGCGACATTTTTAAGGCATTCCTTGTTTTTCTTATCTTATTTTAAAGAGCAAGGAGGGCTGGTTCAATCCTGAAAAAGCGTCTAAAAACATCAAAATCACATTCGTTGCATTTTTTTGTCGTGTTTTTCTGTTCCGCGGCACATTTTATTTTGTACTTGCGTTTGATCGCAGATTTTTTGCGTCGTATTGGCAGTGTAATTCTGCTTTCGTGATGTTTTTCCGTTTTATCAGGATCTTCCGCTATTAAAATAGCACGACGGCGACGCAAATTCAACCTCCACGTCAATTTTTCCTTTATTTTCCTGTTTTTCTGCCTCAAAAGCCAAAAATACCGGTCTGGTCAAAATTTACGTTGAAATATACACAGTTTTTTCATATTGTTCCGGTAAAATAGAAGTGTATAACGCCTTGCTGCGGGTCCTGTATCCGGGCAGTTTATTATAATGTATAGCGGCAGCGTTCCTGCGAGGATGCGCCGGAAAGGCTCACACATGCTCCAACTCAACCACATCAAGAAAGAATACAAGACCGGCGATCTGGTGCAGAAAGCACTGGATGATGTCAGCCTGAACCTGCGGGACAACGAATTCGTCGCCATTCTCGGCCCCAGCGGTTCCGGTAAGACCACCCTGCTGAACGTCATTGGCGGTCTGGACCGCTACGACAGCGGTGATCTGATCATCAACGGCATCTCCACCAAAAAATATACCGACCGCGACTGGGACTCTTACCGCAACCACACCATTGGCTTTGTGTTCCAGAGCTATAACCTCATCCCGCACCAGACAGTGCTTTCCAATGTGGAGCTGGCGCTGACCATCTCCGGCATTTCCGGTGCCGAGCGCCGCAGCCGGGCCACCAAGGCGCTGGAGCAGGTAGGTCTGGGCGACCAGCTGCACAAGCACCCCAGCGAAATGTCCGGCGGCCAGATGCAGCGTGTGGCCATTGCCCGCGCACTGGTCAACAACCCCGACATCCTTCTGGCCGACGAGCCGACCGGCGCACTGGACAGCGACACCAGCATTCAGGTGATGGAGTTGCTGAAGGAGGTGGCCAAAGACCGCCTTGTGGTCATGGTCACCCATAACCCGGAGCTTGCAGAGCAGTATGCTACCCGCATCGTCCGCCTGCGGGACGGCGTGATCCAATCGGACACCGCACCGTTTACGCCGGATGATTCCGCTCAGGTGCCGCCGGTGCACAAAAATCTGGGCCGTTCTTCCATGTCGCCGCTCACCGCTCTCGCGCTGAGCTTCAACAACCTGCTCACCAAAAAGACCCGCACCCTGCTCACCGCGTTTGCCGGTTCCATCGGCATCATCGGCATTGCGCTCATCCTTTCGCTCTCGGCCGGTGTGAGCAATTATATCCAGGAGATGGAACGCTCCACCCTTTCGGAATATCCGCTGCAGCTCTCGACCACCGGCGTGGACCTTGCCGCCCTGCTGGATCCGGAAAGCTACACCAGCGCCGTTGCCGACAACACCAATGTGGGCACCACCAGCGCTTCTTCCACCCCGGAGGGCATGGTCACGGTGCGTGAATTGCTGAGCCAGCTGACCGAGGATAATTCCTCTGTCAATGACCTTGCTTCCCTGAAAAAATATCTGGACAGCAGCGAGTGCACCATCTCGGAGGATGCTGCTTCCATCGAGTATACCTACGGCACCGTACCGCTGATCTACCGCCAGAACAAGGACGGCACCGTGCGCCAGATCTTCCCGGACAGCAGCCTTTCTGCGCTGAACAACACCACCTCTGCCGCCGGCATCGTCTCTTCCATGACCAACCAGAGCGTGTTTACCGAGATGGCCGAAGAGCCTTCGCTGTACGAAGATCAGTACGATGTCAAGGCAGGCCGCTGGCCGGAAAGCTACAACGAGGCCGTTCTTGTGCTGAATTCGGATGGCAGCATCAGCGACTACGCTCTTTATATTCTGGGCATTGAGGACGACAGCGTGATGATGCGTTTTCTGCAGGAGTACGCAAAAAACAAGAACACACAGGCTCCCACCGGCTACGGCACCTACCCCTACGATACCTTTGTGGGCCTGAAATATAAGATCGTTACCAACTCAGACTATTACGTTTATGACGAAGAACGCCAGATCTGGCGCAACCGCTCCGACGATGAAGCGTATGTGGAACAGCTTGTGGAAAACAGTCCGGATCTGACCATCGTGGGCGTGGTGCAGCCCCGCGCAGATGCCAGCTCCACCATTCTGCCCATAGGCGTTGCCTATACCCATGCACTCACCAACTACGCCATCGACCATGCAGCCGAAAGTGAAGTGGTAAAGCAGCAGCTTGCCGACCCGGAAGTGAACGTGCTGACCGGCGAGCGCTTTGATGCCGACCAGCGCAAAACCGATCTTGACATTTCTTCCCTGTTCTCGGTGGATACCGATATGCTGAAGGATTCCTTCCAGTTCGATGCAAGCAAGCTGCAGTTCGACCTGAGCGGTGCATTTGATCTGCAGGATGGCAGCTTTGACGTTTCCTCCATCCTTGATTCGTCCGCATTCCAGCTGGATCTGAGCGATCTGGACCTGAGCGACATCGACATGAGCGATGTGGAGCTGCCGGACATGGACGCGCTGGATCTGAGCCAGTTGTTTGCCGATATGGACCTGTCCGTCTCGGAGGATGCGCTGCAGAGCCTGATGAAGAAGATCATGAATGGCTATAAGCGCTATATCATCGGCAACGGCATCTTGAATCTGGATAAGATCGGTTTCTCTTCCTATATGGAGAGCGACCAGTTCAAACAGCTTCTGTCCGAATCCATGGGCGACCTGCTGGACACCACCGGCCTGCAGGAGCAGTTCACCGCTTCACTTCAGCAGAACCTGCAGGGCATCATGACGAGCTATCTGCAAAGCTACTCGGAACAGCTGAGTCAGAAGCTGGGCGAAGCTCTGCAGACCAAACTTACCGCTGCCATTCAGACCCAGATGAGCACCGTGATGCAGCAGCTGATGACTCAGCTGACCACTCAGTTCAGCCAGCAGATCCAGTCCGCCATCCAGAACAACATCGCTCAGCTCAGCAGTCAGGTGGAAGATGCCCTGAAGATCGACCCCACTGTGTTCCAGAGTGCCGTGCAGGTGAACATGAGCACCGACGACCTTGTGGATCTGGTCAAAATGAACCTGCAGTCCAGCACCACCTCCTACGGCAGTGTTCTTGGTGCACTGGGCTATTCGGATTATGCCAAGCCCGGCAGCATCTGGATCTACCCCAAGAGCTTTGAGGCCAAGAACCGCATCGTGGACAGCCTGAACGCCTACAACGCCGCCATGCGTGCGCAGGGAGAAGAGGACAAGGTGATCGTATTCTCGGATACGGTCGGCACCCTGATGAGCGCCGTGACCAGGATCGTGGATATGGTCAGCAATGTGCTGGTGGCCTTTGTTGCCATCTCGCTGGTGGTTTCTTCCATCATGATCGGTGTCATCACCTATATCAGCGTGTTGGAACGCCGCAAGGAGATCGGTATTCTGCGTGCCATCGGTGCATCCAAGCACAATGTCTCCGAGGTGTTCAATGCCGAAACCTTCATTATCGGAATGTGCTCCGGCGTGATCGGCGTGGGCCTGTGCCTGCTGCTGCTGATCCCCGGCAACATGCTCATCCACTCCATTGCCGGAACCACCAGCGTCACCGCTGTGCTGCCGCCCAAGGCTGCACTGATCCTGATCGTTCTGGCTACCCTGCTCACGATCCTTGGCGGTCTGATTCCCGCCCGCAGCGCAGCCAAGTGCAACCCCGTCACCGCTCTGCGTTCTGAGTAATTTCCTTTCTCTGCAAGCAAAAGGAGTCGCTGCATCACGCAGCGGCTCCTTTTTTGATGTCCGGTGCTTTATCTCAATTTCTCGTGTAATTCCTCATGCAGTTCCTCGCGCTCTTCCTTCAGTTCCTGCTTGAGAGTCCGGTCGATCTCCCGTGTCTCCTGCCGGATCTCAGCCAGATCCTTTTCGATCGCAGGGTTTTCTTCGATTTCTTCCCGGATGAACATGAGTGCAAAGCTTACCAGCAGCAGCCCGCAGGAGATCCAGATGGTCTTTCCTGCCAGCCGCGCTGCGCCCACGCTTCCAATACCGGCACCCACCGCGAACAGCAGGATGATGCCAAAATAACGCATCATCCGGTCCTTAGCTTTCGGCTCATGGGTCTTGCGCCAGATGCAGAATGCTTCCACACCGCTGCGCAGGTCACCAATGCACATAGTGCTGGCAAATGCATAGCCGTTCACCTTGCGGAACGCCTGCACCTGCATCGCGCAGGAGAAGGAAACGATGGCGTTTGCCAGCAGATTCTGCTCCTGCGGTAAAAAACCTACAACGAACAGCAGAAGCACTTCGCCCAGCACCACCAGCTGCCGCCAGTGAAGCCGCTGCATGTCACGAAAACACTCCCGCATCTTTTCTGCCACCAGTACGCCCAGCGCAAAAGCACACAGAGGAACCAGATAGTGTAGCACCCGATCCCACTGACCATCCATGATGTTGGCACTCAGCAGCACGATGTTGCCGGTCTGTGCATTTGCAAACACCTTACCGCGGAACAGATACGTATAGGCATCCTGCAGCCCGCCCGAAAGCGAAAGGAACACCGCCGTCAGGAAGGACTCCGACATCTGCCCATGATGTTTTGTTTTCATATTACCTTTTTCCCTCTTTTCGCACCCTATTATAATATATTTTTACAGCTTTGTTCATATCAATTTTACATGTCATGCATGTGTATCCCTGCGTCCTGCCAGAGCCAAAAATACGGCCGTGCCCGGCCCGCACTTTGCATTCCCTCACAGGTTGTGTTAGAATAAGAAAAAAGCTTTTCCAAAGGAGAACTTCCTTATGCCGAATATTGTCGAGATCACAGACCTTTCCGCACCGGAGCTGGATGTCTATGCCCGCCTGACGCAAGCGCAGCTGCGCAATCGTCTGGAGCCGGATAAAGGCATCTTTATTGCCGAAAGCCCCAAGGTGATCACCCGTGCGCTGGATGCCGGATACACCCCGCTCTCCCTGCTCATGGAGCGCAAACAGATCACCGGCCCGGCTGCCGATATCCTGACCCGCTGCGGTGATGCCCCGGTGTACACAGCCGACCGCGAGACCCTTGCCAGCCTGACCGGCTTCGAACTGACCCGCGGCGTGCTGTGCGCCTTCCGCCGCCCGCTGCCGCGCAGCGTGGAAGAGGTCTGCCGCAATGCCCGCCGGGTGGCCGTTCTGGAGGGCATTGTGGACTCCACCAATGTGGGAGCGATCTTCCGCAGCGCCGCTGCACTGAACATGGATGCCGTGCTCGTTACTCCTTCCTGCTGCGACCCGCTGTGCCGCCGTGCCGTGCGTGTGAGCATGGGCACCGTGTTTCAGGTGCCCTGGGCGCAGATCGGCACCTGTCCTGCCGACTGGCCGGAAAACGGCATTGCTCAGCTGCACAGTCTTAGCTTCAAGACTGCTGCCATGGCTCTGAGCGACCGCTCCGTAAGCATTGACGACAGCGCTCTTTCCGCTGAGCCGAAGCTCGCCATCGTGCTGGGCACAGAGGGTGACGGCCTTGCCCACAGCACCATTGCCGCCTGTGACTACACCGTAAAGATTCCTATGTCCCACGGCGTGGATTCCCTGAACGTTGCCGCTGCCAGCGCTGTTGCTTTCTGGCAGCTAGGCAACCGCTGATGAGCCAGGCTTTTGGCCCTGCCCAAAATACTTGACAAATCGCCCGAACAGAGTTACACTTACAGGGTCATCACATGGGCCTATAGCTCAGTTGGGAGTGCAAGCGTATCGCTTTTGTGCCCCACAGAGTTGTGGGCATTAGAATGGGGAGTATGTCGGTTGGTCGCCCAACCGAGTCACGCCCCTAAATATGGGCCTATAGCTCAGCTGGGAGTGCAAGCGTATCGCTTTTGTGCCCCACAGAGTTGTGGGCATTCAAATGGGGAGTATGTCGGTTGGTCGCCCAACCGAGTCACGCCCCTAAATATGGGCCTATAGCTCAGCTGGGAGTGCAAGCGTATCGCTTTTGTGCCCCACAGAGTTGTGGGCATTCAAATGGGGAGTATGTCGGTTGGTCGCCCAACCGAGTCACGCCCCTAAATATGGGCCTATAGCTCAGCTGGGAGTGCAAGCGTATCGCTTTTGTGCCCCACAGAGTTGTGGGCATTCAAATGGGGAGTATGTCGGTTGGTCGCCCAACCGAGTCACGCCCCTAAATATGGGCCTATAGCTCAGCTGGGAGTGCAAGCGTATCGCTTTTGTGCCCCACAGAGTTGTGGGCATTCAAATGGGGAGTATGTCGGTTGGTCGCCCAACCGAGTCACGCCCCTAAATATGGGCCTATAGCTCAGCTGGGAGTGCAAGCGTATCGCTTTTGTGCCCCACAGAGTTGTGGGCATTCAAATGGGGAGTATGTCGGTTGGTCGCCCAACCGCGTCACGCCCCTAAATATGGGCCTATAGCTCAGCTGGGAGAGCGTTCGGTTCGCATCCGAGAGGTCAAGGGTTCGAATCCCTCTAGGTCCACCAATTTGCCGCATCGTTTTGTACGATGCGGCGTTTTTTATGCCCAAAAAACTTTGGCGGACCGTGCCGGGCTCCGAACCCTGAAGTCGGATGCGAACCGGGCGGGGTCATCAATGTACTTTTTGAAAATCCATCGCTTTCACGTCTCTTTCTTTGCATTTTGCAGAGTGCTGCGGGCAAGCGCATCGCTTTTATGCCCCCTTCTCGGAAATTTCTTCAAAAATTTCCGCACCATCGTAGATTGATACAGACTTGAGCTGCTCCACTTGGTTGAAGCTGGCATTCAGAGTGATCGAGATTTCATAGTCTTTTCGGACGCGAATCTCCTTAATGAACTGCTGCAAGATGGCGCGCCGTTCATCGTGGTTGGCGGTGTCGTAAACATCCGCCCATGTAAACAGCTCGTTGCAGATGTAGTTGCTGCGCTTTGCTGTTTTGGTGGCTTCTTCGTATTCTTCCTGTGCCTGAACAAGCTGCTTTTCCAGAGTTTCCAAAGCCTCTCTTGCCTCGGCCACCAGTGTGCCCAGCAGTTCTTTGTCCAAGGCACTTACGCCCCGGATGACGAGGATGGTTTCGGCTTTCAGGTCGTCCAGTTCTTTCTGCTTGCTTTCCAAGTCTTTCTGGATTTTCTTGACCTTCTTCTGGATGCGGGCGGCATCGTTAGTCTTGACCGATTCCAGCAGCTTCTTCCGGGAAACCTCCCGGAACTGTGCGAAGATCTGCCGAACAACTTCTTCCACAATGGAATCCAGCTTGGAAACACCGTAGCCGGACTGCCCATCGCAGTCACCCGGATGCCGAATCTTATAAAAGCAGCTATACCGGGGCCGGACTTCTTTCACCGTATGCCCATCGGCGTAGGTGTGTGTCCGTCCGCTGCTGGTCAGGCTCAAGCGGTTGCCGCAGTGACCGCAGTAAACCAGCCCGGTCAACAGGGCTTTGGAACTGGTGCCCAGTGAAGTGCCGCCACGCTCACAGGTGCGTGCCTGCCGCAGTTCCTGTGCCTGTTCAAACAGCTCTGGTTCGATGATGCGGAGCTGCGGACACTCCGTCTCCACCGCACCGTTGATGAGGTACCCCGTGTATCCTTTATTCTTGATCATCCGAACGATGCTGGTGTTGGGGATATTTTTGTTGTTCCGTCCTACGACTCCCTGTTCATAAAGATAGTGGCTCAACTTCTGTGCGCCGTAACCCTCGTAAACGTACTTGTGGAAAATCAGCCGGACGATCTCAGCTTCCGCTTCATCAATCACAAGGTCGCAGACCTCTTGGTTTTTCTTGTTTACCCGGCCAAGGCGGACACGCTTGTAGCCAAAAGCCACTGTGCCGCCCGTGTAGTGTCCCTCCCCGGTGAGCTGTTCCAGCCTTGTCCGGGTACGGACAGAGGTTTTCAGACTTTCGCCGGATGCCTGCCAGTAGCGGATGTAGTTCATCAGCTTGTCCACATGGGTGTCAAATCGCTGCTGTCCTTCGTTCACGCTCCAGACTTCGATGCCCTGCTTCGTGAACCATTCCACGATAAAGGGCGTTTCATCATCACGGCGACCGAGACGGTCAAACATGAACACCAGCAGGATGTCAAACTTGCCCTCCATTGCGGCCTGTTGGATTTTCTGGAGTTCATCACGGTCTTTGGCAGACTTCTTAAAGCCGGAAACGCCTTTTTCGGAAAATTCCTTGACGATCTCCCAGCCCTGACTTTCTGCAAAGTTGCGGCAGGCTTCTTTCTGCATGGGGATGTCGTCTTTCTCGACCTGTCCTTTGGTCGAAACACGGTATAAGGTATAGACACGTTTTTTCATTTCAATCTCTCTTTCTTTGAGTGAGAAAGGAAAAATCAAACGTGTTTCGTCCATATTTTGTTTTCAAGGTTCAGTTCGATTTTATCTTATCTCACGCATTCAAGGAACACAAGGATGTCAGGCAGCGGTGTGCCCTGCCGTGCGCAGGATGGTGGTTTGCAGCAGCTTCTGGATTGCATCCAGACAGTCCGTATCCGCAGGCGCATAAGTAATCTTGACTTTGCAGCCTTTGACGGAAAGAGTTTCCGATTTAGCGGTGGTATCGCAGATAGCGTTCATAGGCCTCCTTTCTCCATACCCATTCGTTCAGATCGAGCTGATACAGCAGCGCATAATTGAGCCGAATGAGTTCCGGGATGCTCAACCGCCCCATCGGGCGGATCAGCCGTCCCTTGCTGATGGTCTGAACAGATTCTGCCAAGATCATAGAGGGCTGCAAAAAAGCCCGATTACCGTCCACAAGAACGTGGGCTTGGTGATCGGGCTTCTTTGCAGTATTGGATGTGACAGGCGCAACAATGAGGTTGGGCGAATAGCAGTTTGCGGTGTTATTCTGCACCACGACCACAGGGCGGATACCGCCCTGCTCGGAGCCAAGGTGCGGCTCCAGATTGGCGTAGTAAATATCACCGCGCAGAAATTTTCGGTTGACTGGAATCATGTTCATCACCGCTTGCAGGGCAAATTGTGGGTACGGCCAGCACCGTTGTAGATGGACAGGATCTGTTTCATGTGGCGGTCTGCCACATTGCCAGTGTCGTTTTGTGCCAACCGGGTGATGGTCTTGGGATGCACTGTGCGCAGCCGGAGAATCAGCCGTTCCCGGCTGTATTCGCCCTGATACAGAGCCAGAAAACGAGCCATGCCATGCAGGATGCCCGACAGAAAGGAATCAGAATCGCCGCCCCACGCATCTACGAGAACACTCAGCATTTCATGGTAAAGGGCTGTGCCGTAGCTCTTGTAGATGTAGTAAGCCGAGCGGATGCAGTAGATTTTCCACGGGGCACGAATCCCATCCAGCGCAAAGCGTACACCGGTATTTTCCGTTACGGCGGCAAAGTCGCAGGCGTTTTCTTCGTGTGCCACCAGTTTGGCACGAAGCTGTTCACCCGCGGTCAGTTCGCTGGAAATGCCTGTCTGCACAGCAAACAGCAGAGCTTCATGCTCTTTGGAAAGGCCGTAGAAGACCTTGCAGCGAATCGGGAGGTCACGCCCACCGTTGCACGTTTTCCGTGCCTCAATGGTGTTCTGACCATCAAAGACGAAGTAGCGGCCATCCCGGTAGCTGACCTTCGGCTCATTGGCGATGTACTCCGAAAAGTTTGCTGCGATTCGTGCAACCTTGCCCATGCGGAGCAGCCGCTGATATTCGGCGCAGGGGTTCAGCAGAACGCTGTCAACGTACCGCACCTCGAAGTTGCACTCCGGCAGGCTGGAAAGGTTCAGGTTAGAAAGCATCATAGCGTTTTCTCCTTTATTTTCAGAAGATACTGTACGGCATCTTCGGTCAAGTCATGAATGATCTTGCGGCAGTCCGAATCTTCAAAAACATCCGGGTATTCTTTGAAAATGCTATTCCAGCGGCGAATGAAGTCCTCTTTCGCACCCTGCACTTCGCACATCATCAGGGAACCGTTTGCAACGGCTCGTTCCTGATAGCGGTTGTCAATGGATGCTTTCAGAAAGGTTCTTTCTTCGGTAGTAAGCTGGCGTTGATGCCCTTGGATGCTTTTGCTGATTTCAGGAAGTGTTTGTTTTGAAGAAGATGTTTCGGCTTTTCGGGGCTGACGTTCCTGCTTTGGCTTCCGCAATTCTGCAAGAGCAGCAGGAATTTCTGCTTTTGATGTTTTTGCCAAGGCGGTGATTTCTGCATCCGTTGCCTTGATGCGCCCGGTCAGGATTTCCTCTCTTGCACCGGGGACTGCATCTTCCGCTGCGTCCACGCCTTTGGCATATTTTTCTGCTCGCTTTACGGTAGCCGCCCCAACGCCGTTTTGTGCGGCAATGCGCTCACAGGTGGAGAGCTGCTTTGCCCTCAATGGATCATTTTGAACCATTGAGGTGAACCGTCCGTTCTCATCGTGTGCCCGCTCTTTGGAGCCGCCCCGTGCCAGCTTTTCGGATTCATACAGCTTGCCCATCAGAAACTTCTTCCGTTCCGGGTCGAGATTTCTGCGTCCAAGCTGGTTCTGGCAGATCCATGAAAGAGCCGCGTAACGGTTATCCAGTTCGATCTCCTGTGTCTGGTAGGCGATGAACGGATGCTTCCGCAGGATGCGGTAGCGGGTATGTCCGTCCAGAATAAAGCCATTCCAGATGATAATGGGATTCAGCAGCCGCCCTTCGTGGAGAATGTTCTGCTCAAGCTGTTGTTCTTCTTCAAAATTCAGGGGCGGGATCTTGCCCTGAAACTCCGGGTCGATTTTAAGCGCATTCAGATTCATCATCGAAATGGCCTCGCTTCACATACTGCCCAGCGTTCTTATCGGGCTGTACATAATAATCGAAACCATAGCGAATCTGGCAGTAGGTGCAGACGTCCTTGATCTTCTGCTTAGGGTCTGCGCGCCGGACGCGAACGCCCTTTGCCCCCTGAAAGGAATCCAGACAAATCGGGCAGAGGGTAGTCAAGCTGGCTTCGTCTACGCAGTTGTTATAAAATCGACTCATATAGATTTCCTCCATATCGGTATTTTGATGGGAAATGTAAAACCACCAGCCGAGAAATCCTCAACTGGTGGTTTGAAAAATACTGTTTTTCTCCTATTTGTCCTCGACACCCCGGAGGTGGGAACTTTTCGGCGGCGGATTTGCACCGCTCCATTGGCATCTCAGCCACCCCGTCTGCTTTCTGACCGGGCCGCGAATTACGGAAGTATCATTGTCTGGAAGTACCGAAAAGCTGCTTCTTCAATTTTCAAGGTACACGGTACAGTTTCGGGTTTGTCGTCCCCTGTTAGGGGGCTGCCCTTGCTGTGACCATAGTGTACTTGAAAACTGAAGTTCTCGTTAGGAACCAGTAGTTCCGGTTTTGCCATTTTCACCGGAACCAATCGTTCCGGTTTACAACAGTAAAGCGTTTGATCAAGCGGATTCGCCCAGAATTTCCAGCATAACAAGAATCCGCCGCTGCATTTCTTTCAGTTCTTTGCGGAGCATTTGCAGCTGATCTTGCAGTTCCTGCTCCCGCTGGGACGCAGACACACCTAAGACGATGTAGTCCAGCGAGGAGCCAAATCGCTCCCGCAGCTCCACAAAGAGGTCGACAGACGGAACTTTCTCACCCTTCTCCAGATTTCTCATGTAGCGGTCACTGATGTTCAGGTCGATGGCAAGCTGTTCTTGTGTCACTTCACGGTCTTTTCGGAGGTTTTGGATTCGTTCACCCGTTGCAGCAGGATCATAATACATCACTCCCTCCGTTTCTTCCGCCGAGAGTGGGCGGAGCTTCATCTCCCATGCCGGATACGGCCAGTACATGATTTTTCACCAACATGAAAATACGGTCGGCATCAGCACTATGATTTTTGGTGCGCTTTTTGACGCTGGAAACTTCCAGCAATCGAGACATTCGGAAGTACCATGTGGTCATCTTGAACCACGGAAGCAAATAGGTCGATTTCATTATCAATAATCCTCCAGTTATTTTACGGAATGTGAGCATTCGGACAAAAAGGATCGTGGTGGCCCACGACACCTTGCCCTTAAAAGCGCGAAAACGCCAGCCTCCCATTGAGGGAAGCTGGCGCAGTACAGCATATCGGCACGATTGTGGGTGGCAAAACGGAACGATTGTGCCTGTTTCGGAGCGGTCTGGTCTACGGCAGCAGACAGGCTTTTTTTGATGCGTTACCCCAATAAAAAATCACAGTTACCTCCACAAACGGCAACTGTGATCAGATGGCGCGTAGAATCGCCCAGGCGAGTTACCGTTTTTTTATAACTCGACCGGGAAATGTAAAAATCGGCACGATAGGACAAAATCACTGGAATGATGATGTTATACCGTTCTTTCCGCAAGAACGATACAATACTATTGAGGTGAACGATGATGCCGAATTCTGACTTGAAGGTACTTGGAGAAAAGGTTCGCACGGAGCGCAAGCTGGCAGGTTTAACACAAGAACAACTTGCTGAACGCTGCCATGTTTCAACGAAGCATATCGCCAACATTGAAAAAGGCAGCATGAATCCATCTTACGAAATTCTTTTGGCGATTGCTCGTGTTTTGCCGGTTTCGCTTGATGCGCTGATTACTCCGGGGATGGGTAAAACGGAAATAGAGTTAAAAGAGTTCAATCGAATCTATCTTTCCTGTCCAGAAGCGGTGCGAGAAACCTTAATGGACTCGACCCGCACACTGGCAAAGCATCTGACAGAGTTTTACAGTAAGATTGAAAATCCCTGAAAATGTTTTGCTTGTGGTACAGTATAGCACATTTTTCAAAGTCACTATACCAAAACGAACCCAAAAGCAAACCAATTTTATACCAATTCAGTCGATTCCCAAGCTGACCTGAATCTCTGTTTCCAAATCATTTTCCAATGCCGTATATAGTTCTTGTGGTGTACGGCAAAGAATTGCATTGAAATTGATGGGATCACCCTCATTGAAAAGCCTTACATATCCCCAGCGACATGGAACAACGTCCAAATAGGTCGCAGACTCTAAAAAGCTATGGAATTGGGTCAATACTTCTTCAAATGTTCGCATGGTTTGACCTCCTGAATTAAGTTATCTCTATTTTAGAATATTCTTGGTCATCTATGCAAGGATGCCGATTTCGTACAGCGTAGAAAATGATAAAGCCATACCGAAGAATCCTACTAGGATCTTACGGTATGGCTTTTATTACAGATTGCGATTCAATCGCACCGATTCCGATGATGGGACAAATTGATATCCAATGTTGGAAACCGTTTTAATATAACGGGGGTGATCTTTGTCATCCTCTATTTTCTGGCGGATTCGACCGATCGTGCTGGTGACGGCTCTCAAATAGCTTTCGCTGTCCTTATGCCAGACTGCTTCAAAGATCTGCTCCTTTGTAAACAGTTTGCCCGGATGCTGTGCCATCAAACTCAAAACACCGTATTCATAACGACTCATGTACACCTCTGTTCCATGTTTGAAAACACGGTGGTGTTCCAAGTTGATTTCCAGATCGGGACGGCTCAGAGCGTCTGTGGGATTCCGCATCAAATCGAACCATTCAAAAATCGTCTGCTCTTGCGGTGGGCAGTGATCCTTCGTGATGCGAACAACAACTTCAATTTTTTGCATACAATAGACAATCCTCCCCCAAAGCCAAATCTATATCACTCGATATGGAAAATCGGGTGTAGCTCGCATTTCCGCATTGACCGTGCACTACGATGCCGTGTGCTTTAGCCGCCATCGTTTTTGGAATCCCGAAAGTTTAGAGCTGCCATCAGGCATCCAAACGCACCCGCCCAGAGAAGGCCGGTATAGAGCCATCCTTGGAGAATGGCGAAAATCCCCCCTGCGATCAGCAGCAGGATGCCAGCCGTTAATAGCAGACGTGCCGATAACTGCTCCATCTTAGGTATCCCTTTCTGTGCGAAGATAGTGCTGCACCCGGTGGACATCCCCGGAACGAACTGCAATGTACCACAAGGATTGAGTCACTGCTCCGGTAGGCATTGGTGTATTCAGCGGCACCAGAAGCAGTGCCGCCCGCACCTTGTAGGGAATATTGTTTTCCGCCATACGACGGCTTTTTTCTTTTGTCGTCGTCCGGCAGAATGTTATTCAATATTTAATTCAATGCTTCCTGTGAAACTCTCGCATTCAATTCCGATATAATTTCCACCATCAGGAAGTGTAATTGTGTCACTATAAGTTCCGGTTGTTTCAATCAAAGTGACTGCTTTATCAGATCCAGAAATCCAAAATACTTTTGCAGTACCTTCCGTAACCTCCAAAGTGCAGTCAATAGACAGTTCCTTACCGGCTTCTCTTTTTATGGAAGTTCCTCCGAACAAATACTCTGTATCTGAAAAATCCTCATAATCAGCCGTATAAGTTCCCGTATAATCATCGATTCCTTTTTCTTTTGTTCCTTCCAAAGATGACTTTCCTGTAAGCTCTATGGCTCCAGCCGACTGAACGATATTATTATAATGATCGAGAATTTCATCTTTTGAACAGTCAGAAAGCATAAAACTTCCCAAAAGGACAAATGCCAATCGAAAGCATCTGCCCGATCCGTATATCGCTCCATCATAGAGGGCGTTGTCATCAGATAAGTCAGCGGGATTGGAAACAGGAACGCAGCCAAAATAATCAGCGGAATAAATTTCTTCCGTTTCAATTTCAAAAATTCGCATTTGATTAGTTTAAGCAATTCCTTCGCCCCCTGTCACACGCTTGAAGTAATCTTCAAGACTTTCTTCACAGGTATGTGCTTCTGATACCTCCAATCCGTTTTCTACAAAAGCAGTTACAATTTTCCCCACGGGTAGCTCCATATTGTGTAGACGCAGATTGTGGTCGTCCTGTATGGAAAAATGGTTTTCATGGAAATTGCGTTCCAAAATTCTTGCTGCCTGTGCAGTATCAGAGAGCGTAAAACGGATATGCTTACTGCTTTTTTGCTCCAGCTCAGCAAGGCTTTCTTCTTCCAGCAACGCGCCGTGGTCGATAATTCCAATATCGTCAGCCAGCAAAGAAATCTCCGAAAGAATGTGACTGGAAATCAAAATAGTTTTTCCTCTTGCATCGCAAAGCTCCCGAATAAAGGAGCGTACTTCTGCAATACCGATGGGATCGAGGCCGTTGATCGGCTCATCCAAAATCAAAAGCTCCGGATCGTGCATAACGGCAAGGGCGATGGCAAGCCGCTGCTTCATACCAAGAGAATACTGTGAAAAGAGCTTTTTATCTTTGTAGGGCAGTCCTACCAGATCCAGAGCATCTTTGATAGCATGATTGTTTGGTACGCCCCGCAGAGTAGCAAAGATACGCAGGTTCTCTGTGCCTGTCAGATTGGGATAAAAACCGGGGGACTCAATCAGGCTTCCGATACGGGGCAACAGCTTCTTTTCGTTCCCTTGCAAAGACTTTCCCCAGATTTTGACCTCCCCGGAAGTCGGCTTCGTTAAGCCCAACAGCATTTTCATGGTAGTGGTTTTTCCGGCTCCGTTTCTGCCCAGCAGACCGTAAATTCTCCCAAACTTCACATGGATATTTAAGTCAGCCACACTCTTTTGTGAGCCGTATTGCTTCGTCAGATTTTTTGTTTCAATGATATAATTTGTATCCATATTCAAAACCTCCTGTTCTGTAAGGTATTCTATCATGCCAACCTTGCATTAACCTTGCCGCAACCTTGCATTAACCTTGCAATTTGAAATCCAGTAAAATGACAAAGGCTCCCGCCATAAAGACGGGAACCCGCTTAACTCTCCAAAGGAAAAAGCAACATAAATTCGGTTCCTTTTCCCGGCAAACTTTCAACTGTTATACTCCCGCCCATCTTTTCTACAAGCTGATGGACAATAGAAAGACCAAGACCACTTCCTTTTTCAGACCGTCCTTTGTCACACTTATAGAGCCGTTCAAAAATGTGTTTCAAATCTTCCTTCTCAATTCCCACTCCATTATCCGCCAGCAGCAGCTCCATGTTATTTTCCTTCTTTGACAGGGCAATTTTGATTTTGTCTGCATGGCTGTGAGTGATTACATTTTGAATGAGATTATTGACAATCCTCATATAGCTGTCCATATCCAATCTTACCCGGACAGGCTGTTCGGGAATATCGATGTCATACTCAACCTGTTTATCCTCAAAAATCGGTATCCAGTCAATGAGGATATTTCTTGTCAGCTCTGCGGCCTCAACGCTCTGGATCTCCAAAGCAAACTCGTTTGAATTTAACTTGAACCAGTCAAAGAGTACATCAATATATTCTTTCAGATCATGGGCTTTCCGGCGGGCGGTTTCAATATAATCATCCCGGTCTTTTCCTGTGACCAGTCCTTTGTGTGCAGCGTCAAGATACCCAATCAGCGTAGTAAGGGGCGTTCGCACATCATGTGAAAGGCTCGTCATAAGCTGGCGGTTGGTTTCTTCTGTCTGCCGTACAGTTGAAAGTCTGCTTTCATAGGCCACAACGATCTCGTTGATTTCATAGGCAAGAGGTGCTGTCAGTTCATTTGTTGCAGATAGAATACGCCGGTTGCCATTTCCGTTTTTCACATCAACCAGCACATCGGTCATTTCTGCTATTTGTTTTTTTACACGCCGAACGAGAACGGTGGAAGTCAATACAGCCCCAACAGCAATCACAATGGACAAGAATACAATGATTTCCATACTGACTACACCTCCTTATTAAACCGGTAGCCAATCCCTTTGACCGTTTGTATATACTTTGGGCTTGAAGGATTGACTTCTAATTTTTTACGAAGTCGGCTGATAATCGCCATAATGTTACTGTCATCATAGAAATATTCTTCGCCCCATACTTCCTCATAAATCTGCTGTTTGGTCAAAATTTTTCCTTGATGCTTTGCACAGTACAGGAGCAAATCAAATTCCTTTGGGGGCAGTTCAAAAGTGCCGTTTGATGTAGTAACAGAACGATTTTCAAGGTCAATCTGCAATCCGTCAAAATTTAGCTTTTGTATGGCTCCAACTTGCTGATTAAAGCGAGTGTAGCGGCGAATAAGAGACGCAATACGAGCAATCAGTTCATCCATATCAAACGGTTTTGTAAGATAATCGTCCGCTCCGGCTCGTAAACCCCGCACTTTAGAAATGCTGTCATTTTTAGATGTGAACATCAAAATCGGCAAGCTGTACTCCTTGCGAATTTCTTCCAGCGTTTCAAAACCATCCATACCGGGCATCATCACATCCAGTACCACAAGCTGGTATTCCTGCTCTCTTAATTTTTGCAAGCCTTCTTTTCCGGTATTACAAAAATCAGCTTCTATGTTTTCTGCTTGTACGCTACGTTTAATCAAAGCGCACAGCTCTCTGTCATCATCTATAATCAGGATTTTATTCATGGCGCAACTCCTTCCCTTGTTTTGTCCTTCCGTCAATCGGCTTTTCTGTGTTCTTTGGGATCAGCCAAACACCGGCCATCTTCACAGCGCCGGAGATACGCCCACCGGCACAATAATAATTTACTCTACGAGGTGTCACGCCCCACTTCTCGGCGGCCTCTTTTAATGTCATATAGTCCATTTCGCACCTCCACAGAGTACATTATAGTTCTTTATCTCGAATAGTACAAGTTGGAGGCCGCATATTGATGAAATGAAATACTACTTTGTGTAAAATCTCATTACATTCTCATAACCCGACCCGAAACGTACAATGATATAGGGTGATATGAGAATGAACCAAGAAGAAAGAAGGTTTGACTTTCACGGCCTCGGGGCGGCTCTCAAACGAGCCAGAGAAGAAAAGGGATGGACACAAGCCTATGTTGCGGAATTAGTAGACCGTGACTCCCGTACCATTATGAATATTGAGAACAAAGGTCAGTATCCCAGTTTTGACCTTTTTGTTAAACTCATTACCATGTTTGACGTTTCAGTTGACCAGTTTATTCATGCGGACGGAGGGGCAAGGTCAAGCTCTTGCAGAAAGCACATTGATGTGCTCCTAAATTCTATGAATGAAAAAGAGCTTGTTGTAATAGAAGCCACAGCCGAGGGCATTAAGAAAGCCAGAGAAACGGAGGTTCCAGAATAAGGGCCTCTGTTTTTTTGCGCCATTTTAAGGGCTGTCGCTAAGTGGCAAGCAGGGCGTCCGTATATACAAACGCCATTTTTGCGTTGCAAAATGCTTGTTGGGATAGTCCCAAACCCTTTGTGTACTGCATCCGCCGGATGCAGGCTGCGCATTTGTGCCAAATGCTTCTATAACGAAAAAGAACACCGAGGACTCTCCCCAAAATGGGAAGAATCCTCGGCGTTTTCTGTTTAGCGGGTCTGCGATTTTTCCTTGGGGTCTTTTTCCTCGGCGAAGAACAGCTCTACATTCTTCTGTGCTTTTTTCAATTCCTGCATTTCATCCCGTGCCTTACGGTAGGCTGGATAAGCAGCTTTCTTTTGAGAAAGCAGTGCGGAGTATTCGGCATCCAGTTCTTTTACCTTTGGCAACTTTTTCAAACTCGCTTCGTCAAAAGCGACTTTTGCCGCCTTGTGCAGCGTGATTTGTTCCCGGTGTTCTTCCAAAAACTTCTTGCTGTACCCAGCCTTACGGTAGGCATCATACACAGGTCGGGTTTTGGCATAGTTGACGATGTGCGCCCGCAGGACAGCAATCTCTGCCATACGTTGCTCTGCGGCCTTGATGGAATCGCCTAGTTCATGGTATCGTGCAGTCGCTGCATTTACTCGTTCCTGCATTTCTTCGATGCTGCCGATTTTATTTTCCTGTAAGAAAATCAGGGTCTTGGACATTTCTTTCAGATTATAGCGTTTTGCCCACCGTGCGTAGCTTTCGCCTTTGCCCTCGGAGAGTTTTGCCTGAATGTCCACCAACAGGTGGAACGACTGTTCTTTTGGCGGCTGCTTCTGATGTGGGCGGTGTTCTGCTTCTCCGGCGATGACCGCCTTGATTTCATCTTCGCTGTATCCTGCGCCTAATGTGCGAAAACGGATAAAGCGTTTCTGCCGTGCGCCTTTGACCGAAGTGTGCTTTCCTCGTTTGATTTCATAGCCCTGCTGCTCCAGCTTTTGAAGAAAGATTTCAAAGTCTGCGGGCTTCTCGTTCAGCAGGATGCTGTCGATTACGGCACACAGCTTATCACGATTACTTTCTCTGGGTGGATAAAGTGTGCGCTTTTGCCGCTCCCGGTACGGCTTGATTTCAATAACGGACAACTGATGTTCCAGACAAATCAAATCGCTCAACCGCTGCACCGCCAGCCCGGACAATAAAAAATCCCGGAATTTCCGGGTACTGTCCAGTGCAGTAGAATTGTAGATGATGTGATTGTGAATGTGTTCCCGGTCGGTATGGGTCGCCACAATAAAAGCATACTTGCCCTTGGTAAACCGCATAGCAAGCTCATAACCGACCTTATTGGCTTCCTCGGCGGTGATCTCTCCGGGCTTGAACGATTGCCGAATCTGATAGGCGATCACATCGCTTTTCTGCCTGCGACCGGTGGCAAGTTCGTATTGGCGTTTGGAGAGCATAAATTCTTCATCCACGGTCAGGGGACTGCATTCGTAACTGCTGACCAGTTCGCCCTGCTGTGTCTTGTCCGGGTTCTGGGCGTAATCCGTGCGGCTTTTCAGGCAGGCCGCAACGGATTTCCCCTTGTTTTTGTGCAGTGCAATCAATCTTGTTGCAGCCAGTTTGACCACCTCCCGGCAAAAAGAAAATGCCGTACAGTGGCGGCATAAAAATTTTATAATTCTGCAATCCAGCTGCTGAACCATTCCACGGCTTCTACAATGACCGTTCCGGCGGTGAGGAGCAGGAAGCAGCCAAACTCTGCCACCAGCAAGATCAAAAACTGCAGCCACTCCCGGCAGTACAGCGTATAAAGACCGCAGCCGAAAATATACAGCATGGGCAGAGTCAACACAAACGCCGACAGGTTCAGAGTCCATTTCAGCATCAGCGCAAGGAAAGCCGTAAGCAGCCAAAACGGGAAAACGATCATCTTAAAAACGAACCTCATATCCAGCACCTGCCTTTCTTTCACCCCTATTATAAAGGTGTCAATCCCTGCATTGCAAGGATGTCGCCCCCTTATGTACCCCCGCAGTTTTCCAACTGCGGGGAAAAAATTAGAGTTCTGCCAGCTGGGAGAGGATTTGCCGACCAATCTCAATCAGTTCATCCAGCCGCTGCCGCAGGTCCTCCATGTCGGCGGCATAGACCCGACCATTTTCATTGGCGGCTTTAGCGTACTGGTTCAGATTGTTGCTGCACATCTGCAAGAGATATGCCATGCGCCGCAGTTGCGGCAGGTCAAGGTTCAGGCAGTAACCGTCCAGTGCCATCTTGCGGATATAGGCACTCAGGCTGCGGATGCCCATGCCCAGCATTTTTTCATAGATGCGGTTTTTCTCCGCCTTTGTGGTTCTCAGGATGATGATCTCGTCCCGCTTTTCCCTCACCGGGCATCACCGTCCTTGTCGTAATAACTGCGGAAGGGCTTCACCGGCTCCGGCTTATCCGATTTTTCTTCCAGTGCCGCCAGCACCGAGGGGCGGCGAGGTTCGTCCTCCTGTTCTTCCTCGTCCTGTTCCGGCTCATGGCTCTTTTCGTCTACATCCAACTGAGCATTCAATTCTGCAAGCCGTGCGGACTTTTCGGCCAGTTCTTCCTCCTGTGGGAATGGCTTTTCCACCTCAATTTGCGCCGCCGCCTGCTGCTGATGCAGGGTGGTCAGCTCGTTTTCGGCAGAGGTGATGCGCTCCGGGAAGTTGTTCAGCGAATTATCCAGACGGATAATGTTGCCCAGCGGGTCGGTGCCCAAAGGCACCGTGTACTTCCGCTGCCCCTTCAGAATCGCCTGATACTCACTGCGGAAGGTATCGAACCGCAGGGAAAGTTCAAAGCCCCGGTAGCTGCCGATGACTTTTTCTTCGGCGTTTGGCAGTTCAGAACAAGCAAGCACCAGTCGCTCACCGGCGGTCTTTTTCTCATCGTAGGTCACACCCTTGATGACCATGCCGCAAAACTCCTCCTTGCCCTGCGGATGGGCGTCGGCAAGCTGTGCATCGGCTTTCAGCCCGGCAATGTGGGCGTTCGTTTCCTGAATGTCAGCCGGGAATTTGGTCAGCAGCTTGTCTTGCAGACGGAATTTCTGGCTCTGGTGGTCGGCTTTCAGCACCTTCAGCTTTGCCACCTGCACGTCCAAATCCATTTTTTCTTTAATCAACGGATTTCCAGCACACAATGCTTTGATCTCCGCATAAGACAATGCCTGTTCATCCACATCATCGCAGGAACGCACCGGGGATTTGGAAGTCATAATTTGCGAGATGAATCGCTGTTTATTCTCAAGGGTCTGAAAGAGGTACGAATCAAATGTGCCTTCGGTGACGTAGTTGAACACCTTGACTTCCTTGTTCATGTTGCCCTGCCGGATGATGCGACCATTGCGCTGGGTCATATCACTGGGTTTCCAGCCGACATCCAGATGATGCACTGCCACAAGACGCTGCTGCACATTGGTTCCTGCGCCCATTTTTGCCGTGCTGCCCAGCAGGACGCGCACATCGCCGGAACGTACTTTGGAGAACAATGCTGCCTTTTTCGCTTCGGTGTTGGCGTTGTGGATAAACTCGATCTCGTTTTCCGGCACACCGGCGGCAATCAGCTTTTTGCGAATGTCCTCATAAACATTGAAGTTGCCATCGTTCTTTGGTGTCGAGAGGTCGCAGAACAAAAGTTGGGTCAACTTCTGTTCTTTACCTTCCTCCCAGATTTTCAACACATTTTGAACGCATACGTTCAATTTGCTGTTGGGATCATCTGGCAGCATGGGGTTCATCAAGCGAACGTCCAAGCCGATTTTTCTGCCGTCGTTTGTGACGCAGAGCATATTGTCCACGGAGGCATCTACTGCACCGGAGTGGATTTCTGCAGCACGTTTGCTCAGTTCCTGCACCATTTTCTTTTGAATCTCCGAGGGTTTTGCCACCACGGTTTCAAACTTTGCTTCGGGCACAGGCAGATGAAGCTGGTCAGATGTTTTAATGTCCGCAACCTCCTTGAACATGGACATCAGTTCCGGGAGATTGAAAAACTTTGCAAACCGGGTGCGGGCACGATAGCCGGTGCCCTCCGGGGCAAGTTCGATGGCGGTGGTGGTCTCACCAAAGGTAGATGCCCAGCAGTCAAAGTGGGTCAGTTTTTTCTGCTGCAAGGTGCTGTACTGCAAATACCGCATGACCGTGTACAGCTCGGTCATGGAATTGCTCACGGGCGTTCCTGTGGCAAACACCACGCCCCGGCCTCCGGTGATCTCATCCAGATAGCGGCACTTGCCGAACATATCGCTGGATTTTTGCGCTTCGCTGGTGGATAATCCTGCGACATTCCGCATTTTTGTGGTCAAAAAGAGGTTCTTGTAAAAATGGCTCTCGTCCACAAAAAGCCTGTCAACGCCCAGTTGTTCAAAGGTAATCACATCGTCTTTGCGCTCATCGGAGCGCAGTTTTTCCAGCTTGGTTTCCAGAGTTTTCCGGGTCTTTTCCATCTGCTTGATGGAGAAATTCTCGCCTGCATGGGCTTTCAGCTCGTTGATGGCGGCAAGCGTTTCATAAATTTGCTCCTGAATGATACGTTCCTGCCGCTCAAAGGACAGCGGGATGCGCTCAAACTGGCTATGCCCGATGATGACGGCATCGTAGTCCCCGGTGGCGATGCGGGCACAGAATTTTTTGCGGTTGGCAGTCTCAAAGTCCTTGCGCCGTGCCACCAAGAGTTTTGCGTTGGGGTAGAGGTTCAGAAACTCCGATGCCCACTGTTCCGTCAGGTGGTTGGGCACGACAAAAAGCGATTTTTGGCACAAACCAAGGCGTTTCGCTTCCATAGCAGACGCTGCCATTTCGTAGGTCTTGCCCGCACCAACTTCGTGTGCAAGCAGCGTATTACCGCCATAAAGCACATGAGCAATGGCGTTGCGCTGGTGTTCCCGAAGGGTGATCTCCGGGTTCATGCCCACGAATTTGATGTGGGAGCCATCGTATTCACGGGGGCGGGTAGAGTTGAACAGCTCGTTGTACTGCTTCACCAGCGCAATGCGCCGCTGGGGGTCTTGCCAGACCCAGTTGGCAAAAGCGTCCTTGATGACCTGTTGCTTTTGCTGCGCCAGCATGGTCTCCCGCTTGTTCAGCACACGCTTGGGCTTGCCCTCGGCATCCTCGATGGTGTCATAGATGCGGACATCCTTCAGGTTCAAGGTCTCCTCCAGAATCTTATAGGCATTGGCACGGGATGTGCCGTAGGTTTCGGAAGAGATAATATCGCCCCGCCCGGTGGCAGTTTTGCCTTCCACACGCCACTCGGCGGTATACGGAGAATATCTCACTTTGACTGCATGGCGCAGATAGTAGGGGATCTGGAAAGTCTCGGTCATAAATTTTTGAATGATTTCAGGTGCAAGCCATGTGGCACCCAGCCGCACATCAATTTCAGATGCTTCCAGTTCTCTGGGCTGTGCCTTAATCAGCGCATCCACATTGACCGCAAATTCCGGGTTGGTCTCGGCGGCAAACTGCGCCATCCGCAGCTTTGCCCGAACATCGCCAGACAGGTACTCGTCTGCCATCTGCCAGCCCGCTTCCGGGTCAGTGGGGTCGGCGGCAGGGTCTTTGAAGATCACGCCGGACAGTTCGGTGGTGATGCGCCCGTAGTCGCCGGGAGTGCCCAACAGTTCTGCCATATAGGGCAAATCCACTTTGCCATGCTCACCAATAGATACCGCCAACGCTTCGCTGGGGGTATCCACGCTGGTGACGGTGCGTTCCGGGCGGATAGTGCGCTTGGTGAACATTGCAGCCTTGCTCTTGAGCTGCCCCTGCTCGTCCAGATTTTCCAGCGAGCACAGCAGATAATAAGAGGAATCCTGCTCAAACAGCCGCCCGTTTTTGCGGTCGTTCAGCAAGCCATATTTGGCGGTAAAGGCATCGTAGGCGGCGTTCAAACGCTCCTGTGTTGCCTTGATGTCCTCGTCCGGGTAGTCGTTCAGCTGCTGGTCGATCAGGTCGTTGACGATCTGGCGCAGTTCCACCATGCCGGTGACGCGCCCCTTGGCGGTGTCGGAAAGTTCTACCTGCGTCATCACGGAATTTTCCCGGTAGAAAACTTCGCCGTCCACTACGGTATAGGAGAAGTTTTTGACCTCCGGGTCAGCCGGGAGAATGTGCTTCTCATTTTCGGCATCCGCAATATCTGGTGTTTCCACCTCAACTTCGGCGTATTGCCCCTCAATATGCTGTACTGCTTCTGCAAGTTGGTCGGCAAGGCTGGTGCCCTCAAGGGGCGCAACCGTCAGTTCCTCTCGTCCATACTGGGTGCTTTCGGTGGAGAGTACGCCCAGAACCATCTCCGGGTGGTCTGCGAAATACTGGTTGATGGCAAAGCCATCTTCTGTTTTGCCCAACTGCACCCAGTCCGGCTCATGGTCAATGGGGCGGTCACGTTTTTGCAAAAAGATAATGTCGCTGACAACATCCGTGCCAGCGTTGGCACGGAAAGCGTTGTTGGGCAGACGAATGGCCCCCAGCAAATCGGCTCGCTCTGCCATGTGTTTGCGGGCGGTGCTGTCCTTGCTGTCCATGGTGTAGCGAGATGTGACAAAGGCAACGATGCCGCCCGGACGCACTTGGTCGATGGCTTTTGCAAAGAAATAATTGTGGATGCTAAAACCAAGTTTGTTGTACGCCTTGTCGTTGACTCTGTATTGACCAAAGGGCACGTTGCCGACAGCGAGGTCATAAAAATCACGGCGGTCGGTGGTCTCAAAGCCAGCCACAGTAATGTCAGCCTGCGGATACAGTTTTTTCGCAATGCGCCCGGTGATGCTGTCCAGCTCTACGCCGTACAGACGACTGTCTGCCATGGTGTCCGGCAGCATTCCGAAGAAGTTGCCCACACCCATGGACGGCTCCAGAATGTTGCCAGACTGAAACCCCATTTTCTCGATTGCATCATAAATAGAGCGAATTACCACCGGGGCGGTGTAGTGGGCATTCAGCACGGAGCTGCGGGCGGCGGCGTATTCGTCCTCGGAGAGTAACCCTTTCAGTTCTGCGTACTCCTTTGCCCAACCGTCCTTGTTGGGGTCAAAGGCATCTGCCAGACCACCCCAGCCTACATACTGGGAAAGCACCCGCTGTTCCTCAGCGGTGGCACCACGGTGCTCCTGCTCTAGCTTAAACAGGGTTCGGATGGCTTCGATGTTCCGGGCATATTTCTGCTTTGCACCACCCTCGCCCAGATGGTCATCCGTGATGCGGAAGTTCCCGGCAGACTCTGGCGCAGGTTCGGTATTCAGGGCTTCATCCAAGGCGGCGGCATCCGGGAAGGTCTGCCCTTTTCCGTCCACCACGGCAGAGATAGGCAGTTCATCCAGTTCTTCGTCGGAAAGTTGTGGAATATCCTGTTCCTGCTCGTACAACTCCCGGACAACCGCCAGCGGCTCCTCCCGGAAAATCGGCATTCGCATTTCTGCCAACATCATGTCTTGTAAGGATACGCTGTCTTTATCAAAATTTACCGTATCAACCCGGAAAGCGCGCCCTTCCATGTGGACGGTAGTGCCCAGCGGCAGATAATCCTCCCGGCGCAAATATTTGGTCTGGTGGTGGGTGCCATCCTCGTTCAGCCCGGCAAGATAGACGTTCTCGCCGCACTGCCACAGCTGCTTGGCACGGTATGCCCACTGGTCGGTGGGGAAACCAGTGACCGGAACGGTGCCTAGTGCCGTTTCTTTTTCCAGAAGTTTGGTGCCCAGAAGTACGCAGACTTTTTGTGCATCATCTGCGTAAAACTCAAACTGTCCGTTCTGCTCAAAGCCTACCAGCGCATCCGGGTGCTGCTCCTTCAGGGCGTTGTACTCGGTGGCGGCATCCAGCGGCAGCAGTGCCGGGCGTTCCTCCGCCTTGCTGTGGTAATGCTCCAGTTCTTCATCCGTGACGCTGACCAGTTCCGAAAAATCCAGAGTCTCCAACTCGGTTTCAGTCAGTTCCTCCAGACTTTCGTACTGCCGCTCGTCTACAAGAACATCACCCAGATACCGCTCCACCCGATACCCAATCAAATCAACGTTGACCTGAATGGGAATCTCCTCATCGGTGGCGTTGGTGTAGGCAACGCCAATCTTGGACAGGTCAGAAAAGTCTGGCTCGGAGTCGTATTCCTCCTGACAAAATTCCCGGATCAGGTTTTTGGCACGATCTATGGCACCATCCGGCTTTACGCTGACGGGCGGCGTGTAATGCTCCTTTTCTCTATCCGTCAGGTAGCGGTCGGACTGGATCATCAGGTCGATATACTGCTCCACCTGCGCCCATTTCAGGGTGATTTTCTGGTGGTCGGGGTAATGGTCGAATTCCAGACCCTTCCAGTCGTGATTCACAAAACCACGGCTTCCGTCCAGAAAATCGTGGGAGTGCCCGCCGATGCCGTACTCCTTTGCCAACGTTTTGGCACGGAGTTTCCGATCAGGCTGGGTCTGGTACAATGCCATAATGCGCTGTTTGCCGCCCATAAATCCCGAACCGTGCTTACGCAATTCGTTTTCGATCTCAACCTGCGACAAAACAAAAGCGGAGGGCGTTTTTTCGCTCTCCGCTCGGTCAATCTTTTCGATTTGCTGGGCTTCCGTAGGGATGGCAGCATCCAGAAAACTTAGCTGTAGATCAGCTCCGTCAGCACCAGTTCCTCGGCCTGTGCTTTCAGGCTGTTCATGTGCTGCACCCATGCCATCTGATTCTGCTCCTTGTCCGGGGCCGGGCTCTGTTTCAGAAGCTGCGCCATGGTCTGCTGCATCCGGTTCTCTGCTGTCTGCTCCACCTCCATCAGGTGCGGGTACAGGCTCCCGTTCAGGAGCATCGTGTTGTACAGTATCGGGCGATGGTTCATCAGGTACGTCCGGCGCAGTCTGCCGTACTTGCCCAGCGGCTTCTGGGGTTGGTTCAAAGTCAGGTTCGGGAGCTGGTAGTCCCCGATGGTCGAGTAGGTCACGTTCCTGCTGTTCGTATTCATATTGGCTCCTTTCGTTGTTTCTGCGACGAATGGTGGTTTTAACGGTGCGCTCGATGTTCCGCAGCACCTCCCGGCTCATGTCGCTGACGGCAGCGCCGAGGGCAAAAACGGCATCCGGGGTAGAAAAATTGTAGATTGCCTGGAAATCATCCTGGTCAAAGTGGCCGTCCGGCTCAAGACCACAGCGCTCCAGAATCGTATACAGGACACTGATGGCAGCTGCACTTTTGAACTGGAACTCCTGTCCGGCTTCATCATAATCCATCAGAAGCGAACCGTCAACGATGGCGAGAATGTCACCACTGTTGTTGTCCCAATAAGAATCCACCAGCTTGCCCGTCAAATCGGAAATTTGCTGGCTGAATCTTTCGTGTTGGACACCGTATTCTCTGGCAAGCATTTCTGAAACAGGATGAATCAGATCGGGGCCGAGCTGCCATACCTCTGGGTCACGCGAATTGCGGCGCACTCCGGTGTCCGACACATCGAAAACGTAGTGCAGGCGAGGGAATCCGCTGGATTCGTCCAGCAGGGCAATGCCCTTGGAACCCTTGCGCACATAGCGGTTCATGCGGCTGACCCAAATGTCATATTCAGCGCAGGCGGTGGCATCCGGGCGCTGGGCGTAGATCATCAGCTGGTCTGCAAAGGGGTACTTGTACAGCCGGGATGCGGTGGTCAGGTAGTCCGTCCAGCTTTCCCAGTACCGGGTCAAGCCGTTTGCCGTGCGCTGGGCAAGGGCGAGATATTCTTCGGTTTTGCTTGGCATAGTGTTCCTCCCTTCGTTTTTTGAGCATAAAAAGAGCGGGCAACCGTTTTGTGGCCGCCCGCTGGAAAGTGTATCGAGATAAGATTATTTGCTATTGCCCTTTATGTACTTCATAACGCAGCACCCCATCACGATGACGGGAAGCACGGTTCGTAAACCGAGGTCGCCGACCCGCACATTTACATCAATCACAAGCCCTGCAAACCATGCCGCTAAAGTGAAAACAGTTGCCCAACCGTAACTCATAGAACTGTACTCCTTCATATGTGAATATTCAAAACTCTCTTCTCAGCTTCAGCTTTCATAGCTGCCCGCAAGGAACTTACATTTATTCGACTCGAATGTTTACCGGATTCAGTGTAAGGTTGCCTCTGCCTACCACCTTATACCATTTGCCTCGTTCAAGTTTGATTCTTTCTGTTACACCCTGTGTAATATATCCGATTTTGTATTTTTCTCCAGTCTCAACATCGGTAAAGACCACCTCAGTATCACAATCACCGCTCACTTTTACAGTTCCCCAAAGTGGCTGTATTTGTTCTGTCTTTATAGTGCCTTCATCATCTGAAAGGGTGAAAGTATGGCTTCTCTGAATATTGATATAAATCATTACCAGAAAAACCGCTGCCAGACATAAGGCAAACTTTCTTGTTTTCATCGAAACACCTCCTGTAAATTCGGTTTTATCGAATCATATCACATAAGCGGACTCTTCAAACTTACAGCTCAGTTTCCACCGCAAGCTGCTCCTGCTTCTCTTTTTCATCAGCGATTTGGACATCAACATCTTCGCGCATCTTTTTTAGAAGTGCAAGGACTCGCTTGATTTGACCTTTGGTATTCTCCACCCTGCTCTGTGCCTGATTGATGTGATCCAGAACTGCCCAGTCTGCAAAGAGGCCGTCAAAGAAGAAATCCGCAAATTTCAGAAAGCTGTCCACCGTAACCTGAAGGTCAGCGGTAATCTCAACATCAGCAAGCTCAGTTTTGAACCGCCGCAGCTCCACTTGAAGCTGTTCGATTTGTTCCTGTGCATCGTCCAGTTCCTCATACTTGGCAAGATCAGCCATCAAACCGCCGCCCATTACGTCCCATGTACTCCAGCCCTCGGCATTATCCAGCGTTTCCAGAACTTCATTGACCGTGTGCAAGGCAGTCTTTCCGGCGTTGATGGCCTCCAGCAGCTCCCGTTTTTGGACTTTCAGTGCGGCAATGCGGCTTTCACTTTCCGCAACCAGCTGTGCGGCAGGGTGGGCAGATGCTTTGATGCTTTTGATTTTTTCGGAAAGAGCAGCTTGATACTGCCTTTCGCAATCGGACAGCCGTGCCAACCTATTTTGAATTTGTGCTAAATCAGCATCAACGGAAGAAAGGTCATGGAGAGCCGCATCGTACTTGACACGGGCTGCATAGGCTTCCTGCCGTTCTTTGTCCAGCTTTTCATCCATCTT